>CALKHR010000080.1 GCA_937988885.1 uncultured Roseiflexaceae bacterium | reverse complement strand
AACCTACAACGCCGCAACAGTGTAACACCAGCTTTTTTTGGGGAAGAAAAAGGCCGCCAGCGCCCCAACTCCCGTCGCTACGGGCAAACAACGTCGTGCACAACGTGTGCGCGCTCGGACAGATGTGGCGCTTCGCGCCAAAACGCGCGCCGCCCTACTCGCGGACGCGCATCGCACACACAAAGCCCTCCAAAGCAGTGCAATGGAGGGCTTCGCAAAACATAGCATACCATCGACAACAGCGCCTACGACTGGCGATAGCCCAACAAGCGCAGCGCGTTCAACACCACCACGATCGTGCTGCCCTCGTGCAGCACCACCGCCGCACTCAATTGCACCACGCCCAGCACCGAGGTCAGCAGCAGCAGCGCGATCACACCCAGCGACACGCCCAAGTTCTGGCGGATGATCGCACGGCTGGCGCGGCTCAATCCGACCGCAAAGGGCAACTTGCTGAGGTCATCGCCCATCAGCGCCACGTCGGCGGTCTCCAGCGCCACCGCCGTGCCCGCACCGCCCATCGCAATGCCGACCGTCGCGCTCGCCAGCGCCGGAGCATCGTTCACACCATCGCCCGCCATCGCGATCTGGCCGTACTTGCCCTGCAACTGCTTGATCGCTGCAAGCTTATCCTCGGGCATCAGTTCGGCCCGCACATCGGTCAGGCCGACCTGCCCAGCAATGCGCTGCGCCACATTGGTGTTATCGCCCGTGAGCATCACCAAGTGCTTCACGCCGAGCTCGCGCAGGCGCTGCATCGTTTGGCTCACCCCGCTGCGCGGCGCGTCGGCCAAGCCCAGCACACCCATAATGCGCTCGCCCTGGCTGATCGCCATCGTGCTGCGACCCGTCTGCTCAAGTTGCGCAAAGACCTCGGCCAACTGCGGGTTCTCGCCGAACTCTTCCTCGAATAGCTTCAGCGAGCCGACCAACACGGGCAGGCCATCCACGGTGCCCCGCAGACCGCGCCCGGGGATATTCTCGACCTGCTCGGCCAGCGGCAGGGTCAACTGCTGAGCCTGCGCCGCCTTGACCACAGCCTGCGCGAGCGGGTGATTGGACTGCTGCTCGACGGCTGCCGCGATGCGCAATAGCTCGGTGGCGTCGCTGCCGCTCAGCGGCAGCGTATCGGTGACGCTGAAACGCCCCTCGGTGATCGTGCCCGTCTTATCGAAGCCGATCGCCTCGATCGCACCCAGGTTTTCGAGATGCACACCGCCCTTGATCAGCACACCATTGCGGGCGGCCTGCGCGATGCCCGCGAGCACCGTGGCGGGCGTGCCCAGCGCCAGGGCACAGGGCGAGGCGGCCACCAACAGCAGCATCGCGCGGTAGAAGCTGTCGGTCAGCGGCATCCAGCCCACCAGCGGCGGCACAACCGTCAGCAACACACAGGAGAGCAGCACGACTGGCACGAACCAGGCGGTGAAGCGCTGCGTGAACTGCTGCGTGGGACTCTGCTGGCTCTGCGCCTCGGCCACAAGCTGCATAATGCGGCTGAGCGTGTTGTCCTGCGCTAACTTCGTCACGCGGATGTCGAGCGCGCCAGCTTGGTTGATGGTGCCAGCAAACACTTGGTCGCCGGGCTGCTTGCCCACGGGAACGCTCTCGCCCGTGATCGGGCTTTGGTCGATGGTGCTGTGGCCGCTGACGATCTCGCCATCGACGGGCAGGCGGTCGCCGGGGCGCACCACAACCACATCGTCGATGCGCACATCCTCAACGCTCAGTTCCACAATCGCGCCGTTGCGCTTGACGCGGGCGCTGGTGGGCATCAAATCGCCGAGCGCGTTAACGGCATTGCGCGCCCGATCTAGCGCGTAGTGCTCGCCAGCGTGGCCCGAGCTGAACAGGAACAGCAGGAACGCGCCCTCGGCCCATTCGCCCAGGATGGCGGCACCCGCAGCGGCGGCCAGCATCAACACATCGGTGTCGAACTTGCCCTTGAGCAGGCCCGGAATGGCGTGTGTGCTGACATCGTAGCCGCCAGCGATGTAGGCCAGCGCGTAAAAGACCAGTGCAACGCTCGAAGCCATGCCCAGGAAGTTCTCGCCCACCCAGCCGATCAGCAGGAAGAGTCCGGCCAGCGCCACCAGGATGATCGTCCAGCGCTCCTGCATCCAATGCGGCAGGAAGGTCGGCGCGCTGCCGTGATCGTGGCCGTGGTCGTGCCCGTGCGCGTGGCTGTGGGCGTGCGCGTGACCGGGCGCATGGGTGTGGGTGTGAGCGTACCCGTGATCGTGGGCGTGGGCATGCTCGGCGCTGCCGCCAACCAGGGCGGGCACAGGCAGGCGTGCGCCCATTTGGCGGATGGCCTGCTCGATGGAGGAGCGCTCGATGCGCTCGCTATCGTAGGCGATGAAGATCAGGCCAGCCGCGTAGTTGGCGTTAGCGTGCAACACACCGGGCAGCGCCGCAAGAGTCTGCGTGAGCGAATCGGCAGCATCGGCGGAGGTGAGCCCCAGGAAGGGGATCTGCTCGTGGCGGTAGCGCTGGCTGACGGTCGCGCCCATCTCGCTGGCGAGGTGCTGCACCTGCGCAAGGTTGATGCGGTTCGGGTTGTAGTGTAGGCAGAGTTGGTCGCCGCCCTCGTTCGAGACGATGTGAGCTTTTTCGATGCCTTTGTTCGCCAACAGGCGATCGGTGAGGTGGCAGATACAATCGTCGCTGGCTTCGATATCGGGCAGCACCAGAGAAAGATTAAGTTGAATGGTGTTACTCACCGCAATGTCCTTTCTATGGGCTTTCGACAGACTGAGCTCTGGTGCTGAGATTCCTTCGCAATAACGTCTGTCGTGGTGGCGTTGCACGCTTCCTAATGCGTTCGCTGATTGATACCTCTGCTCAACAATTGAACAATTGAGCAACTATTCATATGTTACCACGCGAACAGCAGTTTGTCAACAGGTTTTTTGGAGAATCTGCGGGCATTGAATGGCGTTGCAATGCGCAGAAAGGCATTGAGCGCTGCGGCTCCAGCACGCGCGCGTTTTGGCGCGTTAGCGCCACCCTGCCCGAGCGCGCAGACGTTGGACACGACGGAGGTTGTTACGTAGCGACGGGCATTGAGGTTGCCGACGCGACCTTTTCCCAAAACCAACGGCGCTGATGCAGTACGGCGCGACAACACTGCGGCAAACTTGACGGGGGTTCGGGGTTCGGGTACAACATGGCGTTAGGAATGCTATGCGATGTGTACGATGACAGTGCGATTTGGGGATATGCTTTGGAGCGGCCAGATGCGACGGAACTGGTGCGGTATCGGGATGTTGCCGATGCTGCTGGTGCTGGTTGCGCTGCGTTTGGGCGACCCGTTCGCGTGTTTAACGCACTGTTGGCTCTGGTTGCAGGCCGCTTCGGAGCACACGCGAGTTACGGATCAGCCGTCGCTGGTGCATAGCCATTCGCTGGTGGTGCAGCCGAGGACG
Organism: uncultured Roseiflexaceae bacterium; assembly: GCA_937988885.1. GTDB lineage: Bacteria > Chloroflexota > Chloroflexia > Chloroflexales > Roseiflexaceae > CALKHR01. The sequence continues at coordinate 236,588 of CALKHR010000080.1, read as the reverse complement.
GTTGTTTATTCGCCGTGCATTCAGGTGAGCCAGGGAGCGCCCGATCTGCCGAGCGCGCCACTGTCGATGTCGTCTCACGAGCATTGGGCGGCGTTGATGCCGTTCACGTTTTTGGTGGTGGTGTTGATGGTGATGCCGCTCGCTGTGTTGGTGTCCCACCAGATTCGCCAGCCGACCTTCCCCCCACTATTGCGACCTCCAATAATTGCTGCGTAATTCTTTGGTTCGCGTGTTGTTTGGCTAGGGGATACGTCTGTTGCGTGTTGGCGTTTCCTCAGCAAATTCGTATCCAAAAGAAGGGCAGCATATTTATAATGAAACAGAGCAAGCATGCTCGTAAGCGCTCCAAGCCAGGAGCGACACGAAATTTGGTGATCGGCGCTGTGTTTGTGGCGATGGTTGCGCTGGTGGTTTTCAATTTGATGGGCAACCGCTCGCGCACGACATCCGCCGATCCGACGGATGTGAAGTTAGTGGCGCGCGGTCAGGTGGTCTACCAATCGCACTGCGCTTCGTGTCACGGCGCGAATTTGGAGGGCCAGCCCGATTGGCAGCAGCCGCGCCCGGATGGCACGTGGCCCGCGCCACCGCACGATCCCTCTGGCCATACCTGGCACCATAGCGATGAGTCGTTGTTTGCGACGACGAAGTTCGGTGGGCAGGCGACAGCGCCAGTCGGCTATAAGAGTACGATGCCCGCGTTTGGCGCGGTATTGAGTGACGATGATATTTGGGCGGTGCTGGCGTACATCAAAAGTACGTGGCCTCCCGAAGTTCTGGCTGCCCAGCAGGCTGGGCACCAATAGGGATGATTATGAAGCCTGTTGCTTTTCGTGTGTCCCGATGGGCGCACCCATCACACTGGTTGTTGCCGCTGTTGCTCGTGGTGTTGCTGTTGCCCTCGCAGGTGCTGGCGCACAGCGGCCACGGCCCGGCGAATACGCAGACGTTCACACAAACGGTTGGCCCCTACGAGTTGGCCGTGACGGTTGAGTCGCCGTTCGTGGTGCCTTCGACGGTGTATCTGACCTCGGTGCCGCAGTTCGATTTCGGTGAGGCGCTGATCACGTACCGCGCCGCGCCCCGTGGGCAGTCGTTCCCCGCCGAACCCGTCGCACAAGTGAAGACGATCCCCAATGTGAAGATGCTGTACTACAGCGAGTTCGAGGTGGATCGCGACGGCGATTGGGATCTTGAGGTGACGGTGGAGGGGCCGCTTGGCAAAGGTACGGCGCGTGTCCCCTTCACGATCGAGGTCCAACCCTTCTCTGGGACGAGCATTGCGTTGATCGTTTCGCTGAGCCTGTTGGTGCTGCTGATGATCATCAGCATTATCACGGGCTTGAGCTTCCAGCGCGCACAGCGCCCGATGCCGAAGTGGCTGAATTGGACGTTGTCGCAGAGCGTGGTTGTCTGTGTGGTGTTGGCGATTGTGTTCGGTATTCAGCAGTTCAACGCGCAGGTCCAGGAGGCGCGGGCGATCGCGAATCCCAGCCTGACGAGTTACGGCAGGCCGCATGTGAACGCGGTGTTGACCACTGTTCCTGCTCTGCCGGAGGCGGGGAAGCCTTTCACGTTGACGATGGATCTAAGCGATGGTTCGACGGGGTTGCCCGTTGAGGATATTATCACGCACCACGATGCGCTGATGCACTTGATCGTCGTGGGTGGCGGTGGCGCTGACTTCCAGCATGTGCACCCCGCGCGGGTGGCGCCGGGCCGCTACGAGATGGTGCTGGTGCCGCAGTATTCCGGCACGTACACGGCGTATATCGAGATCGAGCGCCAGGCGAGCGGCACGCAACTGGTGTTGCGCACGTTCGAGGTGGGTGGCTCGGTGGCCGCTCCCGAGGTGAATCCTGGCGGGTTGGGCCAGCGCCAGATCAACGGTTTGGATATTACACTGACTTCGTCGCAGGAGAACCTGGTGGCGGGCAAGCAGACCACGTTATCGTTCGAGTTCAGCCAGAACGGTCAGCCTGTGATCGATCTGCAGGGTTGGCTGGGCATGGCGGGCCACTTGATCGCGATGAGCGACGACGCCTCGACGATCGCGCACGTGCACGCCGCCGAGGCGATGATGCCGAGCGATCCGGTGTTGGCTTCTGGCACGGTGTTCGGGCCGAAGATCAGCTTTGTGTACACCTTCCCGCAGTCGGGCCATTATCTGCTGTGGGCGCAGTTTAGGCATAACGACGAGATTATCACGCTGCCGTTTGAGCTAACGGTCGAGTGATCTGGTGTGTTGGTGACATGACGCATCCGACGCTCTCGCAGCTGTACGTTTAACTGGAATGCTTCAAAGTTGATGAATACTGTAGGCAGCCGAATCGACGCGGCTGCCTACGATATTACAAGGAGTCTATGATGCGGTTTTTGCTTCCGTTGCTGAGCCTGTTGCTGGTGGTATTGGTTGCGTGTGGCTCGTCCACCATCGTGCAGACCACTCAGACCGAGAGCTATAAAGTGCAGATGACGCTGGATCGGGCGGCGCTGGGCGACCGCACCATCATGTTTGAGATCAACGATCTGGGCGGTTCGCCGATCAGCGACGCCGAGGTGATTGTGGCGCCAGTGATGCGCGATATGGGTATGGCCTCGCCAGAGATGCCAGCGACGATGGTGGCACCTGGCCGCTACGAGGTCAAGGGCAGGCCGTTCTCGATGCTGGGCATCTGGGAGTTCGATGTGCGCATCGGCGTGAACGGCAACGAGCAAGTGGCCACGTTTAAGTTTGAGGTGCTGGAGTCGTAGCGCCGTTGCACCAGTGCAAGGTGTTGCGCAGCAGCGTTTGGAAGCTCGGATGCAGCCAACCCTCTAGATTGTGGCTCGGTGTGAGCACGGCGACGCGACCCGCGCCCTCGTGGCGTGTCCACCCCGCTGGTTGCGAGCCGTGCTCGGAGTGCGCGGTCAGGAACACATCGGCATCGGTGGCGTCGAACGCCATCATGTAGTGCTCGTCGGTGAGCGTGTAGGGCTGCACGCCTGCGCAGAGTGGGTGTTCCGGCTTCGGCATAATGGTGACGGGGCACTGCGGCGGGTGGCTAAGGAACACGCCACCCAACAGCGCCCGCAGAATATGGGCATCTTGGTAGCTCGCCGTGCCGGAGTGGACGGCCAGCAGGCCGTTGCCGCGCCGCACATAGTCGCGGAAGGCCAGTTGCACGGCTTCATCGACCCACGGGCTGTCATCCTGATGAGAGTAGTTGTTCGATTTGGTCAGCACCACAAGCGGGTATTGGGCCATACGCTCGGGCGACCAATCGCTGGCTTGCTCGATCACATCGAACACAAAGGGATCCTCGCCAAGGGCAGCGAACCCTGCACGGGGAGTGGCAGCGGGGTGCCAATGGTCGTCGCACAGCACCAGGGTAGGGATGGGCATAGTGTAGCTTCCTTGTTGGCGCGTCGGCGCTACCAGGGCCATTCATGGCCCCGCCAATCGCGCATCACGAGGCGATCCTCATCTTCTTCCGAGAGATTATTGAGAAAATAGGCCAACGCGGGCACGGCGGCTTCTTCCGGTTCGAGTTCGGCCTGCTCGTTTTTGGTGCCCCGCATGTACGAGCGCACCCACCCCGGGTGATACACGCGGAATGTGAAGCCAGCCGGACGCAAATCGTTGAACATCAGCCGTATGCCCATGTTCAGCGCCGCCTTCGACATACAGTAGCCGTACCAAGAGGTGCGCTTGCTAGTGCCGATGCTGCCCGCCTCCGACGAAACGAAGCAGAGCCGCCTCAGGCCGCCGCGCTCCATCAACGGCAGCAACGCCTCCACCGTGCGCAGCGCGCCGAGCGCGTTAACATCGTACAGCCGATGCATTTCGTCGTAATCCTGCGCTTCGCGGATGGTGCGCAGCATACTCGGCGAGTTCACGCCAGCGTTGTTGATCAGCACGTCGAGATGCTCGACCTGATCGGCGATGATGCGAGCGGCACCCTGCACCGATACGAGCGAACCGATATCAAGTGGAATAATGTGGAGTGTATCGGGGTACTGTTGCTGAAGGGCGTCGAGTTCGGGCCAATCGGGCATGTATTGGCCTGCAAACACGCGCCACCCCTGCGCGAGGAGTCCGGCGGCGAGCGCCTGACCAAGGCCGCGATCCGCGCCGGTGACACAAACAGTTCGTTTGATCGACATGGGTCATCCACCATTCTGAACACGCGAACGTGGCGGGGCGGTATCACTCGTCTTGCAGCGCGTAATACACCGCCTGATGCACAACCGCGCGGAAGCGTCCCCAATCGGCCCAATCGCCGTGGATCTCCTCATCGAAACGTGATTCGATGGTATCGAGGGTTTGGGCGAGTTCCAACAGTTCGGCAGGCTCCACTTCGCGGAACGCGCCGATTCGCTCGCCAGGATCGTGTACCGTCAGTTCGCCACCGCGCTCATCGAGCAGGAAGGCGAAGGTGGCGAAATGATACACCGCCTGTCCCACAGGAAGTTGATACTCGATGACCGCCAAAAAACGCTGAACTTCGACATCGAGGCCGGTTTCCTCGGCCACCTCGCGCTGAAGCGCCTCGAAGAGCGACTCGCCGTGGTTGACGCCGCCCGTCAACAGGCGAAACGCGCCAGCGGGGTAGAAGGTTTTGATGGCGGTGATCAGTTTCCCGTTGGTGCGGCGCACCACCATGCAGACCTCGCCGAAGCGATCTGACCGATTGAGGGGATCGAACACGCCACCTGAGAGCACGGTTTGGATGCGACGCGGCTCGCCATAACGAAGGCTGAGTTCGCGGATCTCATCTTCGACAGCCTGAGTAAGCATACGTTCACTCGCTTGCGCCTCACGGCGGCGTGGCCGTTCAGCGCCTGACAGTTGCGATCAAACCGTGGGCGAACAGCGACTCGCCGCGCTTCCCGCTTCGAATTGCGTTACGGCGCGGATTGTGGGCAAACGATGAGCAATGCAGAGGGCTGCGCCTTCACCGAGATTGTACCACATGGGCTGCTTATGCGTTATCGGCGAGCGGCAAGAAGATCGTGAACGTGGTGCCCTCACCCTCCTGACTCTCGACCGTGATGCGGCCCTTGTGCAGCCCAACGATCTCCTTAACGACGTAAAGGCCCACACCCATGCCGCTGATATGCAGCGGATCGGCGTTGGAGGCGCGGTAGAAGCGCGAGAAAATATGGGGCAGCGACGCTTTGGGGATGCCAATGCCGCGATCCGAGACGCTCAAGCGGGCCTCGTGCAGGCTTTGCTGTAGGGCGATGGTGATCGTGCCACCCAACGGGCTGTACTTGACCGCGTTCTGGATCAAGTTTTGAATCACCTGTTCGAGGCGCAATTCATCACCAACGATCAGAATCGGATGCTCGGGCGGCATATACTGGATGGTATGCATATCGAGCGCCGATTGCACCTCCTGAATGGTGCGCTGGCACAACTCATCAAGATTAAACTCCTTGAGATCGATGCTGAGTTGGCCCATCTGCAGGCGCGAGAGATCGAGCAAGGCGGAGATCATGCGGTTCAAGCGCAGCGCTTGATTGTTGATGATCTGCAGCGAGCGCATATCGCGTTGGTTCAAGTTCTGCTCGCGCTGAGCGCGCCGCATCATCAGTTGCGCGTTACCGAGCAGCGAGGTGAGCGGCGTCTTGAGCTCGTGCGAGGCGACCGAAAGGAACACATCGCGTGTCTGAATGGCCTCTTGCGCCTCCTCATACAGCCGAGCGTTCTCAATGGCCAACGCGGCGCGGCGGGCGATCTCCTCCACCAGTTCGACATCCACGGAATCGTAGCGCCGCCCCGAATCGGCGATCGCCAGGGTGAGCGCGCCGAGCACATGGTCGCGCACCCGCAGCGGCACGCAGATGTACGAGGAGAAGCCAAGTTGCTTAGCAATACGAAAAAGAAGCTCGTCGCACGTGGCTTCGCGGAGCATCTCATCGCTCACATCGTTGTAACACTCCGTTTGACCGGAGCGCAGCACCGCCAAGACCATATACCGAGGCTGCAGGTTGATCGGCTGAATCTCGGGGGTGGATTCCAGCAGTGTGGCACGGCTCGGATCGCGATGGATGAAGCCGAGCCGCTGTATGGTATTCTCATCCCGCAAAATATGAATGACGCTCCAATCGGCCAACTTCGGCACCATCAGGCTCGTGATCTGCTTGAGGGTAACCTCATAATCGAGCGAGAGCGCCAAGATATTGCTGATTTCCGATAAGAATTGCTGATTCTCCTCGGCCCGCTTACGTGCGGTGATATTCATCGAGATGCCGCGCATACCGATGAGTTCGCCGTTCTCATCGAAGATAACGACCGATTGCGCCTCGATCCAGAACATCTGTTGATCCTTAGTGAGCCAACGGAACTCGATGGTGCCGCCCTTGCGCGACTTCACCATATTGGTTAATTCAATCACTACCCGTCTACGATCATCGGGATGCATGATCTTCAGCCAAAAATGCGGCGTATTGAACCACTCCTCGATGGGATAGCCCAATAAAGTTTCGGCGTAGTTACTCACGAAATAAACCTGGAGGACGTTCGGCTCATCGGTGGTGAGCGCCTCCCACACCACACCGGGCACCGTGCTGATGATCGTATCGAGTCGCTGACGTTGGGATTGGATCTGCGCATTCAGCCGCGCCAATTGCAGTTCGGCGAACCTCCTCGTGCTGATATCGCGGAACACCAACACCACGCCGATATCCTCGCCGTTACTACTGTGGATGGGCGCAGCGCTGATGTCGATCGGGAGTGGTTCGTCATTCTGAGGCACCAGGAGCGCGTGGTTCAGGTTCAGGATGCGGTTCTCGCGCAGCACTATCGCGCTGATGTTCTCAAGCCGATCGCCGGTCGTTTCATCGACGATATAAAACAGATCCTCAAACTGCGTACTACCTGTGCCGTGGCTCTTGTTGATCAACCGCTCGGCAACCGGGTTGGTGAACGTCACCTGGCCGTGCGTATTCATCGCCACCACAGCATCGCCGATGCTCGATAGCACACCTTGGAACCAATCGCGTTGCATTTGCGCCTTTTGATGGAGCAACTGGTTATCGACGACCAAACTTGTGCGTTCGGCAAGCTCCTCGGCCAATATGCGGTCGCTTTCGGTGAACGAGCGCTCGGAGTGGCTCAAAAGAAACATGATCACGCCGAACGTGACGCCGTGCGTATGCATTGGCACAGCTATCAGGGCATGAAAGCCGATCTCGCGCATGGCCGCTAGGTGCTGCTCGTTGTGAGCAAACTGCGCTAACGCCTCTTTGCTAATACGCGGCATAAAAAAGGTTTGGCCGTTACGGAGCGTTGTGCTGTGCAACTGATCGCGCGTGAGATCGACCGGGGTGACTAAGGCGCGCGTTATACCTTCGGGGATCGGCTCGCTGTTGTCATATTCAATGACGAACCGACGCATCTGATCATCGGTATCGTACATATCGATGATGCACCAATCGGCGATGGTCGGCACCGCGAGCTTAGCGATCTCGCGCAGTTGCGTCCGATAATCCGCCGTAGAGGCCAGCAGCGCATTAGCCTGCATCATAAAGCGCTGCCGGACCTCAGTGCTACGCAGGGCCAATTCGGTCTGCTTGCGGTTGGTGATATCGCGCAGCGTGCCGCAAATGCCGATCTGCCGATGATCGGTATCGTAGAGCGGTCGCCAACTGCTGAGGCACCAGCGCTCCTGTTGGGCGTGCGTCAGAATGCGGAACTCGACATTCTCGAAGCCAACGCCATGCCACAAGCCATCGAACATCGGTTGATGGGCAACCCAGTCGGTAGGGTGAATGAAGTCGCTGATCGCATGATGTTGGAGTTCGGCGAGATTCACGCCGAGCAATGCGACACAAGCCGTGTTCGCATAGATAAGATGTTGCTGCATATCGTAGGCGATAACTGCCTCAGATATACTCTCCATAATCAATGCAATCGGTTCGCGCGACATACAACTCTTTCCTTATGGTGTGTTTACGCGTGCTAAGAAACGCTGACAAGCTTCGGTTGGCCAAGCCGCCAGCGGGTGATGTGGCCCGTGAGAATCCGACCCACCTGTGATCAGGAGATCGTGCTGCTCGGCCAACGTACGGTAGTACGCTTGTTGTTCAGGTGTGTGTGTTGGATAAAATACTTCGATGCCATCGAGCCCTCGTGCGGCCATTGCTGCGATATCGTCAGCATCCGCAGGAATAGCATAAATACCCTTGGATCGGCCAGGATGTGCTAATATTGCAAGGCCGCCCAAACGATGTGCTACTTGGATCACTTCTTCAACATTGATTGGCTGATAACCATCTGGAACCTGTTCAAGGATATAGCGCATTCCCGCTTCTTCATCGCCTTCCCCCTGAATGCGCTGAGGTAACTGGTTAAGTCGAGCAAGTGTTGTACCAACATCAGCAACATTGGCAGGCCGCCCGAGGCTTTCAAGACCTTCGATAACGAAGCCGCGCCCACGCAGTTCGGCGATCAGCGCTTGCGCGTTGGCTTGATTACGAGCGAACACCGTCTCGCACAACTCAAGCAGCGCGGGAGCAGTGGGTGGCGCGCCGTAGATCAGCGTATGCCACAACTTGAACGGTGCACCAGGCCGCCCTGCCGCCGGAAAACCGCTATCGATCTCGACACCAGAGATCACCCGTAACCCATGCTCACGCCCAGCGGCTTGAGCAGCCTCCACACACGCAGTGGTGTTGTGGTCCGTGACCGCAATCGCATCGAGGCCAGCCTGCAGTGCGGCCTGCACAAGCGCTCGCGGCTCCCAAGTGGCGTGGTGCGGCGTCGCAATGGTATGAATCTGGAGATCGACAGGCATACAAATATCCCTTTCACAACAACCAAACTAGCGCTTAGTGGGTACGACATGGCAGGAAATCGCTTGCCAAATATGATACCATTTGAGAAGATCACGGTGTCCTGCCCTTAGCAATGAGCGAGACGACTATGCAAATCACATTGCACTCCGTTACTTCGGGTCAACCGGCACTCGTCCAACTGCTTCAGTTTTATCAATACGATCTCAGCGAAATCGAATCTTTTCAGGTTGATGATTGTGGCTACTTCCGACACCCCTATTTTGAGCAAGACCTCGACGATTCCAACGACCGTTGTTTGTTGATCTATGCGAACTCTTGTCTAGCCGGTTTTGTGTTAATGGATCAGCATCGGTATACCGATCGAATCTCCAACGGGCACACTATCTCGGATCTCTTCATTATGCGCCGTTTCCGCGATTGCGGCTTGGGGCGCCGAGTCGCCACCACACTGTTCGATCGATACCCAGGCAAGTGGGAGATCATCACACACTCCTGCAACGTGCCAGCGCTCGGCTTCTGGCGCAGCGTGATCGACCGCTACACAGGCGGGCGCTACGCCGAAAGTTGGCTGCATCGCCCACCGTGGCACGGCCTGATCCACACATTCGAGTCGAACGCGCAGCCCGCAAACAACGAACAGAACGTGGTGATAATGCGGGACAACGCCGAAAATATGGTACACTAACCGACAGTTCAGCCTGCACGTAAGGAAACATCAGCCAAGCATCGATGCGAATGCGACACTTGTGTTCCTGCAACACCATGCAGGTCGTGGCAGTTCTATCTCTAGTGTTAAGGTGAGATCGATCGTGTCTACCTCACGTCGTCGGGTCGCCCTCTTTGTTACCTGTATCGTCGATCAACTCTACCCATCGATCGGCCTGGCAGCGGCTCGCCTGCTCGAAGCGCAAGGCATCGAAGTGGTGGTGCCGCGCGGCCAAACCTGCTGTGGACAGATGGGCTTCAACGCCGGGTATCGCGATGAAGCGCGCGCTGTAGCCAGCTATACGCTCAACCTGCTCGATGGCGATTACGATGTCGTGCTGCCCTCTGGCTCGTGCGGCGCGATGATGCGGCACTTGTACCACGAGGTGTTCGCCGGCACACGCCAAGAGCACGAGGCCGAAGCGCTCACCAAACGCACCTACGAACTCACCGAATATCTGGTGGATGTCCTCGGCGTGACCAACCTCGGCGCGCGTTTCGAAGGCACACTCACCTATCACGATGCTTGCCACGGAATGCGCTTTATGGGCTTGGGCAAACAGGCCCGCATCCTGTTGGAGAATGTGGAGGGGGCCACACTCGTGCCCTTATCCGGCTGCGACGAATGCTGCGGCTTCGGTGGGCTCTTCGCCGTGAAGCAGGCCAGCATCTCCGAAACCATGCTCGACCGCAAACTGGCCCAGATCGCGGCCACCAACGCCGACCTGCTGATCACGGGCGATGCGAGTTGTATGACGCAGATCGCGGGCGGCCTCAGCCGCGCAGGCTCGCCCATCCGCGCACGCCACGTGGCCGAGGTGCTGGCGAACATGGTCGATGCGCGGTAGTGCATATCGTTGGATTACTGATCGAACTCTCGCAGTTCGTGTTTGTACTAAACAAAGAGGTTTCTCATGGCAACCAACACCTTTCGAGCATTGGTGCTCGAACAGCAGGATCGCACGACGCTTAGCTCGGTCCGCCAAGTCTCAACGGACGAGTTGCCAGCAGGTGATGTGCTGGTGCGGGTGGCCTATTCCAGCTTAAACTTCAAGGATGGCTTGGCGATCACGGGGCGCGGCAAGATCGTGCGCAACTTCCCAATGGTGCCCGGCATCGATTTGGCTGGCGTGGTCGAGGAATCGTCGTCGCCCGCCTACAAACCTGGCGATCAGGTGGTGCTGACGGGCTGGGGCGTGGGCGAATCGCACTGGGGCGGCTACGCCGAACTGGCGCGGCTGCGCTCCGAATGGCTGATCCCGCTGCCCAAGGGGTTGGATATGCGCCAGGCGATGGCGATCGGCACGGCGGGCTTCACCGCGATGCTGTCGGTCATCGCGCTCGAGAACCACGGCCTGCGCCCGGGCGGTCGCCCGGTGCTGGTGACGGGCGCGACGGGCGGCGTGGGCAGCGTGGCGGTGGCCCTGCTCGCCAAACTCGGCTATCACGTGGTGGCTTCCACGGGCAAAGCCAGCGAACACGACTATCTGCGCAGCTTGGGCGCCGCCGAGATCATCGACCGCCTGACCCCCTCGGGCCGCCCGCTCGAATCCGAGCGCTGGGGAGGCGCCGTAGATACGGTGGGTGGCGCGACACTGGCCGCACTACTGCCAGCGCTCGCCTACAACGCCAGCGTCGCGGCGAGCGGCAACGCTGGCGGGTTCGATCTGCCCACCACGGTGCTGCCGTTCATTCTGCGCGGCGTGAACCTGCTGGGCATCTCCTCGGTGAACGTGCCTTACGAGCCGCGCGTGGCCGCTTGGGAACGGCTGGCCAGCGATCTCCCGCTGGATCTGCTCGAAAGCATGATCCGGATGGCCTCGCTGGACGAAATGCCCGAACTGGCCCAGGCGATCTGTGATGGGAAGGTGCGAGGCCGCGTCGTGGTGGATCTCAGCCGCTAGCCGATACGAACGGCGCAAGTGTAAAAGAGCAGATCATGGCAGCCCAAACACTTCCGTTTTACGAGCGCGTTGAAGAGGCGCTCCACAATCCAATGCTCCAGACGGCTCTCGAACGCACTACCGAGCGCTTTGTCGGCAATCGGCGGGGCGCGCTCGAGGCGCTCAACGACGCCGATGCGCTACGCGACCAGGCCCGTGCCATACGCGCCAAGGTGCTCTCGCGCTTAGACGAGTTGTTGAGCAAACTGGCCGAGAACGTCGAGCGGCGCGGCGGACATGTGTGTTGGGCTGCCGATGGCGCTGCCGCTCGCCAGTACATCCTCGATCTCGCCAAGGCTCGCAACGTCAAGCTGATCGTCAAATCGAAGTCGATGGCCTCCGAGGAGATTCACCTGAACCAGGCGCTCGAAGCCGCCGGGCTAGAGGTGGCCGAAACCGACCTCGGCGAGTACATCATTCAGCTTGCGGGTGAGACGCCCTCGCACATCATCGCGCCAGCGGTGCACAAAACCCGTGAGCAGGTCGCCGAACTGTTCACCAAACACTTGGGCATGCCGCCGACCGACGACATCCAGACGATGGTGCACTTGGCCCGCGAGGTGCTGCGCCAGCGCTTCCTGCGCGCCGACATGGGCATCAGCGGCGTCAACTTCGGCATCGCCGAGAGCGGCGCGGTAACGCTGGTGACCAACGAGGGCAACGGGCGGCTCACCACGACCACGCCGCGCATCCACGTGGCGGTGATGGGCATCGAGCGCGTAGTGGAGAACCTCGACGACTTGGGCGTGCTGCTGCAAGTGCTGGCGCGCTCGGCCACCGGACAGAAACTCTCGGTCTACACTTCGATGGTCAGCGGCCCAGCGCGCCCCGGCGAACACGACGGCCCCGAGGAGTTTCACCTGGTGCTGCTCGACAACGGGCGCTCACAGATTCTCGGCACGCACTACGCCGAGTCGCTGTTGTGCATCCGCTGCGGGGCCTGCTTGAACATCTGCCCGGTCTACCAATCGATCGGTGGGCACGCCTACGGTGGCGTGTACCCCGGCCCGATCGGCGCCGTGCTCACGCCCCTGCTCGAACCCGAACTGCGCGACGTTCACTACTTGGCGCAGGCCAGCAGCCTCTGCGGCGCCTGCCAGGATGTCTGCCCGGTGCGGATCGCCATCCCCGAGCTTCTGCTGCGGCTGCGCGCCGACGCAGTGAAGGCGGGCAAGGCCGACATCACCGAGCGCGCTACGATCGCGGGTTGGAAAACGGCCATGACGAGCCCGCTGCTCTACCGCGCCAGCGGACGGATGGCCTCGCTAGGTACCCGCTTGATCGGACGCAAAGGCCGCATCCGCCGCCTGCCACCGCCACTCAGCGCTTGGACACGCCGACGTGACTTCCCAACCTTCGCGCCCGTTTCGTTCCAAGAGATGTGGGAGCAGCGCCAACGCAGCAAATCGTGATGATTGAGCGGTTTGCGAACGCAAGACTATAGGTAGAAAACGGTATGACTCACAACTCCGATCAACGCTCTGCCCGCGACGCGATGCTTAGCCGGATTCGTGCGAGCCTCGCCAAGCAGCGTCCCCAACTCGAAGCGCTCGCCGCGCAGGCTCCCCACGCGCCGCCGCCGTTCGTGCACCCGCCCGCCGAGGAGTTGGCCGAGCAGTTCGCGCAGGAATTGGAGCGCCTGCAGGGCAACGTGTACCGCTGCCCCGACGATGCTGCGGCTCTGGAGCACATCCGCACCCTGCTGACAAAACACAACGCCACCAGCGTGATCGCGTGGGAGTTCGAGCAGATCGGCCTTTCCGGCTTGAAAGAGTTGTTAGAGGATTTGCAGATCGTCAAGCTCGATAGCGTGGCATTGGGCCCGGATCGGGCTGAGCGGCTACAACAGCTTGAGCCAGCCCAGATCTGCATCTCGGGCGCGGATGTGGGCATCGCCGAGAGCGGCACGCTGATGGTGCGCGGTGGGCCGCAGCGCGGACGGTTAGCTTCGCTGTTGGCACCAGTGCATATCGCAGTGCTACGCACAAGCCAGTTGGTGCGCGGCTTAGGGCAGGCGCTCGCCGAGATCCAATCGCGCCACGGCCCCGATGTGTTCGCCGACAGCAGCAGCCTCACGCTGATCACCGGGCCAAGCCGAACTGCCGATATCGAAATGACATTGACTCACGGCGTACATGGCCCCCGTGAAGTGCATGTTATGTTGATTGGTTAGCTCTATTCTCGGCTGTATCCACGTTCCGCATATTCATCGAGCGTTTGCTCGGCTTGCATTCTGGCAACGGCCTCCCCTTCGTCTCCACGGGGATGTGTCGTTTTCTCCCCCTTGCTTTTTGCACCTATGTAATATATTTTTCATATCGGTGTATAATGGAAAGGCCTTCGGGCAGGCTTGTCACTACCATTATTTGTAGTACAATAAGCGCAAGTGAACAAGGCTTCTTTTATGATGTTGCAACCCCAACCAATGCCATTAAATAGCGCATTAGGACGCGGAATTGATGGCAGGGGAGTGTATACACAACCGATACAAATTTTGTGAATTCGCTCGCCGAAAACCGACGCGTGCGCCTTGTCGCTAAAGTCGGTCGTAGCCCACTGCTGCGCCATACATTGGTGGCTCTACTTGCTATTGCGATAGGTCTAGCAGGTGGTGCAGCAGTAGCCTTCGGACCATATTGGGCTGCATTCGCGGCGCTCTTAGCACTGGCGTGTGGCTACACTGTGTTGGTCAACACCAATGCAGGCTTAGCCGCGATTATCCTCTTAAGCACCCAACTGCCTTTTGCGACGCTGCCATTCAAGGCTGTAGTAACACCTGCGTTACTCGAATTGGCCTTGCTCGCTGTGATGGCAGTGTGGTTGTTACGCCTTTTAGCATACCCCGATGAACGTCTCGAACTGACCGCGCTCGGTCTCCCGATCATCGGTTTTATGGGCCAGACGCTGTTCTCCTTCTTGCTCGGTTCCGGCGGCAGCCCCGATTCACTCACATTACACAATTATTTCAAATTCCTGCTGGCGATCCTCTTCTTCTTCAGCGTGGTCAACTGCGTGCGTACGCCCAACCAAGCCACCTTTGTGCTGCGTTGCTTGATGATCAGCGGCATGATGGCGGCAGTGGTGGGCTTAATCCTCTATGCCTTGCCCGATCCTGTCGCTCTGCGCTTCCTCGTATCGCTCGGGCGGTTCGGCTACCCCGAAAGCGGGCGCGTGTTGCGCTATGTGGAAGACGACCCCAATGGCATGGAGCGAGCGATCGGCCTTTCGGTGGACCCAAACAGTTTCGGGGGTTTATTAGCGCTGATCGGCGCGCTCGTCATCACACAGGCGGTGGCCGAACGTCCCGCGCTGCCCCGCAAGTGGCTGTGGCTGATGGCTGGTACGCTCTCGGTGACGATCTTGCTGACCGCCTCGCGTGCCGCGGTGGGCGGTTTGGCAGTTGGCGTTATGTACGCGGCGGTGATGCGCTACCGCAAACTCTGGTGGGCCATGGCAGCCGCCGGATTCGGCGCAATCATGCTGTACCTCGTGTTTGGGGTCGGCGAAAGCATGGTGGAGCGTTTCATCGAGGGTGCGCGTTTCGAGGATCAAGCCAATCAGATGCGCCTCAATGAATACAGGAACGCCATTGAGATTATTCAGCGCTATCCTCTGTTCGGGATCGGGTTCGCTCAAGCACCCGATATTGATTTGGGCGCTGGGGTATCGAGTATCTATTTTGCGATGGCTGAGCGGATCGGTCTGCTCGGTTTAGCTGGTTTCTTCGGGATCATCACCACTTTCTTTATTCGGGGTTGGCGTGCGCTGCACACTGCCCTTCACACGCGCGGCGATGTCGAGCTAGCCGGTCGCTTGATCGGCCTACAAGCTGCGATCGCCGCAGCGCTGGCTGTCGGTTTACTCGATCACTACTTCTTCAACATCGAATTCAGCCATATGGTCGCCCTTTTCTGGGGCACCATCGGGCTGGCGCTAGCGCTAGAGGTACAGGCTGAACAGTCGGAGCCTACGGAGGATTCCCTCGAATCTGCGGTCGGCATCCGGCATTCGGCCAGGATCTCGGAGGAAGTGCTATGAGTTCACACGAGCCATCTGCGTTGAATGTTGTCAATATGGTATTGGATCGGCGCAGAATTAGTCTTAGCTACTCGGCATTTGCCCTGGCGTTGCTTGTATTGGCAACCATGCAGCGAACCGACCTGATTATCGGTTTCCCAATCGCCTTGGTCCTCCTGATTGTGTTGGTTATCGCTGCGCCGATCACAGGTATGATGCTTGGGCATGGCCGAACCAACAAGCAACAACAGCCGATCCTGGGGTTACTGTTGGTGGATGCCCTCGCGGCATTGGCCCTGATCGCAGTCACAGGCGGCTACAACTCGCCGATGTGGGTCTCGCTCCTGCTCGTCTCGACAGCGGCACCACTGCTGTTGCCGGGGCGCTTGGCCGCTAGCATGCTCGTGGTGGTGTGGTTCGCCTATTCGCTCTTTTTGTTTGGCGTGCCAGCCGAGAACTTGCGGGCGGCGCTGTCCGATTGGGCATTGCGCACTGCAGGCGTGGGTTTGGTCAGCCTGATGCTCTACCGCGCGCTCGCCTCTGAGGAAGGGATGCGCTTGCGCGCCCAGCGCCGCGAACGCGTGCTGCACGATTACCTCGAACTCTCGAACCGCCTGCGTGTCAGCACCACGCCACAAGTGGTGCTTGAGGAAGTCGCGCAGACTGTGCAGGCCAGCGGCGAGTTCGATTGTGTGACGCTCAGCCGCATCGATAACTCCAGCAACACGACTATCGTCGAAGTGGCGATTGGCCGAAATGGCCAACGGCTTGCCGATCTCGAGAAAACCAGCTATCCCTGGGAGCAGATTTCGCAACAGTTGACCGAGCGCCGTCGCACCGGGAACGCCTCGTTCTTGGTGGATACGCTGCCGTTCCGCAATACAACCAACGAATTGCATTTGGTGCTGCCGCTCAACAGCCAGTTGGCCAAGAGTCAAGGGTTGCTGACGGTTTCGTGCAGCAAAGAGCATCAGGAAGCGCTTGAGGAGGCGGCGCCGCTGCTAGAGCTATTGGCGAACCAGGCGGCTGCCTCGATCGAGAACAACGCGCTGTACAGCACGCTTGAGCAGCGCGTTCAAGATGCCACAACGGAACTCGGGCGCGGTCAAGAAGAATTGGCGATCGCCCGCGACCGCGCCGAAACGCTCTACCGAATCGTGCGTACGCTGGCGGTCACCCTCGACGAGCGCGAGGTGCTGGCGCAGGCGTTGGTGCTCGTCGCACAGGCCACCGACGCTGAGCGCGGCGGCATTATGATGGTCGAGCCGAACACTGGACGGCTCGTGTTCCGCACCACGCTCGATCGTCAGCAGGGTGGAGCCGCCACGGGTCTCGAACGGGCGCAGGGGTTGGCGGGCTTGGCGTTGGCGAATCGCCAGGTGATGATCATCCCGAACACGGCCCAGGATTCGCGCTGGCAGAACCGACCCGATCAGCCGCTCCGCGAACAATCGGCGCTACTGGTGCCGATGCTGCAAGAGGACGAAGCGCTCGGTGTGCTGGTGCTGACGCACTCAGAACCCGATCACTTCCGCCACGAGCACGGCCAGTTGGCGTTGGCGGCGGCGGGCCAGATCGCTGTGGCGCACTCCAAAGCGCAGTTGTACCGCTACGTCACCGAGCAGAGCGAACGCCTCGCGCTAACCTTGCAGCAACGCGAGGAGGAGGCCAGCAAGAGCCTGGCGATCCTGCGCTCGATCGCGGATGGCGTGGTGGTGGGCGATCGCCTCGGTCGCATCCGTATGATCAATCCGGCTGCTGAGCGCATCTTGGATATCAGCGCGGAGGTCTTCCTAGGGCGCCAGATGAGCGAGCTGCCCGGCGTTCCGCTCGAAATGTCCTCGGATCAGATCGAGGAGATGCAGCAGTTGCAGGTCGAAGGGCGCACGCTGCGGGCGCACTACGCTCCGGTGCTCTCCTCAACGAATGAGCGCTTGGGTGGCGTGGTGGTGTACCACGATATCTCCCGCGAGGTGCTGGCCGATCGGCTCAAGAGCGAGTTTATCGCCACAGCATCGCACGAATTGCGCACGCCGCTCACCTCGATCCGTGGCTACATCGATCTGCTACTGCTAGGTACGCTTGGCCCCCTCAGCCAAGCCCAGAACGATTTCCTCAAGGTGGTTAAGACCAATGTGGTGCGCTTGGTCGAGTTGATCGACGATCTGCTCGATGTTTCACGCGCCGAGGCTGGTGAGATGCGCCTGCGCCGTGAGACAGTCAATGTGGCCGAGGTGCTCTACGAGGCGGGCGAATCGCTGTACTCGCAGTTCACGGCCCGCGCCATCTCGTTGGCGATCGACGTGCCCGAGGAGTTGCCGCCGGTGGTGGCCGACCGTCAGCGCCTACGGCAGATCGTGGTGAACTTGGTCAACAACGCCTGCAAGTACACCCCCGAAGGTGGCCGCGTCGATGTGATCGCCGTCCATGATGGCGATCATGTGCGCATCGATGTGCGCGACACGGGTGTGGGCATTACGCCAGCCGCGCAGGATCACATCTTCACGCCGTTCTACCGTGCCGATAACCCGCTGCGCGAGCAGGCGGGTGGCACGGGCTTGGGCCTGAGCATCACCAAGACGCTGGTCGATCTGCACGGCGGCGAGATCTGGTTCGAATCGAACGAGGGTGAGGGGTCCACCTTCTCGTTCACGCTGCCGCTGGGCACCAACGACTGGACACCCGCCGAGTGGCTTGGCGATATCAACTAAGTCCTTCGCGAACACTAAGGCGAAGCGCAAGCGGCAGCTCGTACGGCTGCCGCTTCGTTGTTGCCATTGCAGGCCGACACAACTTGGAGTGCGCTCTATCGGCCAATCTTTAAGACACGGTTTATGGTATCATTCTCCAGAATTACGCGATGGAGCAAACATATGCAAACGACCAACACCCCCATGATCGAAGCGATCGGCCTGCAGAAGCACTACGGCGACACCCAAGCAGTCAAGGGCATCGACCTGAGCGTGCAGCCAGGCAAGATCTTCGGCTTCTTGGGGCCAAACGGCGCTGGTAAAACCACCACCATCAAGATGCTGGTTGGCCTGCTGCGTCCCTCCAACGGCGTCGCGCGCATCGGGGGCTACGATATTCAACGTGAACCCATCGCTGCCAAATCGCTGATCGGCTACGTGCCCGACCAACCCTACCTTCCCGAAAAGCTCACGGCGCGCGAATTTCTCAGCTTCATCGGCGGGCTATACCAAGTCGATCAGGCGACCATCCGGCGCCGAGGCGAAGAATTGCTGCGCCTCTTCGACCTGCACAATCGCGGCGATGAGCTTGTGGGCGGCTTCTCGCACGGCATGCGCCAAAAGGCCGCGCTCGCTGGCGCGCTGCTGCACAACCCTCGCGCCTTCTTCCTCGATGAGCCGACGGTTGGCCTCGACCCTCGCAGCGCTCGGCTGATCAAGGACATTCTGCGCGAAGTCGCGGATCGCGGAACGGCGGTGTTTATGTCTACCCACATCCTCGAAATCGCCGAGCGTATGTGCGATCGTGTGGCGATCATCAGCCAAGGCCAGGTCATCGCTATCGGCACGATTGAGGAACTACGGGCCGGGCGCAGCGCCGAGAGCCTTGAGGATATCTTCCTCGAACTGACCGGCGGCTCGGAGGATGCCGAGATCGCAGCGGCTTTATCCTAATGTATGCCACTTATGCGCGGCGGCAGCACGCATCAACACGCACCTGTGTATCACTGCCACGCTCAAGCGAATAGACCATGTTTCATGCACTCTCTGTCTTGATGCGCGCTCGCTTGCAGATCACCCGCAACAACTTCTTGCGCAGCAAGCTCAGCAATAAAATTGGCCTCATCATCATAACGGTGTTTCTAGGCTTCGGTGCCTATGGCCTGTACTGGCTGATCTATTCGATGGCGAGGTCGCTCAGCAACCCGCAGTTCCTCGAACGGCTCAACAACACGCCCGGTATACCACCACAATTCCAGTTGTCCAACCTGCAACCGTACATCGATGCGTTGCCGAGCCAAATACTCTTTTTAGCGTTGCTCGTCGTACTGCTCACAAGCATCGGCACGGTGCTCAGTTCGCTCTACCTGTCGGGCGATCTCGATATGCTGTTGGTTGCGCCGATCCCCATGCGAGCGGTGTTCCTGTTCAAGTTCTTCAGCGGCTTGTGGGTGCCCTACTTGCTCCTGTTCGCATTCCTCGGCCCCGCGCTCCTGGGCTACGGCCAGGGCCTAGGGTACGGCCTCGCGTTCAACATCAGCCTGGTCGTGGTGCTCCTGCTCGTGCCGCTCCTGCCTGCCGGTTTGGCCGCGCTGATCGTGATGATGGTCGTACGCATCATGCCCGCGCGCCGCGCCCGCGAGATCGTTGGGGTGATCGGCGCGATCTTCGGGGCGAGTTGGTACATTTTCAACATTTTCGCCAACGAAGTCGCCCCAGAGATGCGCAGCATCCAGTCGCTCGAAGCGCTACGGGGCCTCGATATCCCTGTGTTCCCCTCGGCATGGGCCGGGCGCGCCTTGGTGGCGGCGGGCAAGGGCGAATGGCTGACGCTGCTCGCCTATGGCGGCCTGTTCACTATCCTCTCGCTCGCGGTGTTCACGGGCTGTTTGCTGCTGGCCGAAAAGCTCTACTACGCGGGCTGGACGAATCTGGCAACCCAAGGTGGGCGCGTACGCTCCAGCCGCAAAACCACCGATACCCCGAGCGAGCCGCTATTGACGCGCCTAATGCAACCGTTCCTCTCCGTCCAAACGCGCGCTATTTTGCTGAAGGATCTGCGCATCTTCCCCCGCGATTTGCGCAACCTGCAACAACTGATCTTCCCGTTGGTGATGGCGGTGATCTGGACGATCCAACTGCTGCGACGCGACGGCCCAACGCTGTTCGATGAGCCAACTGGCGCGTTACTAAGCCAAACAGGCTCGCTCGGCATCAGTTTCTTCGTTTGCCTGACGATCTCGAACACGCTGGCTGGCCCCAGCATCAGCCGCGAGGGGCGCAACTTCTGGCTGCTGCATATCGCCCCAATCAAGCGCATCCAAATCTTGATCGCCAAGCTCGTGCTGGCCTACTTGCCGTTCCCGACCATCGGCACCTTGTTTACGCTAGGCATCTCGCTGATCGCACAGGCCAGCCCGATCGATATTGTGCGCGCACTCCTGCTCATCTGGCTGGCAGGTTTGGGGGTGTGTAGTATTTCGCTGGGTATTGGCGCGGTCTTTCCGAAGTTCGACTGGGAGAATCCCAATCAACAAAGTTCAACGCGAGCGAGCTGCCTCTCGCCGATCTTCTACCTGCTCTATCTGGCGGTCGTTATGGTATCGGTGTTTGGGCCGCTGTTCTTCGCGCCGATGCTCTCCAGCTTCTGGTTGCGCATTCTGGTGCTGATAGGTTGGCTGGTGGCGTTTGGGATCACGGCGCTGACGGTCTGGGGTTCGCTACGGTTGGGGGCCGCTCGACTCGAACAACTAGAGTTACACTAACGGCATCAACAAACAAGACATGCTATAATTGTCTTTTAGGGCAGGTTGTCATACGCCTCCCTCGCTCCCCGTTGAGCACCCTGCCGATTATACGGCACGTGCCCCGATGCATTGCTCAAAAGCCAAGCTAGCTTCGGCGAATACGAGCAAGGTGCAAACTCCAACCCACTCTTTTGAGCGGAACACCACACCCGGTCTATACCCCGAAGTGCTTTGTGGTAGTGTTGGAAGCTGCCAGGAATGCTCATTACCGCAGGAGGTCGTCTTCATGGCATTACAAAGCGGTATGATGCTCGTTGTTGATGATGACAAAATCAATCGGGTCATGCTCTCCAACCAACTCACGATGGAAGGGTACGATGTCGTGGCCGCAGAGCACGGGCGCGAAGCGATCGAACTGCTTCACACCCAACCCTTCGACCTGGTGCTGCTCGATCTGCTGATGCCCGAAATGGACGGCTTTCAGGTCTTAGCCCACATGAAGGCCGACGAACACCTGCGCCACCTGCCAGTGATCGTCATCTCGGCGCTCGATGAGATGGGCAATGTGGTGCGTAGCATCCAAATGGGCGCCACCGACCATCTGCTCAAACCTTGCGATCCCTTCCTGCTGCGCGCGCGTATCAACGCCTCGCTCGCTGCCAAGCAGCTACGCGATCAAGAAGCCGAATATATGCGCCAAGTCGAACTGCTCTCGTGCGTCACTAGCGACCTCGAGAATGGCACCTTCGACCCGCAAAAACTCGCGCCAGTAGCCGCACGTACCGATGCGCTCGGCCAACTGGCACGCTCCTTCCTGCACATGGCCCAAGAAGTAACGATGCGCGAGCAAGCGCTTCAACAGCAGAATAAATTTCAATCGATCTTGATCAAAAAAATCTCGAGTGATCTACGGCATCCCACCCTTGAAGCGAGCGCGTCGCTGCAAGCCATTCAGTATTACGCCGAAAACCATATGCACGCGCAGCTGCAAGAGGAGCTTCGCACGCTCGACGCACGTTTACAACGGGGCAGTCAGATCATTGAACAGATCCTCGCATTTGCCACTCTCGCCGATGAAAATCCTTTGTTTGTACAGCATGAAGCAGCTACAAACACATAACGCATCATGATTTTCACTCTACCAAGCCTACTACTTCTCATCATCACCCTGCTCCTTGGTATCGGCGTCGGGTGGTTTTGGGCAAAACAGCGTCATGGCGCCCGCGAGATCCTTCCTCCAGGTCGCAAAACCCTGTTCGCCATGCTTGAACAAGCCGTGGTGGTCACCGACGCCGAGCTCAATATCCTCGATCTCAATACCGCCGCCACTATCCTGTTCGCCCTCTCACCCGAGCACGCCCGTGGCCAATCGCTGGCCAAGTTGCTCGGCACCACACTCGATATGGACACCATCGCCCAATCGATGAGCAAGACGATGTTAGAGCTTACGGTTGGCGATGAATCGGCGCAAACGACCCTACAGCTCCAGATCATGCCGCTGCCCCAACGGAAGGACTCCACGGCCCAGTGGCTGTTCGTGATCTACGATCTGATGGCGCAGAAACACCTTGAGGATGCGTTGGCCCAGACGACCCAAGCGCTCGACAAATCGCGAAAAATTGGGGCAACTCTCAATGCTCTGATCCGCTACCAAGTTCGCAAACCAATGCTCCACCTGCTCCAACAGTTCGAACAACTGTTGACGACACATCTCCCGAAGCAGCAGGAAGCGCATGCCCACACGTTGCTCAAAAACTACAGCACCTTCCTTCAGTCGATGGATAGCATCCTCGAGCTTGGCAACTTCGAGCGGGGCCAGCTCGATCTGGAAATGGAGCCATTCATCCTGCGCGAATGTGTGGAGGCTACGCTCGACGATGTGGCGCCGCTTGCACGGGCTAAGGGCCTCGAACTCGCCAGCCTGATCGATCCCGATGCGCCGATCGGCATTCTGGCCGATGAGCAGCGACTCCGCCATATCCTCACACAACTGCTTACAAACGCCATCGAATGGACTGATCATGGCGAAGTGGTCATCTCCATTCAAGCGACATACAAGGCCCTGCGCAGTAACACGCCCCAACTCACCCAGACATCGCAAGCGATGGCGCTGTTACCGCCCTACGGTCACGAACTACACGTCATTATCCGCGACACGCGCACCATCAGCCCGGGCGAGGATGTATTGCAACTCTTCCGCCCCCAGCAGGTCGACTATCGCAATCTCAACCTAAAAATTAAGATCAGCAAGCGCATGATCGAACTGCTCGGCGGGAGTATGTGGCTCGAATTCCACCCCAACCAA
Organism: uncultured Roseiflexaceae bacterium; assembly: GCA_937988885.1. Classification (GTDB taxonomy): domain Bacteria; phylum Chloroflexota; class Chloroflexia; order Chloroflexales; family Roseiflexaceae; genus CALKHR01. Next base: position 213,397 of record CALKHR010000080.1, on the reverse strand, counting down.
GGCACCACGCTGCACTTCACCCTCGGCGTCCAAGCCGACCGTGGCGCGCCGCCCTCCTATTTGATCAGCATGCCCGCCCAATTTCAGGGCCGCCGCATCTTGGTTGTGGATGATCACGCCGCCTCCCGTCATATGCTGAGCACACAACTGCGCAGTTGGGGACTCGAACCCACGACCGTCACCTCGGGCGAAGCCGCGCTCGCGCTTCTGCCGCAGAGCAAAACCTTCGACCTTGTGCTGACCGACTACGACATGCCAAAGCTCGATGGGATCGCCTTCGCACACGCCCTGCGACAGCATCCCACAGCTGCGAATCTGCCAATCATTCTGATGACCGCCTACGATCAGCAATTCAGCGCGATCGCCACCAGGCACATCAGCGCCATTATCACCAAGCCGATCAAACTCGCGCAACTGCATCAAGCGCTCATCTCAAGCATCAACACGCCCAACAAAACCATCGTCGATACAGCCGAGCTCGATCGGCTTCTATTCGACCAGCAGATGGCCAAACGCCTCCCACTGCGCCTGCTTGTGGTGGAGGACAACCAAATCAATCAAGAAGTGCTTGTGCAAATGCTCCTTCAACTAGGGTATCGCGCCCAAGTTGCCGCTGATGGAGTTGAGGCACTCGCAAAACTGCATCAGCAACCCTTCGATGTCGTCCTGATGGATGTCCAGATGCCCAATATGGATGGGCTAGAGGCATCACGGCGCTTACGCAACGATCCTAGCATCCAACAACCCCAAATCATCGCCGTGACAGCCAACATCGTCCCGGAGGAACGCGAAGATTGCTTCAAAGCAGGGATGGACGACTATATCTGCAAACCGATCGAGCCAAGCGAACTGATCGCAGCCCTTGAACGCGCGGCCAACAATATCAAACAAGGCGTCTCCACACCGCCGAACACGTCACCCATTGAGGAAGCCAAAGCCATGCCAAACGACGTAGCAATCCCACAGAGCACCATCACCCTCGATTCGTACGCGCTGCAGCGCCTCTACTCCTCACTTGGTCCACAAGCCCACACCATGCTGCCGAACCTGCTCACCTCCTTTGTTGAAAACGCCAACCAACTCTATCGTACCTTCGCGAACCTCAAAACGCACGAGGATCTCGTCACTTTCCACCGCGCCGCACACACCCTCAAATCCAACAGCGAGCTATTTGGCGCGCTCGAACTCGCCAAACTCTGCCGCCAACTCGAACACAACGCCAAAGCCGGGGATCTCGCCGACGCCGAGACATTGGTAACGCAGATCAGAGAGCTATTTGACCAAACGATCATTGCGTTACACAATATCGTGAACGAGGAGCAACCCATATCGATGCTTGAATCGCGCCCAGTCAAGGAACCATGACAGAACCAAAACTCTATATCCCCGCCGCTGTACACCGTACTGAGATTCGCGTCGTCAATTCGCGCTTCATCTCGACCGCTGGCCCTGCCTCCAGCGTCGAAGAAGCGCGCGCCTTCATCGCCAACATTCGCGCCGAAATGCCCGACGCCACCCACCACGTCTACGCCTACATCATCGGCCACGGCAGCACCACCACCCTCGGCATGAGCGACGATGGCGAGCCGTCGGGCACATCGGGCCGCCCCACGCTCGCTGTGCTGCGGGGCAGTGGCCTCGGCGATGTTGTGCTCGTCACTACGCGCTACTTCGGCGGCACGCTGCTCGGCACCGGCGGCCTCGTGCACGCCTACAGCGAATCCGCCAAGACCGTGCTCGCCGAACTTCCCCGCGAAGAAAAGATCGAACGCTGCGACCTACTCATCGCCCTGCCGTATTCTGCTTACGAAACTGCTCGTCGGCTGTTCCTCGCCCACGAAGCCACCATCACCGATGAGACATTCGCTGCCGATATCACCATCCAAGTGCGCCTGCCCGTCAGCCAAGCCGCACCGCTCACCGCCGCCCTCACCGAAGCCACCGCAGGCCAAGCCCAGATTATCGCCGACGCCTAGCAGGAGCAACATGCACACACCAGGACAAATTATCATCCTCAACGGGCCGCCCCGTTCGGGCAAAACCAGCATCAGCCACGCCATCCAAAACAGCTATCCGGGCCTCTGGCTCAACCTCGGCGTCGATCTGTGGATGCGGGCCACACCAGCGCGCTACCACCCCGGCATTGGGTTACGGCCCGGCGGCGAACGCCCCGATCTTGAAACACATCTGCCTGCGCTCTACGCCGCCCTCTACGAATCGATCGCCGCCCACAGCCGCCAAGGCATTAACATCGTGACCGATGTTGGCCACCACGACTGGTACAGCCGCCCGCTCGGCATCCTGCCCGACTGCGCCCGCCGCCTGCTTGGCCTGACAGCCCTGCTCGTCGGCATCCACTGCCCGCTCGACATGATCATGGAGCGGCGGCGCGTCACAGGTTGGCACAACGACCCGCCCGACACCCCCGCGCCCGAACCAGTCCAACGCTGGCAGCAAGCCGTCCACCAGCCGGGCATCTACGACCTCGAACTCGACACCTCGCAACTCAGCCCCGAGCAGTGCGCCGAACGCATCCACCAGCATCTCGTCAGCGGGCCGCCGCCGCACGCCATCGCCCAACTCGCTCAACAAGCGCATCCCACAGCGTAACGTCCTCTCATAACCGAAACAGGTGATATCACCAACACAAAAAAGCATCGGAGCTCTGCATAGGCAGAACCCCGATGCCACAATAACCGCCAAAGGCGAACGTCGCTAGCGATACGCCGCCGAAACCGAACGCAACTGCTCGATCAAGGAGGGCAGAATCTCCAAGACCGTATCGATCTCCTCAACCGTCGTATCCTTGCCCAGTGTAAACCGCACCGTGCCGATCGCGCGCTCGTGCGGCACACCCATCGCCAGCAGCACGTGCGAGGCCTCAAGCGCGCCGCTCGTGCACGCCGAGCCGCTCGACGCCGCGATGCCGTGCTGATCCAGCAGCAACAGCACACTCTCGCCCTCGATCCCATCGAAAGCGATATTCACATTCGTCGCCAGGCGCATCGTCGGGTGGCCGTTCAGCGAACTATCGGGAATACGCTCCAGCACCCCGGCAATCAAGCGATCGCGCAATGGCGTACAGTGGGCCACCGTCTGCGCGCGCTGCTCCTCGGCTAAGCGCAGCGCCGTCGCCATGCCCACAATGCCCGCCACATTCTCCGTACCGGCCCGTCGGCGGCGCTCCTGGCCACCGCCACTTATCAGCGGCATCAGCGGGACGCCGCGCCGCACATACAGCACGCCAACGCCCTTGGGGCCATAAAACTTGTGAGCACTCAGCGTCAGCAGATCAACGTTCAGCGCATTCACATCCAACGGCAGCACACCCGCCGCCTGCACCGCATCGGTGTGGAACAGCACGCCATACTCATGGCAGATCGCGCCGAGCTCGGCGATCGGCTGAATCGTGCCGATCTCGTTATTGGCATACATCACCGATACCAGCACTGTATCGGGGCGGATCGCCGCACGCAGATCGGCGGGGGAGACCAAACCATCGCTGTTCACGGGCAGCAGTGTATACTCAAACCCAAGCTCCCCAAGTTGCTCGACCGCGTGCAACACCGCATGATGCTCAATCGCACTACAGATCACGTGCGCACCCTTGCCAGCCTGACGTTGGGCAAGTGCAACACCTTTAATTGCCAGATTATCGGCCTCTGAACCGCCGCTCGTGAAGATGATCTCCTTACGAACCGCGCCAAGTACGGTCGCTACCACTTCTCGCGCCTCATCAAGCGCATCGAGGGCAACCCGACCCTGGCGATAAATACTCGACGGATTGCCGAAGTGCTGGCGGAAAAAGGGTAGCATTGCCGCAAGTACCCGCTCATCGACAGGCGTTGTTGCAGCATGATCAAGATAAATTGAGCGATCAGCCATGAACATTCCTCTATGTTAGGTTGCGTACTTGAATTGTAGCACGCAGCCCTCATGAACTCAAGAAAAAGAAAATGCCAAGGCTCCGCTCACACGGAACCTCGACATCTCAACATCTCAACAGAACGCGCCCGATGCCGCGCGATTACTCTGCGTTGGGCTCGACCTTCGGCTCGGGGATGGGATGCTCGGGTGGCGCGATCACCTCGGCGCCACGGCCCGGCAACAGGCTGATCGACTCTCGCGCGCGCCAGCACGCCGCGAAGTGGCCATTGCCGTAATCCACAAACGGCGGGTCTTCCGTGCGGCACTTATCGATCACGATCGGGCAGCGCGTATGGAAGTGGCAGCCGGGCGGTGGATTCAGCGGGCTAGGCACATCGCCTTCAAGAATAATGCGCTTACGCTTCTTCTCCACCTTCGGATCGGGGATCGGCACCGCCGAGAGCAACGCCTGCGTATATGGGTGCATCGGCATCGAGTACAGCGTGCTACCCGAAGCCAACTCGACCACCTTGCCCAAATACATCACCGCCACGCGATCGCTGATATGCTTCACCACCGCAAGACCGTGAGCAATGAACAGATAGGTCAGGCCGAGTTTATCCTGCAACTCCTCCAGCAAGTTGATGACCTGCGCTTGGATCGACACATCGAGAGCCGACACAGGCTCGTCGCAGACGATGAACTCCGGCTCGACAGCCAGCGCGCGCGCCACACCGATACGTTGGCGCTGCCCGCCCGAGAACTCGTGCGGATACCGGTTGATAAAATACGGGTTCAGACCGACCAACTCCAACAACTCCTGCACCCGCTGGCGCACAGCGGTAGCAGACTTGCGCAGGCCGTGGACTCGGATCGGCTCGCCGATGATATCGCCCACCGTCATACGGGGATTCAGCGAGGCGTACGGGTCCTGGAAGATCATCTGCACTTTGCGGCGCATCTGGCGCATCTGTTCGCCGCGCAGCTTTGTGAGATCCTGGCCTTGGAACCAAACCTCGCCGGAGGTGGGGCGGTGCAACTGCAGGATAGCGCGACCAGTTGTCGATTTGCCACAGCCCGACTCGCCCACCAAACCGAGCGTCTCGCCCTTCTTGATCGAAAAACTGACCCCATCGACCGCTTTCACAGCGCCAACTTGCCGTTGAAAAATGATACCTTTCGTCACCGGAAAGTGCATCTTAAGGTCGCGTATTTCAATCAGGTTTGTACCATTTGCGTCAGTCGACATACAACCCTCTTTCTGTGCATCGTACGCCTGAAGCATCGGCTGCAGCGGCAGCATGCTCAGGAAAGGCAAACTTCACCGTGATTATGCGACCTCAGAGACTTCCTTCGTAGGGATCGGAGTGTCCAACGTGATATCGAACAAGCAGGCAGCGCGATGATCCGGGCCAACCACACGCAGCGGTGGCACTTGCTGATCGCACTTACCAGGCACAAAATAATCGCAGCGAGCGCTAAACGGGCAGATCTGGGGCAGCCCAATCAAATCCGGCGGTAGACCGCGAATCGGCGTCAGTTTGCGGCCCTCAGTCTCATCCAAACGAGGGATCGAGCGCAACAAGCCGATCGTGTACGGCATACGAGGATTCTCAAAAATCTCGTCCGTTTTGCCCTCTTCGACCACGCGGCCAGCGTACATCACATTGACGCGATCGGCCATACCGGCCACCACGCCCAAGTCGTGCGTGATGATGATCACCGCCGTGCCGAGTTCGTCCTTCAAGCGGTTGATCAACTCCAGGATCTGCGCCTGAATCGTCACATCAAGAGCGGTGGTGGGCTCATCGGCGATCAGCAGCTCGGGGTTGCACGAAAGCGCCATCGCGATCATCACACGTTGGCGCATACCACCAGAAAACTGATGAGGATAATCGTCGAGACGAGTGCTAGCGCTCGGGATACCGACCATGCTCAACAAATCGATAGCACGTTTGCGGGCCTGAGAGCCATTCATCTTCATGTGCAATTCAAGAGATTCGGTGATCTGACGACCGATCGTCAGCACCGGGTTCAGCGAGGTCATTGGGTCTTGGAAGATCATCGCGATACGGTTACCGCGAATATGGCGCATCTCTTCTTCTGAGAGATCGAGGAGATTCTCGCCGTCGAAAATGATCTCGCCACCAACAATTTTGCCAGGAGGGTTAGGAATCAAACGCATAATGGAAAGAGAGGTAACGCTCTTTCCCGAACCACTTTCGCCGACAATGCCAAGTGTTTCACCACGATCCACGTGGAACGAAACGTTATTGACGGCCTTAACAAGCCCATCCTGGGTTTTAAAATGCGTTTCCAGATTGCGCACTTCGAGTAATGGCATACAAGCTCCCTCATTGTGTTGAGCTAAGCAGCGCTACATCGTATGACGAGCTCTCCGATCGACAAGGATGCAACGTGCCTCATACCAATCAGCCAGATTATGTATCACGCGGATCGAGCGCATCGCGCAGACCATCACCCAGGAACGTAAACGCCATTGTAACCGACGCGATCGCAATTGCGGGAGCAATCAGCAACCATGGCTGCGCCACAATTGCCGCCTTTCCTTCGAGGATCATATTACCCCAACTCACAGGGAAGGGTGCATTCATATTCGTCGATGGTGTCAGACCGATACCCAGGTACGAGAGGACCGCCTCAGTGATGATCGAGCCAGGCACGATAAAGGCGCCAGCCACGATCAACGGGCCGAGCGAGTTGGGCAGCAGATGCCGCAACAAAATCGTCCCATGGCGGATGCCCAGTGCACGAGCAGCCTCGATAAATTCCTTCTCTTTAAGTGCCAACACCTGGCCACGCAGCAGACGGGCCACGCTCACCCAACCCACCAACGACAAGGCCAAGAAAAGGACCAAGAAGCCGTTGAGCAGCTTTCCGAAGGCCGTATCCTTCAACGCTGCCATCATAATAATAAAGAACAACAGCGAAGGGAACGAGTAAACAATATCGGCGAAGCGCATCAGCAAGCCATCGACCCATCCACCCGAATAGCCGGCGATCAAGCCGATGATCGAGCCGATCGTCAAGATCAAAATCATGGGGATAAAGCCAACGATCAGTGAGGTGCGAGTGCCGAAGATCAAGCGGCTCAACACATCGCGACCGACCGCATCGGTGCCAAGCGGGAACTCCCACGTCCCAGTCGCCTCGGGCCGATCCGGCAGGTTGATCCAAGCAGCTTGGCGGTAGGTTTGGCCGGGGTAAATTTGCAGGGCATTATGGGGCGCGAGCCACGGAGCCGCGATGGCAATCACCACCAGAATGCCGATATATACCAAGCTTATTACAGCCGCCTTATTCTTTAACAAACGGCGTCGCGCATCACTCCATAGGCTGCGTGGTGCTCGCGACACCGCTTCATGCCTTTCCTGTGCGACGGTGATATCTGAGACAGTTGTCGCCATGACGATCCTCTTTATTATTGGGTAGTGAACGAGCTAGTGAATGATCGATACACTATCGTTGCATCCATTCGGTAGGGTAGAAACCCCCAAACCGCGCACCCGCATTATCCTTGATTTCGGATACGTGGATCAAGCACGCCGTAACTAATATCAACCATAATATTCGCTAGCACGATCAGGGTCGCGTACATGAGCGCAGTACCCATGATCATCGAATAATCGCGTTGTGAAATCGAATCGACAAAAAACTTACCGATGCCCGGGATACTAAAAATCGATTCCGTGATCACCGCGCCTGTGATCAGGTCGACCAAAGCTGGCCCCAACAGCGTGACAATCGGGATCATCGCGTTACGCAGCATATGGCGGAGGATCACCCATCGCTCGGATAAACCCTTGGCCCGTGCCGTACGAATATAATCTTGGCGCTTGATTTCGAGCACAGTGGTGCGTGTAATACGGGTAATAAACGACATCGTAGCCAGACCCAACACCAAGCCTGGCGCGATATACGGACGCCAGGTATTCCAATCGTTGGTGGCCACATTGATCCATTTTAAGTTTGTTCCAAAAATGATCAGGACTAATAAGCCCGTTACAAATGTTGGTACAGAAACACCGATGGTTGCAAAGAACAGGCTGATGTAGTCAATAATGGTATTTTGCTTCAGGGCGGCGATAATCCCCAGAGGAACACCAACAAACACCGCAAATATCAGAGCAATTATACCCAAGCGCATCGAGTTGGGCCACTGGGCCAGCAAAATATCCTGAACATCGCGACCACGTTGGCGATACGACGGGCCGAGATCGCCTTGGACAGCGTTAATTATATAATTGCCATATTGGCTATCAAACAAGTTGCGGGTCAATTTGAGAGGGTTACGTTCGCCAGCTTCCCACAATTCAGATAACTTAGCGGTATTGAAGTATTGGGGCTTATCGAGACCGAAACGAGCGTTGAGAGCTGCGGCAGTACGAGCATCTACACGTTTATCTTCACGATCAAACGGCCCTCCAGGAGCCAAGTGCATCAACGCAAACGTCACTAATGAAACGAAAAAGAGAACCGGGATAGCCCACAATAGGCGGCGTATTAAAAACGCGAACATAATCGTTGCTCCCTACTTGGCAACTATATCTCAGCTCGTATGAACAGAGTTGAATACATAATTACCAATACCATAGATGCATTGTCATATCATAACACCAAGTTCGATGAGGGGGACTCATAGTATACGACGTTTTAATCGTTTTTTTATTTCGCTAGATGAAGGAGCAATAAACGTCGAAATCGATTCCTCGCTGATCATCGAAGCTATGTTAACTTGGGATGATATCACAAAATGAACTATAGTATTGCCTGCAGACGAAGCGATGGAAATTCTATCGGCGACCCTAGTTGCTAGGGTCGCCGATAATTCGCTGAAGACCTAGCGCTCGATCGTTACATCAAACAGCGCGGTCTCCTGGCCTGGGAACGACGAGTCCTGAGGAGTCAGGTCCAAGCCCTTCACGTACGACTTGATCAGATAGTCGTTCTGGGTGTTGTACACAAAGACGTGAGCAACATCGCCGACGACAATCTTCTGAGCCTGCATGTAGAGCTCCAGACGCTTGTCCTCATCGGTCTCAACATCGGCCTGCTCGACCAGAGCATCGAACTCGGGGTTCTTGTAGCCAATGTTAGCGGCGAACTGCTGGCCCGAGTGGAAGTACACGCTCAGCCAGTTCTGGGGATCCGGGTAGTCTGCACACCAGCCACCCAACACGTTCGGGTGAGTCTCGGCGCTCTTGCGCAGGTTGGTCAGCGTGGTAGCCTCAACTGGGTCGAGCACGAGGTTGATGCCCAAGCTCTTCTGGTACATCTGAGCCAGGTACTCGGCGCGGCCTTGGTTAGCCGGGTTCGAGCTGCTGTAGCTGTACTTGATCTCGGGCAGGCCTTCGCCATTCGGGTAGCCAGCCTCGGCCAATGCAGCCTTAGCCTTCTCCGGGTCATAGGCGAAGCGATCTTCCTCTGCATCGTAGCCAGGGTAACCATCCGGGATCCAGGTCAGGGTCGGGATAACCGTGCCCTGCAAGGCGTCGCGAGCAAAGCCCTCGCGGTCGAAGCCATAAGCAAACGCCTCGCGAACCTTCAGGTTGTCGAACGGAGGCTTGCTCATGTTGAACTCAAGACCCAGCGTACAAGCACCAGCGTAAACGACATACTCCTGGCTCAAAACCGGGTCGGCCTTGATGGTAGCAACGTCGTTGGGATCCGGCGCGATGATGTCGATCTCACCGTTCTGATATGCCTGGAACGCAACGCTGGCATCATCGATGAACAGCAAGCGGACGCCATCGAGCTTGGGCGGGCCCTGCCAGTAGTTCGGGTTCGCCTTGAACTCGATCACACCAGCAGCCTCGTCGATCAGGGTCATCTGGAAAGGACCATTACCGATGTGGTTATCGGCATCCAACCACCAGGTCTCGCCACCAGCGTCGATCAGTTCCTGCTTGGTGGGGAAGAAGCCCCACATCGTCGCCAGGGTGTGGAAGTACGGGGTCGGGCGAGTGAACTCGACGGTGATGGTCTTGTCGTCGACAGCCTTGATACCCAGAGCCTCATACTTGGCATCCAGCGTATCAGCCTCGGTCTCAGGATCGGTGCTCAGGATCGCATCGGCGCCGACCACCATCTCCAGGGTCGCCTGGTAGTCACCAGCGTCCAGCGGGTTGAGCCAGCGGCGGGCGGCCTGCACAAAGTGCTCGGCGGTCAGCGGCGAGCCGTCGCTGTAGGTCAAGCCATCGCGGAGCTTGAAGGTGATCGCGGTCGCATCCTCGTTGTACTCCCAGCTCTCAGCAGCAGCCGGGACAGTCTGCAGGTCCTTATCCAGACCGGTCAGACCCTCATAGTTCAGGCCAAGGATAGCGATCTCATTGGCGAACGAGGTGCGCTGCGGGTGCAGGTCATCTGGCCAGGTACCCACGTTGATGCGCAGGATGTTTTCGCCGCTACCGCTAGGAGTTGTCGGCTCGGGAGCAGCAGTCGGCTCGGGAGCAGCAGTCGGCTCGGGAGCAGCCGTTGCCTCGGGAGCAGTGGTAGCAGCCGGAGCAGAAGTTGCCGCAGGTGCAGAGGTTGCTGCAGGTGCTGCAGGCTCAGAGGTGCCGCCACAGGCAGCGAGAATCGGAAGGATCAGAGCTACCAGCAACAGGAACGCTAGGTTTTTGCGTTCAAGGAAGCGCTTCATAAAGACCTACTCCTTTCAAAGAATCTTGATCATCGTAGAGGTATTGAATCGTTCCCGCAAACAACGGCGGGCTTTGCCACACTGTTGCTCCTTTCTGTCGTTGGTCGAGTCCGAATTCAAGGAACTGCGACGGATGATATCTATACCTGCGATCAGTCAACCTGACCGAACAGATTGTATTCTATCCATTAGGTTTTGAGTAAAACCCTGCCCTGAATATTTACTCCTGCTACCACTTGGCAACCGTATGCCCTTCCAAGTGATATTCAGTTGTTGCTCGATATGTTTGAGGTGTGGGATGAAATAGTGGTTTATAGTACGCAGGATTTACTCGCAATGCTAGGGTTAAGGCCCATCAACAGACCTCAAGCCATCGCTTCGATTTTAAAATCCATTACATATTTTGCGTGCTCACGATGGTAGCACGCTACTTTTCCACTGTCAAGCGGATTCTATACGTTGCAACAACCTTTTTACAAATTTTACATTCTCAATAATTATGCCACGGCCTGCCGCTCGCTATTATGAGCGATCCGATCGAGATATGCGGCCAGATCGTGACGCAATTCACTATCATCCGAGTCTCGCAGCCGCCAAAGCACACGTTGGATCACTTGAGCATCGAATGCAACACAAGCGTTACGCCATGGGTCGTGTGGATCAAACAAGCCGCGCCCTTCTTCATCGAAGCTATTGGCAATATAGGTTGTTAAGTCGTGGAGGGCGCGTGTATTGAGCACCACACCGCCACGCCAGAGCAGGTGCGCCAGTTCGGGCGACGAGTGCAGGCGACTCAGACGATCGGCACCCAAAATCGCCTCAAGGCGCTTCCGTGCCTGATCGAAATCGCGGATCGACGAGCGCAACCAGAGCCGTTGATACCCAACTGGTGGAGGACCAAGCTGAGGGAGACGCTTGGTAAGCGGTCGCGGGCCTGGTTGCGTGCGAAACTCGATCAAGCCAGCGTGTCGTAATACATCGCGGCTGAACATCGAGCTTTGCTCCGAGCCGTTGACCGTAGCGGTCATGTAGACGTTCGGCGGCACCAACGGCTGACGCTCCGCTGGGAACCCAGGGAGATTCAGCCGTTTTTCGCCCGTCGAACTGACCTGTAGGAGAGAAGCGAAGTAATAATCGAGCTCGTTGGGATGGAGCGCGTCGAAACAGACCAGGTAGACCTTGCCCGCATTGCCAGGGTCGGCGGCTTCCTGCAGCAGTTCGAGGAAGCGCAGCGAACTAAACCGTTCTTGCAGCGAACGATAGTAGCTGTCTTCTCCCGTCTCGCTCGGCCAAGCCGCGCTCCCTGGGATCAAGGCGTATTGCGAAGTGTTCTGGCCGATCAGGGCCGACGCAAACAGTTGTACAAACTCTGTTTTACCCTGACCTGTTGCCCCCGATAGGATAACGAAGGGGTTTGTTTTAAGCGACACGTAGTAGGTCACCACCAGGGCGTGCGAGAAACCATAGCCCGCAGAAGTGATGGTGTCGCTGATAGAGGCGAGCATCGCCTGTTCACTACCGCTACGTTCAAACGCATCTCGACAGGACAGACGTAGCAGTGGGGGTTCGGTACTTTCATGTGGCACTAGAGCCAACTTCCCCTGGCCTTCGCTGGCCAACCCACGAGCATCCGCATTGATGGTGGTGTGGAAGCGTTGTTGAATCAAAATCCCGCTCTCCTTTATCTCTACAAAAAAGGATGTAAATGGACAATCGGGCTTAGGGCGTAGGTGTGCTTGTTTAGGTTTGCTTGCTAAAGCGCACCTCGGAGGCATCGCCAACGTTCAATTCGTTTGCATCCCCCCGTACCACCGCGTTGTTGCCCACCAAGCTGTGCTGGAGCATCGTTGATTCGATAACCGCATCTTCATTGATGATCGAATCAGTCAGAATAGAATCGCGCACGACAGCACCAGCCGCGATCGAGACGTACGGGCCGACGATCGCATTCGTCACCGTAGCGGTTTCGTGGATGTAGACTGGTGGCCGCACAATGCTGCCGGGGATGTCGCGCCCATGCGCGCGCCCATGGTCGAGCAGGTAGCGGTTGGTCTGCAGCACGGTGTCCTTGGTGCCACAATCCTCCCACACTTCGACCGTCTCGGCAGTGAAACGTGCGCCTTCGTCGAGCATGATCTGGAACGCATCGGTGAGGTAATACTCGCCTTTGGTCTGAATGTTGCGCTCCATCATCGTCTCGATGGCTCGCATCAGTTGTTGGGCATCGCGCACGTAGTACAAGCCGATCATAGCCAAGTTCGAGATGTTGGAGTCGGGCTTTTCGATCAGCTTTGTGATGTAGCCGTTTTCAATGAAGGTCACACCAAAACGGCGCGGGTCCTCGACTTCCTTCACGTAGATCACGCCATCGACATCGGTCTGCGTCAGTTTGCTGAGATCGGCCTCGAAAATGGTATCGACGTACAGGATCAGCGTCGGGCCGCTCACAACCTCACGCGCCAAGTAGATCGCGTGGGCCTGACCTTTCAGCTCGGTCTGTTCGATAAAGCGTGCCGGAATATCGAGGTTCTTGCGAACGTACTGTTCGATTTGTTCGCCGAGGTAACCTGTGATAAAAATCAGTTCCTCGATTTCGATCTGGCTAAGCGTATCGAGAATATGACCAAGTACTGGTTTGCCAGCCACAGAAACAAGCGGTTTTGGCTTGCTATACGTATGCGGACGCAATCGAGAGCCAAGACCCGCTGTGGGGATGATCACCTTCATAGTGCTTTACATCCTTAAAAGTAAGCTTTTGCTGCCACTCAATTATAGCATGGCCATTCAGTTAGTGCACTTCTTTGAGAAAATCTCCCTGCAGAGGAACCGTTCGTAACCCGGGATAGTTACTGCCGAGACAATCGGCAGCCGATGATGCGTTGCGCGCAAGGCTCCAACATTTCTGTGTAGCATTGTCACTCCGCACAAGCCATGAGGCGCTTCAGCATGTTCATCGTTGCATTACCGCTGCCCAATTCGCTTTAGCATCATACCAATGAAGTTGGATGGTGTCCATTCAAACGCTGGTTTGGCCTCCATAACACGCCCCATCATACTGTCGGTGAGCTCGATCGCTATGTTGAGCTTACGCTGATTGTCCTAAACAAATCTCAGCCACTTGTCTCTGTACAGTTCATCGAGATCGACGTACATTACCCCTATACACATCCTGCAACCGAGACAAAGCGGTACAATCTTCTCCAAAAACCGAATTGTCCTACCACAAACAATGCGACCATTGAGACAGGTAGGCACGCTTCGGTCGTTCCTAACGAGGTAAGCGTATGCGGATCGAACTTAATCGTGGGAGTGCGCAGCCTCTCTACATGCAACTGGCACAAGATATCCAGCGCCGAATCCGCTCCGGCGCGCTGCCTCCGGGCGCTCGCCTGCCCACGGTACGCGAGCTTGCCCAGCAATTGGGCGTGACCCGCCTCACTATTCACAGCGCCTACAGCGAGTTGCAGGCTGGCGGCTGGGTGGAAGCGACCGTCGGGCGCGGCACATTTGTCGCACAGCAATCCACACCATTGGGCCTGCTTACCCCACCGGATCGCGAACTCTCGGCTCACAACCTGATGGGCGATATGATGCGCATGGCGCAGTTACCGGGCCTGCGCACCCTGGCAATGGCCGATCCTGCTCCCGATCTCTACCCGATGCGCGAATTCAAACAGGCGCTCGACGAAGCACTGAGCAACGGCCCCAGCGCTCTGAGCTATAGCCCAACTCAAGGCGACCCACTGCTGCGCACGGTCGTCTCGGAGTTGTTGCGCGACCGCGGGGTACACGCCAGCCCCGACGAGATCATCATCACCACGGGCGCCACGCAAGCGCTCGCCCTGATAACACAATCGCTGGCCCGCCCAGGCGATACGGTGCTGGTCGAGCAACCGACCTACCTTGGCGCGCTCAGCACGATGAACGCCCAAGAGATCCAGACGATCGGCGTGCCGATGGACGAGGAGGGCCTGATCGTCGATGCGCTTGAGCCGCTCATCCAAGCGCATCGCCCGAGGTTCATCTACACCATTCCGGCGTTTCAGAACCCCACCGGCGTGTGCCTCAGCCCGGCCCGCCGCGCCGCCCTGCTCGAGATCGCCGCACGCCACCGCCTGCCGATCGTCGAGGACGACATCTATGGGCGCTTGTGCTACAACGGCGAGCCACCGTTGGCCATGAAATCGGACGATCGCGATGGGCAGATCATCTACATCAGCAGTTTCTCGAAGTTACTGCTGCCCGGGCTGCGCATTGGCTATGCAGTCGCCTCGCCAGAACTGCTCAGCCGTATGGTGGCGATCAAGCAGTCGTTCGACCTCTGCTCGCCATCACTCATCCAACAGGCATTGGCGATCTTTGTGCAAAATGGGCGGCTTCACAGCCACCTGCGGCGCGTGATCCCACGCTACCGAGAGCGCTGCGAAACCCTGATCAACGCCATGAGCCGCTACTTCCCATCCGGCGTGCGATGGACCACACCGCATGGCGGCTTCTGCTCGTGGGTCTCGCTGCCACTCGGCGTCTCGGTACACGATCTCTACCTAGCGGCAGTGGAGCGCGGCGTCGCCTTCACGCCCGGCGATGTGTTCTTTAGCGGCCCAGCGCCACGTCCGTACATGCGCCTGAGCTTCGCGACACAAACGCCAGCGGTCATCCAAGAGGCTGTGCAGATCCTGGGAGAAGTGCTGAGCACACAACTCACCCGCCGCGTCTTCAACCCACCCGTTTTGGCAGACTGCGTACCTCTCGTTTAAGCATACACGACATGGTTGTCGTTCGGCGTAACAGGCTTTCTAATGCCGTATACGCCTTGGGTAGCCCATTTTCGCCGAACGACGTACCGAAACCGTACCACAAACAACACAAAATTAGAACTTTAGACCTATTGATATTATATCGTTAGAATGGTATACTAATATTAGATGGATAAGTTAGACAAAAACGACCAAACAGTACGATGTAGCAAAATGGAGGAGGGCCTATGGATAGTTTAGACGACATCGATCTCCAACTTCTCCGTTTGCTTCAAGAGGATGGTCGGATCTCGAACGCTGAACTCGCTCAACGAGTGGGTCTAGCGCCGCCGACAGTCCTACGGCGCGTGAAACTGCTCGAAGAACGCGGCTACATCAAAGGCTACACCGCCGTGGTGGACCCTTTAGCCCTCGGGCTAACCGTGACAGCGTTCATCTTTGTCGAGACACAAGCAGGCAGTGATCTCGAAGATGTGAGCAACTTCATCAGCACTCTGCCAGGAGTGCAGGAAATACATCGAGTGATTGGTGAGTGGTGTTTTCTGATCAAGGTACGCACTCTCAACCCGCAAACCTTGGAGAATATCACGCACTATCAACTTCGCACACATCCGGGCGTGCGGCGCACTCTGACAACATTAGCGACATCATCAGCTTACGAAACAAGTGTCGTGCCGTTGCCAGCCGATATCCCGACCAAGAGGCCGATATCAATTGTGCTCGACCCTGACCCGAAAGCAACTGCAAATCCTGACGAGGCTTGATATGACAGTCTTATCACCAACATATACAAAGACAAAGAAAGCACAAGAGGTACATACAATGATCGCGCAAACCAACTTCTCATCGCGTATCCCGTTACCACAAACGCCAGCCGCTCAGCCCTCGAAGCAGATTGGCTCGCACATGCCGCTCGATACGTCGGTTCACTGGGATTGGAGCAACCCGCTCAACATCCTGCCCATCACAATGCTCCTGCTGATTGTATTCGCCTTGATTGCAGTGGTGCTTGCTTGACACGACCATTCAGCCCACGGATAGGCTACGCGCTGAGCTTCGGCTCAGCGCTAGCCTGGTCTACGACCAGCGTCCTTATCAAATACCTCCTTGATAGTGGCGCACCACGGTTAGCCGTCGCCTTCTGGCGCGACATGCTGATCGCAATCGCTTGTCTGCTCGGTCTCCTTCTGCTACGTCCACGCGAACTACGGGTCGCTCGCTCCGACCTCGGCGGCTTCGCAGCCATCGGCGCGCTCTCCGTCGGCGTCTACCACGCCCTCTGGGTCTTTTCGATCGGCTTGAACGGCGCCGCAGTCGCCACCGTCCTGATCTACACCTACCCCATCTTCGTTATGCTCGGTGCCTGGCTGCTGTTTCACGAAACGATCAGCCGTAAACAGGTCGCCGCGCTCGTAGTAGCGCTGATCGGCTGCGTCCTGTTGGTGCGCGCCTACGACCTCTCGGTGCTCCGCCTGAGTTGGATCGGCATCCTGATCGGCTTGGGCACAGGCTTCACCCACGCAGGCTATGTGCTGTTCAGCCAACGCTCGGTGCAATCGTACAGCCCCTGGACCTCGCTGGCCTACACGATGCTGTTCGGCTCGCTGATGCTGCTCATCATCAACCTGATGGCCGAACCCACGCAGGTCGCCGCGATCGGTGGGCTGGATTCGTGGGGTTGGCTGGTGCTCCTGGCGCTCGGGCCAACGCTGGCCGGCTATGCGATGTTCACCATCGCGCTGCGCGCCATCCCCGGCCAGATCGCCGGTCTGATCGCGATCATCGAAGCGCCCGCCGCCGCGCTCTTCGCGCTGCTGATCCTGGGCGAACGGCTGGAGTGGCCGCAGGTCGTCGGTATGCTGCTGATCCTAGGGGCCGTGACATTCTCGCAAATGGCGAACAGCACCGCGCAGCCAACCGCCGAGAGCATCCAACAGGCCGCGTAGGCCGTCACAACCTGCTATTGTTTTGGGAAGAAGGGGCCACGTCGTCAACCCCAACGCCCGTCGCTGCGGGCAAACAACGTCGTGCACAACGTGTGCGCGCTCGGACAGGTATGGCGCTGCGCGCCACAACGCGCGCCGCTCGATGCGCGGCTAACACAACGGATTCGACGCAAACGCAGCGAATAGACGATGAACACAAAGACCTGCCTGGTGCTCAGCATGCTCACGCTGAGATGCCCACCAGACAGGTCGATTCTGTTTCAGGCGTTACCGCTCAGCAACGCAGCGCGTCGCTACGCCGCCAAGTCGATCAGGTCGCGCAGCATTGCCGCGGCGGTGGGTCCAGGGCCACGCTCCGCCGAGGATGCGCTGGTGCGCCCGCCGATATCGGTGTAGTAGACGATGCCCATCTCATCGCCCGACATACGGGCCAGCGGATGGTCGAGCGGCAACGCCGTGGGCCGCACGCTGAAGCGATAGTCGCCATCGACCTGCTCGGCCAAGCACAGCAGCACAATGCGAGTCTGCTTGGCGAGCGCCTCTTGCAGCACCTCACGCGTCAGGTGCGTGATGCCCTCACGCTGCACATCGGCGAGGGTGGTGGGGCGGCGCAACACGCTATTCGCCAGGATGATGATTTTGTTCGTGGCGTCCCAGCCCTCGACATCGAGCGTGGGATCGGCCTCGGCAAGCCCGCGCCGCTGCATCTCGGCCAACGCTTCGTCGTAGGTGTGGCCCGCCTCGATCATACGCAGGATGCCCTGTGTGGTGCCGTTCAGCACCGCCTCGATGCGGGTGATCGTGGCGCCGGCCAAGTCGCGCCGCCCGATGTTCACGGTGGGCAAGTAGCCACCTACGCACGCGCTAAAGCGCAGGCCCACACCCATGCGCTCGGCAAGTTCGCTCAGTTCGGTGTATGCCAACACCAACGGCCCTTTGTTGGCCGTCACAACGGCGATCTTGCGGTTGAGCGCAGTACGGATAATATCGTGGCCCGGTTGGCCGTGTTGCAAGTTGGTGAGCGTGGATTCGAGCAGAATGTCGGCAGGAGCCTGCTGCGTCAGTTCGACTGCCGACATGCCCGGACGACCCACGCCAGGCAGCGTGGCGACACTGCGTCGCGCGCGCTTGGCTTCGAGCAGTGTGGCGAGATCGAGGCCGTTCTCATCGAGCGCAGCACCACCGCTATCTGCCGCTCCAACTACACGTAATTGGATGCCGTACACCTTCGCAAGCAGTTCCGCCTGCGAAAGCCCAAGCTCCAAAAAGCTTCGCCCAACATTGCCAAGGCCAGTCAGCATGATTCGATAGGTGCGCATCGATTTCCCACTTTCGAAGGTTTTCATGATGTTGAAGCCAACACGATAGTATGCGCGATGGAGCGCATTGATCTCCTACTTCCGAAGGTGTTCGAACAGTACGAAAGATCAGGTAGGTAGACGGAGTAGCAAAAAAGCTGCACTATAGCAGGTTAGCAAGCGAATTAAACACAAATAACACATAAAACGCACAGGCTAATGGCTATTATACACGTTATGAGCATCACGTATAATGAATGCGCTACAACAAGATAGGAGGTCATATGGACGAAGTGCAACTGAAGGCGCAGATCGCAACGTTAGAAGCTTTTCATCCCGCGCTCAAAGCACAACTCCAAGGTGTCAGTGAGCCAGCGCTGCGATTTCGCCCGGCCCCCGAGGAATGGTCGGTCGTGGAGGTGCTCGGGCATTTGGTGGAAGCCGAGGTGATGTGGTTGGCCCGCATCCGCCAAATGCTATCGACCGACAACCCCAAGCTCGCCCCGCTCGACAATAACCTCGTGCGTCAACGCGATTATCAAAACAAACAGGTTGGCTTCCTGCTGATCACGCTGGCCGAGCGTCGCGAAGAATTGCTGGAGCAGGTGCGGGTGCTGCGACCCGCTCAGCTTGCGCGCACGGGTGTGCACCCCACACGTGGCCAACTCTCGATCGCCGAGGCGCTCGTGGCTCTCAGCGACCACGATCAACTTCACAAAGCCCAGATCGAAGCGAATCTGGAGGCGTGGAAACAACAGCAGTAAAGTAAATAGGTACCCTGTGTATTCGCCGTGTTATCGCAGGGAGGGGTCTAAAAGTGGTGAACTGGCCGCATAGCACTCCACGTTCTTGCCACAAGGTAGGGCGCGCTTGAGGCGCGGCTGAGCTTGCACACGTTCTTTAGGCAACTTCTCGGCCCTGGTGATTATGGAACCAATAGACGCTTCTCATTTGTCGAACATGGCGGACGATGAAGGTACATCGCCCGATGTGCCAGCGGAAAAGAAACTTCAACGCCGTGTGTTGGGCTTGGCTTGGCCAGTTATCAGCGAAAACTTGCTGCAAACGATGCTCGGCATCGTCGATACGATTCTGGTGGCCCGCTTAGGGGCATCGGCGATCGCTGGCGTCGGAACAGCGCTCCAGATCATCTACATCTTGATCGCGGCCCTGAGCGCGTTGTCGGTGGGTGCTTCGGTGTTGGTGGCGCAGGCGTACGGCGCGCGCGATCTCTCGCGGGCCAACAGCATCGCGCGGCAGACGCTGATCTGGAGTGCGCTCGTCTCGATTCCGTTGGCGGTGGTGGGCATTCCGCTCATCCCAAGCATTGTGGGCTTGTTCGGCCTCGCGCCGGATGTATCCCAGATCTCGCAAGACTACCTGAACGTCACGATCGGCACGATTGTCGCGCTCACCACCTCGATCATCAGCGGTGGCGTGCTGCGCGGCATCGGCGATAGCCGCACGCCGATGTTGGTCACAGCGCTCAGCAATGTGATCAACGTGGGCTTGGCCTACGTGATGATCTACGGTCATTTGGGTTTCCCCGCGATGGGCGCGGTGGGCAGCGCGTGGGCGACCTTCCTGGCTCGTTTGATCGGCGCCGTATTGTTGGTGATGGTGCTCTGGCGTGGCCGCAACGGCGTGCGGATCAGCGGTACGGGCTTGTGGTGGCCGCAGTTCAAGGTGCTGAACGATATTCTCCGCATCGGCTTGCCCGCCGCCTTCGAGCAGTTGCTGATGATCACTTCGTTCGCGGTGCTCACACCGATCGTAGCGGGGTTGGGCACAACAGCGCTCGCCGCACACCGCGTGATCATCAATGCCACGTCGATCTCGTTCTTGCCGGGCGTGGGTTTCGGGTTGGCGACGACAGCATTGGTGGGCCAGGCGATCGGCGCGCGCCGCTTCGACGAGGCACCGCTGATCGCGAAGATCGCGCTGCGCTGGGCGATCATCTGGATGGGCGTGTTGTTGGTGGTGTTCCTGGTGTTCGCCGAGTATGTGATGCTGGCCTTCACCGATGATCCCGAGATGCTGAAGGTGGGCGTGGATGCGCTGCGGGTCATTGCGCTGGTGATGCCGTTGTGGGGCATCCATTACGTCTACGCTGGGGCGTTGCGCGGCATCGGCAATACGCGCCTGCCGTTGATGATCAGCGGCGTCGGCAACTGGTTGTTTGTGGGGTTGGGCTACCTGGCGATGCAGCTTATCGCCCCTTCGTTAGCTTCGCTCTGGGCGGTGCTGTGGCTGATTGCGCCCATCCAGGCGGTGCTGTTCTGGTGGTCGTGGCGGCATTGGCAGACGGACCAGGCGGCACAACCGGCACAGGAATCAGCCTCGGTGTTGCCGTAAGTCCGTGCGGCTGAGAGGCGTTTGCGCGAGCGGCGCGCCAGCGCCTCTACGAGCGCTCTGCACTGCGTTGCGGATGCGGGCCGCATGCCGTAGCGACTGGCGTTCAGGCGGCGGTTGCGCTTCTTTCAACCAAACTAAAAGGCGCTTGCTCTGAGGCTATCGTTGATTAATGGGACGACCAGGCCGAGCACGCAGGCGTGTGATGGGCCGTGCTTTGGGGAGTTGTACGGTGGAGGCCATGCGCGCCTCGGGCGAATCTGGCCCGAATTGTGCAATGATCTCGGCTTTGGTCTGCTCAACCGCTTCGTGAAGATTCCAGAGCGCTTCGCGCAGGGCCCGTTGTGCCACCTTGGTGGCGTGCCGAAGGTGCAGTATTTCTTGCTCTTGTTGCCATTCGATGCGCTTCAGAAACGCTTGTTGAATGGGCGTGTTGCGCAGATCGCACACTTCATCGGGGCCAAGTGGAAAGAAACCAAGATCTGCTAGTGGTGTGGCGAAGGCGGCGCGGGTGCGCAACCGATGTTTTTTCTGCTTGGCTGCCATTGGTTGCTCCTTTGACGAAGAGCCATAGGAAGCCAGGCGACCTGAAACGCGATACCACTAGTCCTCGATTGCTGTGCGAAATGCGCGAAAGACATCTGCCAGAGCGGCGGGGGTGTAGTGTGCGTTGAGGCCGCTGGGATTGGGCAGCACCCATACACGGGTAGTGCCCAGACGTTCGGGTTGTTCGCCCAGAACGGCGCGTGGTTGGCCAAACGCTGTTCGGTAGGCGGTGATGCCCAATACGGCCAGCACGCGTGGCTGGAAGGTGGCGATCTTGGCGCGGAGGCGTTGGCCGCCTGCGGCGAGTTCTTCTGCGGAGAGCTCGGCGGCGGTGGCGGTGGCGCGCTCGACTAGGTTTGTGATACCGTAGCCGTTGGCAAGTAGTTCGTCCTGCTCGGCGGGCTTGAGCAAGCGCGATGTGAATCCCGCCGCGTAGAGTGTGGGCCAGAAGCGGTTGCCAGGACGAGCGAAGTGGTGACCAGTGTAGCCCGAATACAGGCCCGGGTTGATGCCGCAGAACAGCACGCGCAAGTTGGGGCCGATCACATCGGGGATCGTGCGGTTGTTGGCGGCGATCAGGTCGGCTTTGGTTGGTTTGGGTAGTGTTGTCATTATTGGTGCTGTTCGGGCTGAGATAGCTGAATACGTTTCAGTATTATACCGTGTTCGCCGTACTTTCGTTGCATTCCCCACGCTGCTTCAGCTATCGTGTTTTGTCCTTCTTCTCAATGCTGCTTTGGCCCTCGCTGAATGTTCAACCCTCGGTTATGATAGGGAAGTTTGGATGCGCTGCACGTAGAGCGCTTTCAGCCTCGTTCCTATGGCCTACAATGCAGCATGCGTTGATCGTGTGAATGATCGCCCGGATCTGGCATACATGAGGAGTTTGAAGATGTCGAACACTGTTTCGTTTGCAGATGTGCAGGCGGCGCGCGAGCGGCTGCGAGGCGTTGCGAAATCGACGCCTGTGGTGACATCGCGCACGCTGAACGCGCTTGTGGGTCGCCAGGTGTTTTTGAAGTGCGAGAACTTCCAGCGCGGCGGCTCGTTTAAGTTCCGGGGGGCGTACAACACGATCGCACAGCTTCCCGAGGCTGAGCGACAGCGCGGTGTGGTGGCGTTTTCTTCGGGGAATCACGCGCAGGGCGTGGCGATGGCCGCGCAGTTGTTGGGTGCGCCCGCAACCATCGTCATGCCGAGCGATGCGCCGTCGATCAAGGTGGCTGGCACGCGCGGCTACGGCGCGGAGGTGGTGCAGTACGATCGGCTGCGCGAAGATCGGGAGGCGATCGCGCGCACGTTGGCCAACGAGCGAGGGTTGACGCTGGTGCCGCCGTTCGATCACCCGCAGATTATGGCCGGGGCGGGCACGGCGACGCTCGAACTGCTGGAGGAGGTGCCCGATCTCGATGCGGTTGTCGCACCGATCGGCGGCGGCGGTTTGATCAGCGGCACGGCGGTGGCGGCGCACGGCAAAAACGCGCAGATCGCCGTGATCGGCGTGGAGCCGGAGGATGCCAACGATACGCAGCGTTCGCTGGCGGCTGGCGAGCGCATCGAGATTCCGCCGCCCGCGACGATGGCCGATGGCTTGCGGATCGTGAAGCCCGGCGCGCTGACGTTCCCGGTGGTGCAGGAGCACGTATCGGAGATCGTGACGGTGAGCGAGCAGGAGATCCTGGATGCGGTGCGCTTCGCGCTGCTGCGCATGAAGTTGGTGATCGAGCCGAGCGGGGCTGTGACTTTGGCAGCGGCGTTGAGTGGACGCCTGCCCGCTCACGTGCAGCGGATCGGCTTGATTATCAGCGGTGGGAATATTGATCCCGAGTTGTTGGCGCAACTGTGGAACAAGTGATGCCGGGGTTGTGGCCGTAGCCCTCGCAGGAGTGACTGGTAGCGCTGTCGCCGTTTTGCTTGCGCAGAGCGGTAACAGCGCTTTTTTCGGCCCAGCGCTACACCAGCATACTTTGGTTGATTTCGAGGCCAAAGCGGCAACCCAAAAATTCGGCGGCCCGTCGGCACATAATCATACGCGACAAGAAGATCTCGAAATAGTCCATCACAGAGGCGATCGAGGTGTCGATGGTGATTTCGAGCGTGATTCGCTGCGTCTCGGCCACGACGCGCAAGAACGAGTGCGTAGCGGCGTAATTCACCCGATCGTGAATGTCGAAGCTCTCGCGATTGGTGTTGTGCACCCGCGAGCGATGCACATCGGCTTTATCGGCGAGGATCAGGGCGGCAGCAACCGGGCTAATGGCGTGGCCGCGCTCTTCCTCGTGATTGCCGATGGCGCCGATGATCGTGATCACCTCATTGATGTCCATGCCCATACTGAGCAGAATATCCTTCGCCAACAGGGCTCCGGCTTGGCCGTGCTGTTCACGGTTGATCAGGTTGCCGATATCGTGGAGCAGGCCTGCGATCGCGGCGAGTTCGGCTTGGCGTTGTGGGTAGTTCAGGCGTGTCAGGATGTTCGCGGCGATTGCAGCCACCAAGCCAGCGTGGCGCAGACCATGTTCGGTATAGCCAAGCAGCATCAGGTTCTGATTCGCAGCGTCGAGGAAGGGCCGCACATACGGGTGCTCGCGCACACGCTCGATCGTGATGCGATCGGGCGCGAGGTTCACCGATTTCGCCGCATCGGCCAGGGCTTGGTGTCGCTCGTGCTCGCTCGGCAGCGACACGCTCTGTTCTTCGACTCTGCGGAGCGATTGCAATAAGGCTGCTTCGTGATTTTTTATTTTTTCCGCCATAGTCTTTATCCTCCAAAAAGTATGCTGGGCATTGTATCACGCCACATCTGGCATGGGAATGTCTTGACCTTGCTGTTTCGCTGAACGGAGAGCAGCGTCGATCACTTGATCGACCGCAAGGCCATCGGCGAGGCTTGGTTGTGGTGGCGCACCGCTCGCCAACGCATTCAGAAAGGCCGCAATCGAAGCCGCATGCCACTGGAGCCAACCGCTGGATGTCTCGGCTCCCGGCAGCGCGGCGGGTGGCAGTGTGCGGCTGAAGGTAGCAATCCGTACTCCACCCGTTGGGCTATGGGTTCCTTCGGCAAGTTCAATCACGTTCGGATTGCGCGTGTCGAAGAACAGCGCGCCCGCCGAGCCGTAGGCCTCGATGCGCAGATCGTCGGCGGCGCCGGGCACCGCCTTGGAAGCCTCCAGCGTGCCGCGCCCGCCGTTGGCGAGTCCCAGTTGAAGCCACGCAATATCGTCGCTCTCGACCGGAGCGAGTCGCCCATCGGCACCGGGGCGCTCCGGCACGATGGTGCGCAGGTGCGCCGATACGCTTGTGATCGGCCCCAGCAGCCACAGCACCAAGTCGATCAGGTGCGAGCCGAGATCGACCAGCACGCCGCTGCCCGGCCCGACGAATCGCCAGGTGAGCGGGCGATCGGCTTTGAGATTGCTCGCACGGTAGTAGCGCATATGGAAGCCGTAGATCTCGCCGAGCAAGCCTGCCGCGATGCGCTTGTGGGCCTCCTGCAGGGCGGGGATGGCGCGAAAGTGGAAGTTCAGGCCACCCGCCACGCCGCGCTGCTGCGCCAATGCCGTAAGCGCCTGCGATTCCTGCGCGGTCGCGCCCAGCGGCTTCTCACAAAACAATGGCAGATTGGCGTTGAGCACCGCTTGGGCGATCTGCAGGTGAGCGCCGGTTGGCGCGCAACAATCGACCATGCCGACTTGCGGATGGGCCAGCAGTTCGTCGAGATCGGTGGTGACGAGCAGATCGCCCAGTTCGCGGCGCGCCCGTTCGGCGGAGCGCTCGCTGCCCGTGGCCACCGCGACAATGCGCGGCTGCAACGCTAGGTCGGGGTACATCAACGGCAGCATGCGGTAGCACAGCGCGTGTACGCGCCCAATCGCCCCGTAACCCACCAAACCAACACCAATCTCGCGGGACATACAGCCTCCTCAACGCCTGTTACATACCGATTCGTGTATTGTTCATTATAGCGAGTTGGTACGTATAAAACCGAACACAACGCAGCCGTGTTTGGTCAGCGATGCTGCCAACCTGCGTTTTGGCTTTAAGCAGTGGTATAATGGCATTGGAATGGGTCAAGGAGCGACCAGCACATGACATCGCCACCTACACGTACACCGCGTTTCTGCCGCCATTGTGGGGCCCCGCTGCCGCCCAATCAGCCGCGCTACTGCATCGAGTGTGGCGGTGAGGTATTGCGTCCCAATCAAGCGCAACCCGAACAGCCAGCAGTTGTGCAGACGCCCCCAACACCGATCCCAACATCAACGCCCCGCTCGGTGCCCACCGTGCGCTTGGGCAATGCGAACGTGGAGCAGAGCGTAATCGGCGGCACTACTCGCTTGCCCACGGCAGGCGCGATCCCGCCAGGATTGTGGTTTCAGGACCATCCGCCCAGCGCCAGCGATGTGATCGCGATCTACGCGCCGTTGCGGGCAGTGGTTGGCGGCTGGAGCGGCTTGATCGGGCAGGGATGGAAAGCCAGTCCTATCGAGCCTAGTCCCCGGCCCGGAAACCGCATGCTCTACCACTTCGAGACCGAACGGGTTTGGTTTCCGGCCAAGGGCTACGGGCAAGGCTTGCACTTGCATGTGCACCTGCACGCTCAGGCCGAGGCGCAGGAAGGCCGCAGCCGTCGCGGTTTCCGCTACCGCACGAACCACGATGCGCCGATGGAGGTGGTCAGAGCGTGGTGGGTCGATCCAAGCACCAACCAGCGCGTGATCAAGCCCATCCCCGAAATCCAGGTGATGGCACCGCCCCGCGTCCCACGCGTCTCGGATTTCGACGAGACGATCAGAACCATGCCCGCCGCGCAGGCTGAGGCGTGGGCGCGTCAGGGTGTGCTGCCCGGCATGTTCCAACTGGCCCGCTACGATATGCAGGACCGCACTCCGGCGGGGCGCGGACTGCCGCTGTTCGAGAACTCCTCGGCGCTGACGGGCATCTCACGGCTGCTCGGCTTGCAGCAGCGCGCGCCGATCTACCGTGTTCAGGTCTTTCGGCCCCTCCGAATCAGTTTTGCTGAGTGGAAGCGCACTCAGCCGCGCATCAAGCAAGAGGCGCAGGGCTTGGGGCTGGATCTCGGCACCGATCTAGTGGTAGAGTGGTGGCTGGATCGCCAAGGCTACGATAGCGTGTACTTCGAGCAGGCTCGCGCCTATTTGGGCCAAGCCCGCACGCTGATTGTGTTCCGCCGAGCACAACTTGTGCTTCAACAGTAGATTCAATCCACAGATTTCACAGATTAAATAAGCCTTCCTTGCCACATCTGTTATCACGAGATAAGGGATCTGCCGTTGTGGCCCTTAGCCGTTCGTGTGGAAACGACCTTCAGCTATGCGCCGAAGGTCGTTTCCGAATGCTCGTTGAGCCAGATGGAGCACAACGTTATGGTGTGATGGTGAACTCGGCGCCCGCGCTGCGGCCAAACACCTCGGGCGTGTACATGCGATGCGCGGTGGCGGGCAGTGCCTGGAAGCTACCCGGCGTGGTGGCGCGCGCCAAGTATGTGTACTGATACGTGCCCTTGGGCAGTTCGTAGGCGAACAGCGACACGCGGTTGTCGCGCACGGCGCTGTGCGTGAAGAACCACCACCCAGGCAGCTCGCTGTCGGTCTGCTCGAAGTCCTCCCGCGCCGCTGCACTGGTTGTGTTGAGGCTGGAGTCGAGCGCCTCCAAGCCCGCAGGCAGCATGTCCTCGACCATCACGTAGGGCATATCCTCGGGCACGGTCAGGGTGAGCTGCACCTGCACCACGTCGCCCAGGAGCGCCTCGCGCACCAGTTCGCCCGTCGGTGAGAGCGTGGCGGTATCCACAGCCACGTAGCTACGCTCGACGCCAATGCCCCGATCGAGCGCCTGCACCTGCGCCGCAGGTTCGGTGTAGCGCAGCCGCAGCGTGTAGTAGAGCCGCCCTGGCTCGCCGTCGCGCTGCATCTGCAACTGGCTCTGCTGCCCGCTGAGGGTCGCTAGATCGACCAGCACGCGGATCGGCGTAGTCACGTTCTGGCGGTTTACATCGCCCTTGCTGAGCGTGGAGCCGTTCAGCGCGGCCTCGTAGCTATAGTTAGCGTCGAGTTCGCCCGTCTGCGGCAGATACTCGGCCAGCGCCATCAGAATAGTGGCCCATTCGAGGGTCGTGCGGGCATGCAGGCGTGGCGCGTCGGCCTGCACGTTCGAGGCACCCATCAAATGGCGCACGGCGTTCGGGATCAGGAAGTTATTCGGGTCGCTGCGAACAAGCGCCTGAACCGCCAGCGCCGTGCTGCGATCATCGCTGCTCATGGCCCAGAAATCGATGCGCTGCTCGCGCCAGTACGCATCGGTGGTGGTCAGGAAGGCCGACTCCATCAGTTCGCCGATCAGCGTATCGACGCGCTGCTGCTCGCCACCCAGTGTTTGCAGCGTCATCAGCAGGTAGGCCTTGCCATAGACCTGCAAGCGATGCCGTTGATCGAACAGCGTCACAGCGCGGCCCCGGTCGGCCTTGCCCGCCTCGGCCAGCACGAACAGCGCATAACTGCGCAGGTTCGGAATACTCGCCGCCCGCATCGAGGTCTCCGTATCGCGGGGCATGCGCAACTCGTCGTTGAGCGCCTCGCTCAGGTAATCGAGCGCATCGGCGTAGCGCTGTGGCGCAACCGTGAAGCCCACCCGCTGCGCCTCTACCAGGCTCTGAACGGCGTAGATGCTGACGTAGGGCGAACTTGGCTCGCCGCTGGTCGAGGAGGCGCACCACGACCAGCCACCATCGAGATTCTGGCGCAGCATCAACTGCTGTAGGTCGCGGGTCAGGTTCTGCTCCAAGCGCGCCTTGAGATCGGCATCGCCCAATTGGCTCATCAGCCGATAGCTCACGGCGTTGGAGAGGATGGCGCTCGCGGTCGCCTCGGTGCAATCGAAGGCCTTGTTCTCCACGACGCTCAAGCCGTCGCTCATCCCCGCCGCCAACGACGGTTCGAGCACGAGTTCGAGTTCGCCGGGACGCGCCTCAAGGGCGAGCGTCTCGACCAGCGGCGTGCCGCTGCGCACCAGCCCAGCGCTCGCGACCACCTCGGGCGTGAGGAAGCGCTGCACGGGCAGGCTCACCTCAACGATGTCCTGCAAGCCGCCGCCCGTCACCTCGAAGCGCACCACCGCCTGCCCCGCCGCAACAGCCTCGACGGGCCAGCGCAGCAGTGCGGTGTCGTTCGCGGGGATCTGCACCTCCTGGCTCTGCGGCCCGTTCGCCTTGAGCGTAGCCGCGTCGCCTCCCAACACCAGCCGCACGGTCGCGTTGATCGGGGCGTTGGTGCTGTTCTGCACCACCGTCTGCAACTGTGCCTGATCGCCCATCGTCAGGAAGCGGGGCAGCGTCGGGCGCACCAGCAGTTGTCGTGAGGCGACCACCTCGGTCTCGGATTGACCGACCAGCGTGTCGGGAGTGACGGCCCAAGCGCGCATCACCCACGTGGTCAGGTTGTCGGGCAGTTGCACGGTGACGCTCGCCTTGCCGTTCTGATCGGTGACCAGTGACGGATTCCAGTAGGCCGTGCCAGCGAAGTTCTGGCGAGCAAGTACATCTTCCCCGCCGCCAACACCGCCACCGCCACCGCCGCCCTTCGCCTCGGGCTGGAGCACCACCCGCGATGCGAACTCGGTGAGCGATTGCGCGGTGCTCACGCCCAGCATCCGCCAGCGATAGAAGACCTGCATCAGGGTTGGATTGCTATCGTCGGCCAGCGCCAAGATGGCTTTATCCACCAGCGCCAACGCCACCTCGGCCTGCACGCCCTTGCCCGTGTGATCCGTGACTTCGATGGAGTACGTGATCTGATCGCGCGGCCCGACCTGCGTGGTGTTGGGTGTGATGTTCACGTTCAGTTGCTGCTGCTCGCTCGACACCACCAACTCGACCATGCCCATCCGCATGTCGGGCAGATCGCCGCTGCCCTTCGCCGATTTGATCAGCATCACCGAGACGTACACGTTCGGCGCGAAGTCTTTGGTGATCGGCAGTTGCAGCAGTTCGGTGGTGCCCTGCAACTGCATCACGCGATGTTCGAGCACATTGCCCCGTTCGACCGTGACCAAGGCGCTCATGTTCGGATACGGCGCAGCGATCAGGATCTGGGCCTGTTCGCCAGGGCGATACTCGCGTTTATCCGCGATCAGATCCATACGAAGGCTGTTATCGACGCCCCAGAAGGCCCCTTCGCCGCCCACCCACACGAAGATGCTGGAACGGATCAGGTGGCCCGCGCTATCGCGCCCCTCGACCACGATGCGCTGCAGACCGCCGCTGGTGGGTGTCACCTGCACATCGGCGCGGCCCCGCGCATCGGTGGTGACGGAGGATTGCGAAACCAGCGTATCGGTGTAACTGACGCTGTAGCCTAAGCCATCGCCACCCAAATCCTCGCGCACCACAAACCATTCTCGTTTGTAGAGTTGCACATCGAAGGTGTGCGGCCCGATCGCCTGGCCCTGCGGATCGATCGTCTGAACCTGGATATCAAGCGGCTGGCCGATTTGGCCGATATAGCTCTTGGAGCGCAGGCCGATGTAGGCATCGCCAGGATGCAGCAGCACCTCCGTAGCGCCAGTGATACTCTGACCATCGCGATCCGTAATGTCGAACTCGACCTCCAAACGGCGGCCCTGCATGGATTGCTCCAGGTTCACGGCCTGCGAGATCGTAAAGTTCCCCTGCCCATCGGTACGTCCCTCGCCCATCGCCAACAACTTGAACTCTGCGCGGGGATTGTCACCACGATACCAATCCGAGGCGTCGTCGGGATCGCCGAACGAATAACCCCAGCCTGGCGAAGCGTGATCGGCTGGGTTGAACCAGAGCGGCGAGGCCATCACGCGCCATTGCACAGGCGCATCGGCCACCGCGCCGCCCGTGTAGTAGGAGGCGGTCGCCTGCACCTTCAACTCTTCGCCCGGCATCAAATCGGCGGCGCTGGGCACCACATTCACCTCGAACGCGGGCAAGCGGTACTCGGCCACCTGGAACTGCCCGTACACCACCTGTCCGTTCGGCGAATCGTCCAACCGCGCGTACATATCGTAGTAGCCAGGAAGAACGTTGCTCCCCAATGGCAAACTGGTGTTGAACGTGCCGAACTCGCTCAAATCGAGCGTGGTCGATAAGATGGTCGTGCCAAACGGATCATCGACCAGGAGGCGCGCACGTTGGCCAGCGGCTGGCAACTGCAGATCAAGATCGTTATCGAGGCGGAACACGCCACGAATGTAGACGTTCTGCTCAGGGCGGTAGAGCGGGCGATCGGTCACGATGCTACCCCTCAAGACCTGCCCAGACAGATCCATCGGGAAATCGAACTCCCAGCCGCTGATGCCGCGATCCCAATGGGAGCTCGCCAACACGAACTGCTCGCCAGCGGCCGAGGACACATAGATCGGCGCGTAGGTCGCCGATACGCTGAAATCGGCCAGCAGCGAGCCATCGGCGGCGGTGCGTCCAAGCAAGCGCGGCTCATCCATCGGCTGCAACCGCCCCTGGTCATCGTACGAGAACGCCACTGCGGTCAGCGGAAGATCGGCTACGGGCTTGCCGTTACCCAGATCCACCACCCACACAAACAGCTGCTCGGCGCTCCGCTTCAATGTGATGGCATAGGGGCTGACGACCATCAACTGCTTATCGCTCGGGCCGTTCGGGCTCTCCACCTGCAACAGGTAGACACCCGCCGCAAGTTCACCGAGATTGATCGGCGTGAGTTTGTAACGATTGCGCTCACCAGTCAGTTCAAGCTCGCCTTCCCGCTGCAACCTGGCGGGATCGGGCACGAACTCCTGCCAATCGTCGGTGTTGAGGTGCAACGTTGGCACTTGCTCGGGATCGAGTTGATAGAGTTGATAGCTGACGCGCTCCACATTCACATGCTGCAACGGGGCGCTGATGGGCGTATACGTGCTGTAGACACCCACACGACGGGAGGGGGCCAGCATCACCTGCGGGCGCATGGCGGTAGTGGAGAACGTGAAGGAGTGCTCCGTGTCGATAGTTACGCCGTACACATCGCGCGCGCCGGGCAACAACGTGATGCGGTACTCCGTCTCGGGCTGGGTCGCAAAGTTCAATTGGAACGTCGTACCAAAGCCGTTTGTGTACACATCGGTGGCGCTCGGCGTGATCTGCAGATGTTCCCAGACCGAGCTCCAATTCATGTTGGTGCTGAAATCGAAGCTGAGCGGCATATGGCCAGGCTCGAAGGGCGATAAGCCGAAGATGTTGGCGTCGATGCTCTCTAAAGCAGGCAGCGGCGCGACACCGTACGAACTGCCCGATGCAACCTCCAACGCGCCACCGTTGGCAGCACGGGCTCGCATGTCCACCAGAATCTGGTAGAAGCCACCCCGTTCGAGCGTGACGGTCGGCGTGAAGACGGCCTTGAACACGATCGGCAAGGCGCGCCACGTATCCGCCTCACGATCGTAGACAAAATCGCGCTCGTCGATATGCTCAAACGAGATCGTGCCTGGGATCTCCTCGCCAGTGTTGCTGTTGCGCAAATGTGTGAAGTCGCGCAGATCCTGCTCGTTCATGGGTTGATCGAAGTACAACTCAAAAACGGGATTGGGCGACATCTGCAAATAGCCGTTGGATGGCGAAGTCTTGATCAGGCGTGGGGCGGCGGTTCGGAAGTTCCACTCGTAGGAATCGCGCAGCACGCCGCCGGTCTGGTCAGCGAGTCCGGCGGCAACCGTCACGCGATAATCCTTGGCGGCCATCAGGCGCTCGGTGGGCGAAAAGACGTAGGTGCTGGTATCGAGCCAACTGCCCACACCCGCGATCGGCGGGTCGATGGTGAACGACGCGACCTGTTGCTGCTGGCTGATCGTGGTGACGGCCACAACGGGGTGATTGAAGCGCACGCTGATGCGCGGCAGATCGGTGGCGACCTGTTGCGTATCGGGGCGCGGCTCTACCTGATCGATCTCCAGATCGCCGATCACGGTAAAATCCCAATCGATCGACTGGTTGTTCAACGGCTTGGCGTTGCGCGTCTGGATGCCGGGCGCTAACGTGGCGGTGTAGCTCGCGCTGCGGGCCAGCGGGGCCGCGGGCTTGAACAGGAAGCCGCTGTCGGAGGGCTGCAAGGTGCCCTCCACCGCCTCTCCCGTGCTGGCGTCAGCCAGGGCGAAGTGCGCCATCGCCGAATCAACGTCCACATCGGGGTCGAGTTGCACCTCGACAACGCTGTCCACCGGCACATCCGAGGCGCCGTCGAAGGGCTGCGTACCCAGCAACAGCGGCGCTTCGGTGATGAAGTTCCAAGTCAGCGGTCGCTCCAGTTGCGCGCGACCGTCGGTGCTGATCGCGTCGGTGAGCGTGGCCCGATATTCCGTGGCGGCCCGCAAGCGCTCGGTCGGGTAGAAGCCGTACATCGTGGGCGAGAGCCAGCGCCCCACACCGGCGACAGGCGGATCCAACGTGAGCAGCGTCGGTTGATCTTGGCCGCTGCCCGGCAACTGAGCGGCCAGGGTTGGGTCCTCGGCAGCAGCGGCGACCTGCTCCGGGGATACGACAGGCGCGCCGAAGTTGATGGTGATCGGCGTGTGCAGCGGCACTCGTTCGGCGCGCTCGACTGGGGCAATCTTCGCCACCGTCAGGTAGTTGGAGGTCGCGAAGGCCAACGACTGCGGTTCGGCGGTTGCGCGCCCCAGCAGGTTGCGCACCCCCGCACCCAACGTGAGTGTGTAGCGCTGACCGTAGCGCAAGCCGCCGCTCGGCACCACGTTGATCACCGAACGCCATGGCCTCGGCGATTCGGCGTGCTCGACGGTGAACTCCACGGGCGGGTTGAAGCTGATCGCTTTGCTGAGCGATTCGGTATTGACCCACTGATCAAAGACGAGTTGAAGCGGCGCTTGCGGATTGACATCGCTGGCCTGATCTGCGGGTGTCGCCTCAAGCAAACGCGGTCCAGATATCAACAACGGCCCTGTCGGAATGCTCACGCCGACCAGGAGGCCGATTAGCACAACAATCAGCAGGTATCGAGGACGGATAGATGGTAGGTTTTGTCGCATATATCCTTCTCCAAAGCTACGACGTTGGGTTTAGTCGCTACGCTCATACCAGTTGAAAGTATCAAATACTTTTACTACGACGTTATTGGAGGAGGGTCCGTTTCAGAGCTATGGATCTGGAGGTATCTGCCGTTTATCAGATTCGAGTCGTATTGGTTGCACCATTTGAAGATAAAACGCTTGGCGACTAAGGCCCGAGCGGTCGCGCAGCGCATACAGGTCGTTGCGCGAGATTTGGCATTCTGGCGGTATGTGGACTTGGTATCGGTAGGCGGTGCCAACGCAGCCATCCCAAGCATCCGCGATCTGCTGACCATGGCCAAATAGCATCGGCGTAGGCAAGCCGTCGCGCTCGAAGTAGCCGATATCAACCACTTCCTTGGGATCAGGATCCAAGTTGCCGCCGATCGGGTGACCCGCAAAGGTCAGTAAGTGGAAGGTTTCGTGAGTGCGAAGTTGCGTGTACATACCGACGAATCGCGTGATTTGAACTTCGATACCCGTCTCCTCACGAGTCTCGCGGGCTGCAGCCTCCACAAGCGTTTCGCCGTCTTCGATCGCTCCGCCGGGCAGGCACCAGACCTCAAAGTCGTTGCGTTTGGTGAGCAAAATGCGGTTCCCCTGAAAGACTGCCGTAGCGACACCAAATGTAGGCATACGTTCCTCCTCGGTTTAGCGCTTGTATGCAGCCAATGCCATACGAGCTGCGTACCACACGTTGCCTTTGTGGGGGATGTGCCGTAGCGACGGGCTATGAGGCTGCGGCTGCGCTCTTCTGACTACAATAGCGAGCTTTGGCAGTGGCGTGGCGGCTAATTGGTTTGCTGGCCGCTCACACTGAAGTGCGTTTCGGCGCTGCGGTGCAATTGGCCGTTTTCATCCTCGATCTCGATCACGAGGCGATAGGTGCCCGGCGTGATGGTCCAGAATGTTTCGTAGGGCGGCGCGGTGAACTGCGCCAACGGCTGCTCGTTCAGGTAGATAGTCAGTCTACGCGCACCGATGCCCGCCTGGGCGCGCAGGCGGATGCGCTGGCGCTCGGGTGGCAGGTCGGCGCTGTAGACGTAGTGCGCGCCGGAGGCCGGGCTGAGCACAGCTGGGGCGAGCGCGGTGCTCGGCATGGGCACGGCGCTGGGCTTCGGCGCGCTGTTCCCACTCGTTTCGGCGGCCAAAGGCGGACAGATCTCGCGTGGGATCTGCGGTAGGCCCTGCTCGTGCGCCCACGCTTCGGCCTGGGGCGGCAGGACGCGATAAATGCGTAGAATCGTGTGCTCGGGCGGGTAGCCTGCGGGTGTGCGGCAATCGCGCCGCGGGTCGATGTACACAGGAATGTGCGTGTCGTCGGGGCGGGTGGGCTGCGTGCCCTCGATAAAGCGTTCTTGGCGAGTGCCGGAACAGTACGGGCCGGGCAGCAGGCCGCTCGCGGCGCAGATGGTCGTTTCGACGATGGTGTTGGGCCGCTCGAAGGGCTTGGGCGCGATGCCACGATGCGCCAGCAGCATCACTTCGTGCCAGACCGGCCCTGCGCCGCTGATGCCAGTCACGTCGCGCATGGGGCTACCGTCGGCGTTGCCGACCCACACACCCACGGCGCGATCGGGCGTGTAGCCGAGCGTCCAGTTGTCGCGCCAATCGGTGGAAGTGCCCGTCTTAACGGCGGCTGGGCGGTCGATCTCAAGCGGGCCACCCAGCCCGAAGGCGCGGCTGCGGGCATAGCGATCGGAGAGGATGTCGCTGATCAAGTAGGCGATATCGGCGCTGAGCACGGTGGTGCTGGGCGGCGCTTCGGGCAAAGCGATCGGCTGGCCGTTCGCATCGCTGATGGCGAGAATGGCCGTAGGATGCACGCGCTGGCCCTGGTTGGCGAAGGAGGCGTAGGCGCTGGTCAGTTCGAGCAGGGTCACTTCGCCGCCTCCAAGGGTGATCGCGAGACCGTAGCGCCCGCTGTTCTCGAGCAGGCTGGCGATGCCGAGGCGTTCGGCCATATCGAGCAGGGCGGGTATGCCGATCTGGTCGAGCAGGTTCACGGCGGCTACGTTCGAGGAGGTGGCCAGCGCCTCGCGTAGCAGCAGTGGGCCGTGGAAGGTGCTGTCGTAGTTTTGAGGCGAGTAGGGTTGGCCTTCGTTAGTAACGAAGTTGCTGGGCACGTCGAACAGGATGCTGGCGGGCGTCCAGCCGCGTTCGAGGGCGGCGGCGTAGGTCAGCGGTTTGATAGCGGAGCCGGGTTGGCGTCGGGCTAACACGGCGTTGACTTGGCCTTGGATGGCGCGGTTATCGAAATCCGGGCTGCCGACCATAGCGAGGATCGCGCCGTTGCTCGGCTCCAGCACCAGGACGGCACCGTTGCGGGCGAGGTGGTCGGGCTCACCGTTGTGCGGGTCGGCCAACTGCGCTAAGTGGCGGCGTAGGCTGCGTTGGGCGGCGTCGTTCAGGTCGGCGTCGAGCGTGGTGGTGATAGTCAGGCCGCCCCGCGCGAGCGTGTCGGGGCCGAATTCGGCTTCGAGCAGGCCCAGCACGTAGGTGACGAAGTGTGGGGCGCGCATTGTTGCGTCGTTGTTGGCGTACTGGAGCGGTTCGGCGAGCGCTGCGGCGTGTTGTTCGGCGTCGATGTAGCCTTGCTGGAGCATTGCGTCGAGGACGAACGCTTGGCGAGCCTGTGCGGCTGCGGGATCGTTGAGGGGGTCGTAGTGCGACGGCGCCTGCGGTAGCCCGGCCAGCAGCGCAGATTCGGCGAGATCGAGGTCGCGCGCGGGTTTGCCAAAGAAGTGCTGGGCAGCGGCCTCGACGCCGTAGCTCATGCCGCCGTAGTAGGTCTGGTTCAAGTAGAGCGCGAGTATCTCGTCTTTCTCGTAGTTGGCGGTGAGTTTGAGCGCCAATACGGCCTCGCGCAGTTTGCGGCTCCAGACGCGTTGTTGGGCCTGGTGCGGTTCGAGCAGGAAGTTGCGGGCCAGTTGTTGCGTGATGGTGGAGCCACCCGCGACAATAGCGCCGCTGCGCAGGTTGAGCCAGGCCGCCCGCGCGATGCCGCGCAGATCAATGCCCACATTGCTGTAGAAGCCGCGGTCCTCGATGGCAATGGTGGCTTGCCGCAGCGTCAGCGGGATCTCGTCGAGGGGCAGCGGGCGCCGCCAACCACTGAGCGGATCGGGGGCGGCGAACAGCAGTTGGCCGTTGCGATCGAGGATGCGGGTGCTGCCAATGGCAGCGTTGGCCCGCAAGCGCTCGGGTGTGGGCAGGGGCGTGCTGAACCAGAGCGCGAGGCCCGCGAGCAGCAGGAGCAGGGAGGCCAGCGCGACAATCCGGCCAATCCACCGCAGGATGCGCCAGAAGGGACGATTCGATTGGTTGAGTCGTTGAGGAGCCATCGCGCCTCCACAGCGTCTGTTATGTGAAGTTTATTGTAGCATTTCGCTGATAAGAAGGACGTGAGAGGCTGCTGAGTGGTTGCTTGCAGGGAGGTGGAGGGTTTCAAAAAGATACATCGCTACAGTATAATACTGTAGCGATGTATCTTTTGGAGATGGCTATGTTGTTTATTGATCGAGTTGACGAATTAGCGATGCTCAAGCGGATTCAGGAGCGGCAACAGGGTGGAGAACTGTTTCTGCTCTATGGACGACGACGGGTTGGCAAGACGGCACTCTTGCGCCATTGGGCTAGCCAGAGCGGTTTGACATGGACATATTGGATGGCTCAAAAAGAGCCTGCAGACCTTCAGCGACGCAGACTCTATGCAGCGATCCGAGGACGAACAGCAACTTCGAATGCACCGACTTTTACAAGTTGGTCGGATCTATGGGACGAAGTAGCTGCGGTTATTCGCGATGACCGGCGCATTTTAGTGCTTGATGAGTTGCCCTGGGCGATTGAAAGCGATCCAGCGATGCTTTCGGCATTACAGTACGCTTGGGATATTCACTTTCAACATTCTAATCTGCTCCTTGTACTGTGTGGCTCTCATATTCGCACAATGGAAAGCATTCTGAAGGAGCAAACGCCACTCTTTGGACGACTTACAGCGCAATATCTTCTGCAACCATTTCCGTTCGAGGTGTTGCGTCAATTCTTTCCAAATTGGCAGCCTGATGCGCAAGTAGCATTGTATGCAATGGTTGGAGGCGTACCGCAGTATTTGAAGTGGTTTGATCCTGCTCGTTCGTTGAGCGAGAACATTCGCCAAGCAATTTTAGCACCTGCAAGTGTAGCACTATCAGAGATCGAGCTACTACTCTCGGACGAGGTACGCGATGTCCGTACGTATTTGACGGTATTGAATGCGATTGGTGAGGGTGCCCATGCGCTCAAGGATATCGCCAATGCAACGCTGACTGCGCCGACAAATCTGACTAAGTATCTGAACGTATTGCAGGAACTACGACTCGTGGAACGCCGTGTACCTGCCACGGTGCCATTGGCATTGCAGCACCGCTCAAAACAAGGGCGTTACCATCTCAGCGATCCATTTCATCGCTTCTATTTCCGTTTTTTGCGTCCACGCCAAGCCGAAATTGCTTATCAACCAGATCTTGTCCTAGATGAAATACAGGCTGGATTACGGGCGTTTGTGGGAATGACAGCATGGGAGGAGTTGGCTCGCACGTGGGTATTACGGCAAGGCATGCGAGGAGCATTGTCGTTCCGACCAGAGGTAATCGGCAGTCATTGGAGCCGACAGGTGCAGGCCGATGTGGTGGCGGTAAGCTGGCGTGAGCGGGTCATATTAGTAGGCGAGTGCAAATGGGGCGATACGACAGTGGAACGTCAAGTGGTGCGCGATCTATTGGAACGAACTGTACCGTTAACTGTCGCGGCATTGCCAAAAGGTGGCGAAGGTTGGCGAGTAATACCTGCGTTATTTGCGCGGGTCGGGGCAACACCCGCTGCTCGAACACTGCTAGAGGAGGCGGGTGGCATATTGGTGGATTTGGAGCAGCTGTACCAAGATTTGGGGGAGGCATTATAGGCATAGGAGGTTTATGAGTCAGACTTACATTCTCTAGATTAGTCAGGCTACATTCTACGTAGAAGAGATTTTTTATGCTTGCTGATGCCTGAAAGCTTATCAAATCTATATCGTACTCTAGAATACAGACTTCAATCCACAATATGTAAATTATTAAATCGCTGACAACATACTACATATAGTTTGCTTGAACCATTGTGAACCATGAGGACCTGATAAGATCTAATGCCCCTCTAAATACATAATGATAATATTGACACGTCTCGCGAGATATGATATACTCTCTACAATAGCACATTTATTCCAATAAGAGAGGGGGTGAGAAGTATGGCTAAAAATGGTGCGAAGGGCGGCGGACGCATTGGCGCAGTCACGGGTCGTTCACAGACACTGCATCCAAAGACACAGCAATGGGTCAAACGGAATACAGGAAATGGACGATTCATGGATGTGAAGCAAGATGGCTCCCCGTTCAAAGGCGTTCGAAAAGAAAAAGACCATTCGTGAGTATGCTTGGCGGCTTTCACGAGTGGTCTTTTTCAATGTATTAGTAATACCTTGTCTACTTTATCACAATCCTGATAAAGTAGCAATAGGAGGTTTCTAATGTCCACCCCAAACAACCTCTATAAAACTGGAGATACCGCACCATATACTGGTCGGTATGAGTTTGTACGCTACATCAATGGCACAACAACTCCAGCCCCAACAAACGAGGAAAAAATCATCCCGCTTAGTCGAGGTGAAACATTTCCTCCGATCAGGTCATGCAATAAAGCTGCCTGGTGGCGCTTTATCGGCTAAGCGCTGAAATATTGGCAGGATTCCACCGGGTTATCTTTCGGGATGGCCCGGTGTATTTCTTATGTTGTGCAATTAGCTGTAATAATCCCAAAAAGATCACAAGAGTGCGGTGATCGCTCACCGCACTCGTTGAGAACGCTAGACCAATAGAGCCTACAGACCAGCCGCAGCCTTGAGCGCAGCAGCCTTGTCGGTCTGCTCCCACGGCAATTCGATATCGTCGCGGCCAAAGTGACCGTACGCCGCAGTCTTGCGGTAGATCGGGCGGCGCAGCCGCAGGTCGCGGATGATTGCGCCGGGCCGCAGGTCGAAGTGCTCGAGGATCAGCTTCTGAATGAGCTCCTCGGAGACCTTGTGGGTGCCGAAGGTCTCGATCGCGATCGAGAGCGGGCGAGCCACACCGATAGCGTAGGCCACCTGCAGCTCGAAGCGGTCGGCCAAGCCCGCAGCCACCACATTCTTCGCCACATAGCGGGCGGCGTAGGCAGCGCTGCGGTCAACCTTTGTCGGGTCCTTGCCCGAGAAGGCGCCACCACCGTGGCGAGCCATGCCGCCATAGGTGTCAACGATGATCTTGCGGCCAGTCAAGCCACTATCGCCCATCGGGCCACCCACCACGAAGCGCCCGGTCGGGTTGACGAAGTACTTCGTCTTCGAGTCGAGCAACTCAGTGGGCACGCAGGTATTGATCACCTCTTCGATCAACTCCTCGCGGATCTGCTCTTGGCTGATCTCGGGGGCGTGCTGGTTGCTAACCAACACCGTGTCGATACGCACGGGCTTGCCGTGGCTGTACTCGACGGTCACCTGGCTCTTGCCGTCGGGGCGCAGGTAGGGCAGCGAGCCATCCTTGCGCTTCTGCGACAGCTTGCGCCCGATACGGTGGGCCAATGCGATCGGCAGCGGCATCAGCTCGGGGGTCTCGTTGCAGGCGAACCCGAACATCATACCCTGGTCGCCAGCGCCGATCGTGTCGATCTCCTCGTCGGAGACGTTGCCATCGCGCACTTCGAGCGCTTTGTCCACGCCCTGGGCGATGTCGGGCGATTGGCCGTGAATAGCCACCATCACGCCACAGGTATCGGCATCGAAGCCATAGCTGGCGTCGGTATAGCCAATCTCCTTGACGGTCTGGCGAACGATCTCTTCGATCGGAATATAGCCTTTGGCATACGTGACCTCACCCATCACCACGATCAGACCAGTGGTGGTGGCGGTTTCGACGGCCACGCGGGCGCGCGGGTCATGCGCGAGGAAGGCATCCAGAATCGCATCGGAAACCTGGTCGCACAGCTTATCAGGGTGCCCCTCGGTTACCGACTCAGAGCTGAAAAACAGCTGGGGCGATTGCATAAATGAGGTTGACATTAGCCGACTCCTGGTCTGGTTGTCAATCAATACTGTTCATAGCAGTAAGCGAAAGGCGAGCAACGTGGCGAGCTTCGCCTTCCGCTTATTGACGTAGCTATCGGCAGAACGTGGCAATCTCCCCGAGCCAAGCGTTCACGCAGGCGAAGGCGCGAGGCTACAGGAGCAGATTGGCGCGCCTTCTGTTTAGGTGCCCTCTTCCCACGACGAGAGGTAGTGGGCCTGCTCCTCGGTCAGTTCGTCGATAGTGATGTTCATCGCCTTGAGCTTCAGGGCAGCGATCTCGCGATCGACTTCCTTGGGAAGCGCGTGCACACCATTCGCCAGCTTGCCCTTGTTGGTCAGCAGGAACTCGGAAGCGAGCGCCTGGTTTGCAAACGACATATCCATCACAGCGCTGGGGTGACCCTCGGCACTCGCCAAGTTGATCAGGCGGCCTTCGCCCAGCAGGTTGATCTTGCGGCCATCCTTGAGGATGTACTGATCGATGAATGGGCGCGGCTGGCGCTTCTCGACCGCCATCGCCTCAAGCGCGGGGATATCGATCTCGACGTTGAAGTGACCGCTGTTCGAGACGATCGCGCCGTCCTTCATCACGGCGAAGTCTTCGCCGTCGATCACCTTGATGTCGCCGGTGGCGGTGCAGATGAAATCGGCCAGCGGAGCCGCCTCGATCATCGGCATCACGCGGAAGCCGTCCATCGCGGCCTCAAGAGCCTTGATGGGATCAACTTCGGTGACGATCACGTTTGCGCCCAAGCCGCGTGCGCGATCAGCAATACCGCGCGAGCACCAGCCGTAGCCGCCGACCACGAAGGTCTTGCCAGCCAACAACACGTTGGTAGCGCGGATAATGCCGTCGAGCGTGCTCTGGCCCGTGCCATAGCGGTTGTCGAACAGGTGCTTGGTGTCGCTGTCGTTCACGGCAATCACCGGGAACTCCAGCACGCCGTCCTTGGCCATCGCCTTGAGGCGGATCACACCAGTGGTGGTCTCCTCGGTCGAGCCGATCAGATCCTTCAGGAGATCGCGGCGCTGCTTGAGCACGGCGGTCACAAGGTCGGCGCCGTCGTCCATCGTGATCTGAGGATTGTGATCGAGCGCCGCCTTCAAGTGGCTGTAGTACGTGTTATTATCCTCGCCCTTGATCGCATACACAGGGATCTCCTCGTAGGCGACCAACGCGGCAGCGACATCGTCCTGCGTCGAGAGCGGGTTGGAGGCGCACAACACCACGTCGGCACCACCAGCGGCCAACGTGCGGGCCAAGTTAGCGGTTTCGGCTGTCACATGCAGACAAGCCGCAATGCGCAGACCCTGAAGCGGGCGCTCGCGCTCGAATCGCTCGCGAATCAAGCGCAACACCGGCATCTCATTCTCGGCCCAATCGATGCGCTTACGGCCATGCTCAGCAAAGCCGATGTCTTTAATGTCGTAATTAACAGTCAAGTGTCCACTCCTCATTGTGATGAAGATAAAAGCCGTCGCGACATGGCAAAAGGTAATCGTTCGCAGAACAAGCTAACGAACAAGTTCAACGGCTTCTCTTCCCAATACCTTACTTCAGACTAGCAACCCATTCGGGATCAACCCATAAGTCAATATGCCCGCACTTGGTACAGGCAGTTGCCTCAGTTGGATAATGCTCATTGTAAACGATACCAAGCGAGCGTTGTGCTTGGCCAGGTGCAACGGCAGATGGTTGTTCGCCGATGGTAGGGCCATGATCCTCGATCAGCACCACTGGTCGCACAGCACCAGAACACACCGAGCACTGACGCGCTTCCATAGTTTGAGCTCCTGCTGGTAACCCACGCGCCGCCTGAAGCAATGCCTCGATCGTTGCGATATTGTCGAGCGTTTCGACCTCGGGCATCTCGGGCAGATCGTGAGCGTAATATTTGGTCGTGACGAAACGACCAAACGCCTCCGCCTCCAAACGGTAGGAATTGGCGGGTGGGATGCTCAGTTCCTCCACCTTACTGCCCTGAGCGCCGTGTCGTATGCGAATACGAGTAGGGCGGTCGAGCGGCAGCAGGAACGCCTCGTCCAACTCGATCGTGCCCGAGCTGCCGATCAAGCGAACGCTATGAATATGGCTAGCATTCAGACTGCAACTGATCTGCGCCACCAAGCCGTTCGCGTATTCAAGCGAAGCCACCAACGTCTCATCGACGCCGGAAGGTGCCCAATACGCCGCAGCCGCCACCCGATCCGGCGCTTGGCCAACGATCATTCGCACAAAATTGATCGCATAGCTCCCGATATCGAGCAGCGCGCCCTGAGAGAGGGCAGAATTGAAGCGCCTATCGGCCTGATCGATCGCAGAGATCGTAAAGGCAACCTGAATCAGGCGCAGTGTTCCGATGGCCCCATTCGCTAGCAACTCTTGCAGTTTGCGTGTTTGGGGATGGAAGCGGTACATCGAAGCTTCCATCAGCGTCACGCCCTGCTCGCGGGCCACGGCAAACATTGCCTCGGCCTCGGACCCCTGCACCGTTAGCGGAGTCTCACACAACACGTGCTTGCCAGCCCGCATACTTGCGATCGCCCACTCAGCGTGCAAGTTATCGGGAATAGCAATGTATACCGCTTCGACATCGGGATCAGCCAATAGTTCGGCGTAACTCCCGTATGCACGGGTACCGGAGAATTGTGACGCCAAAGCCGTCGCGCGCGAAAGCTCACGGCTCGCGATCGCAATAACCTGTTCGGTGGCCGATTCCTGCAGAGCTTGGACAAATGTTTGCGCCACCCAACCCGTGCCGATGACACCCCACTGCATAGCTATTCCCCACAAGGTGACGAATGTCGAAGCGGTATGTCCACCGCTTAAGGGTAAACAAGCCTACGAATGAACATCGACCTCCTCAAGGATTTCGATGGCGGACTCAGGGCCAAACGTCTCGGTATAGCGCGCCACGAAATCGGAGCGGGTAAAGAAATGCTCCTGACAGCCACGCTGCTCAATCGCGTAGGCAGCGGTGAGGGCCGCAATGCGACCTGTCACCTCAAGCGGCAATTGACGGGCTAGACCGAACACCAACCCCGCCAGATACGCATCGCCTGCGCCGGTTGGGTCGGCGATCTCCTTGAGCGGCACAGCTGGGATGTTGATCACTTCGCCCTGGCGGTAGATGGAGGAACCCTCGCCACCTCGGGTGATCACGGTGAGCGGAGCGCTGGCGATCAGTTGCTCCTCTGTCCACCCGATCTTCTTCGCGAGCATCGCGAACTCGTAGTCGTTGCCGACCAGGATGCTGGCGCCATTCAGACCGTTGAGGATCTGCTCGGTCTCCAAGCGCGGCGTCTGCTTGCCCGGGTCGAACAGGAACGGCACACCCATGCGGCGGCACTCATCGGTATAGCGATTCATCGCCTCGGGGTCGGTTGGTGAGATCAACACCAAATCATCTGGCCCCAAACCAAGATCGAGCAGCGACAACTCCTTGGAGTGGG
This sequence comes from uncultured Roseiflexaceae bacterium, assembly GCA_937988885.1. Taxonomy (GTDB): domain Bacteria; phylum Chloroflexota; class Chloroflexia; order Chloroflexales; family Roseiflexaceae; genus CALKHR01. The sequence goes on along the minus strand of CALKHR010000080.1, from coordinate 169,334 downwards.
CCATTGCACCAGTGTAGAAAGCAACGATCTGATTGTTCGAGCGATCGGTATTGATGAAGCACGAAGCGGTAAACTCATCTTCGATCGCGACGATCCCCGATGTATCGATGCCCTGGCTCTCCATGTATGCGCGATACTCGCCAAAATCTTGGCCGACAGTCGCCACGACCAAGGGGCGCTCGCCGAGCAACGCCAACGAATAGGCGACATTACCCGCTACACCACCACGCATTCGCCGCATGGAATCGACGAGAAAGCTGACCGTGAGCATATGAACTTTATCTGGCAGAATATGATCCTTAAAGTCGCCAGGAAAGTTCATAATGTAGTCGTAGGCCATTGAACCGGTGACGACGATCCGCACGATAGACTCCTTGTTCTCGATGGAAGGAGCGCAGAACTTCGATGATCGCAATCTCAAGAGCGAGCTGTTCTGGCATCCTTAAGACAATTATGACAACGCATACAGGTCACGCAACATATGCGAGACCTCATCGAGCAACCGAAGCGCCTGCTCTGCCGCCTCGATACTCAGCCACTCCAAGCTACTGCTCGGAGAAACGACCGCTCGTCGCAACAGCTTCTCAACCGCGACGCCACGAGCCTCCAATGTTCCTAGCAACTCTGCTAGGCGCTCAACCACAGTCGAAGCGCTGGTCTGTTGCAATACCACTTCGTCGGTTGGGATGATGCCCAACCCCACCATGCCATCGCGCTCAAGAAAAGCAACTAAGTCCTCAGCGGCGTCCACAAAATGCTGGCCATGTTCATACACATCGGCGATAGCTAACTCGACCGACGTTTGGAACACGGCAGGCCAATCGACGGCGCCACCAGCGAAAATCGCTTTACAACCACGAACTCCGCTCAACACCTCATCGATCTGATCGCGCATTTCCTGCCAATCTAATGGCAAAAATGGCAATGCTGCCGTTTCGAGGAAAGGCTCATCGATGCAGATGATCGTTGGCAGGCCCCGCTCGGCTAAGCGCGCATCCTGCCAAGCAGCACGCAAATAGAGATGCTGACAGAGCGCTTCGCGAAGCACCTTATCGTAGATCAGCGGACGCTGCAAATCATCGACAAGGTAGGTCGCCAAACTAATCGGGCCGATCAACTGGCCTTTCAACGCCAGCGCTTGGCGCAAATGCTCGCCCTGACGCAACAACTCTTGAAAGCTTGCAGCATCCTCGGGAGAGAGTGCAGCGTACTCCAGATCATGTTTGAGATACGCCAATGCCAATCGATCGAGATCACGCTCGGCAGCCTTGCGATCAACATAGACCCGGCTTTGGCTCATATCGATCACAAGGCCAGGGAAACCGATCGCACTCTGCACAAAGTTTTGCTCGCGGAAACTACGACCGGGCAACTGAGGCCAGGCCAACAGCTTCCCCGCATAACGCCGCGATAATTCTAGCGCTTGAGCGGTATTCCAGTGCGGCAGGCTGCCAAGCAGCAGCGGCAAGCACGCTGGTTCGATCGGCAAACCCATAGACACACTATACGCTTGTTATAAACACCGGAAACGCTTGAGTATACTGCTTGCAACTCAAGCGTTTTCCGGCTGTTTTTGCATCACCAAACGCAATTGCTCGGCATACGGCGGGTAAACGACACCACGCTCTGTGATAATGGCCGTAATGAGCTCGTTCGGCGTTACATCGAAGGCAGGATGCGCTGCCGTAACGCCCTCCGGCGCAATGGCATGGTTACCGATACGCGTTACCTCAGCCGAATCGCGTTGTTCAATCGGGATAGCATCACCATTTGGTAACGAAAGATCGATGGTGGAGGAAGGAGCTGCAACATAGAAGGGGATGTTATGCGCCTTAGCCAGCACTGCCAAACTGTATGTGCCAATCTTGTTGGCCACATCACCGTTTGCGACGATTCGATCCGCGCCGACAATCACACAATCAACATCGCCACGCCGCATGAAATAACCGGCCATATTATCGGTAATGAGCGTGAGCGGCACCCGCGCCCGATGCAACTCCCAAGCGGTGAGCCGGGCACCCTGCAAGAAGGGACGTGTTTCATCCACATACACGTGAATCGGGCGACCCTGCTCGTGGGCTGTGCGAATCGGGGCAAGTGCAGTGCCATAGCCTGCAGTAGCAAGGCCGCCAGCATTGCAGTGCGTCAACACACGGCCACCAGGCGGAATGAGATCTGCGCCGTAACGCCCCATGGCATAACACATGGCCAGATCTTCGGCCTGGATGGATCGAGCTTCGTCGAGGAGGCGTTGGGCAAGTTCCTGAGGAGAGATTGAGGGAGATTGCTCAACTGTCTGTCGTGCAACCGTCAACATCCGTTCGGTCGCCCAAGCGAGGTTGACTGCGGTTGGGCGAGAAGCATCGAGCAGGCGCTTCGCCTGTTCGAGGTGAGCAAGCACGCTTTGCGCGTCCTGATGGGCAGCGCTTGGGTGTGCAGCATCAGCGGCTGCGATAGCCATGCCATACGCAGCCGAGCAGCCAATCGCTGGTGCACCCCGTACAACCATGGTCTTGATTGCACGCTCAACTTCCTCGACGGTACCGCAGCGCACTACAACTTCTTGGTTCGGCAGCAGTCGCTGGTCGAGCAAAAAGAGCGCTCCATCATCCCACCAGATGTGTTTGTATGTATCTGCTGTTGTCATACAAAAGCCACTCGCCAAGCGAGAGGCTCCTATCCTAACCTCTCATCTTTCAGCAACGCGCACAGAGCACGCTGCTGCAGGAATTAGCACCTTCCAACAACGCATGTTGTTGTGGTTGCTGGGCTTCACTGGGCCAGTCCCTCAGCCCCTCGCGATGAGTGTTTCCCGATATACAATTCGGAGGCCGATTATAGCATAGCTAGAGATCACCTGCAACCACTGCATGCAGGAATACTTAGTACACTAAGCTCCAGAAAGCCCAACATTCTTCTCTTGTATGCTTCAAGAGCGTGGGGCGTTATCCTCAGTGGAACTCTATTCACGTATCGTTTTTTGACAATACCTGATCTTTTTAACGCTAAATTCACGGTTACTTTTTTACATGTAGCGTGCTATAATGACATATGAGCAGCTATTCATTTCACCATCGTTGATTAACGGCATTGTGTAGGTTGCACAAGCTGGCATGGTTCAGAAGCTATGCGATTAACATTTCTTGGCACTGGCACCTCGATGGGCGTGCCAATTATTGGTTGCCGATGTGAGGTTTGCGTTTCACCAGATCCGCACAACAAACGGCTACGCACATCAGCATTGCTCCAAACTGCCGGGCTGAATCTGCTATTCGATGCGGGGCCTGATCTGCGTCAGCAAGCATTGACTGTCGGCCTGCAACAACTCGATGCGATCTTGCTGACACACGCACATGCCGATCATATCTCAGGGCTCGATGATCTGCGCCCGCTCAACTTCGCCCAGCAATCGCCCATCCCGATCTATGGCTCGCGTACGACCCTCAACTTCGTACGTAGTCGCTTCGATTACGCCTTTGCCGAAACATCCGATGGCTCGACCCGCCCTGCACTTACGCTGATCGAAATTCAACATTTAATACCCTTCCAAATTGGAGGGGTCACGATTCTCCCACTTGAAGTTCAACACGGAAGCTGGACGATCACAGGTTTTCGGATCGGTCGGCTAGGGTACGTTACCGATGCTAGCATGATCCCTCCTGCTTCCATGGAACACTTGCGCAATCTCGATCTGCTCGTGCTGAACGCCTTGCAGTTCAAACCACATCCGAATCATTTTTCTCTTGAACAGGCCCAAGCGGTCATCGAAGAACTGCAACCTCGCCGCGCACTGCTTGTTCATATGAATCACGATATCGATCATACTGCAGCCAACGCCCAACTTCCCCATCACATGCGGCTTGCTTACGATGGGCAGATCGTTGATATTGCAGACGACAATGTATCGGATTTATAATGAACATAGTTCAGATAGCCTTGGTTTCGCTATCGGAACGGCCTATCTGCCTGGGATCCCGATCTCGTCAAGCGTAGCACAGCCAAGTTGTATCGCTGTGCGACACAGCAGCGCCGCCCATCGCCAACCCGCCACACCATAGTAGCAAACCTGGTGATTCGGCCACAGAAAGCGTTATGCGAATCGCGATTGATGCTCGTCTCAATGCTTATCGGCAAGGCGGCATTCCACAATACACGCGCCAGTTACTGACAGCATTGGCCGAAGTTGCGCACGATGACGAATTTGTGAGCCTGCAACACCGTCAGCACCTTCGACCACTGGTTGTCGCATCGAATGTGACACGCCGGACTGTCTTTACGCCGCCTCATCACCGTTTCGAGCAGTGGACGTTGCCCCTTGAAGTGATGCTGGCGCGGCCCGATGTATTGCATTGCCCAGATTTTATTGCGCCAACGCGCCGCAACTTCCCCGCCGTCGTCACGATCCACGATCTGGCATTTATGCACTACCCGCATATCCTCGATGATGCGGCCCGTGCCTACTATGGCCAGATCCGCGAGAATGCGGCCCGCGCCGATGCAGTGATCGCGGTTTCGGAGGCGACACGCCAAGATATCGCCCAGTTTCTCGATATCCCGATCGAGAATATTGCGATGATCTACGAAGCCGCCGCACCGATCTTCCATCCGATCAGCATTCGCGAAGGCGAAGCACGTGTGCTCGGCTCAACTGCCATCGCCGCCGATTCGTTTATGCTGTTTATGAGCACACTGGAGCCGCGCAAAAATATCCCTACACTGCTCCAAGCGCTGCGCATCTGCATCGATCGGCATCCCGAGCGCCCGTATCGTTTGGTGTTGGCCGGGTCGCGCGGTTGGCGCGATGAGTCGATCTTCGAGACCGCCCGCGATCTGAAACTCGGCGATCATGTGTTGTTCGTCGGTTCGGTCGGCCAATACGATCTGCGCTGGCTCTACAACGCCTGCCGCTTCTACATCAACCCTTCGCTCTACGAGGGCTTCGGCCTGCCGTTGCTGGAGGCGATGGCCTGCGGCGCGCCCTGCTTGGCCGCTCTAACATCGAGCCTGCCCGAGATCGGCGGGGATGCCGCGATCTATGTGCCGCCACTGGAAGCCGATCTCTGGGCCGATGCTATCGAGATGTTGTGGGAGGATCAGGACCGCCGCGCCGAATTGAGTCGGCTTGGGCTAGCACAAGCCCAGCGCTTCTCGTGGCAGCGCGCCGCCCGCGAAACGCTCCAAGTGTACAACTACGCGGTCTCCGGCAGCGGCACTCTGCCCGTCAGCACGTCGGTCGCCGCGTCCGCACCCCCGCCGCTGCGCTACTCGCAGCCGCTCCGCCAAGGCACAACCAGCCGCAGTTGCTTGCGCTGCAACAGCCTGATGCAAGCGAATCCTATGCAGCACGGTATCCTGACCATGCCGCTTGGTGCTACCGAAGGCCACGAGCAAACCACCGTCGTGTGGGTCTGCACCAATTGTGGCAAAATCGAATTGGTGGCCCAATCGCTCGATTCACACACGAACAGCGAATCGATCGTGCTTTCCAGCAACGGCCACGAGCATGAGGCTGCACAGGCCAACGACGATGAACAGAACGCCGAGCAAACTGCGCAGGCCAACGACGATGAACAGAACGCCGAGCAGGCCGCGCTCGCCAATGACGATGGTCTCTCCAATGGGCTCGAGCGCGAGGCCGGGCAGGCCGCGCTCGCCAATGGACGCGATCACAATATCGAAGGTGCGCATAGCGAGCGCGACGAACACAAAGCGCTAGACGACGAGGATGTCCATCACGCATCGCACAATGGCGCATCAATAACCGATGCTCAAGCTCAGCCGATAACCGCTCAATCTGTTGCGAAACCAACCCGAGGAGGGCGACAACAACGCGGTAAACGGCATCGGGCCTAAACCGCGATCACGTCTGCTATTCCCTACGACGCACTGATACTGGCCGCTCTGGTAGAAGTAGTGACACCATGTCCGCCAGATTGCAGATCGCCCTACTTGGTTCCTTGGTCGTTCGTCATGGCGATCAGGCCGTACCAACCACACGTTGGCATTCGCGCCACATCCCCCGATTGCTAGGAATCCTCATCTCGGCGCGCGGCAACCGCGTTCCCAACGAGCAACTGATCGCCTGGCTCTGGCCGGAGCGCACGGGTGAGGTGGCCGCCGTCACACTGCGCAGCGCGATCAGCAGCCTCCGCCAGACGCTTGACAATTCCAACAGCGGGCGTGCCTCATCGCGCTATATTCTCACCAAATCGGGCGGCTACGCCTGGAATAGCGCGAGCGACGCGTGGATCGACTTCGAGCAGTTTCTGGCGCTCACCGACAGTCATTCCAATGCGCCGCAAACGACACCACTGCGCATCGCACGCCTCGAACGGGCGTTGGCGCTCTACCAAGGCGATTATCTGGCCGACGAACCCGACGAATCCCCGTGGGTGCAGCCGCTCCGCCAGATGCTGCGCGAACGCTACCTGAACGCGCTCACCGAACTCGCCGAACTCCAGAGCACGGCGGGCATGCACGATGCCGCGATCGAGTTGGCCCGACGGGGATTGGCTACCGAGCCGCTGCGCGAACCGCTCTACCGCGTGCTGATGCGCGCGCAGGCCCGTAGCGGCGATGTGGCGGGGGCGTTGCGCAGCTACGAGCAGTACCGCCATCTGCTGAGCGAAGAGCTCGGGGCCGAGCCAGCGCCGCAGAGCCAAGCGCTCCACACCGCCATTCTGCGCGGCGAGATCACGAACGAGCCACCGCCCCAACCGCCGATGCGCAACGATGCGCGCCAGCCCATCACGAACAGCAATCTCGCGCCGTTCGTGGGCCGCACGCACGAACTTCAGCAGTTGCGCACCTGGATCAGCGATGCCACTAAGCGCCACGGTGGCACGGTCGCGTTGGTAGGGGAGGCGGGCATTGGCAAGACGCGGCTCGCCGAAGAGGCACGCCGTTTGGCTGAGCAACAAGGGATGCAGACGATCTGGCTGCGCTGCACCATCCTTGAACGCGAGTTGCCCTTTGCGCCGTTGGGTGAGGGACTGCGAGCGCTGCTGCACAACGCGCCCGAGCCGCTGCTGCGACGCATGCCGGAGGCCGATCTGGCCCAGATAATCGATCTGCTTCCGGCGCTGCGCGAGCGCCTCCCCAACCTGCCCATCTTGCCGGATGTGCCGCCAGCCGAGCGGCGCAACCGCCAACTGAATGGCCTCCAAGGCGCGGCGTTGGCGATCTCGCGGATGACGCCGTTGCTGATCTGCTACGACGACGCGCAGTGGGCCGACGAGGCGACGTTGGCAGCGTTGGGGCGACTGGCGCGGGTGGCGCATCGCCACGCACTGCTGATTGTGCTGGCCTACCGCTCGGAGGAACTGAGCGATAACCCGGCGCTGCACGCCTTCCTGCGCAGTTTGGGCCGCGATATGCTGCTGCGCCCGCTGGTGCTGCCCCGCTTAGAGCAACACGAGGTCGCGCACTATCTGACGCAACTCGCTCCAAGCGCGAAACTGCAGATCGAACAACTCGCCCCGCGCCTGGCCTCCAGCACCGGAGGCAACCCGCTCTTCCTGAGCGTGGCCGTGCGTTCGCTGCTCGAAGCCCACGGCGCGCCATCGCTGGAGACGCTGCTGCCGAGGCTACCCGCCGATGTGCCGTTGCCCAATTTGGCCAGCGTTCAACACATCCGCGACCTGCTGCTGGGCCAACTCGAACGCCTCGATAGCGCCGCCCGCGACCTGCTCGATCGCCTGGCGCTGATTGGCCGCGCGGTGTCGCTCGACCTGATCGAACAACTCGATCCCAACAACGGCCTGATCTCGGCCCAATTGCTGCTCGAACGCACCTTCCTGGCCGAACAGCCCGACGGCAGGCTCCAGATCGACCACGACCTTCTGCGCTCGATTGTGGCCGACGCGATCGGTTCGCCCCGCCGCCGTCTCGCGCACCGCCAGATCGCCGAGGCACTGCAAGCACTGCACGGCGAACGACCTGAGCACGCTGGTGAGATCGCCCTGCACTATGGGAAAGCGGGACAAGGCGCCGACGCCGCCGTGCTGCGTTTCGCCACGATCGCGGGTGATCACGCCCGCCAGGGGTTTGCGTATCAAGCCGCGCTGGGGCACTACAACGCCGCGCTGCAAGCTGCAGAGCGCCTGGGATCACGCGCCGACATCGACATCACGCGACGGGCCTTTGCGGGTCGCCTGCGCACCTACGAGGCGCTGCTCGATTGGGATGGCATGCTGGAGACGGATCGGCGCTATGGGCAGTGGGCCGCGCATCACCAACAGAAGCCCGCACTGATCGCACCACGACGGCTCGTGCTGCTGCGGGCGCTGATGGGCGACTTGGCTGGCGCCGCGCAACTGAGCGCCGATCACGCCAACCAACGCCCCGAGGCCATCCCGATGCTGCAAGATATGCTGGCTCGTACTGCTCGTATTCTGCAACCTGTGTCCGAGCTACAAGCCAACGAAGGCACAGAACCGGGCGATGTTCCGCCTCCCGCAGCATGGCAGCCCGTCGAGCCACCACCCGGCGCGCCCGCCAGCGAGTTGCCCGCATTGCTTGGGCCGGAGGAGGCTGCGGTCGCGCTGTTTCAAGTGGGTTGGGCCGCGCTGGTGCAGGGCTTGATTCAGGCTGCCGAGCCATGCCTGCATCAGGCCTACACGCTCGGCAAGCAAACGGGGCAGGCGGCTGTTGCCGTGATCAGCGCGCTACAATTGGCGCATCTGCACGATCTGCGGGGTGAGCGCAGCGCCACCCACGAATGGCTCGCCACCAGCATCGCGCTGGCCGAGCGTGTGCCCGAGGCGGCGTGGGCCAGCATCTGGCCCCGCATCCACGAGGCGTTCCTGCTGCTGCTCGATGATCGCCTTGACGAAGCCGAAGCGCGCTTCACCAACCTGGCCTGTCAACTCAACACGCTCGCCGCACTCCAATCGCATCGGGCCAGCGTTGAGGTTGGCTTGGGATTGCTTGCGCTCCAGCGCGGCGATCTGGAGAACGCTCATACGCGCCTACAGCACGCGCTCCACTCGCCGCAACTGATCTATGGCTTCGTCCAAGTGGTCGCGCAGCACGGCCTAGCGCGCATTGCGGCGCTGCGTGGCCAGCCCGCTCAGGCGCGCCGCCTGCTGTATCATGCCCTGGCCTCCAGTGCTCAGCGTGGCCTGTTGCCCGAGTATATCCGCAGCGCCATCGCCATTACGCGGTTCGAGCGCGATTTCGGGCGCGCCGCGCAAGCCCTTCCGCTCCTTCACAACGCCATTCACTTGGCGGAAACCGCCGAGTTGGGCGCGCTCGCCAGCGCGGCACGCACGTTGCTCCAACGCCTCTCGTAGCATCCTCCAAACTCAGCGCGCCAACCCGACGCTCAGCAGATATACTACACGGATGATGAAATACGCCCTCAACTATCAGGAGGTCTACATATGGCATCCTCCAACATAACGCGCTACGATACATCGGGTGGCGCGCGCATTTACAGCATCACAGTGCCCGTATTCACCACACTTGATGCGAATATTTATGTTGTGATCGCCGACGATTACGCCGCGCTGATCGATACTGGCAGCGGCTTGGGCAAGAGTAATGAGTATCTGCGCGCCGGTATGGCGGCGCTCCGCGAGGATTGGAATGAGTCGATCGATTGGGCCGACCTCGATCGCATCGTGATCACACACGCGCATATCGACCACTTCGGCGGCCTCAACGAGGTGCGCACGCTTACCAATGCGCCCATCGCAGTGCACGAATTTGATCGGCGCGTGCTGATCAACTACGAGGAACGGCTCACGCTCACCAGCCGTGCGCTTTCGAGCTACCTTTGGCGCGCCGGGGTCGATCAGCAGCGCCACGCCGAACTGATGGGCCTGTACGGCTTGAGCAAGGGGTTGTTCCACTCGGTGGAGGTGGCGACGACGCTGCGCCACGGCGACCTGCTCGATGGACGATTCCGCATCTACCACGTGCCCGGCCACTGCCCCGGCCAGATCTGCCTGCACATCGATGATGTGCTGTTGAGCGCCGATCACATCCTGGCCCGCACAACGCCGCATCTGGCGCCAGAGAGCATCACCGCCTCCACTGGACTCGACCACTATCTGCACTCGCTTCAGCAGATCGCAGCCATGCCAGGAATCCGCCTGACGCTCGGCGGACACGAAGGGCCGATCGACGACTTGATGGCCCGCGTGGAGCAGATCGAGGCATCGCATCGCCGCAAACTCGATCGCGTCCTGACGGCTTGCGCGGAACCACGCACCATCCACGAACTCTCGCAGATCGTCTATGCTCACGTGCAGGAGTACCACACCCTGCTGGCGATCGAGGAGATCGGCGCGCATATCGAGTATCTCGACCAGCGCGGCGAGCTTGCTATCGCGAATCTCGAACAGGTCGCGCAGGATGAACGCATTGCGCCGCGCTATCGGCGTATTTAGCGCACAAGCAACGTGCTTGGGGCATACAAAACGGCGGCGGGTTTGTAGCCCACCGCCGTTATTCCTGTTAAGCGAGAAGGATCACACCACCGCGGCGTGTTTGACGAAGTTCTCGATCCGCCGAATGAGATCGGGGAAATGTATCGGCTTCACCAGATACGCATTGGCCCCTGCATCCAAACCAGCCATCACCGAAGAGCCCTCCGAGCGAGCCGTCAGCATAATGACCGGAATATGCTTCGTGAGCGGATCGTGCTTCAAACGCTTCGCAACCTCCAGGCCGTTCATCTCGGGCAGCATCACATCGAGCAGCACCACGTCCGGCAGGAGCTCGCGGGCCTTTGCGATCGCGTCACGACCGTTCATCACCGCCGTAATTGAGTGGCCGACTTGCTCAAGACGGATCTGGAGCAGCCGCACGATATTCTCATCATCTTCAACTACTAGGATATGGGCCATTTCACACCTGTTGATCGTGTAATTGATTCGTTTGCAGTGAAATCAGCCACAATTACACGTATAGCATCTCTCTATTGCAAGTTATGTTTCTTGCTAAAAATAATCAACTTACCGCAACATTGATAACATTTGGAAACTCATACCTCCAAATGCGCGACAATCAGTGGTTCAGTTGCGATCTTTGTCTTCTATACTATACCGTACACCGACGACGAAAAGCAAATAAACGAATATTCATCCTAAATATTTGTAGTGTTGCAAATACCGTTTGTATCACAAAATCGCAATCGGAAAACCGGACAACTCAAAAGAGCATCGTTCAGCATACATCACTAGATAGCCCAACATCGCGATTCGCGATCCGGAGGGCCAATGTGAAGTGTTGGAGGGTACCATCAGTGAGGTATCGCTGCACTGCGAAACACAGTTTATCGCAGGCGCATTGCGTTTGTTGTGATGAGGACGCGCTGCGAGGTATCGCGCATCCTCATCACCTTTCCGAGGGAAGTGGAAACCTATGGAATGAGGAATGACGCGCGGCGAAAACGACACGTTTTGTGAGCGATCATCCGCCCTCACTCCCACCGCACCAGCAACGTACCGCTGCCCTGCGCCACCTCTAGTTCGACGTAGCGGCTGCCGTAGATATCCTCGATCCCATATTCCTGCGGCACGCCGTCCAGCGTCACCTCGGCGGCGCGCTTCACGCCAGCGGGCAACAACAGCCGCAGTTCTGTCTGCTCCGATGTGCTGGTGAACTCTAGCCGCAACTGGTTCGGCTTGCGCTGCCAGCGGTAGGCCACGTAGCCGTCCGATGCGGCGTAGCGGGCCACCACCCGCGCCTCGTTCACGTCGTCGGTGGCGGACCAGCGCGGGCTGAGCGAGATCGCGCGGTAACGCGACGCCTGATCGACGATCCCCGCCGCGCCCTCGATCAGCGCGCCGAGCATCGCCGAAGAGCCCCAGCCATCGGTAGGCAGCGTATCGTCTGAGGATTTGCCCGGGTTGCCCGCCGGGTAGTACCACAAGTAGCTCTCGCCCGTCAGGCTGAGCAGTTCGGCGTAGCGCGCCAGCGTCTCGAAGGCGTAGCGCTCGGTGCCGTAGCGGAACGCACCACGGGCCAGTTCGCCGCCAACCAGCGGCATAATGCCGCCGTTCACGTATTCGCCCGGGTTCTCGCCCAAGCGCCCGGCCATGCCGTAGGAGCCAGCGGGGAAGGGCGGATCGATGCTGTACCATTCGGCGAAGGTGTCCCCCCGCTCTTGGCCGCGCCGATAGTACTCCTCGATGATCGCCCGATTCTGTTGGCGCTTCAACACCATGCGATTCAGGGCGTAGGCGTTCGAAAGGCTCAGTTGGCGCGATTCGTCCACGCCGGGCACATCGAACGGTTCCAACGGCACGAAATGCGTGAAGAAGTTGCCGTTCCAACTGAGCGCGTTCAAGCGCTCTATCACGCCATCCGAAGCGGCCCGGTACTGCTTGGCCCGTTCGCTGTCGCCGACGCGCTGCTCGATCCGCTCCATCAGGCGCAACGCAAACGCTAATCCGGTATTATCGCCGTGGAAGATGCCCCAGATCGTCCGCTCGTCGATCCAGTGACGGGGCGCGGGTTGTCCAGTGGTGGGATCGCGCGTAGTCGGGCCGTACTCAAAGTCCCATGTGTCGATGGTGTAGGGCCGCTTCACCAGTTGCAGCTCGGCGTCCCAACGCAGCGGATCGCTCATCGTGTAGGCGAGCGCACGCCGCATGGCCTCCAAGTTCTGCTTCAGCCACGCATCGTCGCCGGTGGCTTGCCAGGCTTCGTAGACCGCCTGAACGAACAGGTACTCGACATCGGCCTCCACCTCCAGCCGCTTGTAATCGACTTGGTGTTCGGGACGGGCCAGATAATCGGGGAAGCTACCATCGGGGCGCTGAGCACGCCGGAACGCGTCGATCAGGCTAGTCATATCGGTCTCGAAGTACCGAAACGCGCGGGCCTGGTAGGTGTGATCGCGCAGCCAGAGCAGGTTGTTGTCGGGCGAGCGGTAGCCGCGCACCGCATAGCCATCTAGCTCGTAGGCCGTCACATCCTGCTCCATAAACGCCTTGATCTGCGGGTAGAGCGTATCGAAGCGCGGCTGGCCCGTCTGCACCGTGGTTTGCGCATCTAGCTCGAACAGCCGACGGGCAACGCCAGCCAGTTCGCCATCAATCAGCAGCAACCCGCTCTGGTGGCCCAACGCGCCGCGCCCCTCAACAGTGATGATCGCAGCACCATCGCGAATCTCGGCGGGCCACACCCCAGCCGGGCGCAGTTGCTGATCGTACAAGCGCAGTTCGGCGGGGCCAGTGTAACCGGGCACTGAGAGCGTGATGGTGAACGGCAGCAGCGGCTCGACAATCGGCGGTGCGCTCAGGGTCGCATGCCAGGAGGCGGGTTTCAGCGTCGTCACCTCGGCGGGCAGCGTCTCGATAGTATCGCTGAACACACCGCTGGCATCCACCGACAGCAGGCCCCGCTCGAACAACTGCGCGGGCTGCCCATCGAGCCAGATCAGCGCGCCGCGTGACGCGCCCAGTTGGCGGCTGACCTGACTATGCTGTGCCAAAAAGTCTTGGAATAACTGGCTGGCCGTGGCGGTGCTGACGGGAGTCGGCACGGGTGTGGCGGTCGGCGCAACCGTGGCGGGTGGAGACGAAGGCGTTGGCGCAGTAGGTTCGGCGGCGGGCGTGCAGCCCACAAACAACAAAAGTAGCAAACATACGGGCAGCACAAGGCTGCGAGTCATCGATAAACGGCCCATGGTTTTGTGTTGGCGCTGCGTGGATGATGCCAGCCCGCACCAAGCATCTCTGCTCCTCTCGGGCTACATTATGCGGTTGCGCAGCACACCCAGCCCGCTGATCTCAAGCTCAACGACATCACCCTCCTCAAGCCAGGGGCCTTGCCCAGCCGTCAACTCCAGCAAACAGCCAGTGCCAACGGTGCCGCTGCCGAGCACATCGCCAGGCTCCAGCGTCACATCGCGCGAGGCGTGCGCCACCAGTTGATGGAAGGAGTAAAACATATCGCGGGCATTGCCGCGTGACCGCTCGACGCCGTTGACGCGGGCGACCATCGTCAGGTTGTAGCGGTCGTCACCCAGCGCGAACTCCTCAAGCTCGTCGGGCGTCACCAGCCAGGGGCCGAGCGAGGTGGCGAAATCTTTGCCCTTCGCAGGGCCAAGCCCGACCGTCATCTCCTCGCGCTGCAGGTCGCGGGCGCTCCAGTCGTTCATAATCATATAGCCAGCGATGTAGTCCCCCGCGTCCTCCTCCAGGATATCGCGCCCGGGCCGACCGATCACACAGGCAAGCTCTAACTCATAGTCGAGCGCTTTGGTGCGCGGCGGCGGCACATCCGCGTCGGGACCGTAGATGGCGGTATGATTGCCGAAGTAGAAGACTGGCAACTCGTACCAAGCGGGTGGCACAGGGCGGTTGCGCAAGCGGTAGGCGGTTTCGACGTGCTGCTCGAAGGTGTAGAAATCGCGCAAACTGTTCGGGCGCGGCAGCGGCGCCAGCAGACGCACTTCATCGAGCGGCAGGAACATCTCGATCCCGCCGATCGTGATCGGGCCAGAAAAGCCGCCGGACACCCCCTCATCGGCGAACTCCTCGGCACTGGTGATGCCAAGCTGATCGAGTGCGGCAGCGGCGATCTCGGCAGCGCCATCCAGGCCCATACCGTCCGGGGCGCCGCGTAGGATATCGATCAACTGCCAGGCTTGACCCTCGCTCTCCTCGAATACGAGTGGCGCAGCGGCGGCGAGGTCGATCACCATTCCGCCAAGCAGCACACCGGCACGGGGAGAACCATCGATGTAGTGAAAACTAACTAGGCGCATAACCACCTTTTGCCTTCGCTATGGGGAATCGCAGCTTGGATTATACCATGGCTCGGCGCGCCCAAACGCGGCATATCCAATCGATAGGTGATTTGGAGGATGTTGGAGCAGCTAGCGGAGCAAAAGCTGCAACAAGTTCACAAGGCACTACTAAATATATTAGATTTGAAATGGTATCACATCTTTGTAATAACCGGGTATAATGATTGCTACCACGTTTTTACGTCTTGATAGTAGGCATGGACCTAGTATCGCATGAACACTGCTACTAGGTTGCATTTACCGTCTAAATGATTGAATGAGCGAGATTCCCTTAAAACGGAGCCAAAAACTATCAAACGAACCTTTTTGTGCTTCAAAACAAGCATACCATTATCACAACATTGTTTAGGTTTAGGAAGCAATCATGGTCAGGCCCCCTCTTAATCGCATTCTTATTGTCGAAGATGAACCAGATATTCAAGCAATCGCCCAACTCGCGCTCGAAGCTGTAGGTGGCTTTACTGTACAGTTGTGTAGTTCAGGGCCAGAAGCATTAGAAGTCGCACCCGTCTTTCAGCCCGATTTGATCCTGCTCGATGTGATGATGCCGGGGATGAACGGCCTGATGACGCTCCAAGCGTTGCGCGAACTGCCAAGCATGGCCAACACGCCAGTGATGTTCATCACCGCCAAGATCCAGCCCCAGGAAGTCGCGCTGTACCGCGATCTCGGCGCGCTCGACGTGATCGCCAAGCCGTTCGATCCCATGACACTAGCTGCCACCATCAACACCTCGTGGCAGCGCCAGCACGTGCAAACGCCCACCGCCGAAGTCGATGAACGCTTCAACGAACTGCGCACACAATTCTTCAACCGTATTCAAGAGCGTATCACGCAGATCGATTCGCTCTGGTATGGGCTAGCGCGCAATTGGAACCCTGAGCACGCTCACACCCTACAACGGGTTGCACACAACTTGGTAGGCTCGGGGGCTACCTTCGGCCTGCCCACGATCAGCGAACGGGCGCGGATGCTGGAGCTCGCCATCAAAGCGCAGATCCAGCGCGCCTACCCACCAACCTCGGAACAAGCCTCTCAAATCAAACACTGCATCATCAACCTCAAGCAGGCGTACAACGATATTCAGCATACCTTCACGAACTTTGGGCCACGGCCCGCCAGCAACGCCACCACGCCCGTGCTGCAACCGTTCGAGCTCACCGATCGGTACGTCAACCATCGGCTGATCTACCTGCTGAGCAGCAACACCGAATTAGCCAAAGACCTCGCGCTGCAGATCGGCTACTTCGGCTATACGGCCAACATCTACGACACATTGAGCGATGTCACACACGCGTTGCAACACAGCATCCCCGCCTCCTTGGTGATCGACAGCACCATGCTCCAGGGCGACACCATTCAAGAACTGGCTCAATTGCGCCAAACACAGCTCTTCCCGCCGATCTTCTTCATCTCGAACCAGGATGATATCGCTACACGGCTCCAAGCGGTGAAGGCTGGCGGCGAAGCGTACTTCACCATCCCCGTGAACATCAGCAGCCTGATCGACAAGCTCGATAGCCTCAGCGCAAAGCAAGAGGTTGAGGCGTACCGCATTCTGATCATCGACGACGAGATCGAACAGGCCGAGTACTTCTCCCATACGTTGGAGCAGGCCGGGATGATCACCGCAGTGGTGAGCCAACCATTGCAGGTGATGAACTCGCTGATCGAGTTCATGCCCGACCTGATCCTGATGGACATGTACATGCCCGATTGCAGCGGCCTCGAATTAGCCGCAGTGATCCGCCAACTCGAAGCGTACGTCAGCATCCCGATCGTGTTTTTGTCGATGGAGAACGACTTGGATCGGCAACTGGAGGCCATCCAGATCGGCGGCGATCAGTTCCTCACCAAGCCGATTCAGCCCGCCCAACTGGTCACAGCGATCACCAGCCGCGTGAAGCGCTCGCAGATCCTGCGCTCGCTGATGGTGCGCGATAGTCTGACTGGCCTGCTCAAACACACGGTGCTCAAAGAGCGCCTGCAGGTTGAGCTTGCGCGCGCGCGCCGCCAATCAACCCATCTCAGCTTCGCGATGATCGATATCGACCACTTTAAATCGATCAACGACACCTACGGCCACATCACAGGCGACCGCGTGATCAAAAGCCTCTCGCGCCTGCTGCAGCAGCGGCTCCGTAAATCCGATGTGATCGGGCGCTACGGCGGCGAGGAGTTCGCGATCATTCTGCCGGATACCAACGCTGAATCGGCCCTAAAGGTGCTCGACGAGTTGTGCATGGGCTTCGCGCACATCCGCCAGCAATCGGGCGATATCGCTTTCTATGCCACCTTCAGTTGCGGAGTGGCCGAGTTCCCGACCTATTCCAACAGCGATAGTCTGATCAGCGCAGCCGATCGTGCGCTCTACAAAGCCAAAAACGCGGGGCGCAACATCGTCTATCTCGCGGAGTGAACAGGCGGAAACGGCGCGTGTTCTAGCGCTTTCAGCACCGTCAAGTGTATCGGAATTGACGAAGCGAGCAGGCTGCGTTATAATGCTCCCTGTCTGTGAGATGTACGGGGCGTGGCGCAGCCTGGTAGCGCACCTGAATGGGGTTCAGGAGGCCGCTGGTTCGAATCCAGTCGCCCCGACCAACTCACTATCCAGCACTTGCCCAGCAAGCGCACCATGTGAGAACCAATAAACGATCAAGTAGCCGCTTGCTGCTTGGTCGTTTTTTGTTCCCACACCCAACATCACACTCCTCCACCCTAACCACCTAGCGAAAGGAGCTTGATCGTGTCGATGGCTCGTTCTATTGCTGCCAAGCTCGACGAACTCGCCGAACTACGCACCGCCGCCGAGCTCACTCGCGCCGATTACGAGACACGCCGCGCAGCGATCCTGCAATCCGTCCAGGCCGAACTCGATGCGCTCAGCGCCGAATTTGAGCCACTGTTCGAAGCTGTTGAAGAACGAACCCGCGACCTCGAAGAAGAAATTCGCCAAGATGTGCTCGCATACGGCCAAAGTGTCAAAGGTCTCGAAATTCAAGCGGTCTACAACCGAGGCCGCGTCACATGGGATACAAAACGCCTCGACGCCTACGCCGAGCGACACCCCGAAATCATCGCTTTTCGAAAGGAAGGCGAGCCGAGTGTCGCCCTGCGGCACATCAAAGAGAAGGGCTGATCGGCCCTTCAACAGAAGGATACCACTATGGAAGTGTTCGAGACCATTCGCAGCGTGCTAGCAGTGCGCGAATATCAAGACCGTCCCGTGCCTGCTGCAACCATACAACGGATTATCGAAGCGGGATGGCTCACTGGTAGCGCCAAAAACGAACAACCCTGGCATTTCATTCTGATCCAAGATCGAGAGTTGCTCCAAACCCTGGCAGCCAACACCCCAACAGGTCGGTACTTGGCGCAAGCCCCGTTCGCCATCGCAGTCGTCATCGAACGCACGCCGTTCGCCGTCTCCGACGGTAGCCGCGCTATTCAGTCGATGCTCCTGGCCGCCTGGGATGAAGGCGTCGGCTCAAACTGGGTCGGCTTCATGGGACCAGACAGCCTCAAACCGCTGCTCGGCATACCCGACGACCTCGATCTCTTGGCAATCCTGCCGTTTGGCTACCCCACCAAAAACATCGGCAAAGGTCGCAAACGCCGCAAACCGCTCGGAGACATCCTGCATCGCGAACGGTTTGGACAGAAGACCCCGAACAAATCATAATCCCGCTCGATGGGCAACGAAGGAGCATCGGTGCGCTGCATGTTGTGGCGCACCGATACCCCACGGAGCTTGCAACCCAGGCTCAACCAATCCTCTGACATTACCCGCCTCCCAACACTGGCTTGGGAATCGACCGCAACGCCAGACGCCCCCTAACTACGAGGCATGGTAACATTTCAACGCCATGCAGCCAGAATGCGCATCAAAATCCCGTATATTGCGAAATATTCATAAATTAGTTACAATCTTGTACAGCATCTAAACGCTAACCTCGGTACACTACAACAAACCAATCTATTCTGATCCAATAATGTAGTAGACCCTTTGGATCAACCAAGTCTGTTGAACAATCGTCACGCTTACCAGTCATACGGGCAGTGATGAGCTTGCTTTGCAGTACCTTTTTTTCGCCAGCCGCATAAACACTAGGCTCAGTGAGGAGAGGTTGGCAGCATATAATCGGGAGAATAACGATGTTCTCGCAGATTCAGACGCGCTTGATCCTGAACAGCGCCTTAATTATAGTCATCGTGCTGGCACTCATCACCATGGTATTGTTTGAGCGTGCCAATCTCAATAGCTTAATAGCGCATCAGAATAACCTCTACGTAGCAGCGCAGCAGGCGCAGCAACTCAACTCCGAAGTGCAACACAACGCGTTCGATCTCAGCCTCTCGATGCTCACTGCCCGGGTATCGCGCGAAGAATACGACCATCACAACGAAACGTTCCAACAACACTTCGAAGAGTTGCGCCAGCTGAGCATCGAAGAGGAGCTAAATGAAGAAGTTGGGCGCGAGATCGAACAACTCGGAGCAACCTTCCTTGCCTTCCAAGAGATCTCCGAGCGGTTATTGATTGGCTTTGAGCAGCTCCAAAATGGCGCAACCCCAGACGAGCGCAACGAGCAACAGCAAACATGGCAACAGGCTCAGCAAGTCATCGCACAAATTAACGAGACATCCGAAGATCTCACCAGCAAAATCCAACAGCTCGTTGAGGAGCAGCAAACACACATCACTGAACGCAACGCCCGCTTGATCGGCCTCGTCACCGCCATCGGCGTTCTAATCATTGGTCTGATCGTGCTGATGCAGACCATGATCTTCCGCACGATCGGTATACCGCTGCGCCGCCTGACGGAAGGCATCAAACGATTCGCCCAAGGCGACCTCGACACTCGCGTGGAAGTCACACGCAGCGACGAAGTAGGCGACCTCTGCACCTCCTTCAACCTAATGGCGGCTAAAATCAAGCATCAGCAAAGCTCATTGGTGCACCTCGAAATTGTCGAGGCCGCGCGCGCCGATGCCGAAGCCGCTCACGCACAAGTCGCCCAACAACTCGCGACCATCGAACAACAACAGAACGTCATCCGCGAGTTGAGCATCCCGGTGATCCCGGTGGACGAACAAACGCTCATCCTCCCGCTGATCGGCGCGTTCGACACCTCGCGGCTGCGCCAAGTGCAAAGCCGTGCGCTCGAAGCGCTCGAAACCTCCAAAGCAACCCGCCTCATCCTCGATATCAGCGGAGTGCCCGTTATCGACAGCCAAGTGGCCCGCGCCCTGCTCCAAGTCGTACAAGCCAGCAGCCTGCTTGGCGCACAAGTGGCCCTCGTTGGCATCCGCCCCGAAGTCGCCCAAGCCGTGGTGGGCCTCGGCCTCGAACTCGACACACTCAACACCTACCGCGATCTACAGAGTGCGCTTGTATCCTTAGGTCGTGAACATACTCAACAGGAGGACCCGCAGGCGGAAGAACCTGCTCTCGCACCTGCAATCTGAGTATCACCACGATCAACGATCGGTGCCCGAGCACGACGCTCGACACCCTAGAGATTGTGTGGCATGAATGGAAACGTAGAGAAAACCCTCGTCTGTTTTGGCGATAGCATCATCCAAGGCTCGCTCGGGGCAGCCTATGTCGAGCTCTTGCGTTCCCAACTGTCGGGGGTCAACGTCATCAACGCGGGCATCAACGGCGATACCGTGCTGCATCTCCTCCAGCGCTACGAGCGCGACGTGCTCCCGCATCAACCCGATGTCGTGCTGATTTTTGTTGGCCTCAACGACCTTGGCACCGTCTACAGCAAGCGGTCGCTCCGCGCCTACTACCGCTTCATCAAGCGCGTGCCCTTCGCCATCACACCGCGACTCTTTGCTCGATACTACACACAACTGATCGCGGCACTCCAAGCCAAAACCACCGCCGAACTCGTACTCTGCACCCTCACCACCCTCGGCGAGCAACCCGCCGACCCGATCCACGAGCAGATCGACGCCTACTCAGACGTCATCCGCGCGCTCGCCATGCGCGAAAACCTCCCGCTGATCGACCTGCGCAGCGCATTCAAAGCCGCCATCGAAGCCGAGCCGCGCGACGGCCCGCCATACCACATTTGGCTGCCGCCCCTCGACACGTTCGCCATCCGCTTCGTCGGCCAGAGCTACACCAAGCTCCAACAACGGCGCGGCTTCCGGCTGCTGTACGACGGCGCGCACCTCTCCGACGAAGGCGCAGCACTGGTTGTCGAAACCATGCTGCCGCAACTGCAACACCTGCTCAGCGTCGCAGTGCCCTAAATACCGAGCAACGCCGTGTTCCACAATCAGCACGGCGTTGCCACCACCACCGTATTATCTTCAGCCCAGTTCGTTATAGGTTGGGAAAAAAGCGCAACCGCATCCGCACACCCCGTCGCTCTGGCAACCCCGCCACAACCGCCAACGTGGGCCTGCAACCCTGGATGAACTTAGGCCGTAGTTCAGGCAGTTATCAGCATGCAGCCCGTTGACGCCCCTCCGAGCACCCGTTAGAATAAGCCCAATACCCAAGCTGATTTGCTGCACAAGGATAACCGTAATGTATCTACAGAACATGCTGAACCACCTGCCGCTCATCGCGGTCGATGGCCCAACCGATATTCCCATCACCTCGCTCGCCTACGATTCGCGCAACGTGAAACCGGGCAGCCTGTTCGTAGCAATCAGCGGCTTCCACGTAGACGGGCATCGCTTCCTGCCGCAAGCGCTCGCAGCAGGCGCCGTCGCCGTCGTCGTCGAGCACGAGTACTGGCAACAGCACGGGCGCGCAGAAAGCGCAACCGCGACCTACATCGTCGTCGAGAACAGCCGCATCGCCCTGGCACCGTTGGCCGCCGCCTTCTACGAGTACCCCGGCCAAACCATGCGCGTCGTCGGCATCACCGGCACCGATGGCAAAACCACCACCACCTTCCTCACTAGCGCCGTGCTCGAAGCGGGTGGCCACACCACCGGAATGATGGGCACCGTCGATTTCAAAGTAGCGCAGCGGCAATGGGCCAACGAGAGCCGCCAAAGCACCCCCGAAGCGCCGGAAGTCCAAGCGCTGCTGCGCGAGATGGTCGCA
Organism: uncultured Roseiflexaceae bacterium; assembly: GCA_937988885.1. Lineage (GTDB taxonomy): Bacteria > Chloroflexota > Chloroflexia > Chloroflexales > Roseiflexaceae > CALKHR01. The sequence continues at coordinate 147,492 of CALKHR010000080.1, read as the reverse complement.
GCAGGCTGCGACTACGCCGTGATCGAAGCTACCTCGCACGCACTGTCGGCCCGTTGGCAGCGCCTCGATGGCAGCGCCTTCGACATGGCTCTGCTCACCAACGTCACCCACGAACACCTCGACTTCCACGGCAGCGTCGAACAGTACCGCCGCGACAAAGCGCGCCTGTTCGAGTTGCTCGCCGAAGGCACGCCGAACACCCCAAAAACAGCCATCGTCAACGCCGATGACCCGCATCACCTGATGTTCCTCGATGCAGCACCGAGCCACGCGCAGCGGCTCACCTACGCCGTGCACGCGCCCGCCGATGTGCGCGCCGTCAATGTGCAATCGACCCGCGATGGATTACGGTTTGGCGTGGAGACACCCTGGGGAAATGCCGACCTGCGGCTGCAACTCACTGGCGACTTCAACGTCTGGAACGCGCTGGCCGCCCTCACAGCCGGCCTGGCAGAAGGCGTACCGCTCGACAAAGCGGTGCCCGTCCTCGAAGCCATCCCAGGCGTGCGCGGACGCATGGAGCGCATCGAACAGGGCCAGCCCTTCACAGTGCTGGTCGATTACGCGCACACGCCTGGGTCGTTCGAGAAGTTGATGAGTATCACGCGCCCACTCACCCAGGGCAAGCTCATCGCTGTTTTCGGCAGCGCGGGCGAACGCGACCGCGAGAAACGGCCCATTCAGGGTGAGGTGGCAGCGCGATATTGTGATCTCATTGTGGTGACGGATGAAGACCCTCGGCTTGAGGATCGTGAGGCGATTATCGCCGATATCGTGCGGGGCGTCGAGCGCGCCGAACGGCGTGCCGGCAGCTCATACCTAACCATAGCCAATCGGCCAGACGCGATTCGAGCAGCTTTCGCACACGCAGCACCCGGCGATATCGTGTTGCTGCTGGGAAAGGGTCACGAGAGCTGCATGTTCTACGGTACCGACAAAATCCCCTGGAATGAGGCTGCCGAAGCGCGGGCCGCTTTGCACGAGCTTGGCTATCATCAATAATGCGAAACCGCGTGATCCGACGAGATGGCCGTGCCGATTCTGTCAGCGAGATCAGCTTACTATACGCCATGCGTAGCTGATCTTGATCGACAGACTTGTTGCTCATGACACTCTCCTACAGCTACGGCACACTAGAACAACGCACAAGCTGCCGTAACACCGTTTGGGCGCAGTGTGCAACGTAAGCTGCTATTTGGACGCAGTGTGCAGGGCAGGATTCCGTTCGGGCGCAGCGTGCAGCGCAACGTACCGTTCGGACGCAGATCCATCAATGAGCGGCCTAGATCAAGAGCTAGGCTCATCACAGCCTTGAGTGTGGTGCAAAAGGGAACTTGCTTCATCGGTTTTCCTCTATGCTCCTACAATGATTTGTATCGGCTTGCTTGATGATATATTTTTACCACACACGATAGTTGATAGTCTATGACGTCCTGCTCAGGTTCTGCTCATCCTACAGGTTAAATTGCTTTAACTTCGTTTTGCCTATTCTGTTCGCCAATAATCCGGATCGCAATCGATGATTTATCCCAACTTCCTGTGGCATCAATTCTCAAATTAGTGTGGCAAAATCGCGTAAACAGCCTGTAGATCGGGAATATCCCATTCAAGCGATCGTACTCCGAGCCGGCAAAAACACTAACCATGCTCGGCATTTATAGCACAACCGGAAACATTTTTGGCACGTTGTCAATTCGGACTTTCGATGGAAGGCAAGCGGATCGCGCTGCGTTACAATAACACGGTCGCGAACCCACTCCAATTCACGTGATTCAGCCACTAGACCTCTGTAAAGGAGCACCCATGACTCCCGAACAACACCTCGAAGCTCTACTCAGTTTACCGACCTTCTACGAAGCAAGCGTCTCGCCCGATGGACAATGGGTCGCTTGGAGTTGGTATCGCGCTGGCCCCACCGCCGATGTCTACGTCGCGCCGACCGATAACTCGAGCGCGCCGATCCGCCTGACCGCAACCGATCAGGATACCGAGTTCGTCAGCTGGGCGCCCGATAGCCGCTCGGTGATCGTGCAGCACGATTTCGAGGGCAATGAACGCACGCAACTGTTCCGCGTGGCGCTCGACAAGCCCTGCGAGCTTCATCCGCTTACCGAGGCGAACCCGAACTTCTACATCCGAGGCGGCGAGCTGCATCCCAATCAGCGCTGGCTGATCTACGGCGCCAACGTCGATGAAGCTGGCAACGAAATCGAGCCGACCTACCTCTACCGCCACGATCTGGAGAGCGGCACGCGCGTGGCGCTCGCCAAGCCCGCCAAAGGCCACAGCTATCGTCCCCGCCTGAACCCGCAGGGCACGCACATCCTCTACACCCGTAGCGACCTGCACCCGGCAGGCGAACAAGTCTGGTTGGTCGATATCGAGGGACGCGAGGACCGCGAGATCATCAACGTGGGCAGCCAAGCCAAAGCGTCCGCCCGCTGGCTTCCCGATGGCGAACGCGCCCTGGTGCTGGCCGAGGCTGGCACGTATCGGCGGGTAGGCCTGTGGAGCCGCACCACCAACGAGTTGCGCTGGCTGATCGACGATCCAACGCGCAATATCGAGGAACTGTACATCTCGCCGAACACGCCCGACCCGATCGCCATCATCATCGAGTTGCGCGACGCCCGCTACCGCGCCTCGCTGCTGCACCTCGCCGACGAGCGCGAACAACGCCTGCCACCGCTGCCCGGCAACTTCCTGCCGCTGCGCATCTTCGATAACCAACAGGGCGTGGCGCACTTCTTCAGCTCGCAGCAACCCGCCGATGTGGTGCGCTTCCAGCTCGATGATCTGCGGCCCGCCGCCTTCCAGAGCCTCACGCGCATCTGGGAGCGCACCAGCCTGCGCCCCAGCGACCTCACGCCCGCTGAGGACTTCCGCTGGCAGTCGGTCGATGGCCTTAGCATCCAAGGCTGGCTCTACCGCGCCAAAGAGCCGCGCGGCACCATCGTCCATGTCCACGGCGGACCGACCTGGCTCTCGGAAGATTATGTCAATTCCGAGATTCAATACTACGTCTCGCAGGGCTTTAATGTGCTGGCACCGAACTATCGCGGCAGCACGGGCTTCAATCTCACCTTCCAAGAGCTGATCAAAATCGACGGTTGGGGAGGCCGCGAGCAAGACGATATCCGTACCGGCATCGAGGCGTTGATCGCGCGGGGCATCGCGCAGGCCGGGCGCGTGGGCATCACCGGCACGTCCTACGGCGGCTACTCGTCGTGGTGCGCCATCACGCGCTACCCGCCCGAGATCGTCGCCGCCGCCGCGCCGATCTGCGGTATGACCGATCTGGTGGTGGATTACGAGACCACCCGTCCCGATCTGCGTTCCTACAGCGAGGAGATGATTGGCGGGCGGCCCGATCAGGTGCCCGAGCGCTACTACGAGCGCTCGCCGATCAATTTCGTGCAAAATATCCGTGGGCAACTGCTGATCGTGCAGGGTCTACGCGACCCGAACGTCACGCCGCAGAACGTCAGCGTTGTCACGCAAGCGCTTCAACAAGCCAATATCGAATATCAGCTGCTGACCTTCGAAGACGAGGGGCATGGCATTAGTCGGCCCCACAACCAACAGACCCTGTATCGTCGGCTTGCAGAGTTCTTTGCGAATGCCTTTCAAGCCGAATAGCTTGCAATCGCAAGACGAACGAAGGATGTGGAATAACGAGCATGTCACAAACGTTGCCAACCCCACCGATAGCCAAGCGCGTGCCTTTTGTACGCGAGCACCTTGGCCATACCATCGTTGATGATTACGCGTGGCTGCAAGATCCGAGCGATCCCGAGGTGATAGCCTACCTCGAAGCCGAGAACGCCTACGCCCGTAGCGCGATGCAGCACACGCTCCCGTTGCAACAGCAGTTGTACGACGATATGCGCGCCCGCGTTGCGGAAGTCGATGCGAGCGCGCCGCAGCAACACGGCGACTACGACTACTACGTTCGCTACGAGGCGGGCAAGCAGTATCGGCTCTTCTGCCGCAAACGCCGCACGCCCGACGCCCCCGAGGAGTTGCTGCTCGATGAGAACGTGCTGGCCGAGGGCTTGGCGTATTGCTCCGTGGAGTTCTTCGAGATCAGCCCCGACCAGAATTTGCTTGCCTACGGCGTCGATATCACTGGAGCGCGCGTCACCGAACTGTATGTGAAGGACTTGCGCACCGGCGAAACGCTGGTTGGCCCCATCCCGAATGTCGATATGGAGGCGGCTTGGGCCAACGATAACCGCTCGCTGTTCTACGCCACCTTCGATAACACGCACCGCGCCGATAAGCTGTGGCGGCTCTCGCTGGGTGGCCCGCCATCGAGCGACACGTTGGTCTATCACGAGACCGACGAAGCCTACGAGATCTCGGTGCGGCGCTCATGCAGCGGCGCGTACATCTTGCTGAACATTCGCAGCCACATCGGCTTCGAGGTGCGCTTCGTCTCGGCAGACACGCCGCAGGACGAATTTCGCGTGGTGGAGCCGCGCACGCGCTGGCTCGAATACGATGTCGAGCACCACGGCGACCAGTTCATTATCCGCACCAATGCCGATGGTGCCGAGAACTTCAAGCTCGTCACGGCCAGCCCCTCGCAGCCGGGCCGCGAGCACTGGCGCGAGTTGCTGCCGCATCGGCCCGATACGCTGATCGAATCGCACTACCTGTTCAAGGATTACCTCGTGCTGTTCGAGCGTAGCGGCGGCCTACAGCAGATCCGCATCTCGGCGCCCGATGCCGTGAGCAACGCCTACCACATCGCCTTCCCCGAGTCGGTCTACGGCATCGAGCCCGACGACGGTCAGCCCGGTGCGCCGTTCTACAGCAGTGTGTTGCGCTTCCGCTACAGCTCGCTGGCCACGCCCGTCACCACGGTCGATTACGATATGGCCAACCGCACCTGGACGGTCGCCAAGCAGCAGCAGATCCCCTGCGGTCACGATCCCAGCCGCTACATCTTGGAGCGACTGTACGCCACCGCGCCCGATGGCACACGCGTGCCGATGTCGGTGATCTACCGCGCCGATCTGCGCAATCCTAACGGTAACCCGACACTGCTCGAAGCCTATGGCTCCTACGGCGCAAGCTCCGACCCGGTATACTACAACGAGGTCTACGCCCTGCTCGACCGTGGCTTCGTGTACGCGATCGGCCATATTCGGGGCGGCAGCGAGCTTGGGCGCAGTTGGTACGAGCAGGGCCGCCTGCTGAACAAGAAGAACACCTTCACCGATTTCATCGCCTGCGCCGAACTGCTGGTCGAACAGGGCTACACCACGCCCAAGCAGCTCGGCATCATCGGCCTGAGCGCGGGTGGCCTGCTGATGAGCGCAGTCGCCAATATGCGGCCCGACCTGTTCGGCGCGATCGTCGCCAAAGTGCCCTACACCAACGTGATCAGCGCGATGCTCATGCCAGAGCTGCCGCTGACCGTGATCGAATACGCGCAGTGGGGCAACCCATACGACCAAACCGAGTTCGATTATATGTGCTCGTACTCGCCCTACGACCTGATCGAGGCCAAGGAGTACCCGCCCATCCTAGCGACGGGTGGCTTGAACGACCTGCAAGTGCCCTACTGGGACCCCGCCAAGTGGGTGGCTCGCCTGCGGGCCACCAAAACCGATCAGAACCCGGTCTACCTGCTGACGAATATGGAGGCGGGCCACTCCGGCTACGTGGGCCGCTTCGATCACCTCCGCGAGCAGGCCGAGATCTACGCCTTCCTGATCGACTCGCTAACGAAAACCGCCTAAGCATTGCAAGCGTCGTCGTGCCGACCAACCGCACGGCGACGCTCACCACACACATCTCTCACTGCACAACGACGTTGTTTCACTCGCTCAGCCGCGCCAACCGCGAGGCATCTTGAGGATGCCCATCGAGGAGAAAACGTATGTCGCAACCAGTACGCATCGCCCTGGTCGGCGATTACCAGCCCGATGTGATCGCGCACCAAGCCATCCCCCAAGCCCTGGCCCGCGCCGCAGCAGACGTTGGCTGCTCCGTAGAGTACGATTGGCACGCCACACCCACGCTCGAACAGCGCGCCGCCGAGACGCTCGCGCCGTACCACGGGGTTTGGTGCGTACCTGCAAGCCCCTACGCCAGCATGCAAGGCGCGCTCAACGCCATCCGCTACGCCCGCGAGAGCCACACGCCGTTCCTGGGGAGTTGTGGCGGCAGCCAACACGCGCTGATCGAATACGCCCGCAATGTGCTGGGCTTGCACGACGCCGATCACAGCGAGAGCAACCCCGACGCCGCGCTGCCGTTGATCACGCCGCTGGCCTGCAGCCTACGCGAGACGCGGGGCACCATCACGCTGCGACCCGGCAGCCGCATCCAAACCATCTATGGGCAAACCGAAATTGAAGAGGGGTTCAACTGTAGCTACGGCCTCAACCGCGATTTCTACGGCCTGCTCGAAAGGGGCGACCTGCGCATCGACGGCGTGGATAGCGAGGGAGAACTGCGCGTGGTGGAGCTCACCACGCACCCGTTTTTCTTCGCCACCCTGTTCCAGCCCGAACGCTCGGCGCTGGCGGGCATCACCCACCCGCTGATCGTGGCTTACATGCGGGCGGCGCTGGCGACTTACCAATAAGTGTGACGATCGTAGATAACATAGCGTGGTGGGCGTTGCGCTCGGCGGAATACAAACGCCAGCACAAACCCCACCACAAAGCCGCCGACGTGGGCGCCATACGCCACGCCGCCGCTCATCGTCTCGGCGTCGCTCAAGCTGGCCCAACTGCTCAGCAACTGCAACACAAACCACAACACGATCATCAGCCAGGCCGGCACATACACCACCGTGAAGAAGATAAACACGAACAGCAGCGCCCGGACGGTGTAGCTGGGGTACAAGAGCAGGTACGCCGCCAACACACCGCTGATTGCGCCCGACGCACCGATCGCAGGCACCGGCGAGGTAGGCGTCATTAATCCCTGCACCAACACGGCCCCGTAGCCGCACAACACATAGAACAGCGCGAAACGCAAGCTCCCGAAATTATCCTCGACATTATCGCCAAAGATCCACAGGAACAGCATATTCCCGCCGATATGCAGCCAACCGCCGTGTAAAAACATCGAAACCAAGCTAGAGAGCAGAACACGCGGCAACAGCGACAAATCGCCACCCAATAATGCGCTCACATCGCTCGAACGCGCGCCCCAAGTGGCAATCAACTCCTCAACCCGTGCGCCCAACGACAATTCGTACAAAAAGCAAGCAACATTTATCCCAATCAACACGTATGTCATGATGGGAAAACGGCGCGTGGGGTTGACATCACCAATCGGCAACATAGTGAGCCAATCCTCTTAACGGGCTAAAGCCCTAAAAACGAACACTTGGGAGTAGAACGAAAGCAGCACAGGCAGTATAGCAGAAAATTCCCCAAAATCTCTTCAAATTGGGGTATTGCAAAAATAGAACAATTGTGCTATACTTACGACATAGCGATAAGTAAGACATGTAACTAGGCGCCACACGCCTGAAAGAGGGACGAGTATGTATCGCAAAGAGATTGTCTACGACCGCGAAACGCGCGACTACGCCATGTACCTAGACAACGAGTTGGTCGGCTTTGCCCGCACCTATCACGAGGCCGAGGTCACGCTTGATCAGCTCGTGTTCGAGTTGATCAGTGGCGAGTACTTTCGCGAAGCGGCCTAATCACCAACGGCCCAACGATCAGAAGTGTGTGGTGAAGAAGAGGTAGGCCGTTCGGCCCGCTCTGCATAAACGTAACAGCCGACAGTACCGATACTGTCGGCTGTATGATTCTCGCTTGCTCCCGCATCGGCCCTAGTCCCCCGCAAGCGCCGCCTCGATCCGCTCCCATGGCAACGCCCCCGCTCGCAACACCCGCAGCGCATCGCCCGTACAATCCACAATCGTCGAAGGGATCGGCCCGGGAGTCGGGCCGCCATCCCCGATCCACGCCACATCCGCCCCGATCTGCCGCGCCGCCTCCTCTGCGGTCTGTGGGTCGGGCTGACCGTGCACATTCGCGCTGGTCGTGGCCAGTGGGCTGCCCAATGCCCGAATCAAGCCGCGCAGCCAATCGTGATCCGGCAGGCGCACCGCCACAGTATCGCCACCCGCCAACAACTCCGGCGGCAACTGCGGGGCAGCCGGCACCACCAACGTCAGCGCGCCCGGCCACAAACGCGCCAACCGCCGCGCCGCCGCGGGCACCGAGCGGGCCACCACATCCAGATCACCCACATCGGCGATCAGTAACGGGATGGCCTGCGACAACGGGCGGCGCTTCACCGCGAACAAGCGCAACACCGCCGCCGCATCGAGCGCCGCCGCCGCCACACCGTAGACCGTATCGGTCGGCACCACAATCGTCTCGCCAGCGCGCAACAACCTCAACGCCTGCGGCTCGGCCTCGGCATCATCAAGCGAACAAAGTAACGCCATCGCTCACCCCTATCCTCAAAAAATACACCATCGTCACCAAAAGATAGCCATCACTATACCAAGAAAAAGAAACCTCACCATCACACCACAAAATCAATCGAAAGTTCTTAACAAGTATTAAGCAGTAACAAAGCGCACACAGAAGTAACATCTGGTATACTAGGCCGGGAATATTGTTTATCAGGATTTAAATTGTTGTGTTTCCAATGACAAAACCACTTGTAGTCGTCTCTGAACAGGTTCGCGCAGCGCAAGCCGCCGGGCAACCCGTCGTCGCCCTCGAAAGCACCGTCATCTCGCACGGCCTACCCTACCCACACAACCTCGACCTAGCCCGCGCAATGGAGGATGTCGTGCGTAGCGGGCAAGCCACACCCGCCACCATCGGTGTGGTCGGCGGTGTGCCCACCGTCGGCATGAGCGACGCGCAAATCGAACATTTCGCCCAAGCCAAGGGGATACTCAAGCTCTCGCAGCGCGATATCGCCTACGCCATCGCCATGGGCCGCGACGGCGCCACCACTGTGGCCGCCACCATGGCGCTCGCCGCAGCAGGCGGTATCTCGGTGTTCGCCACTGGCGGCATCGGCGGCGTGCACCGCGGCGCGCGCGACACTTGGGACGTCTCGGGCGATCTCACCGAACTCGCCCGCACCCCAGTGCTGGTCGTCTGCGCTGGCGCGAAATCGATCCTCGACCTGCCAGCCACCCTCGAATACCTCGAGACAGCCGCTGTGCCCGTGCTCGGCCTAGGCACCGACGAGTTCCCGGCATTCTACAGCGCAAGTTCAGGCCTGCCGATCCCCGCCCGCGTCGAAACGCCCGCCGAGATCGCAGCAGTCTGGCGAGCACACCGCGCGCTCGGCGGCGGCGGCATGCTCGTTGTGGTACCGCCACCCGCCGATGTCGCCCTACCGAGCGACGAAATCGAAAGCGCCATCGAGCGAGCATTGGCCCGCGCCCAAGCAGCTGGCGTGCGCGGCCAAGCCGTCACACCCTTCCTGCTCGCCGCAGTGGCCGAGGAGACCTCTGGCGAAAGCATGCGCACCAATATCGCGCTCCTACGCCAAAACGCCCAGGTAGCAACGCAGATTGCAGTGGAACTTGCCAAAACCTCCAAGCACTAATTCAACGTGGCAACCAAAGCATACATAAACTTATAAGGAGTTAGCTCAAATGGCTCGTAGTTCTGCACGACGTTCTAGCGGACGCCAAGGTCGACGAAAAAAACAAAATAACAATAACCTCTGGCTCTTGATTGGTGGTGCTGTTGTCGTTGTAGTCATCATTTTGGCGGCTACTCTATCGGTGCGCAGCAATAGCGAGAAGATTGGCGTGCAAACCGAATCGAGCTCACCACCGCCGAGCCAGCACATCGCCAATGTGACCGACCCGCATCCACCCTACGTCACCAACCCGCCAACCTATGGCTACCATCACGTCAGCGCAGCGAGCGCCGGTATCTACACAGAGCCACTGCCCGACGAGATCACGGTGCATAACCTAGAGCATGGCTTCATCATCATCCACTACCGCCAGGATGCCGCACCAGAGACGGTTACGCAGCTCACCAACATCACCCGCGAGCTGCAGCAACTGAACCCCTGTGTCATCCTCCAGCCGCGCGCCGTCGATAACCTCGACGTACCACTCGCGCTGACCGCCTGGAACTGGATGCTCAAGCTCGACACCGTCGATGCCGAGCAGATCCGCACCTTCTTCCGCGGACACGTCGGCAACGGCCCTGAGCCAGTCTGCCGCCCGCTCTAAGCACCACCCCAATCCAGACACGACGACACCGCAGCTTCGAAGCTGCGGTGTCTTTGTATCACCAGCCGTGCAGCGGGATGCCGCTATCGCAGGCCAAGCCCTCGCAAGCGCAAGCAGCATAAGCTTTTGGGAAAAAGCCGCCACCGCCGCCTCAACAACAACGCTCGTTGTCATGCATGGTCGAGGCCGCCCAACGCGCGTTCAGCGACCCTAGCGCCTGCGCTGCCGATTCGCCAGCCACACGCCAGCCGCACCAGCGCCAGCCAGCGCCACACCAGCCCACAAGCCGCGTCGCCGCCGATCCGCCAACACAACCCGCGCCGTATTGTAGCCGCTCGCCCCGAACACGCCACCACCCGGGTGCGTGCTCGCCCCGGTCAGGTACAAGCCCGAGATCGGCGTTCGGTAGCCCGCCAACTCCGGCAACGGGCGGAAGAAAAACATCTGGTCGAACGCCATCTCGACATGCATCACATTGCCGCGCAGCAAACCCAAACGCCGCTCCAGATCGAGAGGCGTCTGGATCACCCGATCGAAGATCGCGCCGCGCATATTCGGCGCATAGCGGTACAACACCTCCAGTACGTTATCGGCCACCTGCTCGCGTATCGAATCCCACTGCATACCGTTCGCCAACTCGTAGGGGAAGTACTGCGCCCACAGAAAGACCGTATGCTTATCGGGGGGCGCGACGGTCGGATCGATGGCCGAGAACGTCATCGCGATCACCGCCGGATCGCGCGAGGGTATTCCCTGCAGATAATCGACGTAGGCTTTGCGCACATACTCCATCGAAGGGGCCAACAACTGCAGGCCGTGGTGGCTCTCGTGGGGGCGCCCGCCGGAAGGAGCCGCCAGATAATCGGGCAACTCCGAAGCCGCACAACGCACCGTCATCCCGAAGCCGTTGCCGATGCGGATGTTGCGCACGCGGCTCGCCAAAGCGCTCGGCAAATGCTCAAAGCCCACCAGATCTTGCAGCGTCGTGACCACATGCGCATTCGAGATCACCAACGGCGCCGCGATCTGCTCGCCGCTCTCCAACTCCACCCCAGCCACTTTGCCTTGGCGCACCAAGATCCGTCGCACCGGAGCCGCCACGCGCACCGTGCCACCCGCCGCCTCCAGCGAACGGGCCATCGCCTGCGTGAGCATCCCGCTGCCGCCACGGGGATGCTTCGCGCCGCTCTGGTGGATCATCGTGTGCCAACCAAAGAAATCGCCAGCGCCGAGCTCATCGGGTGGCGGCCCCGATTGCGCCGCCAGCCACGTCATCGCAGCGCGCATCGCCTCGCTCTCGAACGTCTCGTTGATCAACTGCGCGTAGGAAGTGAACAAACGGCGCACCGTCTCGACCGTATTGCGCAACTGGCCACTCAACGCCTGACCCTTCGCCACCCCACCAAACAAGCGCACCATGCTCGGCGGGTTCAGAAACGCCTCGAACACACCCTCGTTGATCGGCTGCCAAAACGCCATAAACTGCCGATACGCCTGCGCATCGCGGGACGAGACACGCGCGATCGACTCACACGTCCGCTCGACATCCCGATAAAAACTGATCGCCCCCGAACCATCCGGCAACGGATAAAACGCAAACGGATCCATATCGATATATTCAAGGCCGTAGCGCTCCAACTCTAAATCGCGCACAACCGGAGTCAGGTGAATCATAATGTGGGCAGAGGAGCCAACATCGATTTTATAGCCCGGGATCAGCTCTTCGGTGCACACCGCGCCACCCACAATCGGCTGTCGCTCGAGCACCAATACCCGTAAACCTGCGCGTTGCAGATAGCCTGCGCAAGTTAAACCATTGTGTCCGCCTCCAACAATAATTGCATCATACGAGGATACGACGGTCATAGATAACTCCTTTACACCCAAAGGTATAAAATATGTTATAATTCGAGCGATTTATTGTAAGTGTGAATTGTTCTGATGTTGCAGTTCTATCGTTTTCAACTCTTTTATAACCATTGCGATTTCGTATCATTGCAGATCAATAATCGTTACACCTCTTGAGTACGTGAATCAACTATCATAGAATAATACAACCGCCCTGTGGTGTCGATGGTAAAGTGGATCCTCGGCGAAGCGGATTTCTCAAACTATCTTGGTGACACCCCTTAGCCTCGAGAGTGCTACCATGCTGTGGCATAATTTACGCCTTCAACACCGAATGCTGCTCGGCTATGGTTTGATGTTGGTCCTGATCATAGCGCTCGCATTGTTCTCAATGATCCGCGCAAGTGGGCAGACCTCACAGATCCAAACACTTGGTGCTGAAGTCACAAACGATGTAGAAGCCAGCGCAGAATTGGTAAACGCCGTCACAAGTACTCAATTGGCGGTCGATCGGTATCTCCAACAACCCACTTCCGATCACCTCGGTATGGCCTCTGTCGCCCTCCAGCAGCTTAGCAACATCATCAATGAAACTCAGGTTACCTTATCGAGTGGAGAGCAACAGGTCCGGCTCAATCAACTTTCACAACAACTCGATGAGTATGAGGCGGCTTTCCAAACACTCACTAAGCAGCTTGCCGATCAGCAAGCCATGCGAACGACACTCAACGGTAACCTTTCGGAAGTCGTTGTCACCTTAAACAGCACCACGATCGCCTATCTCAATAGCGGCGACCCCGATGTCGCGACTATGGGGCGGTTCACCCGCGCGCAACAGCACCTCCAGCGCGCGATCCTGTGGAGTGCTCGCCTGATCAGCGAGTCGAAGGATGAACACGGTCGTCAAGCTCTCAACGAGCTGCACGAAGCCGATTTCTTGGTTGGGTTTGAGCTTGAGCGCGTAAACCAGCAGACGAAGCTAGCGATCACCCAGGTGCTCAGCAAGACTGCCAGCGCCACCGAGACGCTCAACTCGTACATGGCGACGCTTGAGCCGATCCAGCAGCAGCGCACCTTGCTCGTCAACGAGCTTGGTAGCCGCCTGCAATCCCAGGCCAACCAAATCGGTAGCATGGCGTTGGAGCAGCTCAACAGAACCACCGAAGAGCTCGAATACCAGAGCACGCTGACGCAGCAACTCACCGCATCGGCGCTCCTGCTCACCATCGTGATCGCAGCTATCTTCGGTTGGGTGCTGCCTAAGACGATGACAAGACCGCTCTTGAGTCTTGTCTCCGCAACGCAACAACTCACCAAGGGCGACTACGGTGTGGTGGTTGATATTCGTGATGGCAGTGAGATCGGCGAACTTGCGAAGGCCTTCAACCAAACTTCTATGGCGCTGTTAGAGCAGCGTGAGGAAGTCGCTCGGCAGCAGGCCGCACTGCAGGCGCAGAACGCCGAGTTGCAGCAGACCCTTGCAGAACTACACGCCTCTACCGAGGCCCGCGCTCAGATGGCAGTGACCATCCGCGCGCTGAGCGTGCCCGTCATCTCGATCTTGGATCGGGTGCTACTGCTGCCGTTGGTTGGCGAGATCGATGCCGAGCGCGGCAAGATGCTGCTCGATCGGTTGCTCGAAGGCGTCACCAACCAGCACGCCCGCATCGTGATCCTCGACATCACTGGTGTTCCGGTGGTGGACATCACCCTGGTCGATTGGCTGCTCAAGGCCACATGGGCCGCTCGCCTCATGGGTGCGCGCTGTATCCTGGTGGGTATTGGGCCAGAGGTTGCCCAAGCGATTGTGGCAAGCGGCGCCGACCTCAGCGACCTGATGACCAAGGCCGACCTGCGCAGCGCCGTGGAGTACGCCGTGCGCAATCGCAACTGGTAGCTGTTTACTCTACAATCTGATCGACTGTACGCGAAGGGGTTCGATACAAATATCGGATCCCTTCATTGAATCTGGTGGATGTGCCCAATTCCTCGGCCAGCCACATCGGCATGGTGCAGGTATCGCCAACCCGCTCTAGGAACTGCGCCCACTTCAACATGCTCGGCAAGTTCGGCCACATGGCGCGTATCGCGAGCGACATAGTGCCCTGAGTAAGCTTGCCACACGGCAGCAACGTCATCCGCCGATCGAGCAGCCGCTCGATACGTTGGAAGGCTTCGCGATAGCTGAGGTCCTCATCGCCGCCGATCGGCAGCACCTGGTTGTAGGCTTCGGGGCGATTGATCACCGCCGCTGCGGCACGGGCCACATCGGCCACCGCGCAGAACGAGTGCAGGGTATTACCACCGTTCGGCAGCAGACCCACACCAAAGCGCTCCATAATACGGCCAAGCGGCGCATCGGGGGCGAACGTCTCGATAAACGTGGCTGGCCGCAGGATGGTGTAACGCAACCCGCTGGCCCGCAAATACTCCTCGGCCAGATGCTTCTGGTAGAGGCGCACCACATTGTGCGGGGCGCTATCGGCGTGCAGCGCGGAGATAAAGATAAACTGCTCGATCCCAGCCGCACTAGCAGCGTTGATCAGGTTTTGGTTGCCGAGACTATCGACCTGCGATGCTGCACGTTGGCGGCTCAGCGGATCGCCCTGCGCCGCCGTGACGACCACCCGCGCATCATCGAGGAGGCGGCGCAACGAACGCATGTCGAGCAGGTCGCCGACCTCAAGTTCGATGCCGAGCGCCCGTAGGTGGCCCGCGCGTTTACCCGAGCGCACCAGGGCGCGCACAGGCTCGCCGCGCGCCACCAATGTTTCGGCAAGCGCGTGACCGAGCCGTCCGGTTCCTCCAACAAGTACAACTGTCATGCGTGCTCTTCCTGAATGTAGCTACTCATGCGGCTACACGCCCCGTTTAATTGCGAGCGTTCATCAAGCGATCGATCATGGTGCGCTGCGCTGCAAGCTCAAGATCATCGTGCAGGGGTGCGAGCGTCACCTGAGGACCGTAGCGCCGCTGCAGCGCCAAGCTGATCAGATGATCGGCGAACTGCGGGTTCTTGGGTAGCAGGGAGCCGTGCATGTAACAGCCGAAGGTGTTGCGGTAGATCGCGCCGCCGCTGCCATCCTCACCGTTGTTGCCCGCACCCACCAGCACACGCCCGAGTGAGCGTACAGCGCTCCCCAAGTAGGTGCGCCCGCTGTGATTCTCGAAACCCACCAACTTCACCGACGCCGACGGCCCCTCGAACTCCACCACCGTATTCCCGATCAGGCGTACGGTGCCGCCGACCGTGTACAGATCGAGCGCGCCAATGCCGGGGAGTTTCTCGCCAGTGTGGGTCAGGAAGTAGTGGCCGAGCATCTGATACCCACCGCAGATCGTCAGCATCACCAGGTCGTTGTTGATCGCGTCGCGGAGCGCTGGGCCGTGGTTATTCAGGAAATCGTCGGCGATCAGCGCTTGGCCGCTATCTTGGCCTCCGCCGAAGAACGCCAGATCGACCGATGCCCAATCGAGTTGCAAGCCCACACCAACCGGCACGATCTCAGTCTCAATACCACGCCAGGCACAGCGCTGCTGCAACGTGATGATGTTACCCCGATCCCCATAAATGTTCATCTGCTCGGGGTAGAGATGGGCAATCCGTAGGCGGTAACTCATGGTCGATCTCCTTGCGGCAAGCTATCGGGGCGTACCGCAATAACTCCACCCAAACGTAGCATACATCCAGTTTGCCTTGCATATGATTGCGTTTGGGCTACAGTACGGCAACAGACAATCACCAATCCAGTGGCAACGAAGGCGCGCCGCCAACACCAAACGGTGAAAGCGACGCGCCCCTTGCAGCATTGCACCTATCGTTTTTAGATCGCAACAGAAAGAGCCAATTCCTCGGACGGCGTTCCGTGTAGGCGCTCATCGAGCCAAACACGGAAGCTCGGATACCGCAGCGACAGCCCCAACTCCTGGGTGATGCGCTGATTGCTCAGGCGCACCGATGCTGAGGCCATCCCCACCACCGATGGGTCCATACCTGCGGCCAATGCCATCGCCTTCGAGAAGAACTGCGGCGGCTCCAAGCCCAGGCGCTCGTGGATCTCGCCGTAGAAGTCGCGGGCACGGGTCGGCTCATCGTCGGCCACATTATAAACTGCACCTGGCTGACCTTCAATCGCAAGCAGGTCGAGCACATCGATGAGATCGTCGATATGAATGTGCGAGAGGAAGTTGCGGCCATTGCCGATCAGCGGCACGGTGTTGGCCTGCACGGCGTCGATGAAATCGCGCCCGGGGCCGTAGATAGAGGCAACACGCAACAACATAGCTGGGAAGTGATGGACGCGTATCAGGTCGAGCATGGCCTGTTCGGCCTCCACCATAATGTGGCCGAGCGGGTGATTCGGCATAACAGTGGAATCCTCAGTGAGCCACGTATCGCCGCGATCACCGTAAGAAGCCACATTACCGGTGAAGAGGTACGCTGAGACCGTTCGCGAGCGTGAACAGGCTGCGATGAGGTTGCGATTACCTTCAACAAAAACTCGTTGTACTAAATGCAGATCAAGGAGAGGGGCCGTGGTGAGATTATATACCCGTTCAATACCGTTGGCGACGCCGACTAAACTTTCGGGCTTGGTAAGATCACCTTCCCAAACCGACATCCCAAGAGCAGCGAGGCGCTGAACGGTATCGGAATCGGTGTTGCGCACGAGGCCACGCACTGAGTGACCCGCTTGAAGGAGACGTTCTGCCAAACGTGAGCCAACATAACCGCCAGCACCAGCAATGAGATAACGCGCCATTGTCCACCTCATTATGTCGTAAGCGGGCACAACCAGCGACTCCGCTAGATGCGAACTATGCGCTTACACCCACTGCCTAGCGGCGCAGCGCATTCTATCCCGCTTTATCTGCTGCTATCTGCTCCGTCGGCGACGTTTAAGGCAAAAAGACCCAAAATTGTTCAAGAACGGAGATAGGGTTATTGTACCATCCAACCCATCAATTGGCTAGATCATGCTTTTGAGCATGTGCTTTTTTCCGCATTCTAATGCGATAATTTCTTTTAAATACGAAAATGTGTTCGCATTTCATTTTACACCGGTTTTCCCAAAGATATCCCAACTTATCCCACATTATCCCACATGTTTTTCTGGTTGTAACACCGAGGAAGCGGGCCGTATATGAGAGCAGAGTGTCAAGCGTTTTTCATGCGAGGCGGTAACCGTTTTAGGATGTTTGTTCTACTTTTCCACTCAATATCGAGTGCACTTTTTGTATCGTCAAATGGGCTGGACTGTATGTGTGGAATCCGCCGCATTTGACGGGCCGATCTTTCTTCTCTACAATGCCAAGTGAATTGAGCACCGCCGAACGATACTGAGGGTACACAGCGCATATGATTAGAATGCTGCATTTGGCTGATTTGCATATCGGCATGGAGAATTATGGCCGAGTCGACCCAACCAGTGGGTTGCACTCTCGACTTGTCGATTACCTGGAGCGTCTCGATGAGGCGATCGAGGTGGGCTTGAACGCCGGGGCCGATATTGTGCTGATCGCTGGCGACGTGTACAAGAGCCGTACGCCAAACCCAACGCATCAGCGCGAGTTTGCCAAACGTATCAATCGTGTGCGCCAAGCAGGCTTGCCCGTCGTGATCCTCACGGGCAACCACGATATTTCGCCCACAGCGGGCCGCGCTCACTCGATCGAGATCTTTGACACACTGATGGTCGATGGCGTGACGATCGCGGATCGGCCACGCAGCCACCTGATCGAGACGCGCGCAGGGCCACTGCAGCTGATCGCGCTACCCTGGGTCACACGCCACGCCCTGCTGACCAAGGAGGAGATGCGGTTGGCCTCCTTCTTAGAGGTCGAGGTAATGCTGATGCAGCGGATCGAGAATTTTGTGCGCACCGCCGCCGAGGATCTTGATCCGAATATCCCCACGGTGCTCACGATCCACGGCTCGATCGATGGGGCCACCACGGGCGCCGAACGCCAGATTATGCTCGGCAAGGACTTGATCCTGCCCCGTAGCTTGGTGACGCAGCCGGGCATCGATTATGTGGCGCTGGGCCATATCCACAAGCACCAGTCGCTGGGCGAGAATCCGCCGATCGTCTACCCAGGCAGCATCGAGCGGATCGACTTCGGCGAGGAGCACGAGGATAAGGGCTGCGTGATGGTCGAGTTGGAGAAGGACCGCACGCGCTGGCAGTTCCACAAGCTGCATGCCCGACCATTCGTAACGATCGATGTGGATGTGCGCAACAGTCCCGATGCACAGGCCCGCGTGGCGCTCGCTATCGAGAAGCGCGATCTACGGGATGCAGTTGTGCGTGTACGGGTGGAGGCTCGCGCCGATCAGGCCCCGCAACTGCGCACCGATGAGATCCAGCAGAAGCTTCTCGATGCTGGAGCATTCCACATCGCGACAATTGCGATTGAGGTGGAGCGCACGAACCGCAGCCGTTTGGGAGAGGCCAACAGCGATCTGCTCGAAGGGTTGACACCGCGCCGAGCGCTTGAGTTGTACCTTCAGGCCAAACAGACGCCACCTGATCGCCTCAAAGCACTGATGGAGGCCGCCGAGGAACTGTTCACCGAAGAATAGCTGAGGGTGTCCGCTTCGCAGACGATGCGACCAATGCCGGCTTCGGCTGCGGTAAACCTCTTTTCCAACATACAAACGGCTGGAAGGAGCGCATCCTGCCAGCCGTTTCGTGTCTTTCGCTTGGCTTGAGCTCAGCGCCTTTTGCGGCCAGTCGCCAGCAGGGCTTGACGTCGGTCGCGCCAGAGCATATTGCCACCCACACCCGCCAGGAAAATGCCGATAAATCCGTTCAGGGTGAGTGTGTAGAGCACCGGAATGCCCTGGGTTGGGCTGCGCCATTCGGGGGTGAGCAGCGCGAGGATCTGCGTGATGGTGATGAACAGGCCCAAGCCCAGGCCAAAGCGCATCAGGAACACCGCACTCGCATCGTGGTCACGGTTGATGCAGAACATCAGGAACACGCCCCACGCGCCCAACAGCACGATCGTGACGGCGGCATAGAGCAGCACACCCGTCGCATTCAGGAATCCCGCGATGATCCAGTAGTTCAACGCTACCCACGCAGCGAACGACAGCACGCTCAGGCCAAGAAACAGGCCCAACACCGAGCGATACCCGCCGATCACCAATGAGCTAAGCGCGTAGATCAACGCGAATAGGTAGAGCATCGCGGAGATGAACAGGCGGCTGATGCTCTGATCGGGCAGCTCACTCAGCCCAGGGATGGCGCTGAGGAACGGCAGTTCCTGGTGCACGGCATCGGCGATGCTCGGCATCAAGCCGAAGAAGCCCGTGTTCCATACCAACAGCACCAACACGGCGAACAGGAGTTGGCATACGATGAAGAGGACCGCCTCATTGCGTTTCACGCCAAAGATCGTTTCCATAGTTGCCCTGTCTTGTCATCTGCGAACGATCCGATGGTTACTCGCTAGCGGGCGTTTCGGCGGGCTGCTCGGGCAGCGGTTGGCCATCCGGCCCTAGGGACGGCAGTGTGACCTCACCATCTCGATCGTGCGCACTGATAAAGGCCAGCAGATCGGCCAATTGCTCGTCGGTCAGGTTCGGGAAGGCTGGCATGGCTTGGATGATGAATGGGCCGTGGCCAGCGTTGGGTTGAATCTCTTGATCGGCGAAGGCCGCGCCACCAAGCCTCACCCACTCGAAGAAGTTAGCGGGTGTGGCGGGCTTGCCGTTCGGAAGCGATGTCCCAAACGCCGCGTTACCCTCCGGCGAGAACTTGCCACCCAACCCAGGTGCGGGGATAGTGCTATCGGCGCTGGTCAATTGATGGCACGCGGAACACTGCGATGAAAAGATCACCTGGCCACGCCCGAACGGTGTATTAGCAGCGGCCTGTGCTAGCGCCACCGCCTCCGCAGTGGCTCGGTAGGAGACGGCTACGTTTTGGGCATCGGCGCTGATGCGCGGGTTGCCCGACTCGTCCCACCAACTCGAGACATAAGCGACGATATTGCGGATCTGGTCATCGCGCAGCGCACCGCCGAAGCGGTTGCTCCAAGCGGGCATGGCCGTGCCGCGCACACCCGACGTGACGGTGGCCTGCACGAAGTTCGTCACCGAGCCGTACTTGGCGAGGATGCCGTTCGGGCCATCAAGACGGTTCTGCTCCCTCAGCGTCACCAGCAGATTGTTGATGCGCGGCGCGCCCGCACTCACCCCGCCTTCGCCAACCAAGCCGTGACAACTCGCACAATACTGCTCGTAATCGGCGGCACCGTGGGCCAATAGCGTCCCTTCGAAGCGGGCCGCTCGCGCACTGAGCACATAATGTTCACGCACCCAAATATAGCCGAGCAGCAGCGTCGAACCGAGCAGAAAGAGCGTTGCGATCAGCAAGTTTCGGGTCATAGCATTCAATCCATGCTCAGGTGGCTAGCCGCATCGCCAGCCACCGATCGGCTACTGGGCCGGGAGATCCTTGGTGCGGCTGATAAAGCGAACGGTTTCGGGCTGTGGACGTTGATCGACGAACAGTTGCAGCGTCACCTTCTTCAAGGAGATCTGGCCTTGCTCGTCGAGTTGCCACGGCGCAATTGTCAGTGTGGCGCTACCACCAGCATCCGCGAACGCTTTATCGTGTTTAAGCCAATACTCCACATCCTCCTGGAACTCCTCGAAGAGCGCCACCGCCTCGGGCGAGAGCTGGCTGGCATCGCCCGCTACAAAACCACCCTGCCGCCCGTTGGCCGCCGAATCCCACGTGATCAACTGGTTCGGCAAGAGGTCGAACGGCACATGATCGGGCTTGCCCTCGCCCTCGCCGGGCACCCATTCGAAGACCAGTTCGCTCGTGGCTGTCTCCTGGATACCATACGAGGCCAAACCCGCGTAGGTCAGGAAACCGATCAGCACTGTGGCAACCGCCGCACCCGTCAAGGCCACTTTGCGATCCTTGAACTTACGGCTCGGATTGCGGTCGAGGTAAGGCAGCACCGTCAGCGCCACAAACATCACACCGAACAGCAGCAGGCCGAAGAAGAACTTATCGCCAACCTTGAGCATCCCTTGCAGGAACAGGAAGTACCAGGGTGCGCGAGTGTGTTGCGGCGTCACAAACGGGTTGGCGTGACTTTCGAGCTTCGCGTTCCAGATAAACTGGTTGATGAAGATCAGGCCGAAGGTCAGCACTGCGATCACCGCGATCTCGAAGTAGACCTGATCGGGCAGGAACGGGATCTTGCGGCGCGTGGGTGGCACATTGTCGAACAGTTCGTGGATGGGCGAGATCTCCTGCTTGCGCACGGCGTAGTAGTGCACGCTGATCAGGATGATGGCGACGCCGGGCAACAGGAAGATATGCAGCAAGTAGAAGCGCAGCAGCGTGCCCTGGCCCACATCAACGGCGCCGCGCAGCAGTTTGTTGGCCGCATCGCCCAGGCCGGGCGTGGCGTCGGCCATCGAACTGCCGATCGTGACCGCCCAATAGGCCAACTGATCCCACGGCAGCAAATAGCCGCTGAACGAGAGGAACAACGTGACCAGCAGCAGCACCACGCCCGTCACCCAGATGAACTGCCGAGGTGGTTTATACGAGGCCGTGATGAAGGTGCGCAGCATGTGCAGTGCCACGATCGCGACCATCAAGTGCGCGCCGAGCCGATGCACGTTGCGCATCAGGTTGCCCAGCGGCACGTCGGTCATGATCTGCACCATGCTGGGGTAGGCTTCCGCCGCCGATGGCACGTAGAAGATCATTAGGATCAGGCCGGTGATCGCCTCGACCATAAACAGGTAGAAGCTCAACCAACCCAAACCGGCGGTGTAATACCACGCGGTCGCTTCCTCCGAAAGCGAACGGGGGCGAATATGGTACCAAAAACTGTTGCTATGGACACGCATTCGGGGATTAGGACGCGGCGCAGGCTCGCCTCGCAGAATTGAACGCCATTCCTGCATGCCCATACTTGGGAAGAACGAACGCCCCACCTCGGCGATCCACGCCTGTAGGCGTTGCCGAGTGTTCGGGCGGTCGGCTGGCTGTGTCGCCATCGCACTACTCCCTCTACATATGGACGAAACGCGGTGTATGCTCAAGCGAACAACACTCGGGCGCAAGCATTAGGCGTGAGGATTCCCCAGCACCCGTTGGCCGGTGTTGACGATGATCGTGTCGTTCACTACTCGCACGCGGAACTGATCGAGATCGCGCGGAGCGGGGCCACGCACATATTTGGTGTTGCGTTCGTAGGTTGAGCCGTGGCACGGGCAGATGAAGCGTCGTTGAGGCGCATCGTAGGGCACGAGACAGCCAAGGTGAACGCATACTTGGTAGATCGCCATAATGCCCTCAGCATTCACCTGATTATCCTCGTCGGGTACGGGCTTAATCTCGGAATCGGGCGGCACCTTCACAATGTAGAACTTACCATCCGCATTGAGCTCCGGCGGATCATCAACGCTGTACTCACTCGCCTTTTTGCTCAATGTGAAGATACCGCCGAACGTGCCCGCTTTAATACGTGGGTACGCAAAACCGCCAGCGACAGGATACGTCTTGACGCCCGTATTAGGATCGACCGAGAGGGGAGGGACGAGCTGGCCCAGCAGAGGGTCGCCAGCCGGATCGGGGGCGGTGAGGAACACTAGGCCGCCAGCAGTCAATAGCGCAGCCGAGCCAGCCATTGCAACGGCAAGCACTTCGCGACGATTGATGCCCGAGCCTTTGGTGGTTGTTGTGGGGGTTGGCTTCTGCACACCAGATTTCGCTGAGATCGCATCCGCATCGGCTTGAGATATGATGCGCCGTCCTGCATTACGCGGTTCTGACATACGTTTTCTCCTCGTCTATGAAAGAGAATGTTGTCCAGAATGTGCGTTTCGGCTGCTGAGCGTTGGCAGGATTGTGGCAGAAGAAGGTTGTGTCTGAAATCTACAGACGTACGATATTCGCTTCGGAGATTGGTACCATGCCTAACTATAACATAAGCTTTTCAGAGCGTCAATTTCGATTATCAATTATAATTGGCCCTGTTCACATTTATTTATAGCATCTCGAAGCATTCCTCATTTATCAAAAATGAACAACAGAAAGATAGAAGAAACCTGTTTCAACTTGAGTATAATTCTGAGATCAATACATTTCTCAATCCAAATACATCCTATGTATGCTCTATTTACTGAACAGCAACGATTTGCCGTTTCGCTTCCAGCAACAATATGCGTTTTGTGATGTCGATGCGCTGCGTGCGGCAACCCATCGACATCACATGCTCCGAGACGTGTGGGATACGGTTCGGCGCACAGAAAAGCGCTCTTTGGCGTTCTATAGCTTCGCCTGCACGATCACTCGCCAAGCTCCAAATAATACATCGACGTGTAGCGCTTATCCTGCGTGGCGGGGAACTGCTGCACCTGCCCAAGGTACGAGATAGCGGTGTGGCGCTGGCAAGCTTCGCAAACATAAATGTCGTAGTGATGGCGAGCGCTGGCAGGATTCCCAATGGTGGCGTTGATCTCCAACGGTTCAAGCGACTCGCTCTGCTTGCACCAAGCGCAACTCACTGGATAGAGCAACACGTACTGCGGAGCGCGAAACCGACGGGGGTAAGCGAGCGCACGATAGCGGTGGGTTTGGTTGCCCCAACTGGCCTCGGCATTCAGTTGCTGGCATGCTCCACAGCGAGTGATCGTGTGCGGAAGGTCGAACTGTCGGTTGATCACCTTGGCCCGCTCCGTGAGTAACTCGGCAACCGCCGCTTGATTGCACCAACAACAAGCCGCAAATTGATCACTCATCGATACCTCCTTTACCCGCTGTTGGTGGTATTATACAAAGTGCCTCTAGACACATCCCCAATGTTATCGCCTCGTACTATGTAAAGTTGTAAAGCTTTTTCACAAATTTGTTAGCTGGCAAACTTGACAGCGCTTTCATCCTATGATAGACTTACATACTAGATGTAGAAACAAAACGAAAACATCCACACTATATATGGGTGCTTCAGTGAAGAAACTTCTGTCAAGTCAAATAAAACCTCAAGCAGACATAACGATCTCACTTGACCTAACGAAGTTTTTTATTTTACATATTGTGGTAGACTAACCACCTCCATCGAGTTGCCGACCACGCCCCGTCACCGCAACTCGGTGCTTTTTTTGTCTTTTTCCCCGGCCATTGCTCACCGATGAGCTGCATGGACGCTTGTCATAATGTTGTTAAGGAGGATCGCATGACTCAGCAGGCTCAGGCACCCGCTGCACTGACCGACATTGCCCTAACGGTGCTCAAGAAACGGTATTTGATCAAAGACGAGCAAGGGCGCGTAGCTGAAACCCCCGAGACCATGTTCCGCCGTGTGGCCGACACCATTGCATCGGTTGATGCGCGATATGGTGCCACCCCCGAGCAGGTACAGGCACGTTCCGATCAGTTCTACCGCCTCATGACCGAAGGTCTGTTCGAGCCGAACAGCCCCACGCTGATGAACGCAGGTCGCCCGTTGGGCCAACTCAGCGCCTGTTTTGTGTTGCCGATTGAAGACGATCTCAGCAGTATTTACGAAACCCTCAAACACCAAGCACTTGTTCACCAGAGCGGCGGCGGCACAGGCTTCAGCTTCTCGCGCTTGCGCCCACGCAACGACATTGTGCGCTCGACTATGGGCGTCGCTTCCGGCCCGGTCAGCTTTATGGACGTTTACAACCACTCCACCGAAGCTATCAAGCAAGGTGGCACGCGTTAAGGGTAGCGCGTGTAAAACCGCCCGAATTGCTGGGAAGCCCTGAAGCCTCTGGCTCCACAACGTGGCTGGTAACGGCGAGCGTGATGGATAAAAAAGTCCAAGGATTGGGTAATCAGCAGCCGAGCACTCCTGGCGACAGGGTGCGGGTTCAGAGACTATCGAACGGTTGTCACTCACAACTCAGTAGAGGCTGGCGTAGAGTAATCTCACCAGTCGGCGGGCGGCAGAGGATCGCAATCTGTACATTACCACATCTACTCGTTTTTGGCCTAGCACAACCCCAACCATTACCTATCACATATTGAACAGGGGGCTGGTTCGCACCCGATGGCAACCAGCACAGAGGCACTGTTTGCCTACGCGTAGCCAACCACAACGAGCAGGATTGTTGGAATGTATCTCGTATTGCTCAACTCTGATGATAAAGTCCGGCCTCACGTGAAAGCGTGAGAGTCAGGCAGAGATGACCTGACCCCGCATCTGCGGAGTAACAACGGCGAGAGGCGCAAACATGGGCATCCTGCGGGTTGATCATCCAGATATTCTGGAGTTCATCACCGTCAAGCAGGATCTGAGCAAAGTCACCAATTTCAACATCAGTGTTGCTGTCACCGATGTGTTTATGAAGGCGGTGCGGGAGGATACCACCTACGATCTGATCAACCCGCGCACGGGCGAGGTGCAGATCGCCAGCCGCTATGGCATCAAGAATCCGCTCACCGGGGAGATGTTGGTCGAGCCAGGCCAGCCGTGCAAGCTATCGGCGCGCTACGTGTTCAATCTGATCATTCAGTGTGCACACGCCACTGGCGAGCCGGGCCTGTTCTTTATTGACCGCGCCAACCAGTACAATCCGGTGCCACACCTCGGCGAGTATGAGGCCACTAATCCATGCGTTACCCGCGACACGTGGGTGCATACTGCCGAGGGTCCTCGTCAAGTGGCCGAACTTTTGGGAGTACCGTTCACCGCAATTGTTAACGGCGCGGAACACCAAAGCGACGAGCGAGGTTTCTGGTCTACTGGTATTAAACCTATTTACGTGTTACGCACACAGAAGGGCTATACGCTCAAATTAACTGGAAATCATCCAGTATTACGAGTTTCAGCAGTAAGCCGCAATGGTGAAGAAACCGAGTGGGTCGAGGCACAGCATCTTCAACCAGGAGATCAGATCAAGCTCCACGACCACCGCGAATTTACTCAGTGGGAGGGCAGTGGCACATTCGAGCAGGGATGGCTGCTTGGATCATTGATCGGCGATGGCAGCTTCAGTGAAGATCGTGCTGAGCTTTCATTCTGGGGTCCTGATGCTGAATATATGGCTCAACAGGCGTTTGGCATTGTAAAAGCTAACCTCAAGACTCGTGCTGATTTAGGCATCCAATTCATCGAGGAACGAGGTGAATATCGCGTACGCTCACATGGGTTGGCACACCTAGCTGCAGCGTATCAAGTTACTAGCGCACATAAATCGATCACCGATAGTATCGAACGCACATCCAGCTTATTCTATCGGGGTTTCTTACGAGGTTTATTTGATGCTAATGGCTCAGTCCAAGATGCTGGTGATAAAGGCATATCGGTACGACTCGCGCAATCCAACCAAGATCTGCTCGAGCGTGTTCAGCGCATGTTGTTGCGACTCGGCATTGTTTCAACAATCTATCTCAATCGCCGCGAAGCAGATGAGCGCTTGCTTCCAAATGGCCAAGGAGATTTACAAGCCTATCCAACTAAGGCACAACACGAATTGAGCATCAGCAAAGATAACCTACTTGTCTTTGCCT
The DNA here is from genome assembly GCA_937988885.1 of uncultured Roseiflexaceae bacterium. GTDB lineage: Bacteria > Chloroflexota > Chloroflexia > Chloroflexales > Roseiflexaceae > CALKHR01. Next base: position 120,921 of record CALKHR010000080.1, on the reverse strand, counting down.
CATTGATCGGTTTTTTAAACCCCAGCAAAGCACAAGCGCTTAGTGCAGCGCTTGCCGCTCGCTCGGTACGAGGCTCTTATCGCGAACGTTTTATCGATGAGGTTGAATCGATCGTATTAAGCAGCGAAGCCGAAGTCTTTGATTGCAGCATCCCTGGCATTAATGCGTTCGATGCCAATTGTTTGTACGTTCATAACTGCGGCGAGCAACCGCTGCTGGCCTACGATGTGTGTAACCTTGGCTCGGTGAACTTGGGCGCGTTCGTCAAAGAGGGCAAGATCGATTGGGACGCGCTGCGCGAAGTGGTGCATATCAGCACGCGCTTCCTCGATAATGTGATCGACGCCAATCACTATCCGCTGCCCCAGATCGCCGAATTGTCGCAGCGCATCCGCCGCATCGGCTTGGGTGTGATGGGCTGGGCCGATATGCTGGTGCGCTTGGGCGTGCCCTACAACTCGCCAGAGGCGATCGAGCTTGGCCGCAAGGTAATGGCCTTCGTCGATGAGGAGAGCAAGGTCGCTTCGGGTCAGATAGCGCTCGAACGTGGGCCCTTCCCCGAGTGGGAGAAGAGCATCTGGGGGCCAGATGCCACCTGCGCCCGCGATAAGGACGGCAAGCGCATCCGCCCCGAGCGCCTGCTGCGCAACTGCAACGTCACCACCGTCGCGCCTACCGGCACGATCTCGATCATCGCCGGCTGCTCGTCGGGTATCGAGCCGCTGTTCGCCGTGGCGTTCTGGCGCTACCAGGCCGATTCGCGCATGCTCGACATCAACCCCGACTTCGTGGCGCGCGCCAAGGCCGAGGGTTGGTATTCCGAGGAACTGATGGGTTGCATTGCGGATACGGGCCACATTCACCACCCAGAAGTGCCGGAGGACGTGCAGCGCGTCTTTGTGACTGCGCACGATGTCACGCCCGAAGCGCATATTCGTATGCAGGCCGCCTTCCAGGAGTACACCGACTCGGCGATCTCCAAGACCATCAACTTCCCCTACGAGGCGACGCCCGAACAGGTGCGCGAAGCCTACGTGTTGGCCTTCGAGCTGGGCTGCAAGGGCGTGACGGTCTACCGCGACGGCTCGCGCTCCAACCAGGTGCTTTCGACTGGCGCGACGGGCAAGACCGAGGAGAAGCCGAAGGCCGAAGCGCCAGAAGCCGAGGCGCCGAAGCCCGAGGCACCTAAGGCCGAGGAGCAGTCCATCAAGCCGCTGAAGCCTCGCAGTGTGCCCGCCGACGGCTTGCCGAGCCACTCCTTCCCGGTCGAGACGCCGCTCGGCAAACTGCGGCTGTTCGTGACCGAGCTCGATGGCAAACCGTTCGAGGTGTTCGCGATCATCGGGCGGGCTGGCAGCGATGTGATGGCCTTCACCGAGGCGATCGGGCGGTTGCTCTCACTGGGCCTGCGCAGCGGCATCCCCGTGCGCCTGCTAGCCGAGCAACTACGCGGCATCGGCGGGTCGCGCACGGCGGGCTTCGGGCCATCGCGGGTGCGCTCGGTGCCCGACGCGATCGGCAAAGTGCTGCAGGATCATTATGTCTATGGCAACGGAAGCCCCAGCAGGATCGCCTACAGCAACGGGAATGGCAACGGCAACGGGAATGGAAACGGCAATGGGAACGGTCACGCGCCCGAGGTCAAGCTCGTCAACGAAGAGGACCTCTCGGAGCACACCGAGGTATTGCAGATCGGCGAGATCTGCCCCGATTGCCAGAACGCCTCGTTGATGAACGAGGAAGGCTGCCGCAAGTGCCATAGCTGCGGCTACGCCGAGTGCTAGCGCCAACGCGAAGGAGCGCCACTGTGTCAAACGGAACGACCGACAGCCAGCGCCCACCCGCGCCAGCACCCACCGACGAGGCCCGCGCGTGCCTCGCCGCCGTGCCCGACGACGATGAGAGTGTTTGCCCACACTGCGACACGCAGATGAAGCTGTGGGCCAACTACTACCGTTGTCCGAATTGCGGCTACAAAGAGAGCTGCTGCTTCTAAACGATAGCCGCTACGCAAAAGCCGATGGTTTTGATGAACCATCGGCTTTTTGCTGCTTATAATCCAATACGATTGAGTTAGAGGCCTTCTGAAAAGCATTCCAATGCGGAAGAAACGAACAATCAGGCGGGGCATAAGAGAAACCTGCTACGTTTTTTGATGTGTCCCTTTGCGAGAAGGTGGGATGCGCTATACGCGGAAATGTGCGTACTCACGAGCAACACGGCTGCTGCGCAAGCCCAAAGGGCCGATCGCGGCCCTTTGGAAACCCCGACCGGGGCTTATTGCCCCTGGACCCCAAGGAATCCGCTCTGTTAGGTGGGTATCGTTTGGTTCCTCGGTATGGTCCTTGTTCGGTGGTCTGTCTGCGTCTTTTGTGTTCTAACACGCACGTGTCTCTGCTCACAGCCTCCTGATGCTTTTCAGAAGTGCTCTTAGTGCATCGTTTTTTCACTGTTCTCATTGTCATTTCGAGCAAGCCGCTAGGCGACGCGAGAAATCTCGTCGTCCTGCATTGCCATACGATTTGAGATCGCTCCCCAATCGCTTCGCTCAGGGCTTCGACCGTTCGAGATGACAGTGCTTTTCGTTGACAGGAAAGAGGCGCATCTACTCAATAGTGCGGTTCTGCATTGCTGCCGTAGGCTAAAACAGCTTGGATAGAGCTACTGTCCAACGGATTGGTAGCAGTTGCCATTAAACAGCTATTTTCCCCTATGCCAAAAAGGTAATCGGCGTTTTTCGATCCATTTTCAGATATTCTCATGCTCTTTCATTTATTTTGTTACTCAAATTATTGACGAATAACCTGATCTATGTCACAATACCACTGTTCCACATCATTGTTCCACTTGAGACGGCGAACTGAGGCTTGGAGGCAATGATGCTTCACACGCTCCGCATTGGTGCACGCATAGGCTCTGCAGACCCGTTCTGGGTGCAAACGCGCGAAGCTGTCTATCAATACGCCCAGCAACAGAACATCAATCTCATTCCGATCGATATCGGACGATCCTCCGAGCTAACACAGGACCGCGCCGCAACGATTGTTGAAGAACTACTCGCCCACGACCTCAACGCCCTGATCTGCTCGTATCTGCCCACCTATCTGATCCACCCGCTGCTGCAGGCCGGCCTCCCGATCATTCACCTGACCGAAACGCACATAACTCACCCACTGCTCGCCTCGACCCAGGGCTTCTACGAAATCGCGTACTCGGTCGGCCAATACCTTGCCGAACAGCTCGGTGGCCGCGGCAACGTGCTGGCGATCGGTGGGATGCTGGCGCGGGGCGGCGAGGATGGGCGTTCGCGGATCGCGGGCTTTCAGGCTGCCCTGCAGCACTACCCCGACATGCGCATGCACCACATCCCCAGCGCTTGGCGCTACGAACACGCCTATCCGCAGATCGTCGAAGCGCTGCGTCAATACACCGAGCCAATCGACGCGATCTTCGGCCTCTCCGATTCGTTGGCGCTCGCCGCCCGCGATGCAGGCCGCGCGCTCGGCGTCATCGACGCAAAGACCCGCATCGTCGGCATTAACGGCGACCCGTTGGCCCTCGCTGCGATCGCCGAAGGCAGCCTCACCGCCACCATCGACACGCCCGCCGCCGAGTTCGGCACTCGCGCCGTGGAACTGGCCTGCCAAGCCGCCCGCACAGGCCGCATACCCAACCAACTCTCGCACACGCCGCGCCTGGTGACCGCCGCAAACGTGGCCGAGATCGCTATGCAGAAGCTGATCGCGATAGCCGACCTGCCCAGCCGACTGGTGGGCGTCAACCGACGGCAGGAACAGCAGCGCCTCGCCCAACTCGAAACGAGCCTCGAGATCAACCGCCGCGTTGGCTCGGTGCTCAACCGCCAGCAAGTGCTGCACGAGATCTCCGAGCTGATCCGCGCCAACTACAACTACGACACCGTGCAATTTTGGCGTTGGCAACCGCAGGAACAACTGCTGATCGAGGATACGCCCAATGGTGAACGGCTGCGGCTCGACCAAGCCGAACTGTTCGCCCAAGCGCTCCGCCGCAACGAGCCGATCTTTGTGGCCGACCTGCATCACAACTCGCGCTTCCCGCGCAACCCGCGCCGCCCCTACATCCGCTCGCAGATCGCCGTGCCCGTCCGCCTTGGCGATACGATCATCGGCCTGCTCGACCTGCACAGCCGCCGCGTCACCCATCAGGATCACCAATCGCTGGCGGGGCTGCAAGTGCTCGCCGATCAGCTTGGCGTGCTGTTGCGCAATGCCGAACTGTACCAAGAAGCGCTGGCCGCCCGCGATGCCGCCGAGAAGGCCGATCAACTCAAGACTCGGCTGCTCGCTAATGTCACCCACGAGTTGCGCACGCCGCTCAACGTGATTCTGGGCTACAGCCAAGCCGCGCTGGCCACGCCGAATCCCTACCACATCACCCTGCCGCCTGCGCTGATCCACGACCTGCAACACATCTACCGCAGCGGCGAGCACCTCATCCGTCTGATCAACGACCTGCTCGATCTCTCGCGGGCCGAGATCGACGAGCTAGAACTGTTCCCTGAGCCGATCGCGCCGCAAGCCTTTCTCGAAGATGTCTTTCACACCTTCACCAACGGGCTGCCGTGTAAGCCAGGCGTGCAGTATCGCCTCAACCTCCCCCAGCAGATGCCGCTGATTCACGCCGACCCAGTGCGGTTGCGCCAGATACTGCTGAATCTGCTCAGCAACGCCAGCAAATACACCGATCAAGGGGAGATCGTGCTGGGGGCCGAGCTATCGCTGCCACACCTGCACATCTGGGTGTCCGATACGGGTTGCGGCATCCCCGTCGATTTGCAGGAGCAGATCTTCGAGCCGTTCGTGACCGGGCGCCGCGAGGACCAGCGCCCGCAGGGCATCGGGTTGGGGCTCACGATCTGCAGACGGCTGGTGGCGCTGCACCGCGGCACGATGACGCTCGAAAGCCAGCCGCAGCGCGGCAGCACCTTCCACCTCTACCTGCCGCTGCCCAGCCTCAGTGGGCAACCCGCCACCACAGCCAAACCCGGCCAAACGGTGTTGCTGCTGATTTCAGCGCGCGGCGCGCCCGATCCCGCCCTGATCGAGCTGAGTCGACGCAAGCATCTGCGCATCCAGCGCATCCAGGCGGGCTGCGACATCAACGCGCTGTTGGCCGACAATCACCCCGCCGCGCTGGCGTGGGACCTTGGACACACCACTCCCGCCGATTGGCAACTCATTCAGCAACTGCGCAGCGATCCGCGCATCTGCCAGGCGCCGTTCATCCTCTACGATCACGATCATTCGCTGATCGAAGCTTCTCAGGGCACGGTTGGTATCCTCAACAAACCGCTCAGTCCGAACACGCTGCTCGACCTGATCGCGACGCTGGATAGCACCAGTCACGCGCCGATCCTGATCGTCGATGACGATGCCGAGACGCGCGAACTGTACCGCAAACTGATCAACCAAGATATGCCGGAGCGGCCCGTGCGTTTGGCAGAAGATGGCGCGGCGGCGCTGGAGCAGCTCGCTCACGAGACCCCCGCGCTGGTGCTGCTCGACCTCAACATGCCCGGTATCGACGGCTTCGAGGTGCTCGAACAGTTGCGCAACAATCCGCGCACGCGGCAGGTGCCCGTGGTGATTATGAGCGGGCGAATCCTCTCCTTCGAGGAGTTAAAGCGGCTCGATCACAGCCGTGTGGTCTTCTACAGCAAGGATATCCTGGCCCAAGAGGAGGTTTCGGGGGTGGTGACCCGTGCGCTGAGCGGGAAGGAGACGCTGCCACAATCCACCAGCGTGGTCGTCAAACACGCGATCGCCTACATCCACCAGCACTACATGGCCGATCTCTCACGCCAACAACTGGCCCAGGCCGTTGGCGTCAGCCAGAACTACCTCAGCCAAATCTTCACCCAAGAGTTGGGCATCTCGCCCTGGGAATACCTCAATCGCTACCGCATCATGCAGGCCAAGACGCTGTTGCGCACCTCGAACAACAGCATCTCCGCCATCGCGGCGCACGTCGGCTTCGGCGACGCCAGCTACTTCGGGCGCGTTTTTCGCAAGTACATCGGCTGCTCGCCGCAGCACTACCGCGATCACCACTAGCGCTCGGCTGCCTCACTCTGCCATCTAAGCCATCTCAAGGCCATCGCAGGGCCTAGCGATAGCATACTTTTATCCGAATCGAGCATACTTTTGTCCGAGACAAGCGCTCGATGATCATATATCCTCAGTACATCACCCGCAACGCAATGAGATGGCAAAGATGCACCGCTCGATCCACACGGTTTTGATCATCGAGCACGACAACGCCACGCGCGAGTTGTACACCCGCGAGTTAGGCCGTGAATTCGTGGTGATCGCGTGCAGCGACGTGCAAGACCTGCGTGTATTGCTCGATACTCATCAGATCGATGCGATTGTTCTTGAGCCTGGTATTGCTGGCGGGCAAGGTTGGCAGGTGTTCGAGCAGCTCAAACAGGATGCTCGCACCCAAGCTATTCCGGTGATTGTGTGCAGCACCCTCGATGAACGCCGACGCGCCATGCAGCTCGGCGGCGTTGGCTACCTGATCAAGCCGGTGTTGCCCTCGACGCTCCTAGAGAGCATCCGCAAATTGAACAGCTAGCAGTTCGCGCTCCTGTTCGGTTAGCAGAGTAAGAACAGCGCTATGACAGAATCGATCAGCGTTGATACGACCAGCATTCTTACCATCGACAATCTCAAAACGTACTTTTTCCTCGAAAGTGGCACGGTCAAGGCCGTCGATGGCGTTAGTCTCACGCTCCAACGGGGCAAGACGCTTGGCATTGTGGGCGAATCGGGCTGCGGCAAAAGCATCACGGCGATGTCGATTATGCGGTTGCTCAAATCGCCACCCGGCAAAATCGTCGAAGGCTCTATTCGACTGCACCAACAGCACAACGGCAGCATCAAAACGGTCGATCTGGTGCAGTTGCCCGCCAACGGCAGCGTCATGCGCAGCATTCGCGGCGGCGAGATCGCTATGGTCTTTCAGGAGCCGATGACCTCGCTCAATCCCCTCTACACCATTGGTAGCCAAATCGCCGAGACCGTCCAACTCCACCAGCACGTCAGCCGCAAGGAGGCCTTGGGCCGCGCGCTCGAAATGCTGGAGAAGGTGCAGATCAACGATGCCAAACGCCGCCTGAACGAGTATCCGCATCAACTCTCCGGTGGTATGCGCCAACGGGTGATGATCGCCCTGGCGCTCTCGTGCAACCCCGCCGTGCTCCTGGCTGATGAGCCAACCACAGCGCTCGATGTGACGGTGCAGGCGCAGATCCTCGATCTGATGCGAACGCTGCAGGCCGATTTCGGCTCGTCGATCGTGATGATCACCCACAACCTCGGCGTCGTGTCGCAGATGGCCGACGAGGTGGCCGTGATGTATTTGGGCAAGATCGTCGAGCAGGCCAGCGTGCGCGAGCTATTCCATCACCCGTTGCACCCGTACACCGAAGGGCTGCTGAACTCGGTGCCTGTGTTGGGCAGGAAAGGGCGCAAGCGGCTCGTGCCGATTCGCGGCATGGTGCCCAGCCCCACCGAGACGATTCGCGGCTGTGCGTTCGCCGCGCGCTGCCCCCACGTGATGCGGATCTGCCGAGAGCGCAGGCCAGAACTCAACGAAGTCCGCGCCGGGCATACCGTCGCTTGCTGGTTACATCAGCCTGCGTAACCAAACATATTCACAACGAAGAAGCGCGTATTGACCGCTTGGATTCACTGTATCTCGCGTATCGGCCTCGCAGGGTTGGCCGATACACCGCAACCCAGTCGTCTTTAGCAACAATTTCAGATGCTCAAGGAGGAACAGGGTCATGGCAGATGAAACTCAACTCTCACGTCGTCGCTTTCTCCGTATCCTCGGCGCAGGCGCTGGTGCGAGCGTTCTAGCGGCGTGTTCGGCGGCGGCACCAGCCGCGCCAACCGCAGCACCAGGGGCAGAGCCGACCGCAGCAGCACCAGCAGCACCAACAGCGGCTCCCGCTCCAACAACGGCTCCGGCTACCGGAGCAACCGCAGCACCCGCGGCAGTCGAACTGCAAGGCCCCATCCCGTACCCACCCGGACAGGTGATGGCGGGTGGCCGCGAGCCGAAGCAGTTCACGCTCTCCGAAATGCTGCGCTACGAGAAGCTCCCCTCGTACAGTGAGCCGGAGTACATCACGAAGCTCGTGCAGGAGGGAAAGCTTCCACCCGTCGAGGAGCGCCTGCCGGAGACACCGCAGGTCATCCCGAACAGCTTCTTCTCGGATGGGCCGGGCGAGTACGGCGGCGTGATGCGCGATGTCTGGGCCGCCCCCACCGAGGGCTGGAACTGGGCCGCAGGCGTGAGCCAGGGCTGGTTCGGTATCGAGGCGATCGTGCAGGAGCCGCTGCTGATGACTGGGCCGATGTGGCTCCGCAGCGATGCGCTCGAACCAGTGCCTAATCTCGCGACAGGGTGGGAATGGTCGAGCGATGGCATGAGCCTGACGATGCCGCTGATCAAAGGGCTGAAATGGTCGGATGGGCATCCCTTCACCGCCGACGATGTTATCTTCACCTGGGAAGATATTATCCTCGATCCGGGTGTGATAAAGGCGTGGACCAAGCGCAGCGCTTGGCAGCTTGAGGGCACAGACATTACGCTCGAAAAGATCGACGATTACACCATCAAATGGACGTTCCCGGTCAGCAAGCCTGCCTACAAGCTGTTCGATATGAACGAGCTGACCTGGTCGGTCGCGCCGCGCCACGTGCTCGAACCATTCCACCCCAAGTACAACCCCTCATCGGACTACCAAAAGTTCCAGGATGCGCTGCCGCCGAATGCGTTGCCCGTGGTGACGCTGGGGCCGTGGGTGCCGGTGCAGTACAAGACCGATGAGATTATGGTCTTCCGCCGCAATCCGTACTACTGGAAGGTCGATGAGAACGGCAAGCAGTTGCCCTACCTCAACGAGATCATTTTCGAGAAGGCCAACACCGGCGTCATCCGCACCTCGAAGGTGATCGCGGGCAGCGCCGACCACACGAACGTCGAGAATCCCTCGACCTTCCGCGAGGTCGCGACCCGCGCACAAGACCCCGATGCGCCGTTCCGCGTGGAGTGGGGGCCGGAGACGTTGGGCTTCTCGCTGTTGCTGAACCAATCGCTGTACTTGGGCGCCAACGATGACCGCGCCAAAGCGCTGCGCGAGTTGTTCCGCGATACCCGCTTCCGCCGCGCGCTCAGCCAGGCGATCGACCGCGACGGCATCGCCCGCTCGGTGGCCGATGGCCCGTTCTTCCGCGCTTGGCCCGGCGGCCTGTACCCCGGCTCGCAGTTCTTCGATATCGATTCGACGATCTACTACCCCTATTCGGTCGAGACGTCGAAGGCGTTGCTGGCCGAGATCGGCTTCACCGAGACCGACAGCAACGGCATTCTGCTCTGGCCGAGCGGTCCGCTCCAGGGCCAGCCGTTGGTGATCGGCCTGACCGCCATCGAGGACGCCGACGGCGCGCCGACCATTGCCGAAGCGCTCGTCTCGCTGTTCAAGCAGATCGGCATTCAGGTCAATTACCGCAAGATCCAGGGCAACGTGCGCTCAGATGCGGTGCCCAAGGGCGATTGGGAGATGCACGTCGATCGCATGGGCCAAGAGTTTGGTGTGCCGAACGTTCGCTCCCGCGACATCGCGCCCATCACGCTCGAATCGCCTTCGTGGAATCGCGGTGCCGAGGGTGTCGAGCGACCGCTGCAGCCCTTCGAGGAGGAGATGGTGTCGCTGGTACGCGCCTTCGCCGCCGAGCCGGATAGCGCCAAGCAACTGGAGATGATGAAGACCTACCAGCGCTTGCACACCGAGAACTGCTACACCATCGGCATCATCATCGGGCGCTATGGCTTGGGCATGGCCAAGACGCTCAAGAACGTGCCGATCGGCGCGCCTGCGTTCCTGTACCAATGGGACTACAACAATTTCATTCCCGAGCAGTTCTGGATCGCGCCAGAGGATCAGGACAAGGTCCCCGAGACGCAGCCGGACACCATCCCCGAATACACGAGCTAACGCTGTACAACGGTTGGGTGGCGCGAGTGCAACCATTCGCGCCACCGCTCACTATTGGGTTCATGCCGCCATTGGCGCAACCAGAGGCAACGTATGATCAAATTTATCACCATCCGTCTGCTCTCGATAATCCCCGTGCTGATCGGGGTGAGCTTGGTCGCGTTCGCGATCATTCAGTTGCCGCCGGGCGATTTCGCCAGTAGCTACAAAGTGAACCTGCTCAACAACGGCGTCAGTGAACAGGAAGCCGAACGCCAAGCGCAAGCGATTCGCGAGCAGTACGGCCTCGATCAGCCAATACACATCCAATGGTTTCGTTGGGTGGGTGGCATCATCACCAAGGGTGAGTTCGGCTATTCCTTCGCCTACAAGAAGGATGTTAGCGAGTTGATCGCCGAGCGGCTGCCGCGCACCCTTGTGCTGGCGCTCGCATCCCACTTGATCTCGACACTGTTGGGCATTGGCATCGGCATCTACGCGGCCACGCATCAGTACAAATGGGGCGATATCGCCTCCACGATCTTTGCCTTTTTAGGCACCTCATTGCCGCGTTTCTTTGTGGCGCTGGTGATCCTGTACCTTCTGGCGTTCTCGATCGGCGCGTCGCATTTCACCAATTTCAACTCGCCGCAGTACGCCTTCGCGCCCTGGTCGTGGGCCAAATTAATGGATACGCTCAGCCATGTGTGGCCGGTGATCGTGGTGGCGGGCTTCGGCGGCATCGCGCTGAACATGCGCGTGATGCGGGGCAACCTGCTCGATGTGCTGAATATGCAGTACGTCACAACGGCGCGGGCCAAGGGTATGACCGAGCGTTCGGTGATCTACAAGCACGCCACGCCCAACGCCCTGCACCCAATCATCATGTACCAAGGCACGGTGCTGCCCTACATGTTGGCGGGCGAGCTTGAAGCGGCGATTGTGTTGGGCCTGCCCACGCTCGCGCCGATGTACTACGGCGCGCTGCTCAACCAGGATATCTACGTTGTCGGCGGGTTCCTGTTGATCTATAGCGTGCTGTTGGTGGTCGGCAATCTCCTGGCCGATCTCGTCCTCACCTTGGTCGATCCACGAATACGGTTCGATTAGCGCTTCTGGTTCGGGTTCAACCATTCACACACGGAGTACACGGTCATGGAGCAGAGCATCGAGCGTCCAGCACCGAACATCTTCGCACAGCAAGAGGAGCAGCGTGAGAGCTACACCGCGCTGGTCTGGCGGAAGTTTCGCAAGAGCAAGATCGCGATTGTGGGCGGCATGCTCACGATTATGTTGACGATGATGGCGATCTTCGCTGATTTTTTATCGCCGACCGATCCCGTCACGCCGAACATGCAGTACGCCTACTCGCGGCCTCAACAACTCTATTTCATCTCGTCGGATGGGCAGTTGCACCTGCGACCGTTCGTGTTCCCGCAGCAGCAAGTGCTAGATCCGGCCACCTTCCTGCCCTCCTGGCAGCCCGATTTCAGCCGCCCCACGCCTGTCAAATTCTTTGTGCAGGGCTATGAATACAAGCTGCTCGGCATCTTCCCAAGCCGCCTGCATCTCTACGGCGTCGAGGATGGGCAGACGATCTTCCTGCTGGGCACCGACAAGTTCGGGCGCGATCTGTGGGGGCGCATCTGTTTGGGTGCCCGTATCTCGCTGGCGCTCTCGCTCGTCGCCACGCTGATCATCGTCACGATCGGCTCCACGCTCGGCATCATCTCGGGCTACTACGGCGGCTGGATCGATAACCTCATTCAGCGTGTGATCGAGTTTCTGCAGAGCTTCCCAAGCCTGGCGCTCTGGCTGGCGCTGGCCGCCGTCATCCCGATCACGTGGGATCAGACGCTGATCTTCATTTCGATGTCGGCCATCTTCGCGTTGCTGGGCTGGACTGGCTTAGCCCGCGAGATTCGTGGCAAGACCTTAGCGCTGCGCGAGACCGACTTCATCTTGGCCGCCAAGGAGATGGGCGCCTCCGATCGGCGCATCATCTTCCGCCACCTGCTGCCGAACTGCCTCAGCCACATCATCGTGGTGATGACACTGACCGTCCCGTCGATCATTCTGGCCGAAAGTTTCCTCAGCTTCCTGGGCATCGGCATTCAGGAGCCGCTGGTGAGCTGGGGCACGATGATGCGTGAAGCGCAGAGCATCCAGACGCTGGGCAGCAACTTGTGGCTGATCTGGCCCGCGTTCTTCATCTTGTTGGCCGTGCTGGGCTTCAACTTCCTTGGCGATGGCCTACGCGACGCCGCCGATCCCTACTCGATCGTCTAGCCGACGCGCCACATCACGACGGAAAAGAGCATGATCACAAATCAACAACCGATTCTTGAAGTCAAGAACCTCAAGCAATACTTTCCGATTCGCCAAGGTGTGTTTCAGCGGGTCGTAGGGCATGTTAAAGCCGTCGATGGCGTCAGTTTCACCCTGCGCGAGCAAGAGGTGCTGGGCTTGGTGGGCGAATCGGGCTGTGGTAAAACCACCACGGGCCGCTCCATCCTGCGGCTCTACGACCCAACCGACGGCGAGGTGTGGTTCCACAAAGAGAACGGCGAGCGGGTCGAGATCGCAAACATCAACAAGAAGGAGATGAAGCCCATCCGCCGCGAGATGCGCATGATCTTCCAAGATCCGTTCAGCTCGCTCAACCCCCGCATGACGGTGCGCGACCTGATCAGCGAGCCGCTGGTGATCCACAATATCGCGAGTGGCCGCGAGCTCGATGATGTGGTGGCGCAGTTGATGCGCAATGTCGGCCTCGACCCGAACTACATGCAGCGCTACCCGCACCAGTTCTCGGGCGGGCAACGCCAGCGCATCGGCTTGGCCCGCACGCTCGCGCTCAACCCGCGCCTCGTCATCGCCGATGAGCCCGTGTCGGCGCTCGATGTCTCGGTGCAGGCGCAGGTGCTCAACCTGCTGCAGGAGTTGAAGGAGCGGCTTGGGCTGACGATGATCTTCATCGCCCACGATCTCTCGGTGGTTGAGCATATGTGCGATCGCATCGCCGTCATGTACGTCGGGAAGATCGTCGAACTGGCCGAATCCGAGACGCTGTTGCGCCATCCGCTGCATCCCTACACCGAGGCGTTGATCTCGGCGATCCCACCCGCCGATCCCGATATTCGGCAGCGACGCATTATGCTCTCCGGCGAGATCCCCAGCCCTGCCAACCCTCCCGAGGGCTGCGTCTTCCACACACGCTGCCGCTATGCGAAGGACATCTGCAGAACGACGCCACCGCAATTGGTTGAGGTGGAGCCGGATCATCAGGTGAGCTGCCATTTTGCGCGGGAGCTTCACCTCCAAGGGATCGAGGTGGCACCATGACTTCAGCTAGCCGTGGTTTCGCCGTAATGGCATATCTGCTCAGCATACCAGGCGCGCTCATAGCACTGCTGTTGCGCCGAGATGATCCGTTCATCGTGTATCATGCGCGACAATCGCTGGCGATTCATCTAGCAATCCTTGCCGTGCCGCTCATGTGGCTCGTCATCGCATGGATTACGGCATGGATACCGCTAGCCGGTGTGATTGTTGGGCTTACGCTGTTTGCTCTGGTGATCGCTGCAGAGATCGGCCTCGCCATTAGTTGGCTTTTCGGCATCATCAACGCGGTGCGCGGCATCGCCAAACCGGTTCCACTGGTGGGTGGTTGGGCGCTCCGACGTAAGCCGAAAGCTGAAACAGACAACAACACCGAGGAAGAAATCGTTGGTGAGTTGCTCGAAAGGACACATATTCCCGATGCCTAAAATCACCTTCATTGGAGCCGGTAGCGTGGTGTTCACCCGCAACCTGTGCAGCGATCTCTTACTCACCCCGTCGCTCCAAGCCAGCACCATCTCGTTGATGGACATCGACCCGCAGCGGCTTGCACAGGCCCGCGACCTCGTTCAAGCGCTGATCGACCGACGCGGCCTCGCAGCGCGCGTCGAGGCGACCACCGATCGTCGCGAAGCCCTGCGCGGTGCCGATTACGTGATCACTACGTTCCAGCAGGGCGGCCTCGAAGCCTACGCGCTCGACATCGAGATTCCGCAGCGCTACGGCATCGAGCAGTGTGTTGGCGATACGCTCGGGCCGGGCGGTGTGTTTCGGGCGTTGCGCACCATCCCTGTGTTGATAGAGATCGGTCACGAACTCGACCAAGTGGCGCCGAACGCGCTATTGCTCAACTACGTCAACCCGATGGCGGCCAACTGTTGGGCCTTCGAGCGGGCCACGGGCCGACCGCACGTGGGGTTGTGCCACAGTGTGCAGGGCACCAGCGAGATGCTCGCCAAGTGGATCAACGTGCCCTACGACGAGGTGGTCTTTCGGTGCGCGGGCATCAATCACCAAGCCTTTTTCCTCGAATTTCGGCGCGGCACCACCGATCTCTACCCGCTGATTTGGGAGGCCATTCAGCACAGCGAGATCGAGGGACAGGAGCCAGTTCGCATCGAGATGATGAAGTACTTCGGCTATTTCGTCACCGAGTCGAGCGGGCACGCCAGCGAGTACCTGCCGTACTTCCGCAAGTCCGCGCAACAAGTGAACGAAGAGCTCGTGCCGCGCTTCACCGACCCGGTCAACTCCTGGTACGATTTCGGGCGCAGCGGTGGCTACCTGCGACACTGCTTGGAACGGCTTGAGCACGCCCAAGCGGATTTCGATGAGCTAATCGCAGGCACGAAGGCGCCACCCACGGTGCGCTCTCACGAATACAGTTCACACATCATCGAGGCGATTGAGACCAATCAACCGACGCGCATCAACGGGAACGTCCCCAACCGCAACCTCATCCCCAATCTGCCGCAGGGGTGTTGCGTGGAGGTGCCCTGTTTGGTGGATGGCAACGGCATTCAACCCACGCCGGTACACGACTATCCGCCCCAGTTGGCTGCGCTCAACCGCACCAATATCAACGTCCAAGAACTCATCGTCGAAGCGGCCATCAATGGCAAACGCGACGCGATCTATCACGCAGTGATGCTCGACCCGCTGACAGCAGCAGTCAGCACACTGCCTCGTATTCACGCAATGGTCAGCGAAATGCTCGAAGCGCAGGCCCGCTGGCTACCACAATTTTCATAAAGGGATCAAACACATCATGGCAAAAATCACATTTATCGGCGCAGGGAGCACCGTATTCGCTCGTAACCTGCTCAATGATATTCTCGGCTTCCCTGAACTGGCCGATAGCACCATCAGCCTGTTCGATATCGATCCAGAGCGTCTGAAGACCTCGGAGATCGTCGCCAATAAAATCGCCAAGTCCGTCAACGGGAACCCGACCATCGAAGCCACCACCGACCGCCGCCGCGCACTCGATGGCGCCGATTATGCGATCTGTATGATCCAGGTGGGCGGCTACAAGCCCTCCACCGTCATCGATTTCGAGGTCCCCAAGAAGTACGGCTTGCGCCAGACCATCGCCGACACGCTCGGCATCGGCGGCATCTTCCGCGGCCTGCGCACCATCCCAGTGCTGCTCGACATGTGCCGCGATATGGAGGAACTCTGCCCCGACGTGACGTTCCTGCAGTACGTCAACCCGATGGCGATGAACTGTTGGGCGATCAACCGCGCCACCAAGATCCGCACGGTGGGGCTGTGCCACAGCGTGCAGGGCACCGCGGGCGAACTCGCGCGCGACATCGGCGTGCCCTACGAGGAGATCAACTACATCTGCGCGGGCATCAACCACATGGCCTTCTACCTGAAGTTCGAGCGCAACGGCGAAGACCTCTACCCACGTATTCGCCAAGTGATCGACGAAGGCCGCGTGCCGGATTGGAACCGCGTGCGCTACGAGATCTTCAAGCGCGTGGGCTACTTCGTCACGGAGTCGAGCGAGCACTTTAGCGAGTACACGCCGTGGTTCATCAAGCGCGACCGCCCCGACCTGATCGAGCGATTCAACGTGCCGCTCGACGAGTACATCCGCCGCTGCGAGAACCAGATCGCGGAGTGGGAAGGGATGCGCGTTGCGCTCGAAGATCCCGATCCCCAGGCGATCGTGCGCTACGAGCAGCGCGCCCGCAAGGAGCGATTGGAGCGGATCGCCGCCAAAGACCCGGTGCGCGCCGAGCAACTGCGCAAAGAGTGGGAGGAAGCCGCGCAGAATCACACGGTGCGCCATTCGGGCGAGTACGGCTCGCTGATCATCCACTCGATGGAGACGGGCCAACCCCGCGTGATCTACGGCAATGTGGCCAACAACGGCCTGATCGATAATCTGCCGCAGGGCTGCTGCGTCGAAGTGCCGGTGCTGGTGGATAAGAACGGCCTGCAGCCCACCAAGATCGGCATGCTGCCGCCGCAACTGGCCGCGATGATGCAGACCAACATCAACGTGCAGGCGCTGACCGTGGAGGCCGCGCTGACCCAGAAGCGCGAGCACATCTACCACGCCGCCATGCTCGACCCACACACCGCCGCCGAACTCGACCTCGACCAAATCTGGTCGCTCGTCGATGATCTGATCGAGGCGCACAGCGGCTGGCTGCCGACCTACAGCTAATCCTGCAACGAACACAAAGGTGGGCTGCTTCCAACGCAGTCCACCTTTTTGCTTGCCAGAAACTGGCGCTTGAGCGAAGTCGCTACCACATCAGAAAGATTGCTTACAAAATAGGCGCGCGAAAGCCCACACCCTTTAAGGGTGGGATGAAGCGCGTTGCTGGTGTGTAGATGAGATTTGCATATCTACACAAGACGTGGCATACTGTTCTCTATGAAACAGATGTACCACTCCAAAGACACCTGCGTGTATCTGGTCAACTACCACCTGATCTGGTGCCCCAAACGGCGGCGCAAAATCCTAGTGGACCAGCTGAAAACACGCTTGGACGAACTGATCCGCGAAACGGCACCCGCGTTGGAGTGCGAGATACTGGCACTCGAAA
The DNA here is from genome assembly GCA_937988885.1 of uncultured Roseiflexaceae bacterium. Taxonomy (GTDB): domain Bacteria; phylum Chloroflexota; class Chloroflexia; order Chloroflexales; family Roseiflexaceae; genus CALKHR01. The sequence continues at coordinate 103,983 of CALKHR010000080.1, read as the reverse complement.
TCTTGCCCGATCATCTCCATCTGTTCGTTTCGACAACGCCGCGCTGGGCGCCCAATCAGATTGTAGGTCGCTTCAAGGCCAAAACCAGCCGTATCTTGCGGCAAGAGTTCCCCTTCCTGCAACGGATGCCGTCCTTGTGGACTCGTTCGTATTTCTGCTCGACTGCTGAATATATTTCTGCCGATACGATTCGCCGCTATATCGAAGCACAGAGCACACGCGATTGAAAACGTTCGTCTACAAGCTGCGTCCGACGCCCGCGCAGGCGGCCATCTTGACTGAGACGGTGGAAACCTGCCGCCATCTCTACAACCACGCCCTGAGTGAGCGCAAGACCGCGTATCAGGAGCGCGGCGAGTCAATTGGCTTTGCCCGTCAGTCTGCCAGTTTGCCGTCCTTGAAGCGCGAATCGCCGTATCTGCCGCGTGTCCACTCCCAGGTACTTCAAGACGTGTTGCATCGTGTGGATCGCGCGTTTCAGGCGTTTTTTCGGCGAGTCAAATCCGGCAAGAAGCCGGGCTATCCACGCTTCAAGGGCAAGGGCTGGTACGACAGCTTCGCCTATCCGCAGTGGCGCAACGGCGTCAAACTGCAACAGGGACGGCTCATCCTCTCCAAGATCGGCGCGCTCCGGCTCCACAAGGACCGCCCTCTTGAGGGCGCACCCAAAACCTGTACTATCGTTCGCAAGGCTGATGGTTGGTACGCGAGTATCGCGTGCGAGGTTGCACCGTCGCCGCTTCCAGCCACCGGCAGGGCCATAGGCATCGATGTGGGACTGGAGTCCTTTGCAACACTGTCGAATGGGGCGCAGATCGCGAACCCCCGCTACTATCGAGCCGCCGAACGCAAGCTGAAACAGGCACAGCGCCGTCTTAGCCGCCGTGTAAAGGGAAGCAATCGTCGCCGCAAAGCGCGCGAGTTGCTGGCAAAGGCACACCTCAAGGTCAAGCGAGCGCGACAGGACTTTGCCCACAAAACCGCTCGTGCGCTTGTGAACGACTACGAGCATATTGCCCTTGAGAAGCTGAACATTCGCGGGATGCTACGCAATCATCCCCTTGCCAAATCGATCTCCGACGCCGGATGGGGTCTCTTCCTGGGTATCCTGATCGCTAAGGCTGCAAGTGCCGGGCGAGTCGTGGTGGAAGTGAATCCTGCTGGAACGTCGCAAGTATGTGCGCAGTGTGGCGAGACCGTTCCCAAGCGGCTTGCCGTCCGGTGGCACTCCTGCCCGTATTGTGGTTGTGAGTTGCACCGCGACCATAACGCTGCGCTCAATATCCTCAAGAGAGGCGGGGGCACCGCCTTCGGGGAGGCTCTGCCCTTGGGCGGGCCTGAGAACCGAGAACCCCACAGGCTTTAGCCGTGGGAGTGTCAGCAGAGCACATCAAATCCGACTGGATAATTGTCATTGAAAAGCGGTTTTTAGTGCACCGTTTTTTCACTGTTCTCACTGTCATTTCGAGCGAGCCGCTAAGCGACGCGAGAAATCTCGTCGTTCTACATTGCCGTATGCTTTGATACTAAATCCGATTGGACAGTTATTCTTAAAAGCTGTTTTAGCCTGCGGCAGCAAGGTACTGTCTTCTTTTTGTGATATCGAGGCGCTGCGCGTAGCAGCGCCTCGATATCACCTGTTTCGGGAAATCTGGGTATCAGTTGAAAACCAGCATCACGCCATAACATTCATGTGCCGTTTGTGTACGTAATCATTCGGATTTGGTATGAGATCTCTCCCCATTCGCTTCGCTCAAGGCTTCGACCGTTCGAGATGACAGTGCTTTTCGTTGACAGGAAAGAGGCCCTTCTACTCAATAGTGCGGTTCTGTATTGCTGCCGTAGGCTAAAACAGCAGGGGAGGTGATGTCGATGCGCTGCGCGCAGCAGCCGAGTTGCTCGTGCGAACGCGCTCACTCGCCCAATGGCGCATCCAACGCTCTCGCAAAAAAGGCACATGAGAAAGCTTCTCAAACACACAAAACGGGCGGATCACCGTAGCGATCCGCCCGCCCTGCAATGCCTAGCCGAAGTGACTAATTGCGCAACGGCTTGCCCGTCTGCAGAATCGCCATAATGCGCTCCTGCGTCTTGGGCTGCACGATCAGCTTCGCCGTCTCCTCCGCCTCCAGATCGAGGATATACTGCTCGGTGACCCACTGCGGCTGCGACAGATCGCCGCCGCACAACACCCACGCCAACGACTTCGCCAACACCTGATCGTACTCGCTCAGGTAGCCGCCCACGCGCATGCCATGTACCGCACTCGCGATCGCGCCCAAGCCGCGCCGCCCAATCGCATAGATCGGCTCGCCCTCGGGTGGCGGCGGCGTGTAACCCGCATCCACCATCCGCAACACCATCCGCTTCGCCTCGCCGATCAAATGCTCGCGGTTCATCACAATCACGTCGTTCTGATCGAGGAAGCCCAACTGACGCGCGTGCTCAGCGCTCTCGCTCACCTTGGCAAGCCCAATCGTCTCGAACGCCTTCTGCAAGAACGGCAGCGCATCCTCGCTCCCCGCGCGCATCGGCGGAGACACCACGCGCCGCAGGAACTCCTTGCAACCGCCCCAACCGGGGATCAAGCCAACGCCAAGCTCCACCAAGCCGATGTACAACTCCGCCGAAGCGACCCGCCGCGCGCACGCCAAACTGATCTCGGCACCGCCACCCAGCACACGCCCATACGGCGCCGCCACAATCGGCTTCGGGCTCAGGCGCATCTTCAAGAACAGCGACTGCGTCGCCCGCGCCGACTCCAACACCTGCTCCACCTGGCCCGACGCCACGCCCATCGCCGCGACCGCCAAGTTCACGCCAGCGCTGAAATCCTGCGCCTGGTTGCCCACCACCATGCCGACCCATTTATCGTCCTTGAGCATCTCCAGCGCTTGATAGCCCAACTCGGTGATCAGCGGATCGAGCGAATTGACCTTGGAGTGGAACTCGAAACACAGCACTCCATCGCCCAGATCGAGCAGACTCGCGCTCGAGTTGCGCACCAACTCCTTGCCCTGCGCCCGCAGATCATCGAGCACGATCACGCCAGCGCGGCGCTCCAACGGCACATACGCGCCGCTCGCCGGGTCGTACACTCCAACCGCGCGGCCCTGCTCGTACTGGTAGAACGACTCGTGGCCCTGCGCCAACAACTGCTCGACCCACGGCGCCAACGCGATCTGGCGCTCGCGCATCATCTCGGCAGTCTTGCGCACGCCCAACGCGTCCCACACCTCGAACGGCCCCAACTGATGCCCAAAGCCCCAGCGCATCGCTTGATCGATCGCCACGATCGTATCGCTGATCTCGGGGATGCGCCGCGCCGTGTAGGCCAACAGCGGCAGCGTCGTATCGCGCAGAAACTGCCCAGCGCGGTCAGCATCGGCGTTATCGTTCAAGAAGCGCAACCGCTCGCGCAGATCCTCGATCTTGCGGGCCTTGCCCACCAAATCGAAACGGGGCTTCTTGGGCGGCTCGTGCTCAAGCGTCGTCAGGTTCAGCGGCCAAAACTCCTTGCCCGATGCACCCTTCTCCTGCTTGTAGAAGCCGACCCCACTCTTGTTACCGAGCCAGCCGCGCTGCGCCAACTCCTCAAGCACCGGAGCCAACTTAAAGCGCTCGCGCTCCTCATCCTCGGGCACCGCCTCGTACAGATTGCGCGTCACATGGATCGGCACATCGATGCCCACCAAGTCGAACAGACGGAACGTCGCCGTCTTGGGGCGACCGATCAACTCGCCCGTCAAACTATCGACCTCCTCGACCGTGTAGCCGTTATCCAGCGCATACTGGATCGCCACCTGCGCCGCATACGTCCCGATCCGGTTGCCGATAAAGTTGGGCCGATCCTTGCAGATCACCACGCCCTTGCCCAAGCGATTCTCTGCGAACGAGCGCATCGTCGCCACCACCTCGGGCAACGTATCGGCGGTCGGGATCATCTCAAGCAGATACAGGTAGCGGGGCGGATTAAAGAAGTGCGTGCCCAAGAAATGCTGGCGGAACTCCTCCGAACGCCCCTCAGCGATCGCACTAATCGGGATACCGCTTGTATTCGACGACACAATGCTGCCGGGCTTGCGCACCTGCTCGATGCGCGCCATCAACTCGCGCTTCGGCTCCAACTGCTCGACGATCACCTCAACGATCCAATCGGCATCGGCGATCAACCCCAGATCATCGGTCAAATTACCAAGCTGAATCTGAGCAGCACGCTCGGGCGTGAACAACGCCGCCGGGCGCGCCTTCTTCACCCGATCAAACAACGTATTGACGATCCGATTGCGCACCGGCTTGGCATCGAGCGTCAAGCCCTTCGCCTCCTCCTCGGGCGTCAACGACGTGGGTGCCATATCCAGCAACACCACCGAAAGGCCAGCATTGGCCGCATGCGCGGCGATACCACCGCCCATCGTCCCTGCACCAATCACCGCGACCTTCTGTATTGCAGGCATGCTCAGCTCCTTTGCAGATCATTTATCGATTAGGCATCTACACGGAAATATTCGAAGGTTTGCGTGATCTCAAAACCGAGCGAGGAATACAAACTCAGCGCCACCAGATTCTCGGTCTCGACCTCCAACAGAATCGGCCCCGAGTGCTCAGCCGCGATCAGATCGAGCAAGCGCGTCAGCATCTGCCGCCCATACCCCTTGCCACGCTGCTCGGGCACCACCACAAAACCATAGATATACGGCAAACCATCGATCACATCAATATTCACCGTACCGATCGTCGTCGAATCGACCTTCGCCACATAATAATGGCGCGACCCATCGGCGATACTACGGCGGATCATCGGTAGAAAACTCTGCATCGCCATACCCGCATCCTCAGCCAAAATAGCCGCGATCTGCTCGGCATCGGCTAATACAGCGCGTTGCAGAACCACCGAAACATCGCCCACTTCCCGAGGCTGCCATGAGGCCAAACGCATCCCATGCTCGGCAAACAACAGCGACGCATTGATCGACTTCAAAAACCTGTGGCCGCTCTCAGAACGGCTATCGCAGATCAGGATCAGTGCCAGCGTATGCTGCTCGACGCAAATCGCCTTCGCCTGGGCCAGCAGCGCACCGAACACGCCTCGCCGCCGAAAGCGCGGATGCACCATACCGTAGCCCTCGGCCTCGACGCCGCCCACGCCCGAAAGCGACAAACACCCGATCAACACCCCATCGTGATATGCCAACAGATGCACATGGTTACCAGAATCATCGAGCAGCGCATTCCAAGAAATACGCTGCTCAAAACCATCGTAACTCGTGCAGACATCGGCCAACACACGGAGGTCGGTCAATTCTTGCTCAACAAGCGCATTATGAATACTGATATCGGGTTGAAATCGATCAGTCATACAACCTTCTAGTTTGAAAGCGGCGTACCGAGGGAGAAGCGAGGCGGCTACACGCTTGGCATTATAGCACGCAAAACTCCTCCATGCTGAACCACCGAGCAATGCCAAAGCAGCACAACTCGGTGGTCAAACAAGCCCATCCTCCTTCAAACCGCGCAGCAGTTGTATTGTGGAAAGAAGAAGCAACCGCGCTTACAACGCCCGTCGCTCAAGGCCGCCGTGTGGCATATACCGCGCCGTTACGCCAGCCCAGAATGACCTCCGCAGCGATTCGATGCCCTACCGCAATTCAGCGCTGCTGTAGCCCAACAACCGCCGCGCCACCACCAAACGGTTGATCTGGCCAGTGCCCTCGTAAATATCGTTGATACGAGCATCGCGCATCCACTTCTCCACCAGCAGCTTGCACGAATACCCCTCGGGGCCGAGCAGTTCCACCGCCTTCTGCGCCACGAAATTCGCCACGGCGCCAGCCTTCACCTTGCACATCGAGGCTTCGAGCGTATTCTCCTCACCCGCATCCATCTTCGAGGCCGCCTTCAGCACCAGCAACCACGCCGCGCGATGCTGCGCCTCCATCTGGATCAGGTCACGCTCAACCGCCGTCTGCCGATGTACCGGCACGCCATAGCGCACCTGCACGCCGCGCTCCTTCAGGTACGCCGCCGTAAACTCCAGCGTCGCCCGGGCTACGCCCAACGCGCCAGCCGCCACCGCCGGGCGCGTCGCGTCGAACGTCTTCATCGCGCCCTTAAAGCCCTTGGGCGCCACCTCGGGGCTGCCGAGCAAATTATCGTACGGAATGCGACAATCCTGGAACACCAACGACGCCGTATCCGAAGCACGAATGCCATGCTTATGCTCAAGCTTCGCCACCGTCATCCCGGGCGTGCCGGATTCCACCACAAACGGCTTCATCCCCGCGCGCCCTGCGGTAGGATCGATCGAGGCCCAAACCACCACAAAACCTGGCGATTCCTGCGCCGCCATCAACCCGCCGGTCACAAAAATCTTCTCGCCGTTCAAGATCCACTCGGTGCCATCCTCGGAGAGTTGAGCGGTGGTGCGGATCGCAGCCGTATCCGAGCCAGCGTGCGGCTCCGTCATCGCCATCGCGGCCCACTTCGGCTCGCCCTCGCTGAAGCGCTTGAGAAAACGCTCCTTCTGCTCGGGAGTGCCGGTCGCCTCGACAGCCGCGCCACCCAGCGCCGCGCCCGGTGTCGAAAGGTACAGACCAGCATCGCCCCACGACAACGCCTCAACCGTGTGCATCAGCAAGAGATTACCGATCCGTGGGCGCGGCTTGCCATCCGCATCGGTCTTTTGCGGATCAGCGGAGCTCAGCGTCTGGCCGCCCTGCGAGCGCACCGTCTGCCAGATCATGTTGATATAATCCCAGGGGCGCTCACCCTCGTGCTCATCGTAATAGCGCGCGACAGGGCGCATCACCTGCTCACCCAGCATCGTCAGCAGTTGCACCTGGCGCTGCACCACAGTTGGAAGTTCAAAATCGATCATTATCGTACTCCTTCTGCGAAGGGCCGTAGCTTGCACCACCAAGCCCTAAATCATCGCCAAGCCCAATGTCGCCGCAAAACCACGCGCCTCGCGCAGCCAGCGCTCCACCGGATGCTCACGAATGTAACCGTGCCCGCCCAACACCTGCACCGCACGATCCGCCACAAACAGCGCCGCCTCATCGGTATACTGCTTCGCCAACGCCGCCGCCTTCGTCGCATCGCGGCCCTGATCCAGCATCCAAGCGGCCTCCCAAACCATCGCGCGGCTCGCCTCGATCTCGATCGCCATCTCGGCCAACATAAACGCGATCGCCTGGAACTGCGCGATCGGGCGACCGAACGCCTCGCGCTGCTTCGCGTAATCGCGGGCGTACTCGAACGCGCCACGCGCCACGCCGACCGCCAGCGCCGAAAGCGCCACCCGCCCGTAGTTCAACAGCAAATCGATATTGGCCCCGGCGCTGCCACCCAAGCGAGCAGCACCGGAAACCTGCACATCGTCGAACGAGATCGTATACGTCGGCAGTGCGCGCAAACCCATATGCTGCTCGCGCTCCACCACCTGCACCCCCGGCGTGCCCCGCTCCACGATAAACGCCTGAGTCGTATCGCCTTCGCGAGCGTATACCAGCAACGCCTCAGCCTGATCGGCCAACGGCACAAAGGCCTTCGTACCGCGCAACACATACCCACCGTCGTTCGGCGTGGCGGTGGTGTGCAGCGCGTATGGGTCGGAATCCCAACGCGGCTCGATCAGCGCGGCGCTCAACGGCACGAACGACGCATCCGTCACACGCGGGAGCCACTGCTGCTTCTGCTCCTCGGTGCCGCAATGCAACACCGGGATCGCGAACAAATTCGGCGTGAGCAGATACAGCGACATCGGTAGGTCGCCGTAGCCGAGCTCCTCGGCGGCCAACGCACCCGTCAACGCCGAGTGTGTTTCTCCAAAGCCGCCGTATTCCTCGGGGATGGAACTTGGCAGAAGCCCCAAATCCCAACCACGGCTAATGATGTCTGCAGGCGTCTCGCGCTGTTCATCGGCATCGTGCGCTGCGGGCCGCAAACGCTCAGTGGCATAGCGGCGCACCGTTTCGATGATCAACTGCTGTTCATCGGAGGGTGTAAATGCGATCATCGTCCTCCTCCTTACACTTAGGTCAGGCGCTCAACGCGCCAATCTTCATTAAGAGCGGCAAATTGCCCTCGAATTTCAGTTTCCCTGTCAAAAAAGCCATCTGGCCACTCAGGTCACCGCGCATCATGGCCGCATAATCGTCGGTCGACATCCGAATCGTGACTTCGGGCTGCGGCTGATTGCCAAACACAATCGTGCTGTGCCACAGGTTGCCGTCGGAGCGGGTCAATTCCAAGTTGACCGTGCCCTCCAAGCCCTTGATCACCGAAACCTTCTTATTGTTCACATAGGTAACCAGCGGATCAACTTCGGGGGAATTCGCATACGCCACACGCCAATCCTCGACAGAAATGGTGGTGAACATATCGGGATCGGGCAGCGCGCCGTCGATGAACTCCACGGAGCCATTGTTCACGCGCAGGCTGTAGGTGCCGCCGCCATCGCCCGTGACGGTGTACACAGCGACGAGGGTATCTTGCCGCAAAATCGATGGGGAAGCGTTGGCGAGAGTGGTGCGAAACTGCTCGGGGACCGTTTCAGAATAGTAGGCTGCCGGCAAAATCTCGGTGCTCATGGAAACTCCTTTTAGCTATGTGAAAGAGGTTTGCGTGTATGCTACCATGCTAAGCTAGGAATGCCACTCACCTACCGCTCCCAGATGCTCAATGAGGACTTTTGCAGCACTATAGCATGCCCTTGTTGGCGGCATGTTGCGAACATGTTGCGTGGCTTTACAACGCGCTATATCGATGCTGCAAGCTACAACTCGTTTGACCTTGTCGCCGACCAACCCAACTCGGCGTTTCTTCCGTATAAATAGTAGAGACAACAAAACAGCGGCGTGGCATCACCACACCGCTGCTCCATCATAAAGGTTATAGAAGCTCGAACAGTTACGGACGAGTTTCCAGCATCAAAATTTGCTCAACCGGGGGATCAGGTGGTAAATTAAAGATTAACGTCAAACCGCGATCCTTGGGCAGTGGCAGCGCCAGTTCAAGCGTCGTCGATTGCCCTGGAGCGAGCGTCGTGCTCGCGCCGCTGGCCGCGTAGCTCACGCCAAAACTGTCGCGGAAGCTAAAGGCGTTCAACCCGATATTCAACGGCGCATCGCTGATATTTGTGATCGAACCTTTAATTGATACCTGCTCGCCGGAGCGCGTCACCGTCTGCACCTCGACACGCACCCGTGGGGTGGCAGCGATCGGCGTCAACGCCGGAATCGGCTGCCCAGCCGTAAATCGATCGCGCAGATTGTTAAGAGTCTGTTGCATGCCAGCAGGCAATTCGGGTAAACTAATAATAGGAAGTTGAAAGGGTGCAGGAGTTGGCGCATTGGGGTCCGGGGCGAACTCACGCTGCAGAGCCTCCGTATTAACACCCCGACCTTGCGTGCTCAAGATGATGAGCAACAAGCCTAACAAAAGGCCACCTATCCAATAGGGGAACGCCGATTCAGAATCGCGCATAGCTCTCGTCGCCTATTATCTGCTGTACCATCAGCATCTACGAATACCAACCACTACAGGATGCATCCAAAAGCGAACATACACTAGTATAGTAAACATAAAGAATACTGCGTCCGTCGCGTCGTCATGATACCATAGTCCTGCATTACCCATCCGCTCAAAATAACTCACCATAATTCTTGACAAGCCATGTTGTATATGGTATCATTGATTTTCGCGGTTTATAGCCGGCTTTTTGTAGAGAGGAGCCTCACGCGCGTCCTAATTGTAAACGGCATTGAGGCACTATCTGACGATCCCTCCCGCCGGAATGTGGCGTTTCAAATACGCCCATACATTTTTACGCCACGAACGCCTAACCAAACGTTCAGCCCAATGTAGGTATGAACAATGGTAGGGATAGTTCGTGCTTTTGCCATGTTCGATGTGGTCGGTACTCTGTTGTGCCGAATCAGGGTACAGATCACGAGTAACTGACAAGCGAGGTGTCCATGCCCCCCTTGACCGAGCCTGTCGTCCTGCAGCCGTTGATTATGCCAAACGATCCGGGTGTTAATGGCCAGCATCGCGGTCGCCTCGAGCGCCGCTCGTTTGCGCGTATTCATGATGCTATCGACGTTCCAACCTTAATAGAGACCCAGACCAAGAGTTTTGAGTGGTTCTGCCGGGAGGGCTTGCGAGAGCTTTTCGATGAGATTTCGCCGATCACAGACTTCACCGGCAAAAACATGGAACTACGCTTCCTTGATTATGCGTTCGGTGAGCCTCGCTACGACGAATACGAGTGTCGTGAGCGAGATATGACGTATGCTGCGCCATTGCGTGTCAATGTGCAGTTGAAGGTGCTATCAACCGGCGAACTCAAAGAGAGCGAGATCTTCCTGGGCGATTTCCCGCTCATGACCGAAAATGGTACTTTTGTTATTAATGGCGCCGAGCGTGTGGTCGTCTCGCAGCTTATTCGCTCGCCCGGTGTCTATTTTAAACAGGACAAAGATCCAACCAGCGGACGCAGCCTGCACTCGGCCAAGTTAATTCCGAACCGTGGCGCCTGGCTGGAGTTTGAAAGCAATAAACGCGATGTCATTTCGGTAAAGGTCGATCGCAAACGCAAGATCCCTGTTACGATTTTGTTGCGCGCTGTATTGGGCTGGCACGCCGAGGCCGATGGCTCCGGCATGTGGTATCCCGACAACGAGCTAGATCAGAGAGGCCACGACGAAGATATCTTGGCCTTGTTCCAGCATATCGATCAATCCGAACATCAGTATATTAAAGTTACTCTTGATAAAGATCCGTCGCGCCATGCCAAAGAGGCGCTGATGGAGCTGTACAAGCGCCTGCGCCCGGGCGATCCGCCCACGCTCGAAAACGCGCGTGGCTTGATCGAGTCTTTGCTGTTTAACCCGCGTCGCTACGACCTTGCTAAGGTTGGGCGCTACAAGCTCAATAAAAACCTTTGGGAGAAGGACCCACGCCCCGAAGTGCGCGCCGCTGCCCCCGATCAGAAGGTTCGCGTGCTGCGCCCCGACGACATCTTCAAGATCGTCGAGCGCCTGATCGAACTGAACAACGGCAAGGGCACCGCCGATGATATCGACCACCTCGGCAACCGACGCGTTCGCACCGTCGGCGAACTGATTCAGCAGCAGTTCCGCGTTGGTCTGCTCCGCATGGAGCGCGTGATCAAGGAGCGTATGTCGCTCCAAGACCCCGAGACGGCCACGCCCAACGCGCTGATCAACATTCGCCCGGTCGTCGCTGCAATGCGCGAGTTCTTCGGTGGCTCGCAGCTTTCGCAGTTTATGGATCAGACCAACCCGCTCGCCGAGCTGACCAACAAGCGCCGCTTGTCGGCCCTTGGCCCCGGCGGTCTGAGCCGCGACCGCGCAGGCTTCGAGGTCCGCGACGTTCACCACTCGCACTATGGCCGCATCTGCCCGGTGGAGACGCCTGAAGGCCCGAACATCGGTCTGATCGGTACGATGTCGACGTTCGCCCGCGTGAACGAAATGGGCTTCCTCGAAACACCGTACCGCAAGGTCTACCGCGAGGTGCCCAACGCCTCCGAGTGGGAGCGCCAGGGTATCCTGCTGCGCGATGTGCGCGACTTGCGCACCGGCGATCTGATCGCGCCCCGCGGTGCACGTGTCGATAAGGAGACGGCCCGCCGCATCACAATCAACCTGTTGCGCGGCCAGATCCTGCGTGAGGACATCATCGACCCGAACACCGATGAGGTGATCGCGGAGGAAGGTCAGGAGATCAACCGCACGCTCGCCGAGCGCATCGTCGATACGCCGCTCAAGGTCATCAAGATCCGCCCGATCGTCTCGCAGGAGGTCGATTACCTCTCGGCAGACGAGGAGGAGAAGTTTGTGATCGTGCAGGCCAACGCGCCGCTCGATCAGCACAACCGCTTCCTTGCGGGCCGCGTTGAGTGCCGCTTCGGCAATGGCGAGTTCGTGAGCGAGCCGGTCGATCGCGTCGATTATATGGACGTATCGCCCAAGCAGGTGGTTAGCGTCTCGACCGCGCTGATCCCCTTCCTCGAGCACGACGACGCCAACCGCGCGTTGATGGGCTCGAACATGCAGCGCCAGGCGGTGCCGCTCCTGCGCCCCGATGCGCCGATCGTCGGCACGGGTATGGAGTACCTCGCTGCCCGCGATAGCGGTCAGGTGGTCGTCGCCAAGCAGGATGGTATCGTGCTCTCGTCCACCGGCGACCGGATCGTGGTGCTGGAGGACGACGGCAACGAGCGCGAGTATCGCTTGCGCAAGTTTATGCGCTCGAACCAAGATACGTGTATCAACCAGCGCCCGAGCGTGTTCCGCGGCCAACGCGTGAAGAAAGGCGAGATCATCGCCGATAGCTCGTCGACCGACAACGGCGAACTCGCACTCGGCCAAAACGTGCTGGTGGCCTACATGCCTTGGGAAGGCGGTAACTTCGAGGACGCTATCCTCGTGAGCGAGCGTTTGGTGCGCGAGGACATCTTCACCTCGATCCATATCGAGAAGTACGAGGTCGAGGCCCGCGATACCAAGCTTGGTCCAGAGGAGATCACCCGCGATATTCCGAACGTTGGTCAGGACAGCCTGCGCAACCTCGACGATCGCGGCATCATTTATGTCGGCGCCGAGGTGCAGCCCAACGACATCCTGGTCGGCAAGATCACGCCGAAGGGCGAGACCGACCTAACCGCTGAGGAGCGTCTGTTGCGGGCGATCTTCGGTGAGAAGGCGCGCGAGGTCAAGGACTCCTCGCTGCGGGTGCCGAACGGCGTGCGCGGCAAGGTCATCGACGTGAAGGTCTTCTCGCGCGAATCGGACGCCGACGCCGAGTTGCCCGTGGGCGTGAACCAGAAGGTACACGTGCTGCTCTGCCAGAAGCGCAAGATCAGCGCTGGCGACAAGATGGCAGGCCGCCACGGTAACAAGGGTGTGGTGAGCCGTGTGCTCCCAATCGAGGATATGCCGTTCCTGCCGGACGGTACGCCGGTCGATATCATCCTGAATCCGATCGGTGTGCCGAGCCGTATGAATATCGGTCAGATCTTGGAGACGCACTTGGGTTGGGCGGCAGCGCGCTTGGGCTTCCGCATCGCAACACCAGTATTCGACGGCGCGCACGAGAGCCAGATCAAGGAGATGCTCGCTCGTGCCAACCTGCCCGAGGACGGCAAGATCGTGCTGTACGATGGACGCACTGGTGAGCCGTTCGATCAGCCTGTCACGGTTGGCTACACGTACATGCTCAAACTGGCCCACTTGGTCGAGGATAAGATCCACGCTCGGTCGACTGGTCCATACAGCTTGGTGACGCAGCAGCCGCTCGGTGGTAAGGCACAGTTCGGTGGTCAGCGCTTCGGTGAGATGGAGGTTTGGGCGCTCGAGGCTTACGGCGCCGCCTACATCTTGCAAGAGATGCTGACGGTGAAGTCGGACGATGTGGTTGGGCGCGTGAAGACCTACGAGGCGATTGTGAAGGGCGAAGCCATTCAAGAGGCTGGCGTGCCCGAATCGTTCAAGGTGTTGATCAAGGAGCTTCAGTCGCTCGGTCTTTCGGTCGAGGTGCTCTCGGCTGACGAGACCCCGGTCGAACTTACGGATGATGTTGATAGCGATCTCGCAGCGCTCGATGGCATTAATTTGTCGGGTATGGAGCGCGGCGAGTTCTAAAAGACCCCTTGTTATTGGGTATCAGTCATCAGTGGCTCGCAAAGCCGCTGATGACTGGTATTCTCGTTTGTGTGTTTCCGAGCGATAATCGCAATCGTGTTGTATACAACACGAGGTCGGATAGATTGAAGCATGCTATCGGATGCTTCTGAACCGCCAGAGTATCCACCGTAGCATAGGAGAGTGCAATGCTCGAAATCAACGACTTCAACGCCATCCGTATCAGTCTCGCGTCGCCTGATGATATTCTGAGCTGGTCGCACGGTGAGGTGACCAAGCCAGAGACGATCAACTACCGCACGCTGAAACCCGAGCGCGATGGTCTCTTCTGTGAAAAGATTTTTGGTCCGCAGAAAGACTGGGAATGCTATTGCGGTAAATATAAGCGCGTTCGCTATAAGGGCGTTATTTGTGATAAATGTGGCGTTGAGGTGACGCGCTCTAAGGTGCGCCGTGACCGCATGGGCCATATTCAGTTGGCCTCGCCAGTTTCGCATATTTGGTTTGTGAAGGGCACTCCGAGCCGCTTGGGCTTGTTGCTCGATATTACGCCTCGCAACTTGGAGCGCGTGCTGTACTTTGCTTCCTACATCATCACGCATGTCGATGAGGAGGCCCGCGCAGAGTTACGTGCTGAGATCCAGCGCGAATGCGCCGAGAAGCGCGAGCGAATCCAGCAAGAGGCTGAGAGCAAGCGCATCGAGCTCTCGTCGCAGTTGAGCGAAGAGCTCGGCGGCATGGAAACGGCGCAGCTCTCGACACAGCGCCGCATCAACGAGGACTTCCGCACGCAACGCGAGTTGCTGACCTCCGAGGCCGAGGCCCTGCGCAGCGACTTGGAGGAGCGCACCGGCGAAATCGCGGAGGAAGATATCGTCTTCCGTGGCGTAACACTGCTGGAGGAGGGCGAGACGATCTCCGAGCGTGTGATCGACCAACTCGACGAGTTGCTGGATCAGGAGCTAGAAGCCCTTGAGCAGCGCCGCCAGCGCGATATGGGCGATGCCGAAATGCTGACCGACGCCGAGCGCGAGCGCAAGGAGTTCGAGGTCACGCAGGAGCGCGAGCGTTTGCAGGAGCGCCTGCAGCGCGAGCTCGACACGCTCGTTCGCGAGGAGAAGGAGAAGCTTGAGCTGATCGATAGCCTGAAGGTGCGCCGTATCTTGAGTGAGCCAGAGTACCGCTCGCTGCGCGAACTGGCTTACGGCGTCTTCAAGGCCGATATGGGCGCAGGCGCGATCCGCGACCTGATCGTCCGCACGGTCGATCTCGATAAGCTCGCCGAGGATCTGCAGCTCGAAGTGCAGATGACGCAGGGCCAGCGCCGCAAGAAGGCCACCAAGCGCCTGCGCGTGGTCGAGAACTTCCGCAAGAGCGGCAACCGCCCCGAGTGGATGATCCTGACGGTGCTGCCGGTGATCCCGCCGGACCTGCGCCCGATGGTGCAGCTCGACGGTGGTCGCTTCGCGACTTCGGACTTGAACGACCTGTACCGCCGCGTGATCAACCGCAACAACCGCCTCAAGCGCCTGATGGAGCTGAACGCGCCCGAGATCATCGTGCGCAACGAGAAGCGCATGCTCCAAGAGGCTGTTGACGCGCTGATCGATAACGGTCGCCGCGGTCGAGCGGTCTCCGGCAAGGGCAAGCACCGCCTGAAGAGCTTGAGCGATATGCTCAAGGGTAAGCAGGGCCGCTTCCGCCAGAACCTGCTCGGTAAGCGCGTGGACTATTCGGGTCGCTCGGTGATCGTGGTTGGCCCGAACCTGCAGCTGCACCAGTGCGGTCTGCCGAAGAAGATGGCGCTTGAGTTGTTCAAGCCGTTCGTGATGCGGCGCTTGGTCGAGAAGGGCTTTGCGCATAACATCAAGTCGGCAAAACGCATCGTCGAGCGCGTGCGACCGGAAGTGTGGGACGTGCTTGAGGAAGTCATCAAGGACTACCTCGTGCTCTTGAACCGCGCGCCGTCGCTGCACCGCTTGTCGATCCAGGCGTTCGAGGCCAAGCTGATCGAAGGCTCTGCTATCCAGTTGCACCCGTTGGTCTGTGCGGCGTTCAACGCCGACTTCGACGGCGACCAGATGGCTGTGCACGTGCCGCTCTCGCGTAAGGCGCAGGAAGAGGCACGCATGCGCATGCTCTCGAAGTACAACCTGCTCTCGCCCGCACACGGCGAGCCGATCATCACGCCAACCCAGGACATCGTGCTCGGCTGCTACTACTTGACGATGATCAAGGATGGAGCGAAGGGCTCGGGCAAGACGTTCGCTTCGATCGACGAGGCGATGCTGGCCTACGATAAGGGCGTGCTGGATATCCAGGCGCCGATCTGGGTGCGCATGACTGGCGTGGTTCAGGGCAAGAACGACCGTGGCCTGCGCCCGCTGGCTCCCGCCGAGGACGGCACGCCGCGCTTGCTTCTGGAGACGTCGATTGGCCGCATCATCTTCAACAGCGCCCTGCTGGAGCCGTTGAAGTATCGCAACCAATTGCTGGCCAAGAAGGGCTTGAAGGAGATCATCGCGGAGTGCTACAAGTACTACACCAACCCCAAGAACTTGACGGAGGAAGAGCTCGACAGCATTCGCAGCATGTACGGCGACCGCTCGCTCGACGAGTTGGCCCGCCTCTACGGCTCGGATCGTACTGCTGAGCAGGCCGACAAGATCAAGGCGTTGGGCTTCAAGTACGCCACCCGCGGTGGTATGACGGTCGGTATCAACGACGTTGAGATTCCTCCGCAGAAGGCCGAGATCTTGGCGAACTCGGATGCCCGGGTCGCCGATGTCGAGAAGCAGTTCCGCCGCGGTCTGATCACCGAGGAAGAGCAGTATCGCGAGATCGTTGATATCTGGCAGACGGCTACGCGCTTGACCTCGGATGCGGTGAAGAGCAACTTGAACCCCTTCGGCCCTGTGGCAATGATGGTGAACTCAGCTGCTCGTGGTAATCCCAACCAGTTGAGCCAGATGGCTGGTATGCGCGGTCTGATGTCTGACCCGACCGGTCGAATCATTCCGCTGCCGATCAAGTCGAACTTCCGCGAAGGTCTCTCGGTGCTCGAGTACTTCGTGTCCACCCACGGTGGTCGCAAGGGTCTGGCCGACACCGCGCTCCGCACGGCGGACGCCGGTTACCTGACTCGCCGCTTGGTGGACGTGGCACAGGACAATATCGTTACGATTGAGGACTGTGGCGTCGAGGAAGGTTTGTGGCAACACCGCGCCGACGATACCGAGATGATGGAAGAGCTCGAGGAGCGCGTGGTGGGCCGCATGCTGGCTGCACCGCTGCACAATCCGCAGACGGGCGAACTGCTGCTGGATCGCAACCAGGAAGTGACCGAGGAGATCGCGGCGCAGTTCAAGGAACTCGGCATCAACGACGTGTTTGTGCGTTCGCCGCTGGCCTGCCAGGCCGACTACGGCGTCTGCCGTATGTGCTATGGCCGCAACTTGGCGACTGGTAAGCTTGTCGATATCGGCGAGGCGGTGGGCATCATCGCAGCGCAGTCGATTGGTGAGCCGGGTACGCAGCTGACGTTGCGCACGTTCCACACTGGTGGTGTGGCTTCGGCTGATGACATCACGCAGGGTTTGCCGCGCGTGCAAGAGATCTTCGAGGCGCGCACGCCGAAAGGTAAGGCGATCCTGGCTGAGATCGACGGTATTGTGGAGATCATCCGCGAGGATGAGATCCGCAAGATCCGCGTGGTCTCCAGCGAGTTGTACACCGATGAGCACAAACTGCCGGATCACTACATCGTGCTGGTCGGGAACAATGAGGAAGTGGCCGAGGGCCAGGTGCTGGCCGAGAGCAATATCGCCGATAGCAACGAGGAGCCGATCATCGCTCGATTGTCTGGTAAGGTGCGCATCGACGCAGGCCAGATCGTGGTGGTGGCCGAGGATCGTGAGGAGCGTGAGGTGGTGATCCCGCACAGCGCTCGCTTGGCGATGGGCATTGAGAACGGCGCTCGGGTGGTGGCTGGTCAGCAGTTGACCGAAGGTTCGGCGGACCCGCAGGAGATGCTCGAACTGCAGGGCAAGGAAGCTGTACAGCGCTACTTGGTGAACGAGGCGCAGAAGGTGTACCGATCGCAGGGTGTGGATATCAACGATAAGCACATCGAGGTGATCGTGCGCCAGATGCTGCGGCGCGTGCGGATCGAGGAGCCAGGCGATGCTGGTCTGCTGCCGGGCGAATTGATCGACGCGTTCGAGTTCAAGAAGCTTAACGCCGAGATCGTCAGCCAGGGTGGCGAGCCTGCTACGGCAGCGACGGTGTTGCTGGGCATCACCAAGGCGTCGCTCACCACCGACAGCTTCTTGTCGGCGGCTTCGTTCCAGGAGACGACACGAGTGCTCACCGAGGCGGCGATCACTGGTAAGGTCGACTATCTGCGCGGCCTGAAGGAGAACGTGGTTATCGGTAAGCTCATCCCCGCCGGTACGGGTATCGAGAAGCGCCGCGCGGCGCTGGTCGAAGATATCATCGGCGAGTTGGCCAACGCGCGCAAGGAGAACGAGCGCAATGCCCAGGTGACTGGAGCCAACGGCGATGGACGACGGAGCGAGGAGTTGGTCGAGGCCAAGCCACGTTCCGAGGAAGAGGAGCGCGTGCGTCGGGCTATCGAGGCGCTGCTTGAGGGTAGCGACGACGATGACGACGATACGACCACGAACGATGGGCCTGAGCAGACGGACGACTTCGATCCGAAGGATGAGGATATCTAAGCGTTTCTGCTAGGTTGATGCAAGAGCCGGGTGCTGAAGAGCATCCGGCTTTTTGCTTGGCTGATTGGGGTTTATCCACAGATTTCACAGATTTTGTGATGCGTTTTCTGGGTCATACTCAATCCGATTGGACAGTTGTTGTTAAAAGCCGTTTTATACCAAGTCCGACGGGATAGTTGTCATTGAAAAACGGTTTTAGTGCATCGTTTTTTCACTGTTTTCACTGTCATTTCGAGCGAGCCGCTAGGCGACGCGAGAAATCTCGTCGTTCTGCATTGCCATGCGCTTTGAGATCTCTCCCCATTCGCTTCGCTCAGGGCTTCGACCGTTCGAGATGACAGTGCTTTTCGTTGAAAGGAAAGTGGCGCATCTACAATAGTGCGGTTCTGCATTGCTGCCGTAGGCTAAAACAGCTTGGATAGAGCTACTGTCCAACCGGATTTGGTATTGGCCTGCGGCAGCAAGGTACTTGCTTCTTTGTGTGATGTCGAGGCGCTGCTACGCGCAGCGCCTCGACATCACCTCTTTCTCGGATTTAGCATTAGGAAGCCGAGCAACCATTGTCAAGCCAGGACGAGATTTGCTCGCGGCTCGGCTCCGCGCTGGCGATCTGGTTGATGGTAGCGCTATCGAGATGCCAGCCAAACTGATCGAAGGGCGGCACGTTGGCGCGGCGCAGCGCGTACGAGCCGCAAAATACCTGCCAGCCCTGATCGCTGCTGTTCGCCCAAATCACGATCGGCACGTCGGCGTACAGCGAGCCAGCCGCCCCCTCCACGGTCGGCTCGCCGAGTTCGATGCTGACTTGGGTGGTGGCGGCGTAGCCCTGCGCAAACTCGGCGTAGCTCTGCCCGCTGGCTGTGCCCAACGTGTCCCACAGGGTGTAGGCAAGCGGGTAGTTGCGGTTGTTGATGGCGGTGTAGTAGGTGTTCAACACAAACCGCACCGCGTTGACCTCGTTCTCGATCGGCGCGCTGCTGCCACCCTCGGCTATCGAGGCCGATGCGATCTCCCAACCTGTCGTGCTGGTTGATGAGGGCGTGAGGTGATAGGAGCCAGTGAAATATTGGGCACGTTGTTCGTTGTTGGCCAGATTCTGCACTGCGATCAGTCTGATTGGCACATTGACCCCATCCCCCTCGGTGTTCGGCTGATCAAGCTGGATGTTGATCCCGGCGGTGTCGGCGTAGCCCTGCTGGAATTGCTCTAGCGTCTGTCCGCTGGCTGCGCCCTGATCGGCCCATAGCGCATAGGCTTGGTCATATTCGTGCTGCGAGATCGCGTTGTAGTAGGCCAGAATCGTCTCGACAGGACCGAGCGTTTCGGGGGCGGCGGGCGATTGGCTGGGTGCTGGCGCTACAGGCGTCAATACTGGTGGCGCTGCATCGGGTGATGGAGAGGGCACTGCCGGAGCGATTGTCGGCGTTGGCGAGAGCGTTGCGCTGCTACAACCTATCAGAAGTGCTACTGCGATGGTGAGCAATAGCGTGCGATGTATCATCATAATGACGTATGTGCTCCCTTCGTGACGGCGGCTCAGCAAGCCCCGTCGTATGTGCGAACTGTCAGGGTACACCATACCACGCAAAACGAAAGCTTGCTTCACATCTCCATAGCTACGACGATATAAGGATGTACATCGCACTCCTGTGTATGATACGATACAGCGGTAGCAAGCGGACAGAATAAGGAGTAGGTCATGAGTCGTGTCAGTTTTGGCATCAAAACTGCGCCGCAGCATACCAATTATGCCGATATGCTGGCGGTTTGGCAGGCTGCCGATGCGCTCGAAGTCTTTGAGCACGCTTGGCTGTTCGATCATTTTATTCCGATCGCTGGCGATGTGGATGGGCCGTGCCTTGAGGGTTGGACACTGCTGGCAGCCTTCGCCGCGCAGACGCGCCGCATCCGCGTGGGCCTGATGGTCAATGGCAACACGTATCGCCACCCCGCTGTGCTCGCCAATATGGCGGCGACTGTCGATATTATCTCGAACGGTCGGCTTGACATGGGTGTTGGGGCCGGCTGGAATGTGCTTGAGCACGAGTCGTATGGCATTGAGTTGCTGCCGCCAGGGAAGCGGATTTCGCAGTTCGAGGAGGCGTGCGAGGTCATCCGTCTGTTGTGGACCGAGCATCTCGCCGATTTCGATGGCAAATATTACCAATTGAAGCAGGCTCGCTGTGAGCCAAAGCCCATCCAAAAACCGTACCCACCGTTCGTGATCGGCGGCAGTGGCGAGAAGCGCACGCTGCGGGTGGTGGCGAAATACGCGAAGGTGTGGAACTTCGCGGGCGGCACGGTCGAGGAGTTCACTCACAAATACAATGTGCTCAAAGAGCACTGCCGCACGGTCGATCGCGACCCCGACACGATCGATCGGTCGATACAGTTGCGCTTCGACCCGAACGATCTAGGGGAACTTGTCAGCCGCACCCGCAGCTTTATGGAGGCTGGTGCCAATCACGTGATCTTCAATTTGACTTGGCCATACCCCGCAGGGATCGTGGAGCGACTGGCGAGCGAGGTGGTGCCAAATCTCCCGCACTAGGCGAGAGCAAGCACGAAGCTGTTGAGGCTCCGTTCTTGCGCCTACGAAACGCCGATATCCCAGGCTGCTTCGAGATCTTCGGAGGAGAAACGGCGGAAGGCGAGCACGGTGTTGGTGCGCTTGATGCCCGCGATCTTCGCGAGGCGGTCCGGCACGACATCGGCTAGTTGCTCGTACTCGGAGAGGCGCAAGATCACCAAAATATCGAAATCACCAGTCACGCTGTACACTTCGGCTACGTTCGGCAGGTTGGCGACGGTTTGGGCGATGCTGGCGATATGATCTGGCTCGGCCTGAATCATCACAAAGGCGGTGAGCATGGTGGTCCTCCGCTGTTGAGCATTCGAGAGTGCGTGGCAGCAGTATAATACAAGCAGCAAGCGAGCGCAACGCATTCGAGCGTTTGCGCTCGCATTTTGATGTGCCTTCTTTACGAGAAGGTGAGATGCGCTATTCGCGGGAATGCGCGTACTCACGAGCAACTCGGCTGCTGCGCAAGCCCAAAGGGCCGGTCGCGGCCCTTTGGAAACCCCGACCAGGGCTTATCGCCCCTGGACCCCAAGGAATCCGCTCTGTTATGCCTGTATCGTTTGGTTCCTCGGTATAGTCCTTGTTCGGTGGTCTGTATGCGTTTTTTGTATACTGATATCAAATCCGGTTGGACAGTGTCAATCACAAACCAGTTGTAGCCTGCGGCAGCAAGGTACTTTCCATTTTATGTGGTGTCGATGCGCTGCGCGTAGCAGCGCATCGACACCACTTGCGGTGATAATGCTGGTATCTGTTGAAAGGCAGAATCGCGTTGTTTATCCAGCATCCCTCTTCGAGTAAGTGAATACTCGGATTTGGTATGAGAGGCTTTCTGAAAAGCTTTCTAATGCGGAAGAAACGAACATCAGAAGGTAATGGATGTGCTTCCTTTGCGAGAAGGTGAGATGCGCTATTCGCGGGAATGCGCGTACTCACGAGCAATTCGGCTGCTGCGCAGGTCCAAAGGGTTTCTTCTTTTTGTGATGACAAGGCGCTGCTACGCGCAGCGCCTTGTCATCACCTGTTTCGGGGATGAGGATGTCTGCCGATACTTGACATGCCCGTTTGTTCTCCGTACACTAATCGCTACAGAAGGTTAAACGAACGGGGGTGCGAGTATAGTTTTTGCGGGCACAAGGGATATGTCGATTCGCTTGTTGCCAAACGGGTAAAAGCCATGTTCGAGGATCTCACTAAACTTGAGTTTCCGTCGTGCGGGTGGGTCGAATTGCCCATAGAGACGCCCTGCGATCTGCTGTGCTGTACAGCGGCTGGCCCGGGCGGCGCGCCACTACGGGTGCTGATCGATACAGGCACCGATCCCTCGGCGATAGATGCTGGGCTTGCGCAACGCCTCGCGCTACGCACAGGCGGCAGTGGGTTGGGGCAGGGTGCTGCGAGCAATGCGGTGGCATATACCGAGGCGGTGTTGCCTTGGCTCCGCTTGGGCGACTTGGTGATCCGCGATCTATTTGCGCCGAGTGTATCGCTCAGCGGCTTGCCGTTTCAGATCGATGTGGTTCTGGGCTACAACGTGTTGCAACAGGTCTCGATGCGGATCGATTACCAACACCGCCGTCTGATCCTCGCGCACCCCGACCTTGGCATACAAGCCACGCCTAAGGCGCACACCTTCGATCTCACGTTTTTTGAGCACTTCCCCGCCATTGAGAATCTGGAGGTCGCTGGGCAGCGTCTGCCGTTGGTGACGATCGATACTGGCTCGAACGCGGCGCTGAGCGTTGGGCCGGACTTGGCCGCTAAGTTGGGGCTGGAGCCTGGCGCGCAGGGCGTCTCGGAGGGGCGCGGCGTCGGGTTCGGTGGCTGCGATACCAAGGTGCTGAGTCGGCGTTACCGCCAACTGCGGTTTGGCCCGTTCGATCTGGGCACGTTGGAGTTGGATGCGCTACACAATGGGCAGGGCGATCTAGGGCGGCCCGGTCGCGCCAATATCGGCAACCGTTTGTTGGAGCGCTTCGCGGCGGTTTCACTGGATTATCAGCGCCAGCAGATCTGTTTTGAGCGGTGAGACGAGGGGTTGGTCGCGGCCCTTCGTCGCTCAGTCTCCTAGTCGCCGAGGCTGTGTGGTTTGCCGCAAGTGAAGGCGGCGCAGCCATGCGCTGCGGAGCAGCGCGTGAAGTGCGCGCGTTGTGGCGCGAAGCGCCATCACTGTTCGAGCGCGCACACGTTGTGCACGACGTTGTTCTCCCGTAGTGATGGGCGTTGGGGTTGACGACGCGGCCTTCTTCCCAACAATAACGACTCACTCACATGACACAACAAAACAGGTTTGGTAGAGCTCTCGCCCTGCCAAACCTGTTTCGCTTTAAGATGCGCTAGAAGTAGCGGCTGAGGTTGTCGAAGATTTCGGCGATGTTGCCGGTGCTGCCCTTCACCAGGATGGTGCGCGAGAAGTCTACGATGCCTTGTAGCGTCTGGGCGGCGTCGGCTTGGTCGCGCTCGGAGCCGTAGGCCACCGGGAAGATGCTGATGCCGCTCTCGTCGAACTCGCGCCGCAGTTCTTCGAAGGTGGTGGTGCTGCCGTTCTCTAAGCCGTCGGAGAGCAGTACGATCGCTTTGATGCGGTCTTCGTCGTCGGGTGGCAGGTCGTCGAGCGCCGCTTTGCCCACCAGTAGGCTGTCGTAGATCGCGGTTTTGCCCTGCGGTCGCAGCCGTTGGATGGCGGTGTCGAGCGCGATGCGGTTCTCGGCGAGGACTTCGGGCGCGACTTCGAGCGTGGCCGTGCTCGAGAACGAGACGAGGCCCACGCGATCCTCGGGCAGGATGCGCTGCAGGAAGCTGCCCAGGCCCGCCTTCACTTGATCGAGTTTGCCGTCGTCCTGCATCGAGCCGGAGACATCGACCACTAGCATGATGTCGGCGCGCTTGCGGTTCTGCGCCCAGGTGTTTTTGGCCGCCACGATCACGTCGGCGGGCGGGATCTGCAGGGTGCTCTGCGGGCCTTGCGGCTGCACGCCATACGTCATGCTCACCGGGTCGGCCAGCGGCACGTCGGGGTTGGCCGGGCGGAAGCCGTAATCCATGGCGAGGCGCTGGCTCTCGGGCGTCATCAGGAAGTTGAAGAACTGGTCGGCGGCTAGTTGCTCTTCGCTGCTCGCGCTGGCCATCACGATGAACGGGTCGTCGTGCCAGAAGGTGCCCTCTTTGGGGTAGATGGCGACGAGCGGCGTGGGTGGGTTCTTGAATTTGTTGAAGTCGATCAGCGTGATCTCCTCCATCGGGAAGGCGGAGATGTAACTCATACCGAACTTCTGCATGTTGTCGCTGAACACCAGCGTGTTGTAGCCGTAGTGTTTGATGCTGCGGCCCAGTTCGCGGACGAACTGCTGGCTGCTTGGGCTCTGCACGTCGGCGACGGTCAAGCCTTGTTGTTTGCCCGTGGCGGCGTAGAACTCGGCGATCAACGTGGAGAGCGCCGAGGTGCTGATCTCGGGGTCGGTGTGACCCCAGCTAAAGCGGCCCCATTCGGGGTGGCCGAATTTGCCCCAACCCTGCGGGTCGTTGGTCAGTTCGAGCATGTCGCTCCAGCCGATCGGTGTGTCGGGCCAGCCCATCGCCTCGGCCATCGGCTTCCACATCGAGATCACGACGGGGGTGAGCACCAGCGGGCGGTTGGAGACGGCAATGTTCTGGTTGCCGGTCTCCTGTTTGAGCACTTCGAGCCAGGTGGAGGCGGAGGGCGACCAGATCGTGACCTTCAATTGGCCGTTTTTAATCTCGGTGCGCGCCGCGCCGCTCGATTTATTTAGGCCCTCGACGAAGATCGGGCGATCGTTCACCTTGGTGTTGCTGGCGTTGAAGGTGGCGATTCGCTCGGTGAGCCAGGGCTCTTTCTCGGGGCTGTAGGCGATGTTGATGAGGATAGCATTTGATGCTGCGGTGGGTGTGCCGTTGTTGCTGGTGTTGCCGCTTCCGGGAATGCTACAGGCCACCAACAGGCCACATAACAAAACAATCAGTAGTGTATATGAGGTGCGTCGCATAAGCTCGACTCCTTCGGTAGACCGTTCGCATTGCAAGCTCTGATGATGTATACGTACCTAGCGGCCCGTTTGTTGCCCCCACAAGCGCAACAGGGCGCTCGCCACCATCGAGTTGGGGATCTCGACACCGCCGGGCAGATCGATCTTGACGCCGAGCTGCGTCGCTGTCGGGAACTTGTTCGATGGATCGGGGTCGTTCAGCGAGATGGCGGCGTTGGCCGGGCGAAAGCCGTAGCCTAGGGCTAGGCGCTGCGCCGATTCGCCTAGCAGGAAGGTGCGGAACATGCGCGCCGCCTCTTGCTGCTCGGGCGTGATCTCGTAACCGCCTTCGAGGATCACAAACGGGTGATCGCTCAGGGTCGAGGCGCTCGGGTAGATGACTTGGTACTGGCCCCACTGTGGGGCTTGGTTGGCGCGGGCAACGGCTTGATTTTCGTAGGCGATCACGACATCGTAGGCCGAGGGGCCGCGCTGCAGGAAGTTGGTGAACAGCACGTCGCTGCTGGTTGGAAATTCGCGCACCATGCGCTCGATGTCGCCAAACCAGGTTTGGAAGGCGTTATCGTCCACGTGGCTCTGCGAGAGGCCCGAGGCGCGCTGATGGTAGGCATAGGCCAATAGCGTCAGCACATCGACGCCCGTGGTATCGCTGCGGGGCGAGGCGTGCCCGAATTTCACCGGGCCCCAGTTCGCCTGCCCGCCCAAACTCGGGTCGCCCCAGTTCGGGGCTTGCAATGCCTGGCGCAGGCGCTCCCAATCGACAACACCGTTCGGGAACAGCCGATCGGTGCGCTCCTTCCAGCCCACCAACACCAGCGGCGAGAGCGCGATCGGCTGCGGCGCGTTGATGCCCGAGGCGGCGCGCACCGAGCTCATCGAGGCGAGGACGTTGAGTTGCGTGCTACTGGTGGGGATGATCGCCACGGGGCGCAACTGATTGATGCTGGTGATCACGGCCAGGGAGCCACGTTCGTGCAACTGGATCTGAATGGGCCGACCGCGCAGCGTCGGGGATTGGGCAAGAAATTGCTGTTGAGCGGCGGTCAGCCATTCGCGTTGTTCGGAGCTATAAATGATGCTCACAACGATCGGCGGTCGTTCGGGAGCCGGGATGACATTAAACGGCGCACGAAATTCGGTTACGCCAACCAATTGGAGCACAGCAACAACTGCGATCAGCGCGATATAACCAAATGCAACATAGCGGGCGAATTGACGCATAACAACTCCAGCAGCGCAATCGAGCGATCAGCAACGAGCACATTGCGCAAGCCAGCGATGCGGGTCCCGCCAACACTTGCGCCGATTTACAACGCTCTAGCGTATAATAGCACGTTGAAGATAGGGTACACAAGCATTCTAAAGCCCTATTCTGCAATACGATTATGAGCCATAACCCGATCAGTATGTCGCTGCCGAGCACGCTCCTGGCATTCACCGATGCCGAATCAGCCAAAGCAGCCTGATCGTTGGAGGAAATCACATGAGCGTGTATCGCGTCCACGTAAGCCGCGACAACCTGATGTTCGCCGCCGCGCACTTCGTCTCATTCGATGGCGACCGGGTTGAGCCGCTGCACGGCCACAACTACCGCTTCGGCGTGCAACTCGAAGGCCCGATCGACGAGAACGCCTACGTGTTCAACTTCGTCACCCTCAAGCGCCTGATGAAGCGCATCTCCGACGAACTCGACCACCGCCTCATTCTGCCGCGCGATAGCCACCTGATCGCCGTGGAGCCGCAGGACGACGGCGGCGTGATTGTGCGAGCGCAGGGGCGCTGGTACCGCTTCCCGATGGAGGATGTGGTCATCCTGCCGATGCCGAACACCACCGTCGAAATGTTGGCGCGCCACCTGTGCAACCGTCTGCGCGAGGAGTTCCAGCACATGCCCGAGGCGCAGCACCTCACCGCCATCGAGGTCAGCATCGAGGAGACCTTCGGGCAGCAGGCCATCTACCGCGAGGAGTTGGGCTAACAGCTACAGCCTGTTTTGGTTGTGGGGTGACGTGCCAGACAAGGTGACTTGGTGACAAGGTGCGTGCTGCGCACTCCGTTCAGAATGACTCTATTTGAGAATTAGCCGTTGAATGGGCGCTAGACCAGTTTCTACCCTCTCCATCTCACCTCGCGATATCGGCATCTCAGAAACAGAAAGCAGTATCGCGCTGCAACAAGCAAAACGGCCTTCCGCACCGAGCAGAAGGCCGTCAACATAACAAAAGCTGAAACAGCTAAAACACAATCCGATGGCGGTGCATCGCCACACTCTGCAGCAAGCCAATCGCCGCAAAGGTCGTCAGCGTGAAACTACCGCCATAGGAGATAAACGGCAACGGAATACCAGTGATCGGCATAATACTCATCGTCATGCCCACATTCACCAGCAAGTGGCACATAAACATCGCGGCGATGCCCACCGCGATCAGCCGCCCGAACATATCGCGGGCCGAACTAGCGATCGAGAGCGCCTGCCAGATCATCAACGCCTCGAACAGCAACAACACCGCGCCACCGATAAAGCCAAGTTCCTCGCCAGCCACCGCGAAAATGAAGTCGGAATACTGCACCGGCAGATAGTTGTTCTGCGTCAGCAAGCCGTGCGTCCAGCCATGCCCGGTCAGACCGCCAGAGCCGATCGCCGTCAGCGATTGGATGATGTGCCAGGCACCATTCTGCATCTCGGGGTCGTAGCCGATCGGGTCGATGAAGATCTTCAAGCGCAACTGCTGGTACGGCGCCAGAACCTTCGTCCAGCCGATATAGGCCGTCGGGATCGCCATCAGAATCAGCGTCAGCAGGTGCCAGTAACGCATCCCCGCGCTCCAGGCGATCATAAACCAGACAGTCGTAAACACCATCGCGGTGCCGAAGTCGGGCTGGATAAACACCAAACCGATGGGCACACCCGCCAACAGCAGACCGCCCAACTGCACAATCGTCTCACTACCGCGCTGCTCGAAGTGCGCCCAATAGGCGGCCAACGTCAGGATCACGATCAACTTCGCGGTCTCGGAGGGCTGAAACGTGCGCAGGCCGAGGTCGAGCCAACTCTGCGCGCCCGACGACACCATACCCATCGCCAATACCACACCCAGCAGCAACACGCTACAGATGTAGAAGGGAATAATCCAAGCCTGCAGCGCGTGGTAATCGAGCGCCGTGATCAGCACCATCGCCACGCAGCCGACAATAATATTCACCAAGTGGCGCGAGAAATAGCCCGCCGTCATACCGCCCGTCATCTCATCGCGCAGGGTAGCGCTGTAGACCAACGCGATGCTGAAGCCGCACAGCACAATCACGCAGCCTAAGAGAAACAGGTTGTAATCACGAAGCCAACGGATCATGGTTTTCCAGAGTTATGAGAGAATGTCAATCATTTTCGAGGTGATTATACCACGCAGCACCTTCAACGGGCCGTAACGCACCTGATAGTTAGTTGATACGGTGTTTCTCGCAGCTTCGTCGCTAACACCATCGGAGCGCTTGACGCGGTGTTGTGCATATGTCATGATCCTCTTATTGGCCGAATATGTGATCGGAACGCCATGATACACGTCTACCCACTGCCACCGCAGTTACCCAATAATCCCTATCTCGATCAGCTGTACGGGCCACTGCACGAGGACGACATCAGCATTGAGCGGCCCCGCGCTCGCTACATCCTGCCCGCGCTGCTGCTCGGGCAGGGACGCCGTGTGCTGCACCTGCACTTCTTCGACGAGTTGCTGCAACGCCCCAGTTGGCCCGCTACAGCCTTGCGCAGCCTAGCATTCCTGGTGCTGTTGCTGCTGCTGAAACTGCGTGGGGTGCGCATCGTCTGGACGGCCCACAACATCGAGCCGCACGAGTGCTACCACACCGATTGGGCGTTCCTGATCTACCGCGTGCTGGCCCGCCGAGCCGATGCGGTGATCGTCCATAGCCACGCCGCCCACGAGATGTTGGCGCAGCGCCACGCGCCGCTCGCGCCCACCAATGTCATCCCGATCGGCAACTACATCGGGTTGTACGGGCCGCCGCTGGACCGCGCAACCTGTCGGGCGATGCTGGGCCTGCCAGCGGATGGCCCGGTGCTGCTGTGCATCGGCGCGCTGCGGCCCTACAAACACGTCGAAGCGCTGATCGACGCCTTCGCGGCCCTGCCCGAAGAGCGACGCGGCACCTTGCTGATCGCTGGGGCGGCGAAAAGCGCGGCCTACGCCGCTGAACTCCGCCAGCGCGCCGAACACGTGGCGGGGCTGCGCCTCCAGATCGGCTACATCGCCGACAGCGAGTTCCCGCGCTACCTCGCCGCCGCCGATGTAGTGGTGCTGCCCTACCGCAAAATGCTCACCTCGGCCATGCTGATGTGCGCGCTCTCCTACGGGCGGCCCGTGGTTGCGCCACATCTTGGCCCAGTGCGCGAACTGGTGCAGGAGGGACGCGAGGGCTTTCTGTTCGAGCCTGGCGATCAGGAATCGCTGAAGCAGGCGCTGGAGCGAGCGCTGGCGCACCCCGATCTCGATGCGCTCGGGCGGCAAGGGCTAGCGGCGATGCGGGCGCTCGATTGGGGCATGATCAGCGCGACCACGGCGGCCTGCTACCGACGGGTGGCACGGTAGCGTATGTTGCGCGCCAACTTCCACAAACTGATTCGCACCACGCTGGGCTATAGCCTCAGTACGCTGGTCGGGCCGATCTTCACGCTGCTGCTCACGCCGCTCTACGCTCGGATGTTGGGCGTCGAGAATTATGGCGTGGTTGGCACA
Source organism: uncultured Roseiflexaceae bacterium (assembly GCA_937988885.1). Lineage (GTDB taxonomy): Bacteria > Chloroflexota > Chloroflexia > Chloroflexales > Roseiflexaceae > CALKHR01. The sequence continues at coordinate 74,238 of CALKHR010000080.1, read as the reverse complement.
CTCTCGCCACTGACCACACTGCTGTTCGTGCTGGCGCTGCTCAGCATGAACGCGGTGCTGCCCGTGTTCTATTACGATCCGCAACTGCAAGGGCAAGAGAGCCAAGTGGTGTCGAGCGGGATCAGCGTGACGCTGCTCTGGGCCACACTGCTCACGCTCGGCGTGATGGTGGCCGCCGAGCCGATCACACGCTTGGCGGTGGGTGAGCAATTGCGCGACGATATGCCGAACTTGGTGCGTGTGATCGCGTTTGGCACGCCGTTCAGCGTCCTCTACAGCGTTCAGACCACGGTGCTGCGCCTGCGATTCGCGGTGTGGCGCGCCAATCTCCTGGCGCTGCTCTATATGGTCTGCACGGCGGCGAGCAACCTGATTCTGGTGGTGATGCTGGATTGGCAGGCGGCGGGCGTGATCTGGGCGGGGATGTTCACCAATGTGGCGATGGGCCTGGCGAGCCTGCTGGTGGCGCACAGCAGCATCACCACGCGGCCAAGCCTGGCCCTGATGCGCATGCTGGGACGCCACGGCTTCGCGATGGCCCCCGCGACGCTGGCGGTGTGGGTGCTGGCCTACGGCAACCGATTGTTGCTGCCCCGCAATGTCGGCTATGAGCAGATCGGCATTTACGACATCGCCAATCGCCTCGCCTCAGCCCTAGCGCTGCTGGTCGAGCCGTTCAAGTCGGCCTGGGGACCGCTGGCCCTGTCGATCCAGAGCCAAGAGAGCGCCCCGCGCACCTACAGTAAGGGCTTAACCTATTTCTGCGTGATCAGCTTAGGAATCGCCTTGGCGCTGAGTCTGTTCGCTCACGAGGCGCTCTTGATCATCACTACGGCGGCCTTCATCGAATCTGAGCGTTATGTCTGGTTATTGGCGTTCACGCCGTTGGTGGGCGGATTCATGACGATCACGGTGATCGGCTTACAGATCGAGAAGAAGTTGGGCCAAGTAGCGTGGCTCACGGCAACGTCGGCGATCCTCAATATGGTGCTGAGTCTGGTGCTGATCCCGTGGTTGGGCATCCTGGGCGCGGCGCTGGCGAGTGCGTTATCGTACGTGGCGTTGGCGCTGCTGTCGGCATTCTGGGCGCAGCGCGTGCATCCGTTCCCTTACGAGTGGCGCAAAATTCTGCTGGTGTTCGGTGTGTATGTGGGGTTGGCAGTGGCTGGTGTGGCGCTGGGCAGCCAGGTCGATGTTGTCTCGATCGCACTACGGCTGGGCTTGTGGCTGGCCTTCCCGCTGCTGTTGCTGCTGCTGCGTGTCTTTGACCTGTGGGAGGTACAACTGTTCCGGCGGGTGCTGGCCCAGCCAAGTCAGTTGCTGCGCTGGCTGAGGAGGGATGGATGAGCGTCGCATCGCATATGCCGTTGGTGTCGCTGATTGTGGTGACGTACCAGAGCGCAACGCTGATGCCGGCCTTCTTCGAGGTGCTGGCACAGACGCGCTACCCCAACTACGAAGTGTTGGTGGTCGATAACGCCTCAGGCGATGGGATTGCGGAGGTGGTGGCGCGGTTGCGTCCCGAGACGCGGGTGATCTGTAATCGGCAAAATGTGGGGTTTGGGCGGGCCTGCAACCAGGGTGCGCAGGCTGCGCAGGGCGATGTGCTAGTGTTCCTGAACGCCGATGTGCTGACGACGCCCGATTGGCTCGACAACTTGGTGGCGCAACCGGATGTGGCGGTACTCTGCCCGACCACACTCTACCCAGGCCAGACGCGCCCGAAGCCCATGGCGGCGTTTGCGGAGTCGGCGGCGGTGCCTGGCTGCGCGATGGTGATGCCCCGGTGGGCCTGGCAGGCGCTAGGAGGATTCGATGAGCGGATCTTTTTGTATTGGGAAGATACCGAGTTGTGCTGGCGGGCTTGGCTGCACGGTTGGCGCGTGCTGGTTGATCTGGAGGCCGAAGTGTACCACGAGCGGGGCGGCAGCGGCGGCGGACAGCGCTGGGATGCCGAGCAGATGAAGAATGGCATCTATACGCATTTGAAGCTGTTGCGCTGGCGAATGGTGGTGCCGTTTCTGCTGAGTTCGGCTGTCAAGACGGTGGCAAAGCGTGTGCTGCGGGGCCAGCATGGCCTGCACGAGTCATGGTGCTGGAATTGGCGTCACCTGGGCGTCACGCTGTCACAGCGACGCGCCTAAGTGCGGCGGATCGCGCCCGCCAGACTGGAACGCCTGATTCGGCAGCATCGGAGCGAGCAACGTACGCAACGCCATGTCCGCCAACGCAGCGCTACGCCCTGACGATGGTTCGCGCCGTTTCATACAAGCGCGCGCGTTTTGGCGCGAAGCGCCACAGCTGTCCGAGCGCGCGCACGTTGTGCACGACGTTGTTCGCCCGTAGCGACTGGCCTTGGGGTTGGCGACGCGCTCTTTTTCCTAATATCGAAACCATAGTGTGCTATAATCTACTGCGGTTTTAAGTTTACAGTTACTCCCCTTTATCCCTGTTTATTATCGGGAATTTTCAAAGATTATGAAAGTCGTTATTTTAGCAGGTGGTCTTGGTTCTCGCCTCACGGAGGAGACGGATGTGCGACCGAAGCCTATGGTCGAGATCGGCGGTCGCCCTATCCTCTGGCATATCCTCAAGCATTATGCCCACTATGGTTTCAAAGAATTTGTGATTGCGCTCGGCTACAAGGGCGAAGTGATCAAACGCTTTTTCCTCGATTATCAGTATGTCAACAATAGTATCAGTGTGGATCTGGCGCGTGGCACGGTGACGGTGCATCCGCAGGATTCCGAGGATTGGCTGGTGCATTTGATCGATACGGGCTTGCACACCAATACCGGCGGGCGCATCAAGCGGTTGGAGCCGTGGTTGCGCGATGGGACGTTTATGGCTACTTATGGCGATGGCGTCTCGAACGTGGATCTGCGGGCGCTGCTCGCGTTCCACAAGGCGCAAGGTCGCGCTGCGACGGTGACGGCGGTGCGCCCGCCTTCGCGGTTCGGCGGTTTGACGCTCGACGGCGACCAGATCGTGCAGTTCACCGAGAAACCGCAGATCGGCGAGGGCTGGATCAATGGCGGTTTTTTGGTGTTTGAGCCGAAGGTGTTCGACTATTTGTTGGGCGATGATGCGAGCCTCGAGAACGATGCGCTCGATCAGTTGGCGAGTGAGGGGCAGTTGTCGGCGTTTCGTCACGAGCAGTTTTGGCAGTGTATGGATACGCTGCGCGAGAAGCGGCTGCTCGAACAGTTGTGGCAGAGTGGGGCAGCGCCCTGGAAGGTGTGGTCGTGAGCGATTTCTGGCGTGACCGGCCTACATTGGTGACAGGTGCGACCGGTTTGGTCGGCGGCTGGTTGGTGCGTCGGCTGTTGGAGGCGGGGGCGCACGTGGTGTGCTTGGTGCGCGATTGGGTGCCGCAGAGCATGCTGTTCCGCGAGCAGTTGGCGCAGCGGGTGGTGTGCGTGCGGGGCGATGTGCGCGATCAGGCGTTGCTGGAGCGGGTGCTGGGCGAATACGAGATCGCTACGGTGATGCACTTGGCGGCCCAGACGATCGTGGGGATCGCGAACCGCAACCCGGTTTCGACGTTCGAGACGAATATTCAGGGCAGTTGGGCGCTGTTCGAGGCGTGCCGCCGTAGCCCGACCGTGCGCCAGGTGGTGTTCGCATCGTCGGATAAGGCGTATGGCGAGCAGACGGTGTTGCCCTACGATGAGCAGATGCCGCTGCAGGGCCGCCACCCGTACGATGTCAGTAAGTCGTGCGCCGACCTGATCGCCACCAGTTATGCCCATACGTATGGCTTGCCGGTGGCGATTACGCGCTGTGGCAATTTCTACGGCGGCGGCGATCTGAATTGGAATCGGATTGTGCCGGGCACGATTCGGTCGGCGCTGCAGGGCGAGGCTCCTGTGATCCGCTCGGATGGGCTGTTTGTCCGCGATTATTTTTACGTTGAGGATGGGGCTGCGGCGTACATGCATCTGGCGGAGGCGTTGGCGAAGGATGCGCGCTTGGCGGGGCAGGCGTTCAACTTCTCGAACGAGATTCAGATGACGGTGCTTGATCTAGTGAAGCGCCTGTTGCAGCTGATGAACGTGGAGATCGTGCCCGAGGTGCGCAACGAGGCGAGCAATGAGATTCGCCACCAGTATTTGAGCGCGGCGAAGGCACGCGAGTTGTTGGCTTGGCAGCCGCTGTTCTCGCTCGATGAGGGCTTGCAGCGCACGATCGCTTGGTATCGAGCTTTTTTTGGGCAGGGAGGCGATCATCTTCAGGGCGATGGCTCAGAGGATCGCTAACCTTCGCTCTGTTATGTGGTGCTATGACGAATGCTGTATGGAATTGCCGCTCGTGCGGCGGCTCGGTGGCGGTGCCGCTGTTGAATTTGGGCCGCACACCGCTGGCGAACGGGTTGTTGAGCGCAGAACAACTTGAACAGGCTGAGCCAACGTTTGCGTTGGAATTGGTGTTTTGTCCGCAGTGCGCTCTGGTGCAGATCACCGAGACGGTGCCGCCCGAGCAGTTGTTTCGGGAGTATGTGTATCTGTCGTCGTTCTCGGATACGATGCTGCGTCACGCTGAGGCGCTGGTGCAGCAGTTGATCGCGCAGCGCTCGTTGAACGACCAGCATTTGGTGGTGGAGATCGCTAGCAACGACGGGTATTTGCTACAATACTACCGTCAGCGCGGGATTCCGGTGCTGGGAATCGAGCCAGCTCGCAATATCGCCGCAATCGCCGAGGAGCGCGGTATCCGCACGATCCCCGAGTTCTTTGGCGAGCAGTTGGCGCGTGATCTGGTGGCCCAAGGCATCCGAGCACAGGTGGTGCACGCCAACAATGTGCTGGCGCACGTGGCCGATCTGAATGGATTTGTGGCGGGTATCGGGCTGATCCTCGCGCCGGATGGTGTGGCGGTGATCGAGGCGCCATATGTGAAGGATCTGATCGATCATGTCGAGTTCGACACGATCTACCACGAGCATTTGTGTTATTTCTCGCTGACGGCGCTGCACCATCTGTTCGAGCGGCACGGGCTGCGTATTCTCGATGTCGAGCGGGTCGCCATCCACGGCGGCACGTTGCGCGTGACGGTGGGGCACGCACAGCAGGCAGCCGAGGCTCGTGTGGCGGCGCTGCTCGCCGAGGAGGCAGCGTGGGGCGTGACGCAGCCTGCGTTTTACCAACAGTTCGCCGATAAGGTGGAGCAGTTGCGCAGCCAGTTGCGCGCGCTGTTGCACGATCTGAAGGCGCAGGGCAAGCGGATCGCGGTGTACGGCGCTTCGGCCAAGGGCAGCACGCTGCTGAACTACTGCGGCATTGGGCGCGAGACGCTCGATTATGTGGTGGACCGCAGCACCGTGAAGCAGGGGCGTTTCACTCCCGGCACGCACCTGCCGATCGTTGCGCCGGAGCGCCTGTTGAGCGATATGCCCGATTATGTGTTGTTGCTCTCCTGGAATTTCGCCGACGAGATTTTAGCGCAGCAGGATGCTTATCGTTGGCGCGGCGGGCGGTTTATCATCCCCATTCCTCGGGTAGAGATCGTGTAGTGGATTGAGATGCTATGCATTTTCGCGACACACCCTTAGCGGGGGCGTATCTGATTGAGCCTGAGCCGATCCACGATGAGCGGGGGTTTTTCGCGCGTACTTGGAGCCGCGACGAGTTCCGTGAACGCGGATTGGTGACGGATCTGGCCCAGTGCAGCGTATCGTTCAACCATCTGAGCGGTACGTTGCGCGGTATGCACTTTCAGGTGGAGCCACACGCCGAGACGAAGTTGGTGCGCTGCACGGCTGGCGCGATCTACGATGTGATCATCGATTTGCGGCCCGATTCGCCGACGTATTGCCAGTGGTACGCTGCCGAATTGAGCGCTGCCAATCGGCATATGTTGTATATTCCAGTCGGATTCGCCCACGGTTTTATCACGCTTGTCGATGCGAGCGAGGTGTTTTATCAGATCTCGGCGAACTATGCTCCGGCGTTTGCGCGAGGTGTGCGCTGGGATGATCCGACATTTGGCATTCGTTGGCCGATGCCGCCACGAGTGATCGCTGAGCGCGATCGCACGTATCCGGATTGGCGGCCATGAAACGCGTATTGCTCACCGGGGCGAGTGGTTGGATCGGAAGTCATTGTCTCCCTGTGCTGCTCGCGCACGGGTACGAAGTCCACGCGGTCGCCTCGCGTCCTCTGCCCGAATGCGACCATCTGCACGTTCACCATGTCGATCTGCTCGATACGGCTCAGACGCGGGCGCTGCTTGAGGCGGTGCAGCCAACGCACCTCCTTCATCTTGCTTGGTACACACAGCCGGGTCGCTACTGGCAGGCGCTCGAGAATCTCGATTGGTTGCAGGCGAGCATCGCGCTGCTCCGCACTTTTCAGATGCTCGGTGGCCAGCGCGTGGTGATGGCGGGCAGTTGCGCCGAGTACGATTGGGACGTAGGGGTCTGCATCGAGCAGCAGAGCGCACTCAGACCCAACACGCTGTATGGCAGCGCGAAGTTGGCGCTCGGGCAGATGCTGGAGGCCACCGCCGCGACCACGGGCTTGAGCGCCGCTTGGGGACGCGTCTTCTTCCTATACGGTCCAGGCGAACGGCCAGAGCGCCTGGTTCCTACGGTGATTCGCGCACTGCTCCGGCAACAGCCAGCCTACTGCTCATCCGGCGAGCAGATTCGCGATTACCTGCATGTCCAAGATGTCGCCGACGCGCTGGTGAAGTTGTTGGATTCGTCGGTGCGGGGGCCGTTCAACATTGCGTCGGGCGATCCAGTGTACATCAGGCAGATTATTCAGATGATAGCCGACCAACTTCAGGGCCACGAATTTGTGCAGCTTGGCGCCCGTCCAACGCCACCAAGCGAGCCGAAGTTGTTGGTTGCCAATATCAGCCGCTTACGCAACGAACTCGGTTGGGAGCCACGCTACTCGCTCGCAGACGGCATCGCGCAAAGCATCGAGTGGTGGCGCAGCCATTTAGACGCCGCCGAGCGACAGGAGTAATCAATGCGCATCACGATCGATACCAACAGCCAGACTATCTCTCACGAGCGCGATGGCGAGGTGCAGCGCCTGCCGCTCTACTCCAACGAGGGCTTTGCGCTGCTCTCGCAGCTTTGGCTGACGGTGGGTTGGAATCAGAAGTACACTTACACATTCAGTTGGATGGGCCGCCCGATCATCCAACTCCCTGATGATATGATCCGCGTTCAGGAGGTGATCTATCGCCTCAAGCCCGATGTGATCATTGAGACGGGTGTTGCGCATGGTGGCTCGCTGATCTTCTACGCTAGCCTCTGCAAGGCGATCGGCAAGGGGCGTGTGATCGGCATCGATATCAAGATCCGTCCGCACAACCGCAAGGCGATCGAAGAGCACGAGTTGTTCCCGTTCATCACGCTGATCGAAGGCAGTTCGATCGATCCTACGGTCGTTGCCGAGGTGCATCGGCTAGTGCAGCCGAACGAGACGGCGCTGATCCTGCTGGATTCGCGCCATACGCGCGATCACGTGCTAGCCGAACTCGAAGCGTACCACGATCTCGTCAGCCCAGGGTCGTATATCGTCGCCACCGATGGCATTATGCGCGATCTCGATCGGGCACCGCGCGGCCAGGCTGATTGGGGTTGGAATAACCCTGCCGAAGCGGCGCTGCAGTTTGCGCAACAACACCCCGAATTTGAGATCGAACAGCCAAGTTGGCCCTTCAACGAGAGCGAATTACGTGAGAATGTCACCCATTGGCCGCATGCTTGGCTCCGCCGCCGAGTGTAGGGAAAGCGCACTATGACCACCGATCTACCCCTTGTAAGCATTGGCCTTCCCGTCTACAACGGCGAGAAACATATCAGCGAAGCGATCGATTCACTGCTGGGGCAGGATTATCCCAACATCGAGCTGATCATCTCCGACAACGCCTCCACCGATGGGACGGCGGCGATCTGCCAAGCCTACGCGAAGCGCGATCCTCGTGTGCGCTACCACCGCAATGCGCGCAATATCGGTGCGATCAAAAACTTCAACCACGTGTTCAGCCTGGCCCGAGGCGAGTATTTTATGTGGGCCGGCGACCACGATATCCGCGCCCCGAACTACGTTTCGGCCTGCGCCAAGGTGTTGCGCGAGGACCCGAGCGTGGTGCTCTGCTACACCCAAACGGTGCGCGTCGACCCCGACGGCACGCAGTCCGAGATCATCCCGCCGCGCCTCGATACGCGAGGCTTGGCGAACACAACCCGCCTGCAACTCGTGATGTGGTCGCTCGAATACTGCTATCAAGTGTACGGCCTGCACCGTAGCGAGGCGCTCCGACGCACCAGGCTCTTCGCCGATTCCTTCGGCCCCGACACAGTGTTGCTGGCCGAGTTGGCTCTGCTCGGCAGTTTCGCCTACGTGCCGGAGTTGCTGTTTTACATGCGCCGCACACCCGATTCCAGCGATTGGGTGCGCTACGCGGCCAGGCTCAACAAACGGCTCACGCTCTGGACGGTGTTGCCGTTCTACGCGAGTATGACCATCGCGCATCTCGGCGTCGTTAATCGGCATGTCCCACAGTTGCACCGCAAGCTCATGCTGATGTTCAACGTGCTCACCTGCATTCCGATTCGGTATCGGAACGTACTGCGTGCGATGCTGAGACAAGTATGGCAGCAGCGCCGCTAGCGCAAGCTGCCGTGGCTGAGAGGAGGAGCAATGTCGCAGAATGTTATCAACGCCTTGGTTGTGCTCGTGATCCTCGTGATGGTTGGCGCGGGCTATCTGCTATTCGGCAGATCGTCGTGCGTTGAACTCCCCAATCAGCCGCCCTGTGTGCGGGTGCTGTTCATCGGCAACAGCTTCACTCACATGAACGCACTGCCCAACATAGTGCGGGAGTTGGCGCGATCGGGCGATAAGCGGCTTCAGGTGGATATGATAGCACCCGGGGGCCGCCGCCTGCGCGAGCACGCCGCCGATCCGCTCGTGCACGAGCGCCTAGCAGCCGAAGCGTGGGATTATGTGGTGCTGCAAGAGCAGAGCCAGATCCCCAGTCTCACACAGATGCGCCGAAACGAAATGCTGCCAGCGGCACAAGCTTTGGCGAAACGAATTCGTGAGCGCGATGCGCAGCCGCTCCTGTTTATGACGTGGGGGCGAAGAATGGGTTGGCCGGAGGGTGGATTCGCCGATTACAGCGCAATGCAACAGGCCATCACCAATGGGTATCGGGAGGTGTCGCGCGAGTTACGCATCCCTGTAATGCCGATCGGCGAGGCATGGCGCAGCGCACTAGCCGAGGACCTGCACCTTCAGCTTTGGGATGCCGATGGCATCCATCCCAGCAAGGCTGGCAGCTATTTGGCGGCCTGCGTGATCTATGCCAGTCTGTTCAACGAATCGCCGGAGAGGTTATCGTACCGGGCGGGGCTAGCGCCAGAGTTGGCCCAGCGGCTACAACGCATTGCGGGCGAGGTGGTGCTGCGTCAGCGATAACGGGCGTTGAGGCTAGAAGGTGATATTATCCTCACGCTCGGCAGCCTGCTGCACCTGAGGGACATCGGCAGGCGATTGTTTCGTCAACTCCGCTACCTCCGCCTGGCGCTTCTGCAACTCGCGCTGGAGCACGTGCGCCTTTTGCTCCCAGTACAGCCACTGACGCCGCGCCTGATCGCGCTCTTGCTCAAGCTGCTGCACTTTGTGCTGCAACGCCTCGATCGTTAGCGGCGTCCCCTCCTTCACCTTCATCGGGGAGGGTCTTTCGTGCGGCAACAAGTAATCAAACACAATCGAATGGCCCGTACTCATCGAGCGATTCACCTCAAGCACAGGCAAGATCTGATGCAGCGACGATGACCCCTGCAACCACTCCAAAAACGCCTCGAACACGCCCAAAAAGACATGGCACTCATTCGATTGGCCGAGACAAAACGGACATTCGGGGATACCGATGCCGATATGGCCCTTCGTCGCATAAAACTGCATCGAGACATTGCTGCGTTTTTGCAGCATATCGATGAAGGTTTTAATCCCGATCAGCGCCAACCGCTCCTTGGAGATCATCGAGCTTTTGGTGACCTTGATCGCATCAATCTTCCCGACATTCAAGCGCTCCATGATCATCGGAGCCAAGATGCGCTGCAGGCTGTAGGTATCCTGGTAGGTGGACACAGGAACCTCACCACGCCACCAGATCGCGCCGATATTGCGGGTGATAGCGGGCACTAACTGCTCGGCCTTTGCCGCAAAGATGCGGGCCATCCCTCTTTGGAACAGCGACACAAAGAAGTAATCGAGCGGCTGCAACGGCTCGGCGCTATACACGAAATAGCGGTTCAGCGGCGCAATCCACTCATTGATATCGCTTCGGCGGGGCACGATTTCCTCTGCAGCCGCCACACACCACGTCATCACCAACGAGCGCCCTTCGCTCGCCATACAGGCGCGAATGTAGCCGTTTGCGAAATACGTTGGCAACGATTTACCGTGGAGTTTGGGGTGCATCTGATAGGTAGACATAGCAGTTTTTAAGCACAGTAAAGCGCCCGATCGGGCGCTCAGGCTCACCTTGTTGTTGGAGATTTAGTACCATATTCCCGTGCGACTTCGTTTTCATGTATTGTATCACTCTGCCAGGCAGCATACTATCACTCTATAGTACTGCCTTAGGCAGTAGAGATTATAGGCCTCTTTTTGAAGAACGAATCAGCTATGACGAACATCGTACGCAAGCAGACGCGGCCCATTCAGCGATACAAACAGCAAAGCGAAGGCAACTATCCACAATGCGCATATGGAATGGCGCGTTGGCTGGGATCACGATACGCTGGCGCATCGCCAAGCCAAATAACAAGGCATGCTACAATACCTGCTGGAAGTTTGATCAAACGAGAGTATACCTGTGGAAATCGCCCTGATCGTCCCATCGCTTGATGGTACTGTCGATGCGCTGCTCGAAAGCGTGCGAAAACAGACCGTCCAACCAAACGAGATAGCCATCGTGCGGGACGTGCGCCCGAACGGTCGCGCGCGCAATCAGGGTGTGGCCGAGACGACGGCGCCGCTGCTGGTGTTCATCGATGACGACGCAGTGCTCGGCGATGAACACGCCATTGCGAACCTCGTCGCCCCGCTGCTCGATGATCCGAGCATCGGTGTCACTGGCGCCTCTAAGCTCCTGCCGCCCGATGCATCCGCCTTTCAGCGGTGGGCCGCCCGCGAAGTGCCGCGCATCATCCACCCGGTCGTCGCCGAACCGCTGGAGACCAACCCCGACCCGCCCTCGTTTTACTGCGAAATAACGACGACGTGCTGCGCCATGCGGCGCGAGGTCTTTGAGCAGAGCGGCGGCTTCAACGAGCAGTTAGTGCGCGGCGTCGATACCGAGTTTTTTGTGCGGCTACGCCGCCTCAAGCCGCGCAACTCCACGCAACACTACCGCTTTATCCTGGTGCCGCATACGTGGACCTATCACCCGGCGCCGAGCAATCTACGCGCACTCCTTCGCAAACAGTTTCTGTACGGCTACGGCCACGCCCAGGAGGTGCGCCGCGATCCGCAACGAGCACGGGGGCGCATGCTTACAACACCATGGCATGCAGCCGCCTTTCTCCTCTTTCGCACTGCGATTCTATTACCAAACGTCTTTTTGCCCTATTCCTTCGCCTCACCATCCTGGAAGCCGGGTTTTAAGCCTCTCAAAGCGCTTTGTTCTTACATAAGCGCACTTGGCTACGTATGGGGATGGTATCATGACTATTAGCCGGAAACGTGCGTTTAAGGCATCACAATGCATGATACCTACACATTGCATTAAAATACCCCTATATCATATATTTCCCAACTCTTGCTATCTATTCCTTCCCATTTCGTTATAAAATCGTATATTTAAAACCGATTAAGATTATGCTATACTACCTATGAATATGTGCGCCATGGCATATTGTTCTCGAATTTCACTCGCGTTCATATTCGTTTTGCCTCGATGCACCTTGTTGCCTCTATGCCATGTTGCCTTCTAGACTGTTTCGTTCTATCACATGTTTGTGCTGTGAATAGTGTAGAAACGAGCAACTAGTATAGCAACACATCCACGTGGATTGGATTCCTTTCACCATGCCATCTTGCCCATAGGATAATAAACGATTCATCGTTTCGACGCTTTGCTTGCACGATAGTAGGCATAGACGCCTAGTATATGCTTTTTTGCAGCGTCGGAACGAATTGTTCGTATTGTTGTTGGATTTCACACTATCACAAGGACAGAGATATCTCTGATAATACCTATGCAAGCACCACTCTACTGCCCTTTTGATCCACAACTCAACCCACATTCCGCTGTTGTCCACAAGAATATGACCAAGTGGGTTTGGGATAATCAACTGATCACGAATATTATCGCATTTAATCGTTTCTGCATGGCGAACATCGGAGAACTCGCAGGTTGGACCTACCCAACGGCCAATGAGGAGCAACTGCAAATTGTTGCCGATTGGTGTGCTTGGCTCTTCATCCTTGATGACATGTGCGACAACACCGATTTTGGACGCAATTACCAGCGGATTTCGGGCTTGCACAACCGCTTCCTCGATATTCTCACGGGCGCGAATGCTTCACCCGAGGATTCTGCTTTTGTTCATACCTTAGTCCAGTTGCGCGATCGCACACGACCGCTCGCCAAAGAGCATCAGTGGGAGCGTTTTGTTACCAAAATTGCGGCGTGTTTCGCGGGGTGCCGTTGGGAAGCCAACAACCGCATCAACAACTTGGTCCCAGATCTACACGCGTACATCGAGAATCGTCCCTATATCGGCGGCATATACGCATATATCGAACTGATTTGTATTGCCTCGCAACTCGACATTTCATTCACAACGTATCTTGATGATCCGCTCTGGAACATCACAAAACTCGCGAATCGTACTGTTTGCTGGTCCAACGATCTGCTCTCGTACTCACGAGAGCACTTACACGGGGATTATCACAACATTATCCTCATTCTTCAGCATTCAAAAACATATATCAACATGAATCCAGTCGACTACGTTATTCATTTATTCAATAACGATGTCAAACAATTCATAGATATCATCGAGCATATGACGCCGGATTGTGAGCTCGAACAATATGTTTCGATCCTTAAATCGCTCATGATCGGCCATCTCGAATGGAGTCGGCAATCTTCTCGATACAATACGAACGAGCGAATGATCCTTCAAGGGCAGAATGCTTAGCTTAAATTCGCTACTCTATGGCTAGATGTGTAACCTTGTCGCATAGTATTCGACGTATCAGCCTGCAAGTGAGGCTTTCGAATAGGTTCATCATCGTGGGTTCACAGTTTCATAAAGCGATAATATGAGACAAGGAGTTCTCTATGGACGCACACATCGATGAGAAATACAGTCAATCGACGCACGGTTTACTACAGTTCTTATCGTGGACCGCACCAATCGTGTTTGTATTTTCACTCATCTACGGTGCCCTATACATTGCGCTACAAGATATCAATATTGGCCTGATAGGTCTAATTATTTTCTTGTTTAGCTGCATCACGTGGGTTTCCAGATACAACCTTCAGAAAAACAACACAGCTCAGGCTATTGCACTTTTCAGCGCTGGACAACTTATTGCAGCGATTTGTGTGGTGATTATTCAACCTCATCTCCTCCCTGCGCTCATTTTAGTGCCGCTTTTGTCGATAGCAGCGGCATTACCGTATATCAAGGGTGAGTTTATCAAATTGCTCACGATCGCTTCCTGGATTATCCTGATCATCATCACCGCATCAGGGCTGATCCTCGGTGATCCAGCCAGCACTGCTGTCTACGATAAATATCTGCTGTTCGGCCTGATCGCTGCTACATCGGGCTTGATTATGCTGCTCCTTTGGCAGTTCAGCAATCGCCTCAACAACGCCCTCGATACGATGTACGCTGCCCGCAAGGAGTTGGCGAATAGCAATCAGGCGCTCGCCGATAATAACGCGCAGCTCGCAGAAAAGATCAACGAGCAAGAAAAGCTGTTGCAACTTGTTGCAACGCTTGAGGTGCCCGTTATTCAACTCAGCAATGGCATCCTGCTCGCTCCGTTGGTCGGCCACATCGACTCGCGCCGCGCCACACTGCTCACCAATCGGCTGCTCCAAAGGGCGAATCAGCAACACGCTGCTATGGTGATCATCGATATCACCGGTATCCCGTTAATGGATACGATGGTGGCCCAGTTGATCGTCGAACTCACCCAAGCGTTGCGCCTGCTGGGGTGCAAAATCGCGCTCTGCGGCATCAGCGCCGAGGTCGCGATCACGCTCACGAACTTGGGCATCTCGCTCAAGGATATTATGACGGTGCGTGGCCCGCAGGAAGCTATCGATCTGTATCAGCGCAGTAAGGCCGAATCGAACTCCGCATCCTACCTCATGGTTGGCCGCAACTAAAGAGCCTATGCCAAGTAGCCTGGGTATCAATACATTATGCAAACAACAGTGAACAGTTCAAGAGAATCAGCCCTGTCTCAACGCCGCGCCATTGTGATTGGCGGCAGCATCGCGGGGCTGGTCGCTGCGCGAGTCTTGGCCGATCACGTCGATCAGGTTGTGCTGATCGAGCGTGATCGTTACCCCGACACTCCCATCGGTCGCAAGGGCGCGCCGCAAGCACGCCACGTCCATCAAGTGTTGCTCCAGGGGAAGAAGATCCTTGAACAGCTTTTTCCTGGGCTCAACGCCGAATTACTCAGCCACGGCGCGCTTGAGGCCGATTTCGTGGCCGAGACGACCTGGTTCAACCCGGTCTTTGGGCGCGGTCCACGCTTCGATTCGGGCCTGCTCGTCACCATGTGCAGCCGCGATCTGCTCGAATGGGTCATCCATCGGCGGGTGGCGGCCCATCCCAAGATCAGCATCATCGATCATCACGATGTTGTTGGCCTCTGTCTAACCGCAGATCAGCAGCGGGTCAACGGGGTGCAGATCCGTTCGCGAGGCGAGGATGCGACGCTCAGCAGCCAGAGCGCCGATCTGGTGGTGGATGCCAGCGGGCGCGATACGCACGCCTCGGAATGGCTACAGGCGCATGGCTACCCCGCACCACCCGTGACGGTCGCGAACGCGTTTGTGGGATATTCAAGCCGCTACTACGAGCGCACCGATGATCCGCAGCGCGATTGGAAGTTGCTCTGGATTCTGACGATGCCTCCAACGATCCCGCGCGCGGCGATTGTGTTGCCGATCGAGGGCGACCGTTGGTTGGTGACATTGGTGGGTGCCGCCCGCGATTATCCGCCGAACGATGAGGAAGGGTTCGTTGCCTTCGCCAAGAGTTTGGCTGATCCAAGCGTCTATCAATTGGTCAGCAATGCGCGCCCGCTCTCGCCGATCAGCAGTTATCGGCGCACGGAGGGGCGTCTGCGCCACTACGAGCAACTGGAGCGCCGCCCCGAGGGGTTTGTGGCGCTCGGCGATGCGGTGTGTGGCTTCAACCCATTCTACGGCCAAGGCATCACCATGGCGGCGGCGTCGGCGGTGCTGCTGGGCGAATGTCTGGGCCAGCATCGCTCAAACGGCGCCGGACCCTACGATGGATTCGCCAAGAAGTTCCAGAAACGGCTCGCCAAGTTGAATCGCTTGCCGTGGCTGCTCGCCACCGGCATCGATAGCTTGTACCCCACTACCGAGGGCATCCAACGCGGCTTGCTGACCAGGCTGCTGCACTGGTATATGAACCCGATGTTGGTCATTTCGAGCTATAATCCCGCCGTTTACACCCGCTTCCTCAAGGTGATGCACCTGCTCGAATCGCCGCTCACGCTGCTGCATCCTCAGGTGATCAGCGCCGTGATCCGGCATGCATTTGGCGGCCAAACGAGCCGCAAACTCGTTCTGCCGCCAAACGCCGATTCTACGCTTTAGGTTGCGTTAGATTGGTTCGGATACTACCGCGACAGGTCTCACTGGCGAGCCTGTCGCGCCCACAAACTTCAACGGTGTGCAGATAAAGCTGAAGCGGTAGTGCTTGGTGGCGGCGAGTTCGGCCAGTTGCAGATTTTCGATGATGTAGATGCCGGAACGCGCCAGCAGCACCAAGTGCCCCGGCAGCATCGAGCCAACTTCCTCATCGAATAGATCGATCACATCCCAAGCCATATTGTCGGCCCCGACAGCCTGCACCTTCCGCTCAGCAAGCCATATCGAGGCGTTGCCCGCCATCCCCGGCCCCGCCAAGTAACGCTCGGGGTCCTTCCAGTGGCGTTCATTCCCCAAGTACACAAGCACCACATCTCCCGGCTCGATCGTGACGCCTTGGCGCTCGCAACAGGCTTGCAGTTCCGCAGCCGAGACCGCATAGCCTGGCGGGAGTTCCTCAACGCCGAAATGCGCGGTCATGTCGAGCAGCACGCCTGGGGCGATGATCGGCGGGATCTCCTCGACCGCATGCTGCTTGAAGCCGCGCGAGGTCTGCACTTGTGGGGTGATTTTGACATCGCCATACAGTGTCAGGTTATCTGCCTGATGGCAGAGTGCGTCGATATGCGTGCCGCTGTGCTCCTTACATACGATCAAGCCGGAAGCGCCTGTGCGTGGCCCAATCTCATCGGGGCGATAGTCGTCTTCGTGCCGCCGATGCAAAACATACGAGTAACCAGGGCGATGCGATGGGTGAACCGGCATATCCTCGGTGCGAGGTTGTTCCAAATCAAATACCCGCAAACGCCGATCCGTGGGGGGTGTATCTGTCCATGCAACCTGTACTGTAGGCATTCGAGCGCTCCTTCCAGCCTAGACGCATTTCCACCGACTAAACGAACGCGTGAACCGTGAACCCGATTGTGGGGGAGCCAAAACAGTCGCGACGGTGTCGTATCTCGGCTGCTCAGTGGCGGTATTATACGCGATCCCGTTTGTGCAGCGACTATCGGGAGCTAGCGCACGTTGTGATGTTGCAACACAAATGTGCGCTTCTTAGTTTACAAAAGTGTAAAGAATAGTTAATCGTTTGCGCATTCGATTAAATACGTTCAATATGCTAAATATTCGACTTTTACCGCATCTACGCTGGATGATAGTAATTTGACACATTTCACCCTCTCGGCTACCATAGATAGTAGCTCTACCAAGCGTTTTTTATCGAAGGGACCGTCCATGACTGCCGATCCCCGCTCCTATCAACCAGGATTTCGTGTGATCCCTGGTCTACGTCCGTTAGCAACGGAACGGCCCGATTCGACTTCCATCACCCCGAATATCGATCATATCGTGACGGAGGATGACACACCTGTGGACAATTTACTCACAGAGAAGCAACAACGTCTCATGACCGAACCCTTGTATAGTTCGTGGGCCGGACCAGGAGATAACCGTCCATTCGTCGTTGCAGCAAACGTTGGCGTGTTTAGCACCGTTCATCAGCCGCCGTTGGTACCAAATGTCTTTCTCAGCCTCGATGTTGAAGCCCCCGCCGATTTATCCCCCAAACAGCATAGGTCGTACTTTTTGTGGGAATACGGCAAGCCACCGGATGTGGTGATTGAGATCGCGTCCAATCAGCACTCACGCGCAACCACGAATCGTTCGCGTGATTATGCTCGGATTGGCGTGAGCTACTACGTGACGTTCGACCCGGAGCAAGCCGAAGAGCCGCTGCGGCTCTACGCGCTGCACACAGGCCGTTACTCGCTGATCTACGAGCGCTGGCTGCCCGAAATCGGCTTGGGCCTCACGCTCTGGCACGGCACGTTCGAGGGTATCGAGGGGCGTTGGCTGCGCTGGTGCGATCAGTACGGCGAGGTGATCCCGACGGGTGCTGAGCGCGCCGAGCAGGAACGGCTGCGCGCCGAACAGGAGAGCGCCCGCGCCGACCGTTTGGCCGCCCGTCTGCGTGCGTTGGGCGTTGACCCTGAGGATGTCCGCACGTGGGTGGTGGCGCGGCTGCTCACATCGCAGCGCCGTTACTCGCGCTGATCGACCAAATGAATGCGGTGTTCCGGGTGCACGCACCTAGAACACCGCATCGCTGATTACTCTGACCCCAAGCTGCGTTGAACCTCCGAGACGCAGCAGATTCTGTGGCGCTTCCAGGCGTTGCAGGCCGATCTACCCACGCGCTTCACAATACCGATTAGCCCACTTCGCTTAGCGATCGGCTCCGCTTATCTTCCACACCAGCCTGCGCATCAGCAACGCGCCGACCAGCATCAGAGCGGCCACGAGCACAGCGGGGATACTCGCCCACAGCCAGGGCATCGGCGGCGTGCGCCCAACTACGAACGCACCGGGAGGCGCATCGCCCTGCACCACCGCCGTATGCACCCCGTCCGCCAAGCCCTCCGCGATCGTCACCGTGTCGCTGTCCGGCGAGGGCGCGACCGTGCGAGGCGCTGCGCCATCGATCGCGACGGTCAACGACGCGGCCATGCGCCACAATGCCAGCGATGTGCCCTCGAAGCGGATCTGCCAACTGCCGTCAGGCAGGGAGCGCACCGAGGGGTGCTCCCAGGTGTGCGCACCAACGCCAGCGGGTGCATTAGCCACGTAGTTCTGCAAGGCGGTGTAGGCGGGCAGCGGCTCGAAGTCGCGGCTCATCACGGCGAAGAACTGCGTGGGATCATCGGGATTCGGCTCTTGGTAGCCGCCCCAACGCAAGAACCACAGGTTCATCACACCCAGCCACGGCCACTCTCGGCGCGCCCGCTCGATCTGGCCCACCAAATACTCGGCCTGCTGCAGTTCGCTCACCGGCTCGCCCCAACTCAGGCGCCGCTCGGGTGGGATGGTGGGCGAATCGACCACGTAGCCGAACTCGCTGACCCACACCGCCGTCTCGCTATCGCCGTTACGCTCCATCACCTCGCGCAGCAGCACCAAGCGCGACACGTCGATACGCGTATCGATCGGGCGGCCCCAGTTCCAATTGCCGCGGTTGCGCAAAAACACGTAACGGTGCTCGTCGGGCGGTTGGCCCAGCCCATACGCCTGCGCCGACATAATGTCGAAATACGCGCCGCCGCCAGCCTTATACACCCGATCCAGGTACTCAAGCTCGCTCAATGGCGCGATGCGCGGCTCCAAGCCATCGGTGGGCGAGAGGCTCGGGAACAGCACCACCGCATCAGGATTCGCCTGTTTGATCGCGGTGTAAGCCAGACCCAGCAACTCAACGAAGCGCTCCGGCTCGGGCAGCACCCAGTTCCACTCGTACGACAGATTCGGCTCGTTCCACACCTGAAAAAAGCGCAACTTGCCGCGATAGCGCTCGGCCACCGCGCCCACAAAATCGGCGTAATCCCGATAATCCTCGGGCGGCCCGGTCGAGTTGCCGTTCTCACGCAGACCAGCCTGGAAGGCAGGCGTCGCATCGGCGATCGCACGCGCCCAGCGAGGCGGGCGGTCGATCCGCACGATCAGTTCGACGCCGACTTCCTGGGCCAGATCCACGATCGTATCGTACTTGTCCCAGGCACTCTGATTGAACTTGTGATCCCAGAAATCGCCCTTGCCGCTCTGCTCGATATCTTCCCAGGGCATCTGGATGCGGACGTAGTGCGCGCCCATATCGCGGGCCGCCTCGAACGTGCGCTTCACGACAGCGGGGTCTGGCTCAAATTGAATGTTGAAGGCGTTCACACCCAGGCGCTGATCGGCCCAGGGGATCGGCTGGGGAGGGGGCGCGTAGGTGATGCCGCGATACGTGGCGTTATCGGCCCAAGCGAAGGCGGCCAGCGCCGCCAACAGCAACAACGCCACGGGGAGCAACACGCGCAAACGATGATAGATCGGTACAGATTTCACGGTGCAGAGTATAGCCTGCGCATCCCTATGCGTCAAATCGTGAATGGCTAGCTGCGATTGCCCGAGAGCCAGCGCAACACGCGCAACACGCGGCCAGCCTCGATCCGGCGCAGCAGACCTTCGAGCGCGAGAATATGCTGATCCTTCCGTGCGATGGTCTCTTCGAGTTCGCGCACGCGCTGCTGTTGCCGAGCGAGTTGTTGCTCAAGTTCCGCGTACGCTTGCTCGCGTTGCCGCGCAACCGAGGCCGTGATAGCGGTCTGCCGATCATCGGCGCTGCGTGTGAACGATTGATCCACAAACGTGAGCGGCGGCAGTTCTGTGGAGCGGATGGGCTTGCGCACCACGAATATGGAGGTCAGCACATCATCGGCGTGGGGCTGCTCCACCTCACTGGGATCAAAGGCGTATTCGATCTTCGCGGGATCGTAACTTGGCGAACCTGCCTGGCTGACTGGGCCAGTATCGAGTTTGCGATGCTTGAAATACGAGATCTCGCCGAAATGGCGACGCAGCACAAATTGCCACTGTTCGGGCGTCCAGATATTGAGGTGGTACGGATTGGCGATATTCATCGAGAAGAGGTACGCGTTGAAGATCGGCGGCACGGCCCCAATCAGCACGCCATCCGGCTTCAGCATACGCGCGGCGATGCCCAAGAACGCATCGACATCCTGAATATGCTCAAGCACGTTGGAGGAAAAGATCACATCGAACGTATCTTCGTTCGCATCTGCCAACTGACCGAGATCGTTCACCTCGTATCGGAGGTTATCGCGCTGAAAGTGCGCCTTGCTGAATACAACCGCCTTCTCGCTTATATCGATGCCGAGAACGGAAGCGGCCCCGTGCTCGGCGAGGTACGCTGACCCATAGCCGGAACCCGAACCCGCATCCAACACATGCTTGCCCCGACAATATGGCTCGGCGAAGCGATAGATCGATAAATGAGCATAGTACACTTCGTCTGGGAGCGTATGGGCAACTCGTTCGCCGCCGTCGGTCACATCATCGGATGGCTGCATATCAGTACCTACCATAGTTTTAGCACGCAAAACGGCTGCTATCTTACCGTTTGTTGCCAACCACTGTCAAATGGTGCTGAGGCTAACCGCAGCCATGTGAACCATCGAGTATAATGAAATCTACCATGAAGCAGAGATAGTGAACGTTTCTTTGACTATGAGTGATCAATTCAGCCTAGGGCTCACCTACTGGCCCCGACGCACCGCCCACAATTGGTGGGAGCAGTTTGATCGGGGCGAAGTGCAGGAGGAGCTTGAACATATCGCTACGCTCGGTTTCGATACCGTGCGATTCTGCTTACGTTGGGAAGTGTTTCACCCTCAGCGGGATCGGATTGGCAGCGCTGCGATGCGGGCGCTGGAGCATGCGCTGGATGCAGCCCAACACGCGAAATTGCGCGTGGCAGCGGTGCTGTTCCCCGCCGCGCTCGATGGCTCGATCCAGGTGCCCAGTTGGGTGAATCGCGGCAACATCATTGGCGAATTGCAGCGCGCCGCTCGGGTTGGCTCACTGCGCGTAGTGCGTCCGGCCCTCCAGCCGCCGGTGATCTACGAGCATCGCTATCACACCAACTACACGCACGATCTGTTCAACGACCGCGATATGCTCGATGCACAGCGCTACTTTGTGCGCGAGGTGGCCGGGTATTTCGATCAGCATCCGGCGCTCTGGGCCTGGCAGATCGGCGAAGGGCTTGAATACGTGCATCGGCCCGGGTCCGCCGAGGCCGTGCGCGACTGGCTTGCCACCATCTCTGAGGCGCTGCGCAACAGTGCACGCAACGCCCGCCTGCTGGGTGTCACCACGGCCCGTGGGCTCACCACACGGCCAGGGCCGCGCCCCGAGCATATCGTCGAGAGCTGCTCGATGCTGGGTGTGGCCGCCGATCCGCCCCTGCCGCTGCCAAACCTCCGACCCCTGCATGTGGCATATGTCGCCTACATGCACGCCTTGGCCGCCTCCCTCAGCGAGAAGCCTGCGTTGGTCACGAGCCTGGGGTTGCCCACCGCGCCCGACGGCCACGCCGCCTGGATCTCCGATAGCGCCTACGGCCAACCGACCCACGCCTACCTGGGCAATGAGGAAGAGCAAGCCACCTTCATCGAGCAATCGCTGACACGGCTGCAACAGGCTGGTGCACTTGGCGCTTGGCTGGCGAGCTACGCCGATTACTCCACAGAACACTGGCGCATCCCACCGTTCGACCGCGTGACGCGCACCCGCACGCTCGGCGTGGTGGCCGCCGATGGCCGCGAGAAGCCCGTGGCCGAGGTGGTGCGCAATTTCGCCGCCGCCCGTCACACGGTTGCCGCGCACCAACCCCTACGCGACCTCGACCCCGAACGCTACTGGCGCGACCCGAAGCGTGCCTTCGCGGCGTTCTGGCGCGAGTTCCAGGAGACCTAACCGACTAGCGCCGCGCCACTATCCGCACAGTCAGACTCTGCGCGCCCCAACTCTGCAGCACCGATGCTGGTCCGCTGCGCATCTGTGGGGCGCCGCTGCTGGTTTCCCCAAAGAAATCGACCTGCTCTTCGCCCCGCATCGCACCCCGCCTCACACTCTCGATCCACTCCATCCGCAAGTGCTGGAACGCGGTGGTCGGCGCATTGGTCACGAACAGGCGCACCAAACTCCTCGATTCCTGTTGACCTTCCGATAGCGAAACGGGGAACTCCAACTGATACTCACGCATCCCGCCAGGCATCAGGCGCTCGGTCGCGCCGCTGCTGGGGTAGAGCGGCGTCACCGCGAACTCGGCGCGGGAGAAATCCCACACCGAGACATGCAACGGCTCGTCGTAGCGGCTCACAAAACGCAGGCCCAGCATATCGCCCGTCTGCACTTCGGGCGCGGCCCGGTCGAGCGGCTGCCACTGGCCCTGCACGACCCGGCACAGCGTGAACTCCACATAGCGCGACAGTCGGTCCTCACTGGGGTTCGGCATGATCTTGCTGTTGAACCAGAACCGCGCGGCGTGCTCGATACGCGCGGCCAATGTTTCAAGATCGCGCGTAGCAACCGGCTTACAGATCGGCACCTGCTCGACATCGAGCGCGTGCAGTAGGCCGCCCTCGCTACGCACAATCACCTGCGCTTCATCGGGCTGCGCGGCCAAGCGCACAAAACGCGAACGCTGCGCGAACTGCTCCAGCACGCCACGCAGCGGCTCCAAGCCAGGACCATCGAGCCACACGCGGCACTCAGCCTCCGCGCCATACGCCTCGACCACCACCTGCGCCGAGATCGGCAGGACGTACGCATCGGGGCCGTTCGTCCCGGCGGGCAGCCAAGCCACGATCTTCGCCATCGCGTCGAGCGGCGTCACCCGGGCGATCTGCAAGCGCGCCAACGCCTGCTCGGGGTCGGAGCGGTCGCTGAAGGGCGGATACGCCAGCAGCAGCGAGCCAGCCGTCAACCCGTGATTCAGCCCGCCCTCGAGCGTCACCAGCGTGCCAGCCAGCGAACGAATCGTCAGCGGCGCCTGCTTGAGCAGCCGTCCAGCGGCGAACACCTTGCGGGTCAGATCGCCCTCGTAGTGCGGCTCCTGATCCTTGATCTGGCTGCGCACCCGCGCCCGCACCACCCGAAACACATCGTCGTAGGTCGTATCGGGCGGTAGGCCGCGCTGCAACTCCTCCAGCAGCATCCACGACATCAAGCCGTGCGGCTTCCCATCGGCCATCACCATCTCGCGGGCCAACTGCACATCCTGGCAGGCGCTCAACACCACGTAGCTCTGGCCCTCCGCGCCCGGGTTCAGCCAACTCTGGCGCACCTGCTGCCGACGCGCCAGATCAAACGCTGCCTGCCCGCCGTACACCTGCGCCAACGTGCGGGGCCGCAGATCAGGGTCGCGCCAGCGCCGCACCCGCACATCGCCCTCGTCGAAGCGCACACCCGAGCCGCTGTGGCACGCATCCAGGATCACCGTCACGTTCAGGCCGCGCTGCACCACGCGGTCGAGCAGATAGCCCAACTCCTTATCCAGCAGATCGAACGTGTCGCCGGTGCGGCTATCGTGAAGCACGAGCGATTCGTCCAAGCCGTCGGCCTCGATCGAGGGATCGATCGCAGGCGATTGCGAGCCGTGGCAACTAAAGTAGACCACCGCCTGATCGCCGGGCGGCGCCTGCATCAGAAACGTCTCGAAGCCCGCAATCACCTGCGCATACGTGGCTTCTTCATCGCACAATAGGCGGATCTGCGCGGGCGGCACGCCCAATTGCTCGCGCAGATACGCTGCGAACGCCTGCACATCGGGCACGCAGCCCTGCAATGGCGCGATATCCGGGTTTGCGTAGCGATTCACACCCACCAATAGCGCCCAAATCGGTGGTCGTTCGACAGCCTGCCCTGCTTGAGTCATCCCATCCTCCTGAACATATCGCCCGACACAACGATGTCCTAGTCCATTATAAAACGCACTAGCAAGCCATAAATTTCAAAATAACCACTTAAAATCAGCGAATTCTATGCTACAATCAGTGAGGATGTTGTGAAAGCATGAGCCTACGCCAGAAAGCGAAATCGCCGATGTCGCAAGCAAATAATCCCAAGCTAGCATACACGAATTTCGAGATCACCGTTCGTGGTGGGAACGTGCACGTGCAGTGCCCGTTGGTAGGAGAGGCATCCATTCCCTTCCAATCGCAGTTTAGCGCCAACGATGAACTCATTCTGCATCACTGGCTAGAAGGCTCGCTAAACTCGTATCGTGGGCTTGGGGGCGCGCCACCGCCCACACAACTGCAACTCAGCCAGCCGCAGGAGATCGGCGACAAGCTGTTCCTCACCCTCTTCCCGCCCGGCTCGAAGACCGCCGACCTGCTCAGCCGCAGCCAAGCGATCACCCGCAGCCAGGGCATTGGGTTGCGTCTGCGCCTGCATCTCGATGCCACCACCGAGCGCTGGCCGTGGGAACTGCTTCACAATCCCGATGGCGATTACCTTGTGCTCACACGAAGCACCACTGTCGTGCGCTACCTCGACACAGCCCAGCCAATTAGCTCGTTACTGGTTGATGAGCCGTTGCGCATTCTGCTGATGGCGGGGTGGCCCGGCGAACTCGATTTGGGTGCCGAGATCGCAAGTGTGCAGCAAGCGCTGGCTCCGCTCGTCGAACAGCAGTTGGTCAGCATCACCGTGCTCGAAAAGGCCAAACTCGATACCCTGCTCGATCTGCACTTCGAGAAGCCGTTCCACGCGATCCACTACCTCGGCCATAGCGAAGCGCCGACCGCTGATACGCCCGCCGAACTGCTGCTGTACGATGAATACAACCAGCGCGAGGCCGTCCCGGTCGATCATCTGTGGCGCGTGCTCAGCCAGCACGATGAATTACGCTTGATCTGGCTGAACTCGTGCAGTGGCGCGGCTGGGCAGCACAGCACACTCACCGGGCCGATGACCAGCGCCGCCGGTCGCCTGGTCGGCGCGGGACTGCCCGCAGTGCTCGCCAACCAAGTCCGCATCAGCGACAGAGCCGCCCACGATCTCTCGCGCGACTTCTACACCCGCCTCGCGAACGGCGAGCCGATCGATCAGGCGTTGAGCAGAGCGCGCATCAAGATCAGCGTCAAATCGCTCACCAGCCTGGAGTGGGCCACACCTGTGCTGTTTATGCGCGCCCCCGACGGCGTGCTGTTCGAGCGACCGGGCGCGCAGGAGAGCGCACAACCGCAAGCAGCCGCACAGCCTCAACCAGCCGCACAGCCTCAGCCCGCCACGCCAGCGCCGATCGCGCAGGATAACGAGGAGATCGCCGAAGAGATCGCGATGCTCACCGAGAAATTGCGAACCGAGAAGCGAATTTTGCACGGCTTCGAGATGCAGAAAGCCTCAATGGGCATTATGACGCCGCCGTTTATTCAAGAAGAGATTCGCAAATATACCAAGAGCATCGCTGAAACCCAGGCCAAGCTCAAGGAACTTCAGCAGAAGTAGCCCATTCGCGCATCACTCTTACAACCCGATGCCGTGGCAATCCCGTTAGCGGATCGTCACGGCATCATGCGTTCTTGCACCATCCCGCCGATTCCCAAGAACTGGCCAATCAGTTCGACCACCTCGCGGCGCGCGCCGACATCGTGGGCGAAATCGAGCTGATCCGTCTCGATCGTCAGGATCGGGCACAACTCGAAGCGGCGCAACCACTCCTCGTAGCGGCGGTTCAACTGCTCCAGATACGCCTCGGGGATGGCCTGCTCGTAGCTACGCGAGCGCCCTTGGATACGCGAAAGCAGCGTTGGGATGCTGGCCCGCAGGTAGATCAGCAACGTGGGTGGCGTCACGCTCTGCACCAACGCTTGGAACAGGCGTCGGTACGTGCGGAAGTCGCGGTGCGTCACGATGCCCTGCTCCAACAGCCCCTTCACAAACACCTCGTAATCCTCGTAGATGCTGCGATCTTGGCAGACCGAGATCGGGGTATCCGCTATCTCGAGGTGTTGTTCGTAGCGCTGCGAAAGAAACCAGATCTGCGAATGAAACCCCCACCGCTCCCGATCAGCATAATAATCGTCAAGGTACGGGTGATCAGCAACAAGTTCGTAGTACGGCTGCCAACCAAATTCCTCCGCCAAAATGCCAACCAATGTACTTTTCCCAACGCCAATGTTACCAGCAATGGTAACGTGTTGGCGGCGAGAAGGGCGAGCGGTTTCCACACGAGGCTCCTTTCGAAATGCGAACATGATTTCCAAGCGGCGTATGATAGCACAGCCCAGAAGGCGCGGCAATTTGTGAAACATTCCACATGATTGAACGTCATACTAAGCAGACTACTTGCCTCAAGCGGAAAAACGCTTCATCTTTCTTTCTGCTCGGGGTTGGCATAGCTCGTGCTGTGCTCACCCTTTGACCTTCGGGTTTCCAGAGTCTGAAAGAGGTAGCCCATGTCTCGTGTACGAACGTTTCAGCCAAGCGTACCGCTAGGGCAACCTTCGCATGCACGGCTCACCATTCGTATCGCGCCATTGGCCGTGCTTCTCGAAGCTGTTGCCTTGCTGAATATCGCCCTTGCGCCGCCCGCATTCAATCGAACGCTCGCAAACCTGCTCTTGGTGCCTGCCGTGGTGCTCTTAACGGGCGCGGCTTGGCTGTGGCCGCAGAGCACCGGTTTCTGGCGCCTGTTCACCCACTTTTGCCTCAGCATTGGCGCTCTGATCCTGCTTCCGGCGGTGCTCCTGATGTTGCAGTTCACCGCATACCTCCCTTCGCTCGGCCTGATCGCGGTTGGGGTGGCGATGCTCGGGCATGCCATCGCGATCCTGCGCACGCCCCCATGGGGCGCCGCGCACCCGTGGATGCGCGCTCTGCAGGCGGTGGCGATAGGCTTAATTGTGTTGGGTGTGGTGCTGCGCGCCATCCAAATGTTTGGCTAAATGCCCAATGAAAAAGGGCGGCGATGGAAATCCATCACCGCCCTATGCTTCCCAAAGGTGCTAACTACTCGCAGGCCCCAACGATTGCAGCACGATCTCGGCCACATCCTTGCGCGCCAACGTCTCGTCCACACCCGTATTCTTCGCGGCATCCTCGAACATCACCATACAGTACGGGCAGGCCACCGCCACCGTTTCGGGCTGCGCCTTCTGGATCTGCTCCAGCCGGATCACATTGATGTTCTTCTTGCCCCAGCCCTCCATCCAGGCATTGCCGCCGCCACCACCGCAGCACATCGCGCGCTGGCGGTTCATCTCGGGCGCCTCGACTAGCTCCACACCCGGAATGCTAGCGAGCACATTGCGCGGCTCATCGTACACATCGTTGTACCGCCCGATGTAGCAGGGATCGTGATACACGATCCGCTCGTTCACCGCCTCGGTGGGCTTCAGCTTGCCCTCGGAGATCAGGTTCGCCAAGAACTCGGTGTGGTGAACGACCTCGTAATCGACGCCTGCCTTACCGCCGAACTGCGGGTACTCGTTCTTGATCGTGTTGAAACAGTGCGCGCAGGTCGTCACGACCTTCTTGAAGGTGTACTGAGCCATCGTCTCGTTGTTGGTTTGGGCCTGCTGTTGATACAGCAACTCCTCGCCCATACGCCGCGCCGGATCGCCCGTACACGTCTCCTCGTCGCCCAGGATAGCGAAATCCACGCCAGCGCGCT
This sequence comes from uncultured Roseiflexaceae bacterium, assembly GCA_937988885.1. Lineage (GTDB taxonomy): Bacteria > Chloroflexota > Chloroflexia > Chloroflexales > Roseiflexaceae > CALKHR01. The sequence continues at coordinate 46,364 of CALKHR010000080.1, read as the reverse complement.
GCATCAACTCGACCATAGCGCGAGCCACTCGCCGCGAGCGCTCATCGTAGCTCGGCGCACAACCGACCCAGTAGAGCACATCGACGTGTTCCTTCTCGGCCATTGTCGGCACGTCCAAACCCGCCGCCCAAGCGGTGCGATCGCGCTGCGGTAAGCGCCACGGATTGCCCTGGCGCTCGATGCCCTCCAGCACGCGCTTCACGCCGCTGGGCACCTCGCTCTGGATCATCGTCAGGTTGCGCCGCAGGTCCACGATCTGATCGACATGCTCGATCAGCGCCGGGCACTCCTCCATACACGCCCGACAGGTCGTGCAACTCCACAACTCGTTCTCGGTGAACAGACCGTGCTCGTAGAGCGGCAGATTCTCGACAACGCTCACGGCCTCCTTACCAGCGGGCAGCGGCTCGCCAGTGAAATCGCTGATCGTGCGCACCGTGCCATCGCGCATCAGGATCGGCTCGCCGCGCATCAAATCGGCCATCTTCGTGATCAGGAACTTCGGCGAAAGATCGCTCCCCGAAGCGTAGGCCGGGCACTTCGACTGGCAGCGACCGCACTGCATACAGGCATCGAAATCGAGGCGCTGCTTCCACGTGAAATCGGCCAGCGTCGCCACGCCCAACTTCGGCTCGTCCCGCTCGATCTCAGCCTCCAGTTGCGGAATAGGCCTCAGCGCGCCCTTCGGCTCCAGATCGCGGAAAAAGTTGTTGATCGGCGTGTAGAAGATATGCTTGAACTTGGAGAACGGCAGGCTCGCCACAAACAAAAACGTGACCAGCGCGTGCGTCAGCCAGAAGAAGCCGTGCAGCACCAACGCGACCGTGCTACCGTTGCCCAACCCGATCCCACGGAAGATCGTGGCGAACGTGTAGCCGACGTACGAGTTGACCGCCCAACTCTGCTCGTAGACTGGCAGATCGCCGATCAACTGATTGGCTATGCGCAGACCTTCCAGCAAAAAGCCCGTCACCGTGATGTACAGCATCGTCGCCAGCACCCACAGGTCGGTTGCGCGGTTATTCAACCGATCGGGCTTGCTCACATAGCGCCGCCACGTCGCCCAGATCAGACCAGCCAGGAACACCAGACCCATCGTATCGAGGATAAACTCGTAGCTCTGGTAGAACCAACCGACCAAAATCTGCCCACGCTGCTCGCCCATCAGAGGGATGGTGAAATCCTCCTCGACAGCGATCACATCGGTGCCGATAAACAGTGCCAGAAAGCCAAAAAAGATCAGCGCGTGCATCGAGCCAGGCCGCCGATCCCGCAACACTCGTTGCTGGCCAAACACCATCTGAATAGACTGCACCAACCGTCGTGGCACCTCACTGATCCGAAAATCAGGACGACCGCGCCGCCAGCGCTCAATATCTCGTAACACACCCCAGGTCATCACCGCCAGGGCAACAATCGCCATGGTGTAGAGGCTGATGCTCCCTAGATGTTCCCCAATATTCCAGTAAATCTGCCGGATCGCTTCTGTTTCGGTCATGTGGTCTCCTTTGGGCCACGGAGGCCGAGTTTCGGTGCTTCTGAGGCTGCAAACGAGGCATATTGATGATACCATCTGTGCTATAGCCCGTCAAACGCTTCAGCGCATTCCGAACGAGAGCACACCAGCCGCACAACTGATAGACATCGCTAGGCAGCCATGATACAATCGCCTCCACCACACACCGAAAAGTGGAATACTACAGGGAGGTAGGAAATGAGAATCGAGCGCAACCTGGGCATGGACCTAATGCGCGCCACGGAGATGGCTGCGCTGCGGGCAGGGCGTATGATGGGTCGTGGCGATAAGAATGCCGCCGACCAGGCTGCGGTCGATGCAATGCGTTATGCCTTGGACAATGTGCCAATGGACGGCGTTGTTGTGATTGGCGAGGGCGAAAAAGACGAAGCGCCTATGCTCTACACCGGCGAGCGTGTGGGCAACGGCGAAGCGCCCGAGGTTGACGTCGCAGTCGACCCAGTCGAAGGAACCACACTCCTGGCCGAAGGTATGCCCGGCGCGATCGCCGTGGTCGCGATCGCCGAACGAGGCTCACTCTACAACTGGTCGGGGCTTGCATATATGGATAAACTGGCGGTCGGCGAAGCCGCGCGCGGCTCGATCGACATCAACGCGCCAGTGGCGGAGAATATCCGCAACGTAGCGAAAGCACTCAAAAAACAACCCGAAGATGTCACCGTCGTCGTGCTCGATCGGCCCCGTCACAAAAAGCTGATCGAAGAGATCCGCGCCACCGGCGCACGCATCAAACTCATCCTGCACGGCGATGTATCAGCAGGCGTGATGACGGCCATCGAGGACCCGCCCGCCGACATCCTGATGGGCATCGGCGGCGCACCCGAAGCTGTGATCACCGCATGCGCGCTCAAATGCGTCGGCGGCGAGATCCAGTGCAAACTCTGGCCCCGCAACGATGAGGAGCGGGCGTTGGTGGCCGCCAACAACATCGACATCAACAAGGTCTTTCACACCAACGACCTTGTAAAGGGCGACAACGTCTTCTTCGCCGCCACAGGCATCACACCGGGCGAATTCCTGCGCGGCGTCTCCTACTACAGCGGCGGCGCGGCGACCCACTCCGTCGTGATGCGCTCGGCATCCGGCACGGTGCGCTATATCGAATCGCGCCACCGTTGGGACAAACTGATGCGCATCTCCGAGTTGCCCTACGCCAAAAAGTAGGTCAAGCGCAACCCCATCCACATCATCTGGGTGAAGCAACAATGAGCCGCAGGCCAATGCCTGCGGCTCACTGGTATCTTACAGCACGCCCACCGTGCTATGATCACCAAGCGTCAAGCGGTACGCCTTCGGCTTGTAGGGCGAGCGCTGAATCTCGACATAGCGCCCAATCAAGCTATCCTCAAGCCGATTCGGCAGATCGCGGATGGTGCAGTGCTCCAGCACGATCGAATGCTCGATCTCGCTGCTCTCGATCACACAATGATGATAGATCGAGCTGAACGGCCCCACGTAGCTGTTGATCACCCGCGTGTTCTCGCCGATGATTGCCGGGCCACGGATCGTGCTGTTGATGATCTCGGCGCCCTTCTCGATGATCACCTTCCCGATCAACTGCGAATCGCGATCCACATAGCCTTCCACGCTGCCGGATAGCTCCTCCAGCACCAGGCGATTCGCCTCTAGCATATCGTCCTTTTTGCCGGTATCGATCCACCAGCCCTCGTGAATGTACGGGAACACCTGCCGATCGTGCTCCACCAGCCATTGGATCGCATCGGTGATCTCCAACTCGCCGCGCCACGAAGGCTGAATCGCATCGACAGCATCCCAAATGCTCTGATCGAACAGGTAGATACCGACCAACGCCAAGTCCGAGCGAGGTTGGCGGGGCTTCTCGGTCAAGCGCAGGATGCGGCCCTGCTCGGTCAGCTCGGCCACGCCGTACTGCTGCGGGTTCGGCACGCGCTTCAACACGATCTGCGCGTTGTAGTCGCTCGCCGCAAACCGCTCGATCAACGAGGAGATACCGCCCTGAATACAGTTATCGCCCAAAAACATCACAAAGCGATCATCGCCCAAGAAATCGCGCGAAATCTTCACCGCGTGCGCCAAACCCAGCGGCTCCTGCTGAGGGATGTACTCGATGCGCACGCCCCAGCGCTGACCATCACCAACCGCAGCACGCACCTCCGAGCCAGTATCGCCGATCACAATACCGATCTCATCGATCCCGGCATCGCGGATCGACTCGATCACCCGAAACAGCACTGGCTTATTCGCCACGGGCACCAACTGTTTAGCACTTGTATATGTGATAGGCCGCAAGCGGGTGCCTTTACCACCGCTGAGGATCAGCCCCTTCATGAAGATACTCCTTTCTCGAACACAGATGGCGTGATTGTACACGAAGATCGCATGAGCAACAATGAAACACCAATGAGATGATGATCAGACAATACAAAAGCCGAGGGCCTGAGCCCTCGGCTTCCGTGCACATTTGTGGGAGATTAGCGGTTCACGCGGATAGCACCGTAGTAGTGCTGCACCCAGTAGTTCTCGTAAATGTTCGAGACCTGCACACCGTAGCGCGGCGTCATCGCGTGGATCATGCGGCCACCGCCGATGTACAACGCAACGTGGGTGATACCCTTGCCACCGCCGGTATTCACGAAGAAGACCAAGTCGCCCGGTGCCAAGTTATCCATCGAACCAACCGAAGCGCCGTAGCGAGTGCTGAACTGAGCAGCAGCGCTGTGCGGCAGGTTCACGCCAAACTGGCGATACACGTAGCTGGTGAAGCCACTGCAGTCGAAGCCGCTCGGGCTTGCGCCGCCCCACACATAGCGCGACCCAGCGAAACGCACTGCGTAGCTCGCCACATCGCCGCTAGCCGGGATATTCGCCAAATTGGCGCTCGCAGCCGATGCCGAATTGGTGCGAGTAGCCGTCACCGGCAGGGCCGGGAAGTCCTTGCTAATCGGCACGCGGCGGATCACCCGCTCGGTTGTGTTCAAGAAGTCACTGAACACCCATGCCTTCGTGCCATCGGCGCGGCGGATCTGGAACCAGTCCTTGTTCTTACCGATCAGGTCAACCTGCTCGCCAGCATTGATGGTGCCCAAGCGCTTGTGGCGCGAGTCGGGGCCAGCACGCAGGTTCACAGCGTTGTCGGTGATCGTCCCGACCAAGGCGGGGTTCGGATCGGGGATGGTCTCGGCCACCAGCAAGCGCTCGATCACACTCGGCTCAATGTTCAAGAACTCGCCCTTCACCCAGCCGTCGGTGCCACCGGGGATACCCACGTGGTACCAATCCTCGTAACGCTCCAGCAAATCGAGCTGGCTACCAGCCTGCAATTGCGTCATCGAGACATAATTGGTGCCCGGGCCGTCGCGGAGCGCTAGGCCACTCTCAGCTACAATACCGATCTTCGGCGGAGGAGGCGGCGGGATATCGGTCTCAGCAACATCGAACAAGGTGTAGATCGCGCCTTCAGGCAGCGACACCAGCTCTGCCGAGACCCAATAGGTTGGCTTATCGACCCGCTCGCGGATCTGCAACCAATCGCCGTACTTTCCAATCACCTGGATCGGTGCCCCAGCCGGCATACGAGTCACGATGTCATAATCGGTGCCAGGGCCATTTCGCAGGTTCAACCGCTCACTGACCGTCGCTTGAACCATAACAGGAGCAAGCGCTTCGCTGCGCGAAACCAACGATAACGGCACTGGAATATCGCCGTGATCATCGAGCGGAGCATCACCAACGATGCTAGGGGTATCCAAGTTCAGCGGGGCAACCGCAGCTACCAAATCACCATCACCCTGCGGCAGACTCTCTGGCTGCGCTACTGGAACCAACATGCCAGGCTGAACCTGACCAAGCGCGATTGCGATTGGCAAAATCAGAGCAATCAGGCCGTGCAGGAAGTAGCGAGCGGGAAGCTTAGAGAGAGAGGGAGTACCCAACGATGCTTGAGCTTTTTGCCAGGAGAAACCGGATAATCGTGGCGATTGCCGATGCCGTGAACGTTGGAGATTGGCGCGTCTTTGCAAGTTGTCTAGGTCTGTTAAGCTAGACATCGAGTGTTGACGACTCTGCTCGATCATGGAGCAACTCCTCATTGCTAGGCCTTCGGAACGGCGAAGCCGGTAACCGATGCCCGTTTTGGCTTAGAGATGATGGCTGAACCGACGGGCTAATTCGTGTTAGGCCATACTCTGGAATTGCGCGAGAGTGTACCATAGGTCCCCTAGATTTGCAACTATCACCCGTTTATCAGTTTCTTTTCATTGCCGACAGCGCCAGAAGCAATTTCTGAGAAACTCACATAAACAAGATGATACCCTGCAAATATTTGGAAAATAACCGTCAGTAACTATACCACACAACCGAAACCAAGCCGATCATTTTACTAATCGGATTAAGACGCTTCAAGAATGTTGCACATTTTGTAACGTCTCTTGCATGGTTAAAGGCATCTTAATACATTTCACTTCGTTTGTCAACAACGCATGGTTTTTGCCATTGTAAAGGCATATTACTACCTATTATGTAAAAGAAGAAGACGCTTTCGTAATGTTCATTTGTAAAGAAAAAACTGTCATATATAGCACTAAAGTTGTAAAGAATTATCAAGCCAGTTATGCGGTTTTTTCACAATTAATCATTCATGGCACTGCTAACCAGCATATGCCATGTAACGCACCCTAATCGATAACGTTCACGCGAAAGCTGATAAAAGCATGATGAAAGATGAGAAAAAGCTGAGAAATATCAATAGAGATATAGCTATACACCATTCCCGGGTTTCACATGAGGAAGCACATGTGGATATTTTTACGGAGAGGAAGATCCCATTAACTTCTCAACGAGGGTTTCAATCGCTCCTGGCAACGCCTGTTCTGCCCAACGATCATTCCCAACGCCAAAACTTACCATATTCTCATCTAGCACGTACAATTCGATCTGGTCTGTGCGAATATTGCGCAACGCCCAAGCGATCCCCAACATCTGATCCTCGGGGATGTCGGTGCGCACATAGTCGCGCAGCGCAAACATCACACCCTCCAGCCGCTCCAGCGACTCCAGCAGATTCTGCTCACGCAAGCTCTCCAGCAGCCCCACCAACACCTGCTGCTGCCGTCGCATGCGCGCAAAATCGCTATCGGGATGCCGAATCCGGCTATACACCAGCGCCGTCGCACCATCCATCCGCTGCACGCCCGGCAGGAAGTGAGCGACCATATAGCCGTAATCCATCGTGGGGAACTGCGGGTCGTACAGCTCACGCGGCACATCGACAATCACACCACCCGCCGCGTCGATCGCACCAATAAACCCCTCAAAATCAATGTAAATACTATAATCGATAGGAATCCCCAACAAATGCTCGACCGTCTTACGGGCCAACTCCACACCGGCACCAGGCTTCACATAGATCTCGCCCCACACGTTCGCCGCGTTAATGCGCGTATAACCGTAGCCCGGCACTTCCACCATCAGATCGCGGGGCAGCGATAACAACGCCACGCGCTTCGTCACCGGATCGATCCGCGCAACCATCACCGCATCCGTACGGGATGGCTCGCTCTCCTGCGGGCGGCGATCGCTCCCCAACAGCAAGATCGTCACCGCATCACCAGCCGCCGGCGGCTGAGGAGTTGGCGTAAACAACACAGGCGTCGGCGAAGGGGTAGCGGTCGGCGTCGCCGTGGCCGTGGGCGTATGCGTGGGCTGCTCGGTAGGCACCGAGGTTGGCGAAGGCTCAACCACCACCACCGGCTCGGGCGTCGCGCTAGGCAATGCGATCGTCGGCTCTGCGGTGGGCAAACGCATCGCGCCCGCATACTGTCGAATGTTATAGGCCGAAATCGTGGCCGGCCCCAACACCGATACCGCCAGCAACAGCACAAGACCAAGCAAGGTATATCCAATCATCCCGAGCAGATTGATCCGCGGTCGAGGAGTGGACGTAACAGCAGGCGTAGGGGCTGGCTTTGGTGTTGAAGGTTGCACACGCGGCTTCGGCGGCTCGGCGTCCGACAACAACATTCCGAGCAGCATATCCTGCATTTGGTCGCGGTACGAACGGCATTCAGCACAACGAGCGAGGTGAAAGCCCAGCGCAGCGCGCTCGGCAGAGGCAGATCCAGGGGTCACTCCCTGGGCGAGAAGGCGACGTGCCTCTTGACAATCCATAGAGTGAAAATCCTCACACGGCTAGGAATTAGCGACGAAAAACGAGTATGCCGTCTGACACTCTGTTCGATTTATTACCATGATAGTAGCACAAACGTCAATAGTACCCACCGTATTGAACGATAAAACGTAAAGAATTTCCCAAGCGATCGGCCAACACATGAAAGAAACCGACATTGCATAGTGTAAAGAGAAAGCCTGGAGCATCGTGTGAGGATGCAACCAGGCTTCCGATACTATCTATTTAGAATAGTTCTGTTAGCGTGTTAACCCATCGATCGCTCGGGGCGCATCAACGAGCTTTGTGCGTCCACCGCTCGCCAAATCCCAGAACCACAACGAACTGCTACTGCTCGCATCAACCGCTAAAGGACCACGCACACCAGTTGGGCTGCTCGCCAGGGCAACGTACGCCAAACCTCGCTCCGAGGCGATGAACGTGCCGAAGCCGCCCAAAGTATCGCCGTTCGCGATCAAACGGTTATCGCCGTCCGACGTTCGCGCAAACACCGCGTAGCTCTGCACCGCCGTGCTCGGACACAACGTCGTCATCGAATACAGCGTGCCATCGTCGCTCCAAGCCAGCGCTCGCGTCCAGTAGCCATCGCCGAGCACAGCCACCTCGGAGCCATCGCTGTTGAGCAACACCAAGTCGGCGCCGTCCTTCGTGGCACGCAGCCCTTCGATGGCCAACATCGAGCCATCCGGCGAGGCCAAAGGTCGGCCCAATGCGCGATACCGATCGCCGATCACCAAGTTCGCGCCGATATCTTCCTCGACACCTTCAGGATGATACAGGAACAGCGTGCTGCGGCCATCCTCCGCCTCGGCGGAGTACACCAAGCGATTACCAGCCAGCCACTGTGGCGCGAAACGGCTCCACTCATCGCCCTCAGGCGTCAGGCGCAGAGGCTCGCCGCTCTCGCTCGAAACCACCCAAATGCTCGTATGGGCAGGTATGCCACCACTTTCATCGACCACAAACACGATATTCTTGCCATTGGGCGAGAACGACGGCGAAGAACAGGTGCGCCCCACCGCCGCAATCTCCGTCGCATCGGAGCCATCGCCGTTCATAATCCAGAGCGTGCTCGGCGCGCGCACATCGTCGGGGGCCGCACCCGACACCGCCCGACAGAACGCTACCAGATCAACTTCGGCGTTGTACGCCATCGCCGTCTCGGCCTCCGACGAATCGGTCAGATTCGTCGCCTTGCCATCGGCATAGCGCCAAATATCGCCATCTTGCAGGTAATACAGAGGCACATCCGGCTCAGCCGAGCCAGAGGGCACCGTCAGCATATTGCTGCTCGGGCCGATCGGCGAAGTCTTCGCCACCTCGAGCACCAACTGCACGGGATCATTGGCCAACGCGATCCGGAACGGCATCGGCTGGGCCAAATCGATCGTCAACGAAGCGCCGACCACCGACTGCGGATCAACGACGTAGTTCAACTGCTTGATCACCGTTGTACCGCTGAACTCCATCGTTGGGCTAATGATCGAAGCCTCGAACGCATCGTCGTGCAGCCACCCATCCAAATCGACCACCAACGTGTGGGAACCTGTCGAGCCCTGTGACGAGATACAGCGCGCGGTGGCATACGGCACAGCCGAATCGCCGGGCACGTCCAACGCGATCGTCAGGCGCTCGAAGGCCGCCTCGACCGTTGTTGTGATCGCCGTCACCTGTGCCGAGAAGCGCCCGCCAGACACATCGCCAGCCGTTTGCGTACACAAACTGAAATTCGCCAACGCAGGATTCGGCGTAGCGGTGGGCGGCAACGGCGACGGCGTTGGAGGCAACGTTGGTGTTGGCGTTGGCGAAGGGCCAATCGTAGGAGTCGCAGTCGGGGTAGCCGTACTGGTCGGTGTAATCGTCGGCGACGGAGTCACCGACGGCGTCGAAGCCTCCAAGGTCTGGCGGCTTCGGATCTGCTCTAGCTCAGCAATCGATTGCTGTTCGCAGCCAGCCACGAACAGCAACACGAGACCGAGAGCTAGGCCAAGCACATGATGACGTCTCATTCAGTAGATATGCTACATGTCGTCAGTCATTCGCAAACCGCACACCACGATAATCGAGGTCGCCGTCGGCGAACCACAGACGCAACGCTAATCCCCCGGTAACACAACCTTGATCCACCCGCGCCGCATCGCATACACAACCGCTTGGGTACGGTCGTTCACGGCTAGCTTGCGCAGGATCGAGGAGACATGATTCTTCACAGTCTGGTTGCTGATATCGAGTTGCGCGGCGATCTCTTTATTCGTTCGGCCAGCCGCCACAAGCTCAAGCACCTGAAGCTCACGCGGCGAAAGGGGAGAGTAAATACTTTGCGTATCCTCATCCACAGCCATTTGTCGGAAGGCCGCCAACACCTGAGAGGCGACATCTGGCAACGATAACACCAGTTCATTGATCGGATAATCGCTGTTCTGTACCTGCCGCAATGTGCGGAGCAACTTCTCCCACGACACATTGCGCGGTAAATACGCCGCCACACCGGCGCGTATCGCCTTCACGACCTGCTGCCCATCCATCGACGCGCTTAGCAATACGACACCAATATGCGGATGCGTTCGCTTGATTGCCCTCGCAACCTCCAGACCATTGACACCCGGCAGATCGACCTCCATCAACACGATCGCCGGATCGGTATAGTCAACGAGTTGGATCGCCTGCTGGCCGTTGCTAGCCTCGCCGACGATCCGAAAATCGGGTAAACTCGCTAGGTTATGACGCAACCCCTCACGGAAAAGCGCGTGGGCATGAACAAGCACAATCGAGGTTGGGCTCACCAGAACCTCCTCCGACAGCACCCCTCGCTTCAACACGCGGGGCAAACCCTTTCAACAAACAAAACGCACGCACCACAACATCAAAAGGCGCACGCTGCCGCGTTCCGATGCGGGGTTTATAGCTTCAGCGCGACAGGATACAGCCATTATACTCTATGGGGAATCTTTACACAAGATGTAATCAATACAACATCAAACTGCTTAGCGCAATGTGAACAAACCGTTATCACCCAACGGGCCTCATTGATCCTTGTTTACTACCATTATGAACGTATTGCGAATAAAACTTTGTAGCGCGAATCCCCAGCAATTTCACGAACCTCACCAAAAACCGCAGCCATCTCACGTTCGTAGGGCAAGAACCGATTCGCCACCACATACAATCGACCGCCGGGCTTCAAAGCACCGAGCGCCCCAGCAATAAAACCAAGCGCGATCTCGCTCGTCTGCTGGCGGCCCAAATGAAACGGCGGATTCGTCGCGATCAGATCGAACAACACGCCAGGCACCGCCGCGTATCCATCGCCAGCACGCACCTCCGCATTCGTGATCCCATTCAACTGCAGATTCTTCTGGGCCAATCCCACCGCCACCGTGTCGCTATCGACCAGCGTTACGTGACCATCGGTGGCCAAACGCGCCATCACCATTCCGATGATGCCGCTCCCGCAGCCGAGATCCAGCGCCACATCGGAGGCCCGCACGTCCAACGCCTCGATCAGCATCCGCGAGCCATCGTCGAGCGCGCCACGGGCAAACACACCTTCATGCAACAACACCCGCAGCGACACGCCGCACAACGATACCTCGATCTGCTCGGAGACTGCAGGCGTAGCCGCAGCCCATGTCTCTGACCGAACGGCCACCAACACGTGCACGCCTTTACGGAAGCCCAGCGTATTGACCGACCCGAACAACTCGCCGAGCCGCGTCTTGATCGCCGTAATGCCCTGCGCCTTCGCGCCGACCACATACATACGGCCACCGACGCGCAGCGCATTACCAGCAGCATGCAATAGCGCAGTCAGCGCTCGACTGTTCGACTGAAACGCGCTGTTCACCAGCACCACATCGAACGAGTTTGGCGCAACATCGGCCAACTGCTCGATCGGCAACTCACGCGCCTGTGTCACGCCGTTCAGCGCCAACGTCGCCATCGCCCGATCGAGCACCGCCCGATGCACATCACTCAGCGTCACCGAACCAGCCCGAGCAGCCACCCACGTAGCTAGCACCCCAGCGCCAACCCCGAGCAGCAACACCCGATCGTTCGGCTCCACCCGTGCATACTCAGCCAACAAAGCATTCGCCGGGTCAGCGGCATCAGCGGCGCTCAGCGCACCACCCGGCAAACGCACCGTCATATCACCAATCGTCGCCGATAGCACCGAAGCAGCGGCGGAATCCTGAACAGCACGCCCTACCTGTGCCGAGCCTCGGTTCCCACGACTCGATCTCATCGTGCAGAGCCCGCCGTCTCGCGATCATAGCGGCGACCAGCACGCGCGCCGGGCACCGGCACCGCATTCAAAATATCGTTCATTACCGTCGAAGAGACCACATTTCGAATACGAGCAGCTGGGCTGATGATCAAACGGTGCCCCAACACCGGCTCGGCCAGCGCCTTCACATCATCGGGGATCACGTAATCGCGGCCATCGATTGCGGCCTTCGCCTGCGCCGTGCGGTACAACGCCAACGCGCCGCGTGTACTCGCGCCCAAGTACACATCCTCGTGATGCCGCGTCGCCGTCACCAACGCCACGATATACTCTTCGATCAACTCATCCACATACACATCCTTGATCTGCTCCTGCAGATCAAGCAATGTATCAGCCGAAACCACCTGCTTCAATGCATCGATGGGATGGTTGAGGCGTTGGCGGCGCAAAATCTTAATTTCATCCAATCGCTCAGCATAACCGAGATGAACACGCAATAAAAAGCGATCTAGCTGAGCTTCGGGTAATGGGAAGGTGCCCTCGTACTCGATAGGATTTTGAGTGGCCAACACGATAAACGGCTTCGGCAACACATGCGTCGTGCCATCGACCGTAATTTGGCGCTCCTCCATCGCCTCGAGCAACGCGCTCTGTGTCTTCGGCGTAGCGCGGTTGATCTCATCGGCCAACACGATCTGCGCGATCACAGGGCCAGGGCGAAATTCGAACTCGCGAGTTTGCTGGTTAAAGATTGAAATGCCTGTAACATCCGAAGGAAGAAGATCAGGCGTAAACTGAATGCGCTTAAACTCACAACCGATCGAACGAGCGATCGTCTTTGCTAACATCGTTTTGCCTGTCCCGGGCACGTCCTCCAGCAACACGTGACCCTTACAGAGCAACGCAATCAGCACCAGCTCGACCGCCTGACGCTTGCCCACAATCACTTCCTCGACATTCGCGATGATGTGATCGGCAACCTCTTTCATTTTCTCCATGGCGGTAGGTATCACTCTTCTTGTACACGAATCCACTTGGGCAGTATACCACATCGAATTATGAATCAAAATACATCTTAAAAACGTATCCTTGTCATCAGTTCCAGTGTTCTACTATGATAGAGTTGTCATCTAAACCAAACCATGGATAGGAACATAACGTCATCCGACACAAGGAGATTTCTATGCGCGTGTTTATTCTCCTGATGCTCACTTGCCTGTACCTGACAGCCTGTGGTGTCTCCGATAACACCACAGTTCTTGTAAATGCGCAACCCACCACGGCATCGGAGCCTCGCGCCGCACAGGACCCTTGTCAAGCAAGCGCACTCAGCAGCTATCGCAACCGCTATAGCGCACTCTACAACCGCTGGACACTTACGATGATCGAGGCTGGCAACACCAAACCAGCTGATCTCCAAATACCTATCGCCCACCTCGAAGGGCTCCTAACCGATTTGCGCGCACTCAAACCGCCTCCCTGCGCAGAAGTAGCCAATCAAGAGACCTTGCAAGCGATGCAATCCATCATCGCAAGCTATCAAAACCTGTACAATGGCAACCAAATCGGCAGTAGCCTCACCTCGGCGATCGACCAACTCGTCGTTGCCCATGATCACATCATCGCGCTACCAGGCACACCGCGGCCAACAGCCACACCACTACCCAGCCCAACCATCATACCAACCGTCACACCGATACCGACCAACACGCCCACGGCAACCCCAACACCATCGCCAACGCCCAAGCCCCGCAAAGGCGTGATCGATAACCGCAACACGCAAATGTTCGACTCACCCACGGGCATCACCCCCATCCGAACATTGGCCCAAGGGACCATTGTCGATGTATTCGAGTTGCAACGGGGGCGGCTCCACATCCGCATCGACGATACCGACGGCTGGGTCGCGCAGAACGCCGTGATCATTCAACCGTAGCCAAAAACGAGGTATCGACCTTCCGTTTGCAGCAGAAGGTCGATACCTCGTAAAAAGAACATATTGCAGGCTAAAGCGGCTTAGATCCAACTAGAGTTCGTGTCACTCCTCAAGATCACTGCCATCGTTCCCAGCCAACTCCCCAACCTGATCATCCGCCTCACTTTGGGCCACCTCCTCGATATGGTCCAGGAGCGCCAACAGCACCTGCTTCACACTCTCGCGATCAGTAGCTATACATGGCACCATTGGAACCTCCACAGGGAGTTGGAGGCGTTTTCGCAAATAACTCAGTGGCAAAGCAGCAGGATCGTCCTGTTTGTTCGCGGCGACCACAAACGGCGCGTCGGTGATGGTAGCAAACCGCTCCATGAGCCGTTGCGTCTCAAGCAGATGCCCCGGGCGGCAGCTATCGACCATCACCACATATCCGATACACCCCTCGCTCAACACTTCCCACATAAAATCGAAGCGTTCTTGACCCGGCGTACCGAACAGATACAACGTAACTTCATCTGAAACGGCGATCTTCCCAAAGTCGAGTGCAACCGTTGTTTCGCGCTTCAACAGCATCTCTTCTGGATCGGTTACCTCGTATTCCGTGGTCACTATATCGATATCGCTGATGGTTCGGATAAAGTGCGTTTTACCAGCAGCATACGCACCAGTGATCACAATTTTTAGTGCCTGCATTCCTAATTTCATCCTTACAGGCTATGAATTCGCCGACGAATAGCATGTAACAGCGTGCGACCAGGAGCTGACATTGCTCGATTCGAAGCTAAAAGTCGAGAATCCACCCTTGCTGAACGTACAGGAGGTGGCTGAGGAGTCACCTTTGGGGAAACGATCGGCTTATACGAAGTGGCGGGCTTCGACGCCGATTGAGAGACCATCTCAAGCAAACCAAGATCGACAAGTTCGCGAACTGCCTGCAAAATTTTGTCAACCGACAAACCCATTGCATAACAGATCGTCTCCAACGACTGATCGATCGCCACATGACTGAGAACACGCCACTGTTCCAAGGTCAAATGCACTTTGCTATCGATCATGCCTGGATGCGACTTCAACCGGAACTGTGACTGGAGCGTGATTGGATTGCTCGTCTCTTGCGGAGTCTGTTGGACCTCTTTCTGAAGGCGCTCGCTCTCCGCAATGAACCAATCGACATCATGCGTAATACGCGCCGTGTGATCGTGAACGGCTGGATTATGAGTAAAAACAAACGAAGCGTCGTCCCACTGAAGTAATTGGAGAACAGCTTTTTCAGCAATTGCAATGACCTCGTGCTCGTTCCGGCGAATCAAGATCGCATCGTTGAGCGCGCCATTTGCAACGTAAACTACACCTCGCTCTGTTCCACGTTCCAGCACTAGGATACCGGTCTTTGGCCCCATTTGAAACACTTGAAACAGATCAATCATTGACATGTCTTGCAAACTGCCTTCGAGGGCCATAACCAATCTCCTACACGCAATTCATTGACCCATATTGATATGCAACAAAGGGCAATGTATGGTAAAGCATTAATACAACCTGAGATCGAATCATCTCCAATAACATAGAAACATACCCATTTACTATATGCCAGAGCAAGCAATATTACTCTACTCTGGCATATAGCAGCTATTATCAGCCCAATTATGATACATGAGCATTATTTATTCAGAATCAATTACGATATTCATACTCAGAACCACCATCGCGCTCATCAAGCTTAGTGCGAATCGCTTCCAGCAATACCTTCAATGCACATTCGCACGTACTGGAAGCGAATCAGGCTCATTAACCGCCAATGTTGAGCAATCAGCCTCAATAACACCACCAAAAACAACGCCCAACGGAGGAGCTTGAACGTTTGGAACTACAGGACATTGCCGATGGCAATCGCGGCGTCGCGCGCCTCAATACGAACCATACCGAGGTTTGCACCTTGCCGTAAATTGATGGCCAGTAAGCTCTGACTGCCCGCTGGCAACACCATAAAGAGACCTTCTTTCGCTTTGATGATCGCTTCTTCTGTAGCGCCGATCTTGAGTTCGGTCGAGACACGCCGTGTCACACCGACCATCGTGGCAGCAACTGCACCAACCCGATCCGCATTAATCTCATTGGCCATACGAGATGCCAACACAATACCATCCATACTGACCGCTACCGCACCAGTGACATCAGTGCCTAAGTTCTCCATCAATCGATCAAGGTGTGCGATAACTTGTTCCTGCCGTGAAGCCATTGTAAAGTTCCTTTCCGGACTGATTAGCTTGTGTTGAATGAATGTATGAGGCAGCCTCAGCAACACTTTTCCTGAGCAAAACTCAGTGCGACTCTTATTGACATACCTTTGCTCATGAGCTGAGACGCTGGTGATCATCTTGAGATGAGATCAAGAAGTGTGAAGCGATGTGTGTGCCCTTCGAGCGTACCGACAACATCGCCTTCACAGCGAGCGATTCGAAACTAGCCAGCACCCGAAAGCAGCAGACGGGCTAAGCGCTCACCGCCAACAAGCTCCGCGAGGTGCTGGAGTTGATTATCCTCGTAGGCTTGATTAAAGATCGCGATATCAAGCGCCAACACTTTACGGAAGGCGGATAGAGCTAATTCTGGATTGGAGCTTTGTAGGGCAATTTGCTCGCCAAAGGGGATAATGACATCGAGCATTGCCAATGGATAGCGTACAGGCAAGCCAATCTTGACGTGGATTTTGCCAATTTTGAGGCGCTTCTCTGCATGTGCGGCGTCATACACCCCACTGAAAATATCCACGAACCATTCGCTCACCATCTGGTGAAGGCGTTCAATCGATGCACCTTGAAGATATTCCGCAGTATTCTCGTGAGCAAACAACCGACCGTAGAACTGTTCCAACAATTGAGGAGCTACGCTTCGTGCTTGATCCTGCAATGCACTTAACGCTTTGGCTTCCTCGGGGTCCAGTTTGGTCAGCGTAATCAATTCCTCGAGGATAGCGGTGTCTTTGACTTGCCAGCTTTGACGATCTTGAGCCATGTCTTAATCCTATCCTTTACTAAGACGAATAAACCGCTCGACGTGGCATATACAAGCACCTGTAGGGATACCTGTAGATGCAGCCGTCATCAATAAATCATTGCCCCACAAATGATTGTGTACGAGCAAGTGATCTCAGCATTTGATGATTGAGGTCACTTTTCGCTGTCCTCAACTCTTACCAGTCAATGAAAACCTGGCAACGTATATCAATTTTTGATCCACGAAATAAATATGTGTGGAAATTAAAGGATTTTACTAATTGAGGTAGCAGCATCGCGCGCCTCGATACGCACCATACCGAGGTTGGCACCCTGACGAAGAGTAACAGCTAACAGGCTCTGTTCACCGGCTGGCAATACCATGAAGAAGCCATTGTCTGCTTTAATGATCGCTTCTTCAGTGAGGCCGATTTTGAGTTCGTTGGAGACGCGCCGTGTTACACCAACCATCGTGGCAGCCACAGCGCCCACCCGATCCGCGTTTACATCGGTCGCCATTCGCGACGCTAGCACAATGCCATCCATACTGACGGCTACGGCTCCGAGCATATCGTTACCGGAGTTAACCATTAACTGTTCAAGCACTTCCAGGACTTGCTCCTGCCTCGTTGTCATAAACAATCCTTTCTATGCGTTGTTAGAAATCGTATATTTTTCGCGGAACGTATCGCTTCTGTAGACCTTTAAAGTTATTCCGTTGAGATAGTTCAGCTAGAGCATTTCTAACATTTATAGAGCACTTTATTTTTCAGTATCTGAATTATACGTTCTATCTGTCGATATGGATGGCAAAAGCCATGATACATCTAAAGTGTAGATCGTTACACATTGTACATCCATAATAAATCCATAACAACAAAATATCCATTTCATTACAAGCATAAGTACCATATTTATCTAGTACCCGTGGCGTATGGTACATATCGAGCAGCCATGCTAGAGTATGCACTATTCGAGGAATGTAACGCAACACATTGTTATTTACCAAAATTTCTATACACATTCAACCTCATACTCAAGCCATACTATCGCTTACAGTAATTAACTAAATTTATATATCATATATGATAACAATCGCCGTATCACACTGATTATCACACCTTTATGGGCGTAATTTATTTCTTAGCGATTCTTTACATTGTTCACCTACAATTCTTGACTGAAAGCATATTAGAGCACTTGATGGGGAGACCTACATCGGCTCGTACATGCATTGCAACGGCAATATGAGCTTGGCCGTGGGTGAGCCTGTCTGGAGCGAACTATGCCGAAACCAACTGTTTTGATTGTTGATGATGAAGCGCCAGTTCGACGTATCCTAGAAGATGCGCTAGAGCGAATCAATTTACAGATCGAGGTTGCGAGCACTGGGGGGATGGCGTTAAAACGCTTAGCTGAACCGGGTATCGACCTTTTATTACTCGATATTCAGCTCGGCGATATCGATGGGGTGGATGTCATGACTTTTGCCCGCCAACGCTGGC
Organism: uncultured Roseiflexaceae bacterium; assembly: GCA_937988885.1. Classification (GTDB taxonomy): domain Bacteria; phylum Chloroflexota; class Chloroflexia; order Chloroflexales; family Roseiflexaceae; genus CALKHR01. The sequence goes on along the minus strand of CALKHR010000080.1, from coordinate 27,999 downwards.
CTCAGATGCCGATCATTATGTTGACTGCGCACGGGTCGTTATCGAGCGCTATCGCAGCCGTGCGCGCGCAGGTCGCCGATTATCTGCTGAAGCCCGTCAGCATTAGCGTATTGCGCGATACTGTGCAGCGCACCTTATCGAACCACCGCCGCCAGCATATTCACGAACAGCGCTTGAAGACGCTGTACGCTCAGATGGATCTGCTCTTGCGCGACACTGAGTTTGAGACGGAGAGCTCGCTGCCGCTTACGACACCGAGGCAGGTGTACGAATCGGGGCCGCTGCTGATCGACGTCCAGCAGCATATCGCGCTGCTACACAATCAGCCGATTGCGATCACACCCAGCGAGTTCATTATTTTGCAGGAGTTGTTGCGAGAGCCAGGAACGGTGATCCCCTGTTTGCGCTTGGCCCAGGCGATCAATCAGATGATCCAGGATGAGGAGGAGGCTCGCCTGCTGATCCGACCGCATATTGGTCGTTTGCGTCGTAAGATCGAGCGGAATCCCCAAGAGCCTGTTCACCTCGTGAGTGTGCGTGGGCTTGGGTATCGTTGGGTTGCGGAGGGTTCGTAGGTTAGAAGGGTTCAGGTGGGCGCACGCGCCATGCTAACGCCATCAGCCACATCGCCAGGGTATTCCAGGCAACGTAGCCACCCATCGCGTAGACGAGCAGACGGCCCGCACGCCCCATGCGCCAGAGCGTATGTGCGGTGAGCGCAGCCCCAAATGCGACTGCCCAAAGCGCAAACATGAGCCAGCGCGTCGAGAGCGTGGAGCCGGAGAGGAACGGCAACACGGCGAAGATGGTGCCGATCACGAAGGTGCCGAGCATCAGCACAACAGCCAAGAACGTTGTGCTCTGCCAGGCGCGTTGTGTGTTTCGCAGGCGATACACCAGCAGAAGCAATCCAGCCAATGCCATTGGGATGGGGAAAAAGCCGAAGTGCATCCCGAAGCCAGCATCCCACAGGGTGCGCCACAGAATAGCTCGATCAACCGCCTCTCGGCCCGCAAGACCAGTCAAGCCTCCAGTCGCCGTGGCCTGAAGTTGCTGGAGAAACAATCCGCTGAAACTGCTGTAGACCAACAGTACGGCCAACACTTCGGCAAACACAAACGCGATGAACATCAGGCGAAAGATGTGCCAATCCACGCGCTCGCGCCACGCCAACCACAGTAAGATCGCCAGACCACCCGCCCCGAGCAGCGACATATTCATCCAAAAGCCAAAGTGACCCAGGTACACCAGCACCTGTAGCACGATCAGCACGCTCAACGGCAACACTTGCTGCGGTGGGATCAGGCGTTGCCATGTCGTTCGGCCCGGTGTCGGCGGCTGATTCAGGCGCGGCCAGAACAGGACGAGCGCCGTGAGCAGCAGCAGGTGGGCGAACTGTGTGAAGATATGCGTGCTGAAGTTCCACCACGTGGTCATGAAGCCAGCCGCGCTAAAGCTGTAGAGCCACGCAGCGCCGAGCGCGATGTTGTTCGCTGCCGATGATAGGCGTTTGTTGCGTTGCAACACGCAAGCAACCAGTGCGAAGATCAGGAGCGGGCTGAGCGCGTCGAGCAGCGCGCCACCGAGGCGCAGCAGCACGCGCTGTGGCAACCCCAAGAGCGAGAATGGCGCGAGCAGCAAATAGAAGGCGGTAGGATACGGGAATTGCACACCGCGATTGAGCGATAGCTGCAAGGCCCATCCGCTCACCAAGAAGTCGTAGCGATTGGAATGGAAGCCGATATCGCCCCGCATCGAATCGGGATAGATCTTGCCGCCGAAGCGCATAGCGAGGGTGAGCCACGCGAACAACAGGAGCCATCGCCATACGTGGGGCGCGGTTGACGGGAGCAGCCGTTGAGCGAGTGCTTGTAGGCCAGGCCGCAGGCCACCGCTCAGAATGAGGGCCGTGGCTGTCGCGCCCACGATGCTGGGCAGCGCGATCCTGCCGCTCGGAGCCGAGGTGCCGACGAGCAGGGCTAATACCACGCTTAGCACTGCAATGCCCAATCCTGCCAACACGAGTCCGTCGGCGTTGGCGTCTAGCAGGATGACGAGCAAGTAGGCGAGGCCAAGCGCGATCAGCGCGGGCGTGTAGCCCATCGCGAGGCGCGGCGGGTCGAGCAGCGCCGCTACGCCCACCAGCAGCACGACAGGCGAGAGCATCATCAGTGCATGTTTGGGGTTGAAGCCGATGCGTCGCACGGCAAGCCACGCGAGCAGGGTGGCTGCGAGCCACGCCAACATGCTGCGCCACGGTGGGATGGTGGGTCCTGCCAATGCCGCAACGGTGATGCGATCGACGGGAGAGCCGATCGAGCGTTGGTCGCCGGTTGGAATAAAGGTGGTGCTGCGAATCTCGATCAGATGATCGCCACTGCCGTCGGTCGGCGGGGGCACCAGCACGCGATACACGGCTCCGGTATACTGCACTGGCAAACGCGCGATCAGCTGATCGCTGGCCCAAAGTTCAAGCTCTCGAGGGCCTTTTTCGACGATCTCGGGGCCGATCGGAAAGACTTTCAGCGTCAGTTGAAGCGAGCGTTGACCAATCCCAGGGAGGTGAATGCTAGCCCGATCCGTGGTCCAACGAAAATCGCCGTGGATATCACGTTCCGTGGTGAAGAAGCCTGATAGCAGCGGGAGATCTCCGCCGATACCATCTTCCTGACCGACCTGAATTGTGTAGTACAAGGGCGCTTGGGTGGCGAGCAGGAGCAGCAGGGCCATTAGGCCAAGCAACAGTGCGAGCTGCCAATCGCGCAGCGCCTGGCCGATTCGACGGGCTTCGTCTATCAGCGCACGGCTGCCTTGTTCCAAAAACTGCATGGCAAACCAACGTCGTTACGATTGCTTTCGGTGGGCGATTATCGCAGCAGCGAGAGGAGTTGTCAAACCCATTGATGGTTAAAAGGGCCAATAGATTGGAGATATGTTATACCAAATCCAGTTAGGCAGTATCAATAACAAACCCGTTTTAGCCTGCGGCAGCAAGGTATGTAACGTTTTTTGTGCTGTCGATGCGCTGCTACACGCAGCGCATCGACAGCACCTTCTCTGAGGATGCTGGTATTCGTCTAAGAGGCTTTCTGAAAAGCATTCTCATGCGGAAGAAACAATATCAGATGGGTAATGGATGTGTCTCTTTTGCGAGAGCGTGGGATGCGCCATACGGCAGAAATGCGCGTACTCGCGAGCAACACGGCTGCTGCGCAAGCCCAAAGGGTCGGTCGCGGCCCTTTGGAAACTCCGACCGGGGCTCATCGCCCCTGGCCCCAAGGAATCCGCTCTGTGATGCCTGTATCATTTGGTTCCTCGGTATGGTCCATGTTCGGTGATCTGTATGCGTTTTTTGCATCCTGACACGCATCTGTCTCTGCTCACAACCTCCCGATGCTTTCAGAAATGCTCTTAGCTTAAAAAACAAAACAGGGTGAAGGATTATCCTCCACCCTGTTGAGCATCTGTTTGCATAGCTTAGCCGAAGAAGGCTTGATTCTTCTCGATATAGCTCTGCCACTGCTCGGGGACCGAGTCATCGGCAAAGATTGCTTCAACTGGGCACTCCGGCTCGCAGGCACCGCAGTCGATGCACTCGTCGGGGTTGATGTAGTATTGATCGTCGCCTTCGTAGATGCAGTCCACAGGGCAAACCGCCACACACGAGGCATCCTTGGTGCCAATGCACGGTTCCGCAATCACATATGCCATGGTCGTCTCCCTTATCATCAGTAACACTTGTGTTGGGCCTAGCATAGCAGGGAGTGAAACGGCTGTCTGTTACTTTTGTCCCACTTCACTTGTGAAATTTGGGACAGATGGAGCAATGCCTCACTGATCGATGATTCGCGCCAGACCCTCACGGTCCAGTACGATCACACGGCCCCGTTCGAGGCGCACAAGCCCCTCCTGAGCGAGTTGCCGCAGCGCGCGCCCGGCGATCTCGCGGACGGTCGCGGTGCGCTCGGCCAACTCTTGTTGGGTGAGTTCGGCAGCACCAGCGCTAGCTTCACGCAAAAGTTGGCGGGCGAGGCGTTCGCGCACGGAGCGGAAGGCGAGATCTTCGACGAGGACGACGAGTTCGCGGAGTTGCCCAGCCATCTCGCGTAAAGCAGCCAGCGCGAGATCGGGGTGTTGCTTGAGAAGGTCGAGGAGCGCAGCACGAGGCAACAACAGGCAGGCTACCGAACTCATTGCGCGGGCTGTCGTTGGGTTGGGGTGCTCATCGAACAGCGGCACTGCGTTGAAATTCTCTCCCGCGCCGACCATCGCTAACACTTGCTCGCGGCCATCGTGGGCAGTGCAGGAAAGGCGAACACGACCGCGCAGCACGAAATACATTCCGGTGGGTTGCTCATCTTCAAACAGAATGTATTCGCCAGCCCGAAAATCGCAGCGCTGCATCTGGCGCGCCACATTTGCAAGCGTTCGCTCATCGAGTGACGCGAAGAGGGGGATATTACGGAGATCGTTAGCGGTTATCACAATAGCTTGTTCTACCGAGTGGATAGTGTTACCTGTTCCACAGTGAATGTGTCATAATTCGCAGATAGCCCGTTTTGGCTTCACACAATGAACATAAAGAGCACTCATAGGCTTTGTTGCCTGCTCTGAAACCGTTGATGCCGCCTGATATGAATCCTGTTTCGCTATTTGGTGCAGTATACCACGTCGGCGCACCGGGTTTGACTGGCGACAACGGTGGCAGTTTGGCAAGATTGGGTCGGGTATAATGCCCTTCGTTCACCAAGAGAGAGAGGAGTGCTTATGCGCCAACGTGTTGTGCAAGCACTATTGATGTTGCTGATGGTGGCCTGCGGCTCGCCGCCGATCGCTGACACGCCGCCGACCGACAGCGCCAATGCGACTATTGCGCAGCCCACTGCGGCGCTCGCCACGGCTGTGATGGAGGCGTTCAACGAGCCGACCGCCGAGCCGGAGCCACTCGTGGAACCGACCGCCGAGCCTGAACCGACCGCAACGCCTGAGCCGATTCCCGAACCTACAGCGGAGCCAGAACCCACGGCGGAACCGACCGCTGAGCCTGAGGCGGAAACGACGTTCGATCTGGCGGCGCAGAGTGCGGCGCTATTGCCCGATTTTGCGGGTGATCTTCAGCGCGCCGACGATTGGAACCGTTATACTATCGATGCGAGTATTGACCCCGAGGCGCGCACCTTGGCGGGGCAACTCACGTTGGAATATCGCAACCGCGATACAGAGCCATTGCCAACGATCTTCTTCCGCCTGTACCCAAACCTTGCAGATTTTGGCGGATCGCTCACCGTGGATCGAGTGCTGGTGGATGGCCAGGAGATCGAGGTGCGCTACGCTCAGGGGATGTATCTGCTAGAGGTGGGACTACCCGAGCCGCTTGCGCCCAACAGTACTACCACAATCACAATCGCGTTCGTGACCAGGGCGCCGCTCAACGCCGCGTATATGTACGGAGCCTTCAACAAACAGGGCGGCGTGCTCGCGTTGGCCTCGTCGTATCCGTTGGTGGCGATTGTGCGGGCGGGCCAATGGGAGATCGAGGTGCCCGACGGGCGCGGCGATTTCGTCAACAGCGAGACGGCGCTCTACGACCTAACGCTGCGCGTGCCGAGCGATTGGCAGGCGATCGCAACAGGCTCGGAGATCAGCCGCACGGAACAGGATGGCCAAACCACGCTACGCTTCGTGAGCGGCCCGCAGCGCGACCTGATGATCGCAGTGGCGCAGTACGGCGTGATCAGTGCCGAGAGCGATGGCACGCGCATCAACTCGTACTATCGGCCTGGACACGAACAGGGCGGCCAGGTGGCGCTGCAGGCGGCGGTTGACGCAGTGCGAATCTTCAACGCGAGCATTGGGCGCTACCCGTTCGCCGAACTCGATATTGTCGAGGTTGATGCAACGACCTTCCTCGGTGTCGAGTATCCGGGGCTGATCCTGATGCAGAGCGATCTGTACGGCAGGCGCAGCAGCCTTGAGATCACGGTAGCGCACGAGGTGGGGCACCAGTGGTGGTACAGCATCATCGGCAACGATGTGCAGCGCGAGGCGTGGCTCGACGAGGCGCTGGCGAGCTACAGCGAGGTCATCTACCAGGAACAGATGCGAGGTGCCGAAGCCGCCCAAGCCCAACTCGAGGTGTTTCGGCAGCGCTACCGCAGCGTTCGCGATGCAGGGCGCGACGCACCCGTGGCACAGCCGACCGCCGCGTTCCGCGGCAACTACTATGGCATCGTGTACGGCAAGGCGGCGCTGTTCTTCCAGGCGCTCCGCCAACAGATCGGCGAAGAGGCGTTCTTCGCGTTTTTGCGCGACTATTATGGCCAACATCGCTACGGTTACGTGGGTCGGGCGCAGTTGCAGTTCTCCGCCGAGCAAGCCTGTAGCTGTGAACTCGGCGGCCTGTTCGAAGCGTGGATCGACACGGTAACGCCATTGCAACTCCCGTAGAATTTTGGCATCGTGCGTGCGCTCATCGTGCGGGGGGAGCGATGTGCGGTGGGCGCATGCGCGATAGTGTTGTGGTATAGTTTTGGTGATTAGAATGCGCGATATCGCAACATCTGAAGATATTAAACTGTTCGTGGATACATTCTACCAACGCGCCCTCCAGGACGCCGAGATCGGGTATCTGTTCACGGATGTGGCGCAGATGGACTTAGCAAAGCACGCGCCGCATATCTATGCGTTCTGGGAGAGTTTGCTGTTTCGGGCGCACACCTACAGCGGCAATGTGATGCAGAAACACATCGATTTGCATCACCAAGAGGCGCTCACCGAGGCGCACTTCGCCCGTTGGCTGGCGCTCTTCAACGAAACGATCGATGAACTGTTTGCAGGCCCGCGCGCCGACGAGACTAAGCGACGGGCGGCCAACATCGCGACGGCGATTCACACCCGCATCAACAAGCCACAACGTGCGACGAAACATACAATAACGCGCTAGGACTGGAGGAAACTGATGGCGCTACGACGCATCTTGCGGATCGATAATCCCGAGGACAATAAGATCTTGAAGAGTCGTTCGGAGCCTGTGCGGCTGCCGGCGCCCGAACTGCGCTCGCTGATTGAGGATATGTTTGAGACGATGCACGCTGCCGATGGTGTTGGGCTGGCCGCGCCGCAGATCGGCCTGCTGCAGCGCATCGCCGTGATCGAGATTCCGGCCAAGACCGAGCCAAAGCCCGATGGAAGCCTACGCACCGTGGTAGCGGCGCAGCGCTACGCACTGATCAACCCTGTGATCGTGAAGCGCAGCGCGACGCGAGAGACGATTATGGATGGCTGCCTGAGTTTGCCCGGCTGGTACGGCGAAGTCGAGCGCTCGGTTTGGGTGACGGTGGAATATTACGACCTGTTTGGGAAGAAGCAACGCATCCCCAAGGCGACGCGTATGCTCTCTTGGGCGTTGCAGCACGAGATCGATCACCTGAACGGCGTGTTGTTCACCGATCACATACGCAATCTGGATAGCTTCCGCTTTTATGGGACAGAGAATACGACGGCGTAGCATAGATACAATAGGTGAATAAGCGTCGAATTTGTCATTATACTGTTGTTATTACGTTCAATTCGTATTTCTAGGCTAGACTATACTAATTCATGAGAATAAAGGAACATATCGTATTGTGATACACAACTGCTGCACCAATGATGAGTTTCAATACCATCTCGCCACGGTTTCATGCCATAGCACGTATGGCTCTTTCGATTCTCATTGCGGTGCTTGCAGGTGCAATATGTTGGTGGTTTAACCCTCGCCTAGAAGGCACTCTCGTTGATATGGGTTGGGCCTTCAATGCTGCCCACGATCTTCTCAAGGGTCTCGATCCATATCGTCATCCAGCCTCCACAAACTTGGTGCCCTATCCTCTTACTGCAGCTGTGGTTGTGTTTCCTTGGGCACTATTGCCAGGTAATAGCGGCGTCGTCGCCCTGTTCGGGTTGGCGAGCGGCGCTCTAGCATACGGCCTGCTGCGAGATCATCAATATTGGCGCCTGATTGCTTTCGCTTCGCCCTGTTTTTTGATGGCGGCGAAGAGCATGCAGTGGTCGCCATTATTTATGTTGGTGCTGTTTTATCCTGCACTGGCGTTTGTATTAACAGCCAAGCCCACCCTTGCCCTACCAATCGCCCTATCGATCCGTTGGACGCCGCTGCGCATCGCAAGTGTGATCGGCGTGGGGCTGATTTCGCTGGTGCTGATGCCCGATTGGCCGTGGCGCTGGCTCGCGCAAACACGCGACTATGACGGGTTTATTCCCCTCATCAGTGTCTTCGGGCCACTCTTTTTGTTAAGCCTTGCCTTCTGGAAGAACAAACAAGCACGTTTCTTCTTCTTGATGACGATCACCCCGCAACATCGCCTCTTCTACGATCAACTACTGCTGTGGATGATCCCTCAATCGGCGCAGCAGATGCTCCTACTTACCTTCACTTCGTGGGTCGCATTCTTCTACATACGGCTTACGTTTATCACACTCTGGGTGAGCACCTCCTATTTATTATTCTTGGTCTACCTGCCCGCCTTCCTGATCGTGCTGTGGCAACAGCCTTGGATCAAGAACAAAATCCAGGAGATGCAGCAGCGCCTCACGTTCAAACGGGACGACGCGGCGGTCTAACCCGAACACCTCGCGCAACGAAACAGGCTTGCCCATGTCGTGGGCAAGCCTGTGTGCATTCCGAAGCTCATCGGCATTAACATTGGCATACCGTATGCGGCCTGGCGTACTTGGTCTTATGGCGATGATCCTTGATGCCCCGATGGCTGCGATACGCCGTCACGACGTAGTGGCAGCGTGGGCAACAGAGCACTGTAATGCCGACCAAACGCTCTAATTGTTTGTCGTTATCGTATTTCCGTAATTGGCGCTTGCCAAAGAAGTAGCAATTCAGACCTGCTCGGATTTCATCGATACCAAATTGACAGACCGCGTCGATATCGGCGGGCGAGAGGTTGCGCTGGGCCAAACGACGGCGAGCATGCTCCGAGAGAATGGGGCCGACGAAGTTCATTGGTGGCTCCTTTCATCGTAAGACGGCTCAGAACATCTTTTGCCAAATCAAACGCAAACAGCCACCACGTTTTCCTTTCAGCCCGATGACAAAACGCTCAAAATCAACTCATATCAGCACCGTCGCGCGCAGCCAGTCCGTATATGCCTCCTTCATCGGCAGATCCAGTTCGCGCCGAATGCGCCGCCGTACACCAATCTGTACATCGCCAGTCAGCGGGTTCACGCCACACTTCTCGTATTGCTCCCACAGCAGGCCCACGCCGCGCTTCTGCCAACTCGGCAGATCATTCACATTCACGCCGTATTGGAACAGCAGCTCGTTCTTCTCACTGATCGATAGGCCTTTGACGCGCTGTGTCGCCTCCTGCGCCGAGGCGCCATGCTCGCGCAACTTCCAGAAGCAGTGCGCGTTCAAGGCGTTGCGGTGCGCATCTTCGCTGCGCCAGCGGAAATAATCGCACACCAGATCGGCGTTCGGCAGCAACGACAGGCGGCAATCGAAGCTCGCCACGCCACCCAGCGCCAGCGAAAAGACGGCGCTCGCTTCGCCTGAAAGGATCGACACCCACTTGCGCTCCTTGCGCATGAAACTCTCGTCCTGCGGGTGGATCAGCAGCGAGATCTCGTCGCTCGCTGTCCAGGCGTACACCACGCGAAACCCTGTTTTCATCAGATGCTCGGTAGTATCCAGCATCAGGTCGCGCACGCGCACATCGAACGGCGGCTCGAAGGGATGCGTTTCGTGCAGGAGGCGCGTAAAGTTGCGACCATCCAACCGTGCCACCACCCACATGCCGGGCACCACACACCAGTCGTTGGAAGTCTCGTACACCCGCATTTGCGTATCGAAGCTATCAAACTGCATCTCGCCACTCCTGAACATCGAAACCATTCTGAACAAGACGCACAAAATAGAGTTTGTCGAAGCCTTCGTCGTAGCGCGGCACTACCATCCGCTTGCTCGACGCCATAATCGCTATCTCGGGCACGCGGCCCTGTTCACGCTGCGCGTTGCGGGCCAGGCAGTCCGCCAAGCGCGACTGCATGAAGTAGCCCACTACCTCAAAGCGTGCCTGCCGCGCCGCTGCGATGTACGTAGCCCGCAGTTTCGGCGTCAGATTGGTGTTATCGACCACGAAGCGCTGTTTAGCCTCGAAGCACGCCGCGATCAGCAACCGCTCACGGTGCCGCGTGCGCAGCATATCCAAGTTGATCCGCACGTGGGTGTTGTAGAAGCGCTCGCGGCAAAACGACGACTTGCCAGAGGCTTGCAATCCGATCATCAACACCATCTGCATACGCTACCCCGTTAACGCGATTGGCGCATAGAAGCGCTGCGGCGATAAGCCAAGAAACCGCCCGATCTGCCCTTTGAGCAGATCGCCCGGGCAGGCGGTGGCCAGCAGATCTTGGTGCCCGCTCAGCGTTGCGAACGCGCGGCCCCGCGCATCGGTCGCGGCGGCATCGAGGCGTAGGCCGTGCTCCTGCGCTTTGGCCGAGATCAGCGCCTCGGCGGCGAGCAGCGATGCCTCGCTCGGCGCTACGCCGCCAACCACACTGCCGCAGCTGCTGCTATCGAAGCACCCCAGCCACACGATGCCGATGGTGCCCCGATTATAGCCCAGGGTGTGCCCGGCCTCCGCTTGGTCGCCGCCCGCACGGCCCTCGTAGATCACGCCGTTTGGGTCGATCAGGTAGTGGTAGCCGATGTCGCCCCAACCCAGCGATTGCGCGTGATACGCCCAAATACTGCGCACGACTGCGGCCCAATCGGTGGCGCTGTTGGCGGTGGCGGTATGATGCAGGATGATATGCGTCACGGGGGCGTACTCTGGCGGCCAGTTTGGGCTATCCTGCCCTTCGGGGTTGCCCCACGCGCTGCGCGAGACGATCGGCAGCGTGTCGCTGCTGGGCGCGATGCGCTGCAACGCTTTGGCGGTGGTGGGACCACGGCTGCCATCGCTCACGAACAGCGTCAGGTCGCCCAGTCGCATGCCCGCGAGCGTCGCGCTCAACTGCACGTAGCGCTGCAAGCCCGTCTCGCTGCCCAACAGCAGCAGTTCACCGTGCTGCCAGCCATCGGGTGAGGCGGCATGCGGGTCGGCGTGAACGTCGTGCCACGTGCTCCAAGCGACGCCATCGGCACTGGTGCGCAGCCGCAGGTCGAGCGCGGCGTCTCCTTCGCGCTGCTCGCGCCAACGCAGGCTCACGGCGTCGAAGGGCAATGCCACGCTGATCGGCGCTGTCTCGATAGTGCCCTGCGCAATGCCCGGCTCAAGCTGCAACCATCCGTCGTCCTCAACGATGATGTTGGTGGCGCTGCCGCCGCGCAGGTGCGCTGTGCTGAGCGCTTGGGTGTGCCACCAGGTCTGTTCGGCGGTCGCGGGCGCAGCGGTGAGTGGTGCGCAGAGCAGCAGTACGATCGGTAGATAGTTCAGGTATCGTCTCACAGTGCTTCCTCCTGCCACATCATACCGTAGGATACGATGCGTGTGTGGCGCTGGCAGCCGTAGATCAGACGAGTTTGGCGGGTGACACGTTCCGCTCCAGATCCGCGAGGAGCGTGCTACAATAGGTGCACCACGAGGTTGTACCGAAAGGATGCTGTAATGACGCAGACGAATCCACCCGAATATCGCCTTTTCTTGGCGGGTGCCTGGCAGGATGGCACTCCATATACCGTCGCGTGCCCCTACGATGGCGAGCCAGTTGGTGTTGTCCATCGGGCGAACACCGAGCAACTTGAGCAGGCCATTCAGGCGTCTGTGAAGGCGTTTGAGGTGACACGACGGTTGCCCGCTCATGCACGGGCGGCGATTTTGCGCAAGGTCTCCGCGACGTTGAGCGAGCGCTCCGAGGAGTTCGCCCGCACAATCGCGCAGGAGGCCGGTAAGCCGATCAAGCAGGCCCGCGTTGAGGTTGGCCGGAGCATCACGACGTTCGCCACCGCCGCCGAGGAGGCTTCACGCTTCCACGACGAGGTGCTGCATCTCGATGCGTTGCCCGGCGGTGAGGATCGTCCGGCGATTGTGCGGCGTTTCCCGATCGGCCCGATCGCTGCGATCTCGCCTTTCAACTTCCCGCTGAATCTGGTGGCGCACAAGTTGGCTCCCGCGATTGCGGCGGGTTGCCCGGTGGTGCTCAAGCCCGCATCGCAGACGCCGATCTCGGCGCTGAAGTTGGCCGAGGTGATCGCGGAGGCGGGTTGGCCGGAGGGCGCGCTCAGCGTGTTGCCGCTCAATAGCAGCGATGCGGCGCCGCTGGTGGAGGACGAGCGCTTCAAGTTGCTGACGTTCACTGGGTCGCCGAGCGTGGGCTGGGATATGAAGCGCCGCGCAGGGCGCAAGCGTGTGACGCTAGAACTCGGCGGCAACGCTGGCGTGATCATTCACGAGGATGCGGATCTGGCGTATGCGGTGTCGCGCTGCGTGATGGGCGGCTTCACCTACGCGGGCCAGAGTTGCATCAGCGTGCAGCGCATTTTTGTTCACGATTCGCTCTACGATGCGTTCCTTGAGCAGTTTGTGCCGCAGGTGAAGGCGCTGAAGTTGGGCCACCCACTCAGCGAGGATACCGATCTCGGCTCGCTGATCAACGATGGCGAGGGCGAGCGCGTGGCGAATTGGCTCGATGAGGCCCGCAAGGCTGGCGCGGAGTGTGTGACCGGCGGCACTGTCGATGGCGGCAAGGTTGCGCCGACGGTGGTGGTGAAGGCTGGCGCTGATCTGAAGATCAACAATCAGGAGATCTTCGCGCCAGTGGTGACGGTGCAGCGCTATTCGACGTTCGAGGAGGCGCTGGAGGCGGTGAACAATAGCAACTTTGGCTTGCAGGCCGGTGTGTTCACCCGCGATGTCGGGCGGATCTTCCAGGCGTACGAGGCGCTGGAGGTCGGCGGCGTGATGGTGAACGAGGTGCCGACTTGGCGCATCGACCCGATGCCGTACGGCGGCGTGAAGCAGTCGGGCTTCGGGCGCGAGGGGCTGAAGTATGCGATCGAGGAGATGACCGAGCCGAAGTTGCTGGTGATGAATCTCTCGTATTAGCCGTTGCGTTATGGTGATGGTGAGGCGGGGTGGTTTGGTGTTGACCAAACCGCCCCGCTTCTGCGTTGTGGGGCGACGCTGGCGACGATGGGCCGCGCCTCAAGCGGCGCGCGTTTTGGCGCGAAGCGCCACAGCTGTCCGAGCGCGCACACGTTGAACACGACGTTGTTTGCCCGCAGCGACGGGCGATAGGATCGCGGTTACTTCTCTTTTCCCCAAAACGACGGTGTTAAAAAGAGGCAAGGCGTTGAGGATCGGGCAGGGCGCTGTATTGGCTATTCGCTCAGCCAGATGCGCCAATCTTCGGCTAGTTCGTCGATGGTTTTGCCCGTGATACCCTGATAATCCGAGGAGCCGTGCGCGCGCCCACGACCGCTGCTGTAGAGCGCGTCGAAGGTTTCGATGCCGTACCGCTCGATCAGGAAGTCGCAGAACGAGGCCCAGAGTTCGTAGGCGTTGTTGGCGCCGTAGTGCTCGGCGCTCAGCAGGCGCAGCGGGATGCCCGCGTCACGAAGGTGTTGGGCGCGTTCCTTCCAGGTGGTGGCTTCGTATTTTTCGAGCCAGCGTGGGCCTGTGATCCAGGTTGCGAATCCTTCGTGCAGGATGGTGTCGGCACGCCGTTGCACTTCGTGGCCGTAGCGCGCTTCTTCGAGATGGTGCGCGATCTCGTGAACCGCGACGGTGATGGCGCTGTTGATGTCCTCGTGCGCTTGATAGTAGATCTCGGCTTGCCCGCTGTCGGTGTAGGCCATGCCGCGCACGCCGCGTATGGGAGCAAGGCCGCTGCGGTAGAACGCGAGCGAGATGCGGTGTTCGAGGGTGGTGCCGAGGCGTCGTTCGCTCTCGCGCAGCAGTTGTTCGAGCAAGGGTGCGTTTGCGGCGATCTGCTCGGCGCTAAAAGTGTTGGAGCCGACGTAGAGATCGAGGCGCTGGGTTTGCGCAACGAGTGTGCCGGACATGTACGGGCCGTTGCCGGGTATGGCCGCGTGTACTTGGCCACCTTGCTGAAATATGCGTTGCCGTTTGGTGACGGCGGTTTTAAGCACGGGTTCTTGGCTGATAGATGCGACCGATTTTCCACCGCCCAGTGATACGCCCTGTTTGCTCGATGCAAGCAGGTTCTCGTATTCCGAAGGATCGAGTAGGTTCACGAGTGTTGTGGTGGGGGCGGCGATGGCGACGGTGGGTGATTTAGTTGGCAGAGGCCGTGCAGCAATGAGGCTCACGCATAAGAATAGGGCTGAGAGTAGGACAAGCGCGGGCCGAAAGATGCGTAGCAAGGCATCCCTTTCTAGGAGCGGACATCATGATCCGCACGAGGCACCTTCGAGGGTGCGCCCCAGGCAATTGGAGTTCTAGGCGAACCAAGCAATGTACGTCTTCATGTACCATATGGTTGAAATATTGTCAAACTGAGCGGGGGAGAGGTATCCACAGATTTATGGGGTTGATAAATCCACAGATTACACAGATTTCGCAGATTTGTGATTGGATTTGTTGTGGGATGTTGATTTCAATAAGGGTATGTATCAGAGGCTGTTTCAAGGTGGTTGTCGTTTTTTGTGGTATCGACCTCCTACTACGCGCAGAAGTCGATACCACGTTTTTGTGAAGGGTAAGCATCGTTTGAGACGCGCCCAATCACCTGGTCACCTTGTCAAGCCATGCCGCTGCGTTGCACATAGACGAGGTTGGTGTGGAAGGTGCTTTGGCCCGCGATGTCGCCCAGTTCGTCGGAGGTGGTCCAGTTGATGTTGCGCCCGCCAGGAGAGAGCCGCGCCCACGGGCCTTTCGGCGCGACCGCTACGCCGGGCGGCACATCGTCGGTGACGACGGCGCGTAGCTCGCACGAGCCGCGTTGATTGCCAACCACTACCATATCGCCCTCCACGACGCCCCGCTCGGCGGCGTCGGCTGGGTTGATCTCGATGAACGGTTTGCCCTCTTTGGCGATCAGGCTCGCTTGATTGGCGAAGCTGCTGGAGACGAAATGGTGCGAGGCGCTGGAGAGCAGGATCAACGGCTGCTCCTCGGGTTTACGCTTGCCCTGGCCGTTGCGGCTGGGTCGCAGTTCTTCGAAGAGCGCTGGCTCCACGTATTCGGGCAGCGGGTCGAGGCCGTGCTCGCGCATCGCTTCGCAGTACAGCTCGATCTTGCCGGACGGCGTGGGGAAGACGCCATCGGCGAAGGGCACGTCGTTGCCGGGCGCGAAGTGCAGCGGCACGGTGCCTTCGGCCTGCAGGCGCTCGAATGTGACGCCTTCGAGCAGGCTGCGAGCGCGCTCACTGCTGGCGCGGGTCGCCTCGATGATGCCGTGGATGACTTGTTCGGCACTCTCATGCAGCCACGGCTCATCGTAGCCCATCGCTGTGGCCAGCAACCGCATCACATCCCAATTGCTCTTCGATTCGCCCAGCGGCGCGATGGCGGCGTGGTTGTACTGCAGGTTGCGGTGGCCGTAGGGCTTGTGCAGGTCGATCTGCTCCAGTTGGCTGGTGGCGGGCAACACGATGTCGGCGTACTGCGCGGTGTCGGTCATAAACAGGTCGTGCACGACGGTGAACAGGTCCTCGCGCTGGAGCCCCGCCACAATGCGCCCCGAGTTCGGCGAGGAGGCGACCGGGTTGGCGCAAAACACGAACAGCGACTGAATCGGTGGGCCTTCAACTTCGCCTTCGAGCGCCGCGCCGAGCCGATTCATGTTGATGATGCGGGGTGTTGGCGGGCATTCGCTGGCGTGCCCAACCGCTTCGGAATCCCACTGTAGGTAGCCGCTGGTGCTGTAGGAGAAGCCACCGCCCCGCACGCCGTACTGACCCACCACGGCTGGCAGGCAGCAGAGCGCGCGGAAGGTCTGCCCGCCGTTGACGTGACGCTGCACGCCGTCGGCGGTCTTGAGCATCGCGGGCTTGGTGGTGGCGTAGCGGCGCGCCAACGCTACGATGGTTTCGGCGGGAACGCCCGTGATCTCGGCGGCACGCTCGGGCGGGTAGTCTGCGACACGTTCGCGCAGTTCGCGCCAACCGATGCTGTGCGCTTCGAGCCAGGCTTCGTCGTGCAGGTTTTCGCTGAAGATCACGTGCATCAAGCCCAAGGCGAGCGCGCCATCGGTGGCGGGGCGCGGCTGAATGTGCAGATCGGCGGAGCGGGCCGTGATGGTGCGGCGCGGATCGACAACGACGACATACGCGCCGTTCTTCTGCGCCTGGCGGATCAGCGGCATGGAGTGAGGGCTTGTGCTGGCCGGGTTGTGGCCCCAGATCAGGATCAACGTGCTCTGCAACAGATCGTGATTGTCGGGAGCCATGCGCGCGCCCATCGTCAAAGCAACCACTGTCTCTCCGGCGGCCCCGCAGATCGCCCGCTCAAGGCCGCTGGCGCCCATCCGATTCCACAAGCGCTCGTTGCAGACCGCCAATTGCAGCAACCCGAGCGTGCCGCTGTAGGAATAGGGCAGAATGGCGGCTGCGGTATGCTCAGCAATGATCGCCTTCCAACGCGTGGCGATCTCGTTGATGGCCTCCTCCCAGGTGATGCGCTCCCACTGGCCCGCACCCTTCGGCCCGACGCGGCGCAACGGGTGCGTGAGCCGCTCGGGGTGGTAAACGCGATCGAGGTAGGGGCGCACTTTGGCGCACAGCCAACCTTGGGTGATCGGGTGCGATTTGTCGGCGTAGAAGCGGATGGCGCGGCCATCGCGCACTTCGGTGATCGTGGCGCAGGTGTCTGGGCAATCGTGAGGGCAAGCGCCCCGCACATATCGAATATCAGCTATCTCTGTCACGATTGCTTCTCCTCTGCGAGAGATGAGCGACATGTCGCCCATCTCTCGATCTGATCATCTTGGTGAGCAAGATCCTCGTTGACCCGCCACGTTTTAAACAAAGGAACCACCGACAAACAGCATGCCTCGCCGCTCGTCGGTGGTCAACAACACGTTCCTAGTCGTTCTCAGGAGCGTTCGGCCATTCGATGGGCAATGCGGCGGGGCGCTCCATCGTACTCTCGATCATAATGTGTCGGCCCTCACGCGAGGAGTCGAGAAAGGCGTGCATCAGATCGAGGACGTGATAGGCCAGTTGGCCGGATGCCCGATGCGCCCGACCGTTGCGGATACCGTAGGCCATATCGGCCACGCCCAAGCCGCGGCTGTTTTCGGTGTAACCGTGTTCGATCGGAATCTCGCTCCACTGCTGCTCACCCATTCGGCGCAGGCGCACAGGCCCGCCGAAGGTGTTCGGATCGGGAACGCTGAGCGTGCCCTCCGAGCCGTAGATCTCGATGCGTGGCAGTTCGGCGTACCACACGTCGAACGTGGTGATGATGGTGCCGACCGCGCCGGAGGCGAAATCGAACACACCGCTGATCAGGGTGGGCGTCGTGACCTTGATGATCTCGCCTGCGTGCGGCTGGCTGTAGATGAGCCGCTCGGGGAACGAGATCTGGGCCGAGCCAGTGACGCGCTTAACCGGGCCGAGCATCGAGGTCAGCGCGGTGAGGTAGTACGGCCCCATGTCAAACATTGGGCCGGCGCCAGGCTGGTAGTAGAAGTTGGGGTTGGGGTGCCAACGCTCGACGCCACGCGACATCATAAATGCTGTCGCGCCGACGGGTGTGCCGATCGCGCCCTCATCGATCAGCTTGCGGCAGGTCTGCAAACCGCCACCCAGGAAGGTGTCGGGAGCGCAGCCCACACGCAGCCCGCGCGCCTCGGCCAGTTCGAGCAGTTGCCGCGCCTCGGCACGCTCGATCGTGAGCGGCTTCTCGTTGTAGATGTGCTTGCCTGCTTGCACCGCCGCCAACGCGATGCTCGCATGGGCTTGGGGCACCGTTAGGTTGATGATAAGTTCGACTTCGGGGTTGGCAAGCAGATCCTCGACCGAGCCAGCCCACGGCACATCGTACTTGGCGGCCTGCGCCCGTGCCCGCTCCAGATCGAGATCAGCACAACCGACGATATTGAGGATATCGAACTTCTTCCCAGCCTCAAGATAAATCCCGCTGATATTACCGCAACCGATCACGCCGACATTGACGGGGGTGTGACTCATAGTGACAACATCCTTTGCAATCACAGAGACAGACGGGAATAGCGAGGCACAGTATACCGCTAAAGCGCAAGCAACGCCACTTGACGAAGGCCGTACAATAAAGAAACAGCGGTACAAAAGTTGCAAATGCCCATTCGGAACGCAAAATGCCATTGTCGAGCCTGTCTTGCGGGCTGATACATGGCTTACTCTGTTATCGCGTATGTTTGCTCGACAAGTTGTGCTTGAAGCTAGCTCGTGGTGCTAGAATACCCAGTTCCCCACCGAACTGGGTATTGTTGGGGTTTGGAAGGGCGCACATCTTCACCATCCACCCAATTCCGCACAATGTTCAAACTCACCCCTCTTGGATCGTTTCGAGATACTAGAGACCATGTTTGTTGTCCTGAATAAGCCTTTGAGTTGCACTCATGAATTATAGAAGACGTCTCCCAATACAGGTGGCTGGTGAGATCGAGCCACCACTGGCGCGCCCGCTGTACAATCTGCGCGATGAACGACTCAGCCGAGCGCTCACGCGGGTCAGCAACGCGCCACTGCGCTACGGTAACGCCTTGGCGCTCCTGCAGGACGGCGCGGCCACCTACGAGGATTGGCTGGCGGCGATCAGCCGAGCCGAGCGCTGGATCCACCTCGAAAACTACATCTTCAAGAACGACACAATCGGGCAGCGCTTCGCGGAGGCGCTTGCCGAGCGCGCGGCGGCTGGTGTGCGCGTGCGCGTGCTCTACGACTGGTTCGGCTCGCTCGATGTGCCGAACTCGTTCTGGCGACGCCTACGCCGCGCTGGAGTCGATGTGCGGGTGGTGAACCCGCTGTGGGATGGCGCTCCGCTCGATATCTTCCAGCGCGACCATCGCAAACTGCTGGCCGTCGATGGCGTCTACGCCTCAATCGGCGGTGTCTGTATCGCCGATGCGTGGCTGGCCTTCTCGCCCGTGACGGGGTTGCCCTATCGCGACACGGCGGTGCGCGTCACGGGGCCAGCAATCGCCGACCTGGAGCGGGCGTTCGCCGATATTTGGGATAGCCAGGGCACGCCGCTGCCACCCGACGAGGTGCCCGACATCGCCACGATTCCACCGGCAGGCGAGATCGAAGCGCGGGTGATCGTGCAGGAGCCGGGGCGACTACGAATGCTGCGCACACTGCAGGTGCTACTGGCGGGTGTCGAGGAGCGCATCTGGATCGCCGATGCGTACTTCTTGGCCACGCCGATCCTGCGCGAGGCGATTATGGCCGCCGCGCGCGATGGCGTCGATGTGCGCATTCTGCTGCCTTCCACCAACGATGTGCTATTGGTCGGGCCGCTTTCGCGCTACGGGTATCGGCCACTGCTGCAATCGGGCGTGCGGATCTGGGAGTACGCTGGCCCGATGATGCACGCCAAGACGATCGTGGCCGATGGTTGGTGGGCGCGGGTCGGTTCCACAAATATGAACATCACAGGGCTGATGACCAACTGGGAGATCGACCTGGTGGCTGAGGATCGGCGGTTCGCGGCAGCGATGGAGGCGATGTACGAGGAAGACTTGGAGAATGCTCGCGAGATCCTCGGTGGGCAACGGGGGCCACACCCTACACGGCCCGAAAGCCGCGCCGAACGTGTGGCGCGTCAGCATCACCCGCGTGTGCGCATGCCGAGCGCCCGCATGGCTCGTGTGAGTGCCACGTTGCAGGCGGTCAGTAGCACATCGCTGCAGCGCAACGAACGCACCGTGGGCGCCACGATCGGCGCGCTGCTGCTGAGCGTCTCGTTGCTGAGTGCGCGCTTCCCGAAGGTGTTGGCTTGGCCGTTGGCGATCATCGGCGCGCTGATCGGCGCGGTCAGTTTGATACGCGCCGCCAACCCTGAGGATGAGGACGAATGACGTACCTACAACTCCTGGTGGCTTCGTGCTTCAATGCCACTTAATAAGTAGGACTTAGGATTCATTGACAGTTACGCTGCTTCTGATATACTAGCGTTGTAGTCGAATCAGCTTAGTCTTAAAACATCGTTTTTTCCGATAGTAAAGGAGGATTTATGCCTTATGTCGATTGTTGTAATAAGGAATCGATATTCTATTGCTGCTGACTCGACTATCCCCACAATCGCTACGCAAACCTTGCGGTCGGCTAACCGCACCCTCGCGGCCACCCGAACGTCGGGCACCTCGCGCTAACGGTATTGTTTCTGATAGTTGAGCAGTGGCAGAGTTCGGAATCGCTCTGTTGTGTTATATGCCCAACTATTTGAGGAATTCCCACATCATGAGGCTAAAAAAAACATACTTTCTCGACGATGACGGCTACGACTTTGATGATGAGGACGAGCCGACGTTTCAGCGTCTCAGGAAACACGTTGGTAAGGACATGTCGCTCAACGAAGATCGCCGTCAGGCAAATAAGGAATTTGGTAAGCGCGTTAACAAGTTCCACAAAGAACGGCGTCGCAACGGCGACTATCACAAGCCTTAATTAGGTCGGTCATCGTTCGAGGAGTTTCTATAATCGGGGTGTAATCCCTTGTTTAAGGCACTCCCGAAAACGGATTTCGCTGTTTGGTCCAATAAGGCGCCTTGTTCGCAGGGCGCCTTGTTTGGCATTGTGTGGAAGACGGGGATGCAACCCCAGGAGGCCAAAAAACCAGTTTTCGCCTGAGAACCAGAATCACGCTATTACACTCAAGTGCTACTTTTGTACATCATCCTCGGTTTTGATATCACCGATCATTATTGTCGCTATTGTTTATCCCCTCTACCTACACTACCATACAATTACACGCCAAAATTAAGACTTATATTCACAAAAAAAGGGTAGACTTCGGATAAGGCTGCTGAATAACCCTCACAATACTGGGAGACAAACAAATGCCAGCAATCAGCGACCTCGATACGCTGTTGGCGCGGATGGAGCCGAAACTCAACCCCGGTCGTTTCGCCTTTGCTTCGCTGCCAGATGATGTGCAGCTTGATCCGAACACGATCGTCGCCTCGATTCGCGAGCCGGAAGGGCTCTCGGTGATTCTTCCCGAGCAGCAAGCCATTGAGCTTGGCCTGCCGATCGCGTTTGTAGCGGCGTGGATTACGCTCACAGTGCACTCCGATCTGGCGGCGATCGGCTTGACAGCCGCGTTCTCCAAGGCGCTCGCGCAAGTCGGCGTGAGCTGCAATGTGGTGGCGGGTGTGTACCACGATCACATTTTTGTGCCCGTCGAACAAGCGGAACAGGCGATGGATGCACTGCGCGCATTGCAACGCTAGCAAGCGCAAACACGTGATTGCAATCGCAAGCGCAAACCGCTCATCAACCACCATTGTCCAACGCGAGTTGGCCCAACCCCATCCCACGAGATACATCAAAAGTCGGAGTTCGAAAAAAAGGACAGGCGTGCTATACTATCCGAGTCGCACCCGCTACTGATTGACGCTATTTGTCGTCACCCCCTACATCCTCACGGCTACTTCGAGGAGGCGAAAACTCATGGAACAACTGCGTCACCTGCTGCCTTTTCTCAGGCAGTACCGCAGGTATTTGCTGTTGGGCTTGTTCTGCGCGATCTGCACCTCCGCACTCACAGCCACGATTCCGATGATTGTCCGGCAAATAGTCAACGATCTCCATAGCCACGGCGTCGTCGCCGAAGAACTGCTGCGCTATGGGCTGCTGATGCTGCTGATCGCTCTGTTCGACACACTGTTTCGCTTTGGCCAACGCATCTTCGTGATGAGCACGTCGTACCGGATCGAGTTCGACCTGCGCAAGGCCATCTTCGAACACTTACTGAAGCTCGAACAGCAGTTTTACAGTTCGATGCACACTGGCGACCTGATGGCGCGCGTCACCAACGATCTCTCGGCCATCCGCCAATTCCTCGGCCCGGGCATCAACTCCTGCCTCTCGGCGGGATTGTTGATCAGCGCCGCTGCCGTGCTGATGTTTACGACAAACGTCACGCTCACGCTGATCGTACTGCTGCTGATGCCGATTGTCACCGTGATGTTCGCGGTCGTCGGCAGGCGCATGCAGCGGATCTTCCGACGCGTTCAAGATCAGTTTGGCGATATCACCACGCGCGCCCAAGAGAACTTCAGCGGCATCCGCACCATCAAGGCCTACGCGCAAGAGGATGCTGAGCTTGAGGTCTTTCGCGAAGCGAACGAGACGTATCGCCGCCTCAACCTGCGCTACGTGCTGATGAGCGGCGCGCTGTGGCCCGCCATCACCGTATTGCTGAGCAGCATCGGCGCGCTGGTGTTACTGGTGGGTGGGCAGATGGTCGCCAATGGCACGCTCAGCCTCGGCGATCTGGTGTTGTTCAACACCTATTTGGCCCTGCTGTCCTGGCCGATGATCTCCCTGGGATGGACCGTCAACCTCTATCAGCAGGCCTCCGCCTCGATGGGACGCATCGCCGAGGTGCTGCACCGGGTGCCACGCATCGCCACACCACCCGACGCGCCCGCCGACTTCGAGGTCATGGGCGATATCGAGTTCCGCAACGTGGGCGTGCGCTTCGATGTCAGCCCTGCCCACGATTCACAAACCGCATTATCGAGCCAATCGCAGCCCACCACAAAGCCTCACTCGCTCCCCAACGATGGTTGGGCGCTGCGCCATATCTCGTTCCGCATACCCAAGGGTAGCTCGCTGGCGATCGTGGGTGCGACGGGCGCGGGCAAAACCACACTGATCAATCTGCTGGCGCGGGTGCGCGACCCCGATGAGGGCACGGTCCTGATCGATGGGCACGATATTCGCACCCTGCCGCTTGATCGGTTGCGCCAAGGCTTGGGCTACGTGCCGCAGGACACCTTCCTGTTCAGCGTGCCGCTGCGCGAGAACGTCACGTTCGGCAGGCCCAACAGCTCGCAGGAGGCCATCGATCGCGCTGCGAGCATCGCGCAACTGAGCAACGACCTGTCGCAGTTCCCGCAGGGGCTCGACACGATGATCGGCGAACGCGGTGTGACGCTCTCTGGTGGGCAGAAACAGCGCACCGCTATCGCACGGGCCGTGCTGCGCGAGCCGCGTGTGCTCATCCTCGACGATGCACTTTCGAGCGTCGATACGCACACCGCCGCCGAGATCTTGGCTGGCCTGCGCGAGGTGATGCACGGGCGCACCAGCATCATCATCGCGCAGCGCATCGCTACCGTGAAGGATGCCGACCGCGCGATCGTGCTGCACGATGGTCAGATCGTCGAGCAAGGCACGCATCGTGAACTGATCCAAGCTGGCGGACGCTACGCTGCAATGTATCGGCGCGAACTTCTTGAGGCGGAACTACAAGGCGAGTAGCTTCACTCTAAGGCGAGGAGCTCCATCTGTACGCATATCGCTCTCCCTGGCTGAAGCATACCGAGGAGGATAACTGTGGCCGCACAACAAGCAGAAGAAGACGAGATTCTCGGCAAGGCCTACGATGGTCGGCTCATGAAGCGGCTGCTTATGTTTGTCAAGCCCTATTGGCGGCGTGTCTTGCTTGCGCTGTTGTTGCTTTTCACGAGCGCGCTGATCGACCTCACGCCTGCGTATCTGCTGCGCCAAGCCGTCGATGGGCCACTCGCGCGTGGGGATGCTGCGGGTGTATGGCCGCTGTTCTGGATGTTGATCGGCGCGCTGCTGCTCACCTTTGTCCTGCGCTACAGCCAAACCTACCTGATGCAGTCGATCGGCCAACGGGTGATGGTCGATATCCGCATGCGCATTTTTGGCCATATCCAGCGCATGAGTCTGGCCTTCTTCGACCGCAACCCGGTCGGCAGGCTGCT
Source organism: uncultured Roseiflexaceae bacterium (assembly GCA_937988885.1). Lineage (GTDB taxonomy): Bacteria > Chloroflexota > Chloroflexia > Chloroflexales > Roseiflexaceae > CALKHR01. The sequence goes on along the minus strand of CALKHR010000080.1, from coordinate 4,128 downwards.
GACCCGTCTCACCAACGATGTCGATACGCTCAACGAGTTCCTTTCGCAGGGTATGGTCACACTGCTGGGTGATAGTGCTCGGTTGCTGTTTATCGTTAGCTTTATGCTGCTGCTGAACTGGCGCTTGGCCCTGATCAGCCTGATGATGTTGCCAGTGGTGTTGGGCGCCACGCTCTTCTTCCAGCGAGTGATGCGCGCGGCCTTCCGCAAGGTGCGCCAGAGTTTAGCGCGTATCAACGCCTATCTCAACGAGCAGATCACCGGCATCCTGATCACGCAGCTCTTTAGCCGCGAGGAGCGCAGCCGCATACGGTTCGATGAACTAAGCAAGGATTATCGGGCCGCCCAGTTTCAATCGATGCTAGCCGTCTCGATCTTCTTCCCGACGGTGAGCTTTCTCGCTGTTGTCGCGAGCGCGCTGCTGCTCAACTTGGGTGGCCAAGTTGTGCTGGGTGGATTAGCCACGCTCGGCACACTGATCGCCTTCATCCAATACACCGATCAAACGTTCCAGCCCATCCGCAACCTCGCCGAGAATTACAACACGCTCCAGAGCGCTATGGCCTCCTCAGAGCGCATCTTCCGCATTCTAGATACCGAGCCGGAGGTGCGCGACCCCGAGCAGCCGCAAGCGCTACCGCAGCCTGTGCGCGGCGATATCGCCTTCAAGGATGTGTGGTTCAGCTACACGCCGGAACCCACCGAGCAGGATTGGGTGCTGCGCGGCATCTCGTTCACCATTCCGGCAGGGCAATCGGTGGCCGTGGTGGGTGCTACGGGCGCGGGGAAATCGAGCTTGGTGGGCTTATTGGCGCGCTTCTACGACATCCAGTGCGGCTCTATCACGCTCGATGGTGTTGATATTCGTCAGTTGCCGCAAAACACGCTGCGCCATCACATCGCCGCCGTGCCGCAGGACCCGGTCTGCTTCAGTGGCACCATCGCCTCGAACATCCGTCTGCACGATGAGACGATCAGCGATGAGCAACTGCGCGAGGCGGCCAAGATCGCCAACGCTGCGCCGTTTATCGAGCGGTTGCCGGGAGGCTACGAGTATGTGGTGCGCGAACGCGGCTCGAACCTATCGGTCGGTCAGCGCCAGTTGTTGGCCTTCGCCCGCGCGATCGCCTTCAACCCCGAGGTGCTGCTGATCCTCGACGAGGCGACATCGAGCGTCGATACCGAGACGGAGGCGCTGATCCAAGAGGCGCTCGAAAAGCTGTTGAAGGGGCGCACGTCGATTGTGATCGCCCATCGCCTCTCGACGATTCGGCACGTGGATCGCATCATCGTGCTGCACAAGGGCCAAGTGGTCGAGGACGGCTCGCACGACGAGTTGCTGGCGAAGGGAGGCTACTACCATCGGCTGTATCAACTCCAGTTCGCCGAGCCAATCAACACGCAGGGGCAGGTATCCACAGATTTCACAGATTGCATCAAATAGGAGCAAATCCGGAGGATCACTAACAGAGGCAGCATATTCCTGCGGCGTTAAATTGATGTCGGCCATATCTCGGCAAGCGATATGGATGCGCCGCACAACAAGGAAAGTGATATGGACCTTCTGTCGTGTGCAGAAGGTCCATATCACAAACAACACATTCCCCATGAAGCGATCTACGGCTTGAGAATGACCTTAATCGCCTCCAGCGTGCCTTTCGCCAGATCGTGCACCAACTGCGGGCCATCCTCCAGCGGCGCGACCAACTCAACCAGTTGCGAAACATCGAAGCCATCGCTGCGGCTTATCCACTGGATCGCCCGCCCGAACTCCTGATCGAAGCAGTACGCGCCCCGCAGCGTCAGTTCGCGAGTCACGATCTGCTGCATATTCACCTCGACCTCGGGGGCCGAGTTGCCGATCCAGGTCACATCGCCGCCGTTGCGCGCCACCAACAGCGATTGCTTGACCGCCGGAGTGGAGCCGACCGCCTCGATCACGGAATCGGCGCCCAAGCCGCCCGTCACCTCCATCACCGCCTCGACCGGATCGCGCTCGGCGATGTTCACCGTTACATCGGCACCCAGTTGCCGCGCCCGCGCCAAGCGGTGCTCGCTGCGGTCCGTCACGATGATTGTGCCAGCGCCCCGCTTCCGCGCGCAGACCAGCGCCAGCAACCCAATCGTGCCCGCGCCAATGATCACCAGCGTGTCCATAAGCGTGATCGGCGTGATGTTCACGGCGTGCATCGAGACGGCCAGCGGTTCGACCAATGCGCCCTGTTCCCACGTCATCGAATCGGGTATTTTGTAGAGCATCTGCTGGGGAACCCGCACAGCTTCGGCAAACGCACCGTTCATCGTGATGCCCAAGCCCTTGCGATTCACGCAGATGTTTGGCCGACCGCCACGGCAGGCCGGACAAACGCCACAGGTTTGCAGGGGATGGACCGCCACCCGCTCGCCAAGTTGGAAGCCAGTCACCTGTTCGCCCAGCGCCGAGATGGTGCCACTGAACTCGTGACCCATCACAATCGGCGGCTTGCGACGACCAGTTGTGCCCATAAAGCCATGTACGTCCGATCCACACACTCCAACGGCCTGTACTTCGACAACAACGTCGTTCGGACCTGGTGTCGGCGCCTCCAGCTGGCGCATCGGCATCTGCCAAGCCCCTTCATAGACCAGTGCTCGCATCAGAAAACCCCTTAGCTTTCAAGAGAATGGCGAAAACGAGCGTGTAACCTTCCTGCGTGGATGAATCGATGCTCCAACAACCCGATAGGACAAGAGGCTGGTTGAGCAAGCGCCCACCAGCCTCCATCCGCTCCACAAAGCGCTCAGTGCGCGATTACACCGCGACGATGGTGTTGCGCAACACGCCGATCTGATCGATCTCGGCCTCGACCACATCACCGTCCTTCAGATAGTTCGGTGGCGTCATGCCCATGCCCACGCCGCTCGGCGTGCCGGTCGAGATGATCGTGCCAGCCTCAACCGTCTGACCCTGCGACAGCACCGCCAGCGTGGTGGGGATGTCGAAGATCAGGTCGCTCACGCTCGAATCCTGGCGAGTCTCGCCGTTCACGCGCAAGCGCAGGCCCAACACGGTCGGATCGGGCAACTCGTCAGCCGTGACGATGCAGGGGCCCATCGGCGCGCTGCCGTCCAAGCTCTTGCCCTTGAAGAACTGCAAGTGCCGATCCTGAATATCGCGGGCCGAGAAGTCGTTGAGGATGGTGTAGCCGAACACGTAGCTGTAGCCGTCGGCCTTGTCGATATTCTTGGCATCGCGCCACACGATGTAGGCCAACTCCACCTCGTAATCGAAGGCCGAGGTCAGGTTGGTGTAGAGCGGCACATTGTCGCCTGGGTTTGCTACGGCAGTCACGGCCTTGGTGAAGAACACCGGGTGCTGCGGCAACTTCGGCTCGCGGCCCTTGGCGATCTCGGACTCGTAGGCGTGAGCCACGTAGTTCATGCCCAAGCAGATGATGTTCTGGCGTGGGCGCGGGATCGGGGCAAGCAACTTCACTTCGCTCAACGGGCGAGCGTTCGCGCCGGCCTCCAGCACGGTCTTCGCGGCTGCCAAGCCCTCGGGGCCTTGCAGGATCAGCGAGATCATGTCGGGGGCGACACTATCTAGAGGCACGACTTGATCGCCATTGAGCGCACCAATATGCGAACCGCTCTCGTCGCGGTACGTGACAAGACGCATGATAAAACTCCTTCGCGTGACTACCAAATAAGATGCGACGATAGTACCACAACTTCCAAAAAAAGCTGCAACGGATACGGGGAGATTTCGATCCGCATCCACAGCCATGTTTAGAGGAAGTGATTGGGTAAGATGATTGCGAAGGGGGAGGAATGACAATATGGAGCATTCCAACAACGAAAACTGCTTTTATCTCCACGTCTACCAAATCCGAATGATTACTGACACAAATGGTACACGAATGTTATGGCGTAATGCTGGTTCTCAACTGATACCCACATCTCCTGAGAAAGAGGTGATGTCGAGGCGCTGCGCGTAGCAGCGCCTCGACATCACAAAAAGAAGAAAGTTCCTTGCTGCCGCAGGCTAAAACTGGCTATATCCTGACACTATCCAACTGATTTGGTATTAAAACATCAATCGAACAACGCAATATTCTCTCGCCTACAGTTTTGAGCGCACAGCAAAGC
>CALKHR010000079.1 GCA_937988885.1 uncultured Roseiflexaceae bacterium | reverse complement strand
CGCTGTTCGGCTACTTCAAGCAGCGCTTCGCCGAGGTGACCAACCCGCCGATCGACCCTCTGCGCGAGGAATTGGTGATGTCGCTCTCGTTTTCGCTGGGGCGACGCGGCAACTTGCTGGAGGAAAGCCCCCGTCACGCGCACCTGTTGCGCTTGGCTAGCCCAGTGCTGACCGATGAGCATATTCTGACCATCCGCTCGCTGCAGGACCCGGCTTTCGCAAGTACCACACTGCGGGCGCTGTTCCCGGTGGCCGATGGCCCCGATGGGATGCTGGCCGCGCTGGATCGCCTCTGTCAACAGGCCGAGCAAGCTGTCGCCGAAGATAAGGTGATTTTGATCATCAGCGACCGTGGCGTGAATGAATATCTGGCCCCCATTCCTTCGCTCTTGGCGCTGGGTGCTGTGCATCACCACTTGATCCGCTTGGGACGACGCACCAGTGTCAGCTTGGTGGTCGAGAGCGGCGAGCCGCGCGAGGTGCACCACTTGGCGTGTTTGGTGGGCATGGGTGCCGAGGCGGTGAACCCGTACTTGGCGCTGGCTTCGGTGCGAGCACTGGCGGTGGAGCGCGAGCGCACAGCGAAGGGCTCGGCTGAGGAGTCTCGTCCGCCTGCGGAGCTCGCCGACGAGGCAGAGCACCAGTACATTCACGCGTTGGAGAAGGGCCTGCTCAAGATTATGTCGAAGATGGGCATCGCCACGGTCGATAGCTACTGTGGAGCGCAGATCTTCGAGGTGCTGGGCTTGGCCGACGAGGTCGTTGAGCGCTGCTTCACTGGCGTGCCTTCGCGCTTGGGTGGTATCAGCTTCAACGAGCTTGCTGTCGATGTGCTGGAGCACCACGAGGAGGCGTTCTCGAACCGCTTGCCGCTGGTTGCGAACCGCTCGTCGTTGCCGCACCCTGGCTTCTACAAGTTCAAGAAGGACGGCGAATACCACTCCTTCTCCCCGGCTGTTGTGCATGCGCTGCAGAAGGCGGCTAAGGGCGGCGATTATGCGGCCTACCGCGCCTACAGCGATCTGGTGCACAGCCGACCTCCCACAGACCTGCGCGACCTGCTCGACTTCGTGTTGGATGGCGAGGGCGGCCAGTTCGCGCCCGTGCCGATCGACGAGGTGGAGCCTGTTGAATCGATTGTGCAGCGCTTCTCGACGGCGGCAATGTCGCTGGGTGCTACCAGCGCCGAGTCGCACGAGGGTCTGTCGATCGCGATGAACCGCTTGGGCGCGCTCTCGAACTCTGGCGAGGGTGGTGAGGACCCCGAGCGCTACGGCGATGAGCGCAACAGCACGATAAAGCAGGTCGCTTCGGCGCGTTTCGGCGTGACGCCCGCCTACTTGATTTCGGGCAAGGAATTGCAGATCAAGATGGCGCAAGGTTCCAAGCCTGGTGAGGGCGGTCAGTTGCCCGGCTCCAAAGTTACCGAGGAGATCGCTCGCATTCGTCATACGATGCCGGGTGTGCAGTTGATTTCGCCACCGCCACACCACGATATCTACAGTATCGAGGACTTGGCCCAGTTGATCTACGACTTGAAGCAGATCAACCCGACTGCGGCGGTCTCGGTGAAGCTGGTGGCCGAGGCTGGCGTGGGCACGGTTGCAGCTGGTGTGGCGAAGGGTGGTGCCGATGTGATCCTGATCAGTGGTCACTCCGGTGGTACGGGTGCCTCGCCGCTGTCGTCGATCAAGAATGCTGGCGTGAACTGGGAGCTTGGCTTGGCCGAGACGCAGCAGACGCTGGTGCTGAACGACTTGCGCGGTCGCGTGCGCCTGCGGGCCGATGGTGGCTTGAAGACGGGCCGCGATGTGGTGATGGCGGCGTTGCTGGGTGCCGACGAGTTCTCGTTCGGTACGGCGGCGCTGGTGGCGCAGGGCTGTGTGATGGCCCGCACCTGTCACTCGAACAACTGCCCGGTCGGTATTGCCACGCAACGCCCTGAACTTCGCGCCAAGTTCGACGGTACGCCCGAGCAGGTTATGCACTTCTTCCTGCACATCGCTCAGGAAGTGCGCGAGATCCTGGCCTCGTTGGGTGTTCGCTCGATCGCCGAGATCGTGGGCCACACCGAGCGCTTGCGCCAGGTTCGCCGTGGCTATGCCGAGGCCGACCGCGTGAATGTGTCGGCGTTGCTGGCTCGTGTGGATACCAACGGCGCGCCGATCAGCAATACGCAGCCTTGGAATGGCCGCATGACCGTCGGCGAGTTGAACAAGCGCATCTTGGACGATCTGCTGGCCCATCCTGCGTTCGGCGCGAGCCAACCGATCGAGACGCCGATCGTGCACCACTACACGATCTCCAACGTGGATCGCACGGTGAGCGCAACGCTGAGTGGCGAGATCGTTCGCCGCTACGGCAACGCTGGCCTGCCAGAGGGCAGCATCCAGTTGAACTTCACGGGCAGCGCGGGCCAAAGCTTCGGTGCGTTCTTGTCGGCGGGCTTGCAGCTGCGCCTTGAGGGCCAGGCGAACGACTACGTCGGCAAGGGCATGGGCGGCGGCGAGATCGTCGTGCGGCCCCCGTCGGTGGCGCGCTACGCCACGCACGAGAACACCATCATCGGTAACACGGTGCTGTACGGTGCAACGGGCGGTGTGCTGTATGCGGCTGGCCGCGCTGGCGAGCGCTTCGCAGTGCGCAACTCGGGCGCGGTGGCGGTTGTTGAGGGCGTCGGCGACCACGGCTGCGAGTATATGACTGGCGGTGTGGTGCTGGTGCTCGGCGCAACCGGGCGCAACTTCGCTGCTGGTATGACGGGCGGTTTGGCCTACGTCTTCGATGAGCAGGGCGACTTCGCTGCACGCTGCAACACCGATATGGTGGAGATGGGGCGCTTGGATGAGGCCGACGAGGCGAATGTCCGTGCGCTGCTGATCCGCCACCACGAGTTGACGGGCAGCCCACGCGCTGCGGATCTGCTGGCGCGCTGGGAGACGGTGCGCGGTAGCTTCTGGCGCGTGATGCCGAAGGGCCTTGAGCAGGTGCGCCTGCCGCAGGTGTTGGTGAAGGCGCGTGAGCTTGTAGCGCGCTAGTCGATGTTTTGACCAAGCATTAGTGTTGGCCCTCGGCGACCACCGAGGGCCAGTGCTATTTCAAAAGTTGATACACACATATGCCATGTGAACGACGCGATGCTGCATTTCAACAGATATCAGCATCTATCACAAAAGAAGAAAGTACCTTGCTGCCGCAGGCTAAAACGGGTTTGTTTCTGACTCTGTCCGACTGGATTTTGTATGAGGATAATGAGAAACGTGTTTCTTTTGCGAGAGCGCCGGATGCGCCATACGGCGAGTGTGCGCGTACTCACGAGGGCGTAGGTGCTGCGCAAGCCTAAAGGGCTGCTCGCGGCCCTTTGGAAACCCCGACCGGGGCTTATCGCCCCTGGACCCCAAGGAATCCGCTCTGTGATGCCTGTATCATTTGGTTCCTCGGTATGGTCCTTGTTCGGTGGTCTGTATGCGTTCTTTTGCATGC
>CALKHR010000078.1 GCA_937988885.1 uncultured Roseiflexaceae bacterium | reverse complement strand
GCAGACCGGTATGGAGCAGCAGACCTTCGGCTTCCATCTGTACCGCAGCACCACACCGAACCGCGTCGATGCGGTGCGCGTAACCCAGTCGCTGGTGCTGAGCCAGGGCCAGGCTGGTGGTGCCAGCTACCGCTGGACCGATACCAGTGCGCAGGCGGGGCAGACCTACTACTACTGGCTGCACGAGGTGGAGGTGTCGGGCGGCACGCACGAGTACGGCCCCACGCGCGTGGAGCCTGAGACCAGTGGCGCGTCCTTCACCCTGTTTGCGCCGTTCGTGGGGAGGTAGGATACGTTCGATTGAAGCGGCTAGTGCGCCCTGGGGAACCGACATTCCCCAGGGCGCATTGTGTTGGTTGGGGCTTTTTTGGCTATCCACAGCGGAATACTAGGCAGTAGCTGTGATCGTAGCCGTAGTTATAGTTGTCCCAGGCGATGATGACTTCGCCCTCGAAGGTCATGATCGCGCTGAGTTCGCGCCCGATATCCCAAGCCAATGTGGTGACGCCGTCCTGCTCCTTGAGGTTAGCAACTTCGAGCACGACGCGGGCGCCCGGCTTCATGATCTGGCTGATCTGTTGGTAGATCTCGGTCAAGGTGCGCAGGTAGGCGGCGTAGCCGGGGCCATTGGGCGCGTAGTTGCTGAACGGGTCCTCGGGATCGTTTTTGGCCATGAAGGGCGGCGAGGTGATGCTGAAGTCGCAGGGCGGTAGGTTGTAGTTGGCGATCTGGCGCGAGTCGCCGTGGATGATGCGCTGCGGTTGTTGAAGTTGTGTGCGAACGTAGGCGACGCGCTGTTTGTCGTACTCGATGCCGAGCGGCTGGCGATCCATGGCTTCGGCGGCGATCAGGGTGGTGCCGAAGCCCGCGAACGGATCGAGCACGAGGTCGCCGGGTTGGGTGTACTGGCGCAGGAAGGTGGCGACGAGCTCTTCGGTGTAGCGCACGTCTTGGTCTTGGAATTGTTTTGGCAGTTTGCGCACTTGGCGATTTTTGAGGCGCAGGTGGGTTCGCATAGCGGTCACTCGTTGCTGGTCAGCGGATTGGCGCGCCGCCAGAGCGCGGCAACCTCGGCGAGCGGCAATGCTTCGACGCGCCGCCCGGCCATGCCCGTCGTGGTGGTCGCCATGCAGAGCGCGTTGTAGATCGCTTCTTCGGTGGCTTCGATGGCGGCGAGCAGCAAGGGCGACAGAATGGCGTTGGGGATCTCGCTGTGCGTCGCGAGGCCGTTGCGCTGCGCGGGTGTTCGGCGCACGCTATCGGCTACGCTGAAGGCCAGCGCGTAGTCGCCGGAGCCGTCGGTCATGGCCGCACCTGTGCGGGCGAGGCCTGCGATAGCGCGCCGCGCGATGCGAGTGAGGTTGCGGTCGGAGAGCGGCGCGTCGGTGGCGACGATGATCACGATTGAGCCGTCGGCGTCGCCTCGGTCAAGTTCGTCGCGCAGGAAGTGTTGGTGGAGCGCTTGTCCGACGGGTAGGCCCGCCAGTTGCAGGATGCCGCCGAAGTTGGCTTGTACGAGCGCACCGAGTGTCCAGCCTCCCAGGTTGCGGGGCAGGCGGCGCGAACTGGTGCCGATGCCGCCCTTCCAGCCGAACGAGACGACGCCAGTGCCCGCGCCGACGCAACCTTCGGCGACCGGGCCGCTGCTGGCGGTCGCTATGGCCTGCAGAGCGTGCTCGGGTTGTACGACGCGCCGCCGGATGTCGTTGAGGTAACCGTCGTTGCATTCGCCGATCACAGGATTGACCGAGCGCACGTCTTGGTTCTCGGGCTGGCTGAGCGTATAGTCGAGCAGGGCGTCGGCGGCGCGGGGCACGGAGAGCGTGTTGGTAAGCAGGATGGGCGTCTCGATCTCGCCGAGTTCGTTGATTTGGCTGATGCCCATGAATTTGCCGAAGCCGTTGCCGACCGCGATTCCGGCGGGCACACGCTCTTGGAAGATGTTGCCCTCGTGCGGCAGGATGGCGGTGACGCCAGTGCGGATGCTGTCGCCTTCGTACAGGGTGGTGTGGCCAACGCGCACGCCAGCCACATCGGTGATGGCGTTGAGCGGGCCGGTGGGCAGGATGCCAGGTGTTATGCCGAGGTCGCGCAGGCGGCGACGGGATTGGTTGTCGGGTTGCGTCATGGATGGGATTCCTTGCAAGCAAAACGATCGGCTGCCGTGATGGCGCCGATCGTTATGATACCGCGAAATGTGTTACTGATTGTTGATCATACGCAACGGTATGGAATCCGTGATGGCCCGTTCGCTCCATAGCCGTTCTCTATGCAGCCAATCGGCATTGAGGTAGCGCGCATCGATGTTGATGGCTTGTTGGTACATCATCCAGCCGTCGTTAAGATGTCCCTTTTGGTGGAGAGCCATGCCCAGGCCTGCGTACGCATCGGGACGCTCGCTGTTGAGCTTGATGGCTGTGCGCCACAGTTCAATCGCTTCGTCGATCTCGCCCCGCTCGTACAAGCAGAAGGCGAGATTGTTGTACGGCTCATGGAAATCCGTGCCGCCGTTGATAGCCGCCTGAAAGTATCGTTCCGCCAATTCGTAGTCGTTGCGCGCCATTGCGTCGATGCCTTGTTGGTTGAGTTCAATATCGGTGCTTGGCACAATGACGGAGATTTCGCCGCCGATCCGAGGGAGGTCTTGGGTCGTGCTGGGTGACTCTGCCTCACCCTTTAGACCCTCGGTTTTGCGTGGTTGTATTGCTACTGTCAGGACAATCACGATAAGTACGCCTGCTAATATAATCCGTAAAAATTTCCCAATATTCAGGCCTTCCCACAGAGATGGTGGTTCGTAAAGCTTGATTGCCTGGTTAAGCAATTCTTGATCGGCCAAGTAGCCAGTGCGATCGAAGCTGCGCCGCTTACCGATGAGCTTGTACGTCTCCTGCTGGATGGCGCGGATGCTGTAGAGCCATTCGAGCCGAGCTTGGATCAGGTCGGGTTGGGTTGGATCTTCGGCTTCGAGATAGAGTTGCTCTTGGGCTTTGAAGAGTTGAGAGAGATCGTGCATATAGCGCGCCCAAAGGCCAGGAGGGAGTCCCTCGTTGCTACGTCGCCGCCGTTCCAATGTTTCGATCTCGAACTGCAAGCGCCGCACTTTGCGCGCATTCAGTTGTCGCTCGATCAAATAGGTATGGTAGCGTAGTTCCTGGAAATAAGTGGTTTCGACATCATATGTTGCCCATTGGCTTAGGAGCGCCTTCATGTCCTTGAGGCGCTGTTCGTACCAATCGATATCGTCTTGGAGCGTTTGGTCGATGCGCTCTTCCAGCATGATTTCGGCTTCGCTGCCCAGTTGCACGGTCTCGAGCGAGGCGGCGAATTGCTGATCGCTTTCAAACTCGCGTAGAAGAAGTAGCTCGAGATATTTTTCCCAGCGTTTGGCATTCCAATACAGATCACGGCCTTCAGGGGTGCGACGACTTTTTTCCACCTGCATGAGTAAGGCGCGGGCACTTGCACGGTTGTTGGAGGTGTTTTTCGCTGCATCCATGTTTGCTCACCATTCTCTTCCATGCTCGTAAGAACTCGTAGTTGTTGGACAGCAAAGCACCCGTACAATGTGTAAACAGTATTGAAGTGCTACGATCAACCACAAAGATGGGTACTTGTGGAATAGTGAAGCCTGTTAGTAGTATAACAGGGGTACTGGTGAATAAAGTGTGATAAAAGATAGTAAAATGTTCATATATGACGATTTAGTGATACAAATGTGAATGTAAGCGGATCGCCGTTTGACGGCTTGTTTAGAAAACGTCGTAAATCAAAATTTTTGCAGCTGTTCCCAATTCAAAAGGAGTCTGCTTTGAAAAGAGTGATACGCGGCGAAAACCTATCACGCTACCCTGAGCATACACTGCTGATCCGCCCGCAAATGAGCACGGTTACCCCGATTTCGGTAGATCGATGCCGCTATTCGTTCTGACGTAATGCACAAAGCGCGCAAGAGCCTTCGCTATGCGCCAATGGAGGTGATGGATTGATAGATTTTTTATCCTTGAGTCCATTGTAGTAGGGCGGATGGTCAACGAGTGTCACAAGTTGGTAGAGCTGTGGAAGTGTTGGGGATGCGAAGAATGGGTGGTAAAGGATGGTTCACTTGGATGGTTACCAGTGAACGAGTATGTTACAATATGAAGAGCTTTCGCAGCGAAAGCGTGTGCGGACTGTTGGCAATCCTACCTGTCTTATAACCTCGATTGCTGTAGAGACGCCGATTGCCAAGCCCTTCCCCGTGTATCAGCCGCTCTCGTACCCACGTTGTTTCACCCTGATCCTGTCGTTTGTCTCCACAGTCGCGATGATGTGGAGCGTACAGTGTCTGAGTGCGTAGTAGCTACATTGTTCAACAGTTACGTGGAGAGAGTTGTATGAAACATCTATTGGTATGCCTGCTGGTGATAGGCTTAACGGCGTGCGGCAGCTCTTCGACTCCAGTAGGGCAAGTGACACAAGTGGTGGCTGAAGCATCTCCTACGCTTGTTTCAACCAATACGCCAACATCTTCGCCTACACCGACAGCGACGCCAACATCTTCGCCTACACCGACTGCGACGTCCATTCCCACTATTACTCCTACGCCAACAATTGCGGAGATTATGGCGGTGACCGCCACTCCAGAGCAACTTGTTCCTGTCCCTGTGCTTCAGAGCGATCCTGCAGCTGATCGATACCAGGGATTGATTGACATATTGCGTGCCGATGGTATGACGGTTAGCGCCGATGATATCGCGATCGAGGGTGATGTTGCGCGGGTGATACGCGAAGATGCGAATGGGATCGTGTTTTTGTTTTATCGTTGGCAACAGGGGACATGGGTATGGTTCGCCTCCGGTACGATGTTTGATCCTGAAAGTGCTGCTCGCCAAGGCATTCCAGAGGCGTTATTGCCTTGATGCTGGGTTGACGCCGTGTCTGAATTTGTTCTACAATCTTTCTGTTATCGAGGCTGCTAAAACAGCAAGCTTTTGATAATCTTCTTCAAACCTGTAAAGGTGATCTGTATGACATTGCCATCAAGTCTCCGAGACAACCACTCGCGTGGATCGGTTGGTGAGTTTCTGCGTAGCGTGATTAAGCCTCATGCGAAACTAGCGATTGTATCAGCCTATTTTACGATTTATGCTTATGAGGCGCTGCGTGCACAGCTTGATCAGATCGACGAACTACGTTTTCTATTCGGTGATCCACAGTTTATTCGTAATTTAGACCCTGAACGCACCGAACAAAAACAGTTTCAGATCGAGCAAGATGCACTTCAACTTCAGAATCAATTGACTCAGAAACGCATCGCTCGTGATTGCGCACAATGGTTACAGGAGAAGGTACAGATTCGCTCTGTGAAGAGTGCGGGGCTGCTGCATGGCAAACTCTACCATATCAACAATAATGAGCATCACGAGGCTATTCTAGGAAGTTCGAATTTTACTGTGCGCGGTTTGGGGCTGAGTGGTAGTCGGAACAACTTCGAACTCAATATGCTTGTCAACGATAGGCGTGACCTCGCTGATTTGCGTTTATGGTTCGATGAGTTGTGGGATAGTAAGCATGTGACTGATGTGAAGGCCGAGGTTTTGAATTACCTTAGCCAGATCTACAGCGACCATTATCCAGAGTTTATTTATTTCAAAACACTCTTCCATCTCTTTGAAGACTATCTTGATGAACAGCGTCGTAATGATCTGCTCACCCAACAGTCGCAGATCACATCAACACAGATTTGGAATGCGTTGTTTGAGTTTCAACGCGACGGTGTGAAGGGCGCAATTTCGCGTATACTCAAACATAATGGCTGTATTATCGCCGATAGCGTAGGTTTAGGTAAAACCTACGAAGCTTTGGCTGTTATTAAGTATTTTGAGTTGCGCAATGATAAGGTGTTAGTGCTGTGCCCGAAAAAATTGCGCCAAAACTGGGTGATTTATCAGGCAAGTAATAATAGTTCTCTTAATCCGTTTGTTGAAGACCGATTCAGTTATACGGTGCTGAGTCATACTGATCTAAGCCGTGAACGTGGTACCACTGGTGATATCGATCTGAGTCAGATCAATTGGGGCAATTACGACTTAGTTGTAATCGACGAGTCACATCATTTTCGCAACAACATCAAAGGTCGTCGTGATGAGGAGGGTAACCAAATCAAACGTACTCGCTACGAGCGTTTGATGGAGGATATCATCAAAAGCGGTGTGAAGACGAAGGTGTTGTTGCTTTCAGCGACGCCTGTGAATAACGACCTCAGCGATTTGCGCAATCAGTTGGCCTTCCTGACGGGAGGGCGCGATGATGCGCTGCGCGAGAGTTTGGGTATTGCCAATATAAAGGATGTTCTTGTCAGTGCACAACGCCATTTCCAAGAATGGATGAAGACGGGAAGCGGTCAAGTCAGCGATTTGATGAACAAGTTGGATACCCGCTTTTTTACGCTGCTTGATGGGGTGACAATTGCTCGCTCGCGCAAACATATTGAGCGTTATTATGGGGCGACAATTGAACACTTGGGTGGTTTTCCTCAGCGCTTGAAGCCCCTTTCCTTATCTCCCGAGATCGATCTGGCGGGTCGCCTGGATAGCTACGACGACTTGAACGATGAGATTGTGAAGTATAAACTTTCGCTTTACAATCCATCGTCATATGTGTTACCAGCCTATGCGAGCAACTATGCGCAAAGTAGGGTGCAGAACTTTAGCCAGAGCCAACGCGAGAAGTACCTGATCGCGATGATGAAGGTGAACTTCCTTAAGCGTCTGGAGAGCTCGGTGGAAGCGTTCGAGTTGACGATGCGGCGGACACTTGAGAAAATCGAGCAACTTGAGGCGAAGATCAAGAACTATATGGCACAGCCTCAGGCGCAGAGCAGTGTATCGACGGATGATCAGGGTTTTGCGGAGATCGATAACGAGGATGATGAGTTACGGGAGGCGCAACTTGTTGGGCGCGGGCTGAAGTTTAATCTTGCCCATCTCGATCTCCAACGCTGGCTTAAAGATCTCGAGACAGATAAACAGCAGATCAATCGCCTGCTCCTTCAGGCCAAGCAAGTGACACCAGAGCGCGATGGCAAATTAAAAGCCCTCAAAGAGCTGATCACTCGAAAGGTGCAGAATCCAACCACCACAAAGCATGATCAACCAAACCGTAAGGTGCTGGTGTTCACTGCATTCGCCGATACCGCTGTGTATTTGTACACGATGCTGCACGATTGGGCACGCCAAGAGCTTGGGATTCATAGCGCTTTGGTGTGTGGTACTGCGAGCCTGAACCGCACAACCTTGGGCCAGAGTGACTTTCATGATATCTTAACGAATTTTTCGCCTATCTCTAAGAGGCGCAGTCAATCGGCACATATGCCCCAAGATGAGCAGATCGATTTGTTGATCGCTACCGATTGTATTTCGGAGGGCCAAAATTTACAGGACTGCGACTTGGTGATAAACTACGACATCCACTGGAATCCTGTCCGCATTATCCAACGTTTTGGTCGTATCGATCGTATCGGGAGTGTGAACAAAACTGTTCAGTTGGTCAACTTCTGGCCGACACCCGATCTCAACAAATACATCAATTTGCGGAATCGTGTTGAGGCACGGATGGCCTTGGTTGACCTTGCTGCTACCGGCGAGGACAATCTGTTAGCTGAGCCAACGATCACAGATGAGAGTCTGTTAGGGTATCGGGATAAACAACTGTTGCGTTTGCAGGATGAAGTGTTGGATCTCGAGGACTTTAACGAGACGATCTCGTTGACTGATTTCTCGCTCGATGATTTCCGTGTGGATCTCAGTAAGTTCTTGTCTCAGCACCAAGAGCGTCTGCGCAAGGAGCCAATCGGCCTGTATGCTGTCGTAGACCACGCTTGGGGGCAGAACGAGCAGATTAAGCCTGGCGTGCTGTTCTGTTTGCGGTATACTGGTGGTAGCGACGAACAACAACGTATCAATCCGTTGCATCCGTTCTATCTTGTGTATGTTCGCGATGATGGTACTGTGCGCTTTGGGTTCAGTAACCCGAAACAGACGCTTGAGGTGTTTCGTGCCTTGGCGCTGGGCCGCACAACGCCCGACCAAGTGCTCTGCGATTGGTTCGATAAACAGACGCAGAACGGCGCTGAGATGTCTCACTATTCTTCTCTGTTGCAGGCCGCTCTACAGGATATCGAGCAGCGTTTTGGCAGCCGAGTTGTGACACACATCCAACAGTCGCGTTCGGCATTGCTACCCGTTGCGCCCCCACCAAGCAGTCGATCTCAGGAATTTGAATTGATTACCTGGCTAGTTATTCATTGATGGTTGGATTGTGCATTGTGATTGAGGAACACTCCGACAATACCAACGTGTTGGTATTGCTCTGTTCTGAATAGGCGTGTTGATTATGACATCAGTTGCCCTTCGTGAGAGCATTTCGCAGGCCTTGGCACAATTTGAGCAGGCAGATCTTCGGAGCACTGCCGAGTACTTATTTGGCTTGCTCGGCTATAAAAGTTCGCGCCGTTACGACTTGCCCGATACGAGTGCTGCTACGTTTGCACAGCACTACGATCAACGGGGAATGCTCACCGATAAGGCGCAGATGGGCCAGTGGCGCTCGATTGAGATGCTGTTTCAAGTAGGGCGTGATGAATTGGTAGCTTCGTCTCAAATGTCGCAGTCTGCTCCGCAGTTTGAGCCGCAGATCTACCACTCATTTCTGTTTTTTACGATCGATCTCCTGCCTAATCAGAATCAGAGCGCATATACGCGCAGTGAATTGGCGGCGATCACTCGTGAGTTGAACCGCCTTTTCCCAATGCCTGTGAGTGTGCTGTTTCGCTTCCCGGTCGACTCAGAAGACAAGGTGCAACTGAGTTTGGCGATAGTGACGCACCGCCCCAATAAGCGCGATGAACAGCGTGATGTGCTCGAAAAGGTGTCGCTGATTCATGCGATCCGTCCAAAGCGACCGCATCGCGCGCATATCGAGGTCCTCTGCGACTTGGCCTTAGATGCACTATCTAGCCGTTTTGCGGTCTTCAACTTCGAGGACTTGCAGCGGGCTTGGGCACGCACGCTCGATACCAGCGAACTGAATAAGCGCTTCTACCGCGAACTGTCCGATTGGTACTTCTGGGCCATCGATCAGGTAACGTTCCCTCAAGGTGCTCAGCGCGACCCAAAGCAGCGCAACCCAATGAGCATGATCCGCTTGCTGACGCGGGTGATGTTTGTCTGGTTCCTTCGTGAGAAACACCTGGTGCCCGATGAGCTCTTTACGCGCAAGGATCTGGAACAACTGCTCGTTGATTTCTCGCCCGAGAGCAGTAGTTACTACAAGGCGATCCTGCAGAATCTGTTCTTTGCCACGCTCAATACCGAGATGGATAACCCTAAACTGCCGCGCCGCTTTCGGAGCAAGCACAGCTCGGGCGGGCGCGATGGCCATTTCGGTATTTCGTCGGTCTATCGTTATGAGGATTACT
Organism: uncultured Roseiflexaceae bacterium; assembly: GCA_937988885.1. Lineage (GTDB taxonomy): Bacteria > Chloroflexota > Chloroflexia > Chloroflexales > Roseiflexaceae > CALKHR01. The sequence continues at coordinate 18,705 of CALKHR010000078.1, read as the reverse complement.
TTCGGGATGCGCAGCAGGCGCTCGATCTGTTTAAGCATATTCCCTTTCTCAATGGCGGTTTGTTCGAGTGTCTTGATCCCATCGATAATCGTACCGTCGATACACTGGTCGATGGCTTCTCGGAGATGAAGGGCAACCCGCTGCACGTGCCGAATCGGCTCTTCTTTGATGGTCCCGATGGCATTGTTGACCTGAATAGTGTGTATGGCACACGGGGACGGCGTTACCAAGTTCGCGGCTTGATCGATATCTTCGAGAGCTATAAGTTCACGATCGCCGAGAATACGCCAATTGAGGAGGAGGTGGCGCTCGATCCCGAGTTGTTGGGCCATGTATTCGAGAATCTGTTGGCGGCCTATAACCCCGAGACGCGGTTGACGGCCCGCAAAGAGACAGGCTCGTTCTATACGCCCCGCAATGTGGTCGAGTATATGGTCGATGAGTCGCTGTTGCTGCTCTTTCGCCAGAAACTCACGGGTCAGTCGCTCCCAAGCTTTACGCTCGAGAACGAGGCGCAGGACGGTGATGAGGCCGTAGTAGCGCGCGAGGCGACGCTCGATGAACGTTTGCGTCTGCTATTGGGCTACAACGATTACGCAGCTGAGGCGCTGTTCACCAAACAGCAGATTCAGCAGTTGGTTACGGCGATCGACGATCTTAAGATCATTGATCCTGCGGTTGGCTCCGGCGCATTCCCTATGGGTGTGCTGCAAAAACTGGTGCATGTGCTGGGCAAGCTTGATCCGCATAATCGGCTGTGGAAAGAACGCCAACTCGCCGATGCGGAGCGGATTCCCGATGTCGAGGCCCGCGAGGCTGCCAAACAGGGTATCGAGGAGGCGTTTGAGCGTAACGAACTCGGCTATGGCCGTAAGCTATACCTGATCGAGAAATGCATCTACGGCGTGGATATCCAGCCGATCGCGGTGCTGATCGCTAAGTTGCGCTTTTTCATTTCCTTGCTGGTTGATCAGCGGGTGGATGATGCGCTGCACAACCGTGGCGTGCGTGCATTGCCCAACTTGGAGACGCGCCTGGTGGCCGCCAATAGTTTGGCCAAGCTGCATAAACAGCAGCTCACTTTGCCCAATCCAGATATCATCGACCTTGAGCAGCAATTAGCCGATGTACGTTCACGCCATTTTAGCGCTCGCACTATTGCCGCCAAGCGGAGATATCGTGATCGGGATCAGGAGCTGCGTGCGCAGCTGCAAAGCTTGTTACAGGATGAGGGTTATGCGCCCGAGCAAGCCGAACTTATGGCGCAGTGGGACCCCTACAACCAAAATACATCCGCTAACTTTTTTGATCCGAAATGGATGTTTGGCTTGGATCGGGGCTTCGATCTGGTGATCGCGAACCCGCCCTATGTGCGCCAAGAGCAACTGAAAGAGCGCAAGCAGTGGCTGCAATCGCAATACCCTCATGTGTATAACGGAACCGCCGATCTGCTGGTGTACTTCTATGCCTTGGCGCTCGATCTCTTGCGCGATAACGGCGTACTCTGTTTTATCACGTCCAACAAATATCTACGGGCTGGCTATGGCAAGCAGTTGCGTAGTGTGTTGGCACGCGAAACGCAGATCGCGCAGTTGATCGATTTCGGCGACGCCGCGGTGTTTACCGCGATCGCGTACCCCAGCATCATTGTGGCCGAAAAGCGTGCGCCAACTGAGGAACATCAACTGCTGGCATTGAACTGGAATCCGAATACCCCGTTATCGCAGTTTACGCAGGAGATCGAGCGTGCCCGTGCGCAAATCGCTCGACCTGGCCCGAACGCGCCACTGGTGTTGCAGAAGCGCCTTACCCCCGATGGTTGGCGGCTAGAGGGCGAGGCAACCCAACGGCTGTTGGATAAACTGCGCCGAGCTGGCAGACCATTGGGCGATTATGTGGGTGGTCGTTTTTATCGAGGTGTGTTAACTGGCTTGAATGAAGCCTTTGTGGTGGATCGGGCCACCCGCGATCGTCTGATCGCTGAGCATCCCAGTAGCGCTGAGTTGCTAAAGCCCTATCTACGAGGGCGTGATGTTAAACGTTGGCGGGTGGAAAATCCTGATTTATGGTTGATTTTTACACGGCGAGGGACCAATATAGACTCGTATCCAGCTATTAAGCAACATCTTAGTGCGTTTAAAGATGCTCTTATGCCTGGAACAGGACGTAAACCAGGTTCTTATGAATGGTATGAGATCCAAGATAATGTTGCCTATTGGCAGGAATTTGAACAGCCGAAGATTATCATTCCCGCAATTGTTGCTAATACATCATATGCAATTGATCAAGATAACTTTTTTAGTAACGATAAGACTTCTATTTGTATACATCCTCATATCCACTATCTTGGAGCTGTATTAAACTCACAAGTGTTATGGTGGTATATTCGACAAATAGCAGCGACACGGCAAAATGGCTATTACGAGTTCAAGCCTATGTATGTGACACAGCTACCCATACCCATTTCAAGCTCAACAGCAGCGATTGATGATCTGGTGACACGGATTTTGGCGGCCAAGCAGCAGGATGCCAAGGCCGATGTAAGCGCTTGGGAGGATGAGATCAACCAGCGGGTCTATGCGCTATACGGGCTGCGGAGCGATGAGATTCGCCAGATCGAGGAGACGGTGGGGGCAGCGGGCGCTAGCGATGAGCAGCAAGGGGATGAGCAGTGACATTACCATTCGATCCTGCGCAGATCAAAATCGACAGGCCGCCGTTTAGCGTTTTTGAGATATTGCGCAAGATTGGGCAGGGTGCCATTACCCTCAACCCCGATTTTCAGCGCAATGTGGTTTGGGATGCGACGCAACAGAGCCGCCTGATCGAATCGTTACTGCTCCATATCCCATTGCCATCCTTTTATCTCGATGCCAGAGATACCACCAATCGCCAGGTGATCGATGGCTTACAACGCTTGACTGCACTTCTGAATTTCTGCCAAAAGAAGACTTTACGGCTGCAAGGGTTAGAACTTCTATCAGACCTCAATGGCTTAACGTTTGATGATTTGACACCTGAACAGCGCACAACGATCGAAGATACAAAACTCACCATTATCGAGATCCAGGCTGGCACTCCCGAGCAAGTCACCTTTCATATCTACCAACGCATCAATACGGGTGGTCTGTATCTAAACAACCAAGAGATTCGTCATGCGTTGTATTTAGGTAAAGCATCGCAGTGGTTGAAACAGCAGGCCGAAACAGAGATATTCGCATTGGCCACCAACAACCAGGTGGATGATACCCGTATGCAAGCTCGCGAATGCGTGTTGCGATTTATAGCGTTCCGATTATATGATTATCAAAAGGCATTTGCTGATGCGGGTGTGCATTCATTCGATGAACTGCTGAATCGCTCGATGCAGGAACTGAACAGCATGAGCGACGCGCAGCTCGATCAGTATGCGAATGATCTGGCTGATAGCTTGCGGAAGGTGTACGCTCTTTTTGATGAACTCGCCTTCCGAGAAGTGCGTGAGAATCAGCCAACCGGGCCATTCAACAAAGCGCTGTTCGAGATATGGACGAACCTGTTGACGCGTTACCCAATCGCGACGTTGGAGACAGACCCTGTCAAAACAGCATTGCAAGAAGGTTCGTTGGAATTAATGACTAACGATGCGGCTTTTTTTGCAGCTATCCAGCCAAATGCCGATACTCAAGAGCAGATAGCCTATCGTTTTGGTGTAGTGAGTAGCCTCATCCAAAGTGTTCTAACATAAGAAAGCGAGTGCCTTGTGAGCACTGATATCCAAGAACTAACTGCCGCAGATGTAGGCATATCTAGCGATCAGCAGATCGATATTGTGTTGCGCCTGATGATCAGCAACGACGGCAAAGCCACGACCGCAATGTGTTATGAAGCTGTCGAACGGATGATGGAAGGGGCGCGCTTATCGCAGCAGGGTAAAGATACCTTGCGCTCGTTGATCAGTCGTGACGCCGTGGGCAAGGGTTGGGTGTACCCGTACGATGGTAGTAAAGAGTGGCGGATTACTGAGGCGGGCCGCAACTATATCACTGGGTTAGCCGACCCAGAGGGCAGCGACGACAGTGCCAATAATTTCGGCGATTATCCCATCGATAGTTTGTTGATACGCACGGAACAGCGAACCGTATTCGACGTTATTCGGCGTATCAACAACAATCAGTTTATTCTAGACCCCGATTTCCAACGAGATTTCGTGTGGGATCTCAATAAGCAGAGTAAGTTGATCGAATCCACCCTACTGCGCATCCCTCTGCCAGTGTTTTACCTAGCCGAAAACAATGACGGCAAAATTGTGGTTGTTGATGGATTACAGCGCTTAACAACCTTTCGACGCTTCCTCAACAATGAGTTTGCGCTCCGTGGTTTAAGTGGCTCTAATGAATCGTTGAATAAGAAGTTTTTCAAGGATCTGGAGCCTAAACTACAAAATCGTATCGAAGATACCCAATTGATCCTCTACCTCATCGATTCGAAGGTGCCTGATCGCGCCAAGCTCGATATTTTTGATCGTGTGAATAGCGGTGTAGCGCTCAGTCGCCAACAGATGCGGAACTGTCTGCATGTTGGCGATGCGACACGTTGGTTGCGTGATCGTGCGGAGAGCGAGATCTTCAAGCAGGCGACGGGTTCGAGCCTTAACACCAAAACTATGCGTGATCGGGAAGCGATCAATCGCTTTTGTGCCTTCTATTATTTCGGTGTGGAGGGTTATCGCAAGCAGGGCGGCAATATGGATGATTTCCTGGCCGAGGCGCTCACACACATGAACCGATTAGGCCAGGCACAGCTCGCACGCAACCTGACACCTGATTTTGAGCGTAGTATGCGCAATAATCTTCGCGTGTTTGGCAAACACGCTTTTCGGAGGCATACCGCGCCGGATGGTCCTCGTAGTGTATTGAATATTGCGCTTTTTGATGTCTACTCGATCCTCATGATTCGTTACTCGGAAGAGTTCGTTGATCGAAATGTAGATGATTTTCGGCGCCGTTTTTATCAACTTCAACGCGAAGATGCTTTCCGCGAGGCGATCACGTATTCCACGAATGATGTGCGGCGTGTTGAAAAACGCTTCAATCTCATCGAGGATTTTCATATTGGATTGCCCGGCGACATCAAGTAAGGAGAGACCATGCTGCAACGAATTACACTTGAGCATTTCAAGTGTTTCCAGAAGTTGAGCCTGCCGCTTGCTCCTCTGACATTGCTATCTGGTCTCAATGCGTCGGGAAAATCGACCAGTATTCAGGTACTGGTGCTGTTGCATCAAACACTCACGGAAAGCCCCGGCAGTCCTGGTCTGATCTTAAACGGTAAAAATGTGACCCTTGGCAGTGCCGAGGAAGTCATCAACCGTTTGAGTGGGCGAGATCATTTTCTTTTAGGTATTGAGAACGAGCAAGTTGCGGCTCAATGGTCTTTTAAGGCAGATAAAAATGAGACAGATACGATGTCTGCACCGCTTGCAGAACTACTCTGGCGCGATTTCGATACTGGCGAGGAACAAACGTTAACACCCAAGGTTGGAGAGCCTGTCTATCAGTTGATTCCAAGAAGTGATTTGGCCGCTTCACAAACTGCGAGTCAGGTGCTTGCATCGCTGTATGAGACAATTACAACCTTGACATATATTTCGGCAGACCGGATCGGCCCTCGCGAGACTTACCCCGCCAGCAGTCGTGCTCAACAAGATGGAGTCGGCGCGCGCGGCGAATATACGCCGTGGTACATTCACCAGTACGCGGATCTCGAGATCCCCAGTGCTATGTGTCAGCCGGAAGTACCACCTCAACTGAAACGTCAAGTTGAGGCTTGGCTAGCGCATTTCTTTCCTGGGAGTGCATTTGATCTTCAACCCATTGAGCGGACCAATCAATTTCGTTTACAGCTACGTACAAACGCAGCAACGAACTTTCATCGACCTACAAATGTGGGGTATGGACTTAGCCATGTGTTGCCTGTGATTACCGGCTGTTTGGGGGCAGTAGCATTTGCGCAACATCAAAAGCGTATTGCGCCATTGGTATTGATTGAGAATCCGGAGTTGCATCTACACCCGGCTGGCCAGTCAGCGATGGGCGTATTTTTGGCGCGAGCAGCGGCAACAGGTGCACAAGTGATCATTGAAACGCATAGCGACCATGTACTCAACGGTATTCGTCGGGCTGTAAAGCAGCAACTTATTGATGCAGATCGGGTTACTTTGAATTTCTTTTCAAATCAAACCGATGATCCATCTGCATCTGTGGTTCAGCCCAAACTCTATATCGATGGTGGAATTGATCCGTGGCCCGCAGGCTTCTTCGATCAAATCGAGCAGGATCTCATGGAGTTGCTGTGATGTATATTTTTATCAATAGTAAATCCTGTGATGAACAAGCCGTTGCCTATGAAGATGTCATTTCGACTATTCGGATATTGGCAGATATTTGTAGGCATCTCCAAGAGACATATAGTGATGTAGAGTTTTATCGTGATACAGTTATTGTAAACCGGATGATAAGTAAAGATGTCTTGTTTAAAGATGCGTTGATTAGGTATATGAAGCAGGCTTCTGGTAGGGAGCGTACATTATTTACGTTTTTATTTGATAGTTTGACAAAGCGTCCATTCGCGCACAATCGATTTCCTGAAATTGTTAACATTGAATGTTGTTGGGAAGAAAGCGTTTCACCTCATGATGGAGATGAAACTGGATATGCTATTTCTTATGCGGCCCATTTTTCGTCAGATCAATTTAAGGGGATTGAAAGTACATGTGCTGTACTAAGTTTGAGAAATCATTCATGCTATAACAAAATGATGATAAATGTGTTGTATGGTCCAGAATCTGAACGGAGAATTGTATGGAATATTTCGGAAAAATCCCATTTTCTAATGCATCGACGTAAATATGAAAAGAATCAAAAGCATAGCGTGCCGAGCGATCTTGATGGTTATGTAGCACCAATGACATTGGATGATCGCGAAGCCGAAATGGTACTGAATCAAGGTATAAAACTTGAAGGAACAAGACGTGTTATTGCTCGTAAAGATGGAAAAATTTATATATTCCCTATGCACTTAGAGGGTACCATAGAGGTGCAGCAAACAGATGAAAAAGAACTAGATGACTTCCTTTGTGAGGGTTATTATCACGGTTATGAATGTACTCCTCAAGATCTCCGTAGTAGAGATGCTGCTCTCTTCTCTCAGCTCAAAAAAGTCTGTCATTGGCCTGAACTCGATATCTAATACCTCCTTAACTATCTCCTGACTCCACCAACGCATCGCCGATCAGCAGGCAGATGCGGGCCAGCGCCAGCACGTGCGGTACGACTGAGGCGCCCTCCCATTGCAGCGTGTGGGTTTTGCGCTCAAGCGCGGCTGATAACGCCTCGATAGCGGCGAGGCTGCGCCCGAAGCCCAGCGCCCCACCGAAGCGCGCCAACTCCTGCCAGCGCTGACTCGTGCGGCTGTCGGCCCGTTGTAGCCCCACCACCAACAGATCGCCGAGCGCCGCTTGTACCCGCGACCAGTACTCGCTCAGCGGGTCATGGGTGGCGGCGTGCTCAGCGGCGGGCGCTGCAATGGCTTCGCGCTCGGCGTCGGGCGGCGCGATCCACGGCAGTACGGCGAACCGCGTTGCGCCATCCTGGAATACCACGGCGGTCGGCGCGATCTGCGGGCCGTGCGCGCTCAGCGTGACGTGCCCAGCCACGAAGCGCACGTCGTTGGGGTGGCGTTGCAGCGCCGCCAACAGTGCCTCGACGCCGTGATGCCCGCGACTTGTGTACGGATGGTGCAGCAGAAGATGATCGCCATCGGCGTCGCGGAGTTGCGCCCGAACGGCTTGCTCGTGCGGGATGAAGGCCGCCGCATCGACAGCGGCCACGGCGCAGACTGCGAGACGCTCGGTGAGACGGCGGGTGGTTGTGCGGCGATCCGTGCGCTCAGTTCGGCGATGCTCTCGGCCAGCAACGGCGCTCGCAGCGTCTCCCAGTTGTAGGCTTGCGCGAGGGCGCTGGCTGGTGCACGACCGAGCTTGAGTTCGCCGTTGGCGAAGCGCCGCGCGCTTTTGAGCAGCACTTGACCGCTGGCGAACGCCTCTAGGTTGATGCCCTTGGCGATCGGCGTTTGGGCGTAGTGACGCCACGGATTCGGCTGCACGGATGGCTCGCTGGGGTCGGTGATGGCGACGCGCACCACGGAGAGCGCGCCCGAGTTGATATCTTGCTGGTAGGCGGTGAGTTCGGCTCCGCCGCGCCGCACCTGCACGCTACAGCCCAAGCCCACGAGCCGCGTGGCTTCGAGGCGCGTTTCGGCGGTTTGGTTGCTGCCCCGCACGAACAGTTGTGGCACCGCGCCCGTATTGCTGCGGATGGCGTCGCTGCGCACGCAGAGTTCGCCGAGCACGCTGGTGACGATGCTTGGGTCGAAGCGCGCATCGTGGGCGGCGTAGGCATCGTGTTGCTGCGTGAGTTCGGCGAGCGCATCGGCGGGCCATTGCAGTTCGGCGTCGCGGCAGCGCTGCTCGATGCGCCGCAGCTTCACCAACAGCGCGGGCGGCGCGTTGCTCAGCCCCAGCACGATGAGTTCGCCGAGGGCCTGCGCTAGGTCATCGAGCAGATCGGTGGGGAGCAGGGCGGGCACGACGGCTGTTTCGATGATGCCACTGGTGGCGTTCGGGTCGAGTTGTCGGAAGGCCAGCACCGCCAGTGGGACGTGGCGGCAGGGCGCGGCCTCGGCGCAGTCGCAGTGGGTGTAGCGTGGGTCGCTGGGCACCAGGAAGCGCACGGCGATGCCGAAGCCGTGCAGGTAGGCGCTGGGCTTGCTGCTGCGCACCAGTTCGATCACTTGGCCTGCGGCGTGGGTTTTGCGCGCCCAAGTCAGTGCTTCGTTGGCGCAGACGCGCGCGAGCGTTGCGTCGTCGATAGTGCCCGGGTCCCAGGTTTGCGGTGGCTGGGCGGGCGCCTCCTGCGCGGCGAACTGTTGGTAGGCCAGCACCGAGCGCAGGATGTGGCGGCAGATCGTGGTGGCGGGGCAACTGCAACGGGCGGCGCTCAGCGGTTGCCCGGCGGGAATGCGGCAGGTCGTCTCGTCGCTCCAACCGATGGTGAGGTTGCCCTGTTCGTCCTCGGCGATGGTGTAGAGCAGTTCGCCAGCCTGTAGTTCGGCTTGGGCGCGCTTGACGAGACCTCGATTGGCGATCAACGTCAGATCGTCGGTTGTGAGGGCGAGCAGGTCGGTTCTCATAGCGTCGATATGCCTATCTTGGCTACCCGTGTGGCTAGCAGTGGCTTGCAGAATCGAGGTGGCCTGCGCATGCTGCCAGCGTTTCTTTCACCCAAAATATCCTACAGTACTTTTTGCGCAACCCAGTTGGCGAGTTCGCCCGGGGTCATCGCGCCGACGTGCGCGCCGAGTTTGACCAAGTGCTCGGCGGTGGTGCGGTCGTACACGGGCTTGGCGTCGCTGTCGAGCGCAGCCAAGCCGAGCAGGGTCACGCCGCTATCGACCAACTGCTTGGTGGCCGAGTAGAGCAGGTGCGTTGGTGCGCCCTCGTAGAAATCGGTGATCAGGATGACAATCGTGCGACGAGGGTTGTCGATCAATTCGGCGGCGTAGCGCAGCGCATGGCCGATGTCGGTGCCGCCGCCGAGTTGGACGCGCATCAGCGTCTCGACGGGATCGTTGCAGTGGTCGGTCACATCGACGATCGCGGTGTCGAACAGGACGAGGTGTGTGCGCAGCGCCTTCAGCCCTAAGAAGATCGCGGCGGTGACGGCGGCGTGGATCACGTTGTCGAGCATACTGCCGGATTCATCGACCAAAATGATGATCTGCCAGCGGTCGGCTTGGCGGCGCACTCGCGAGTAGAAGTACGGCTGGCGGATGAAGAGTCGCTGGCTGTCGCGATCGTAGGTGCTGAGGTTGCGGCGGATGGTGGTGCTTGCGCTTCGCCGAACAGGGTGTGCGCGATGTAGCTCTTCTCGCGCGGCGTGAAGAAGGTGAACGCTAAGCGCATGGCGGGCAGCGCCAGCAGGAAAGCGTGATTATCGAACGCTTGCACCATGCGATCGATGCTGGCGAGCAGGTCGGGGTGGCGTTGGACGGTCTCGCGGGCGAGCGCGAACAGGCCCGTAAGGAAATCGCCGATCTGTTCGGGCGCGGCGCTGAGTTGCAGGTCGGCCTGCACCCGTTCGAGCGTGGCCGCGCCCAGGCTCCAGAGCATGCCGGTGGCCGCGCCACGCAGCAGCGGCTGTTGGGCGTGGGCGGCGGCGACCCGTTGCAGCAGTGCCGCGAAGGTGGCGCGGTCGAGCGCAAGCTGCTGTTCGCAGGCCTCGAAGCTGCGCAGCAGGGCGTTGAGGCTGTGCAGCAGTTGTTTCTCCTGGCCGAGTTGGTAGACCAACAGTTCGAGCAGCCAGAGCGCTCGCTGGAACACTTCGCGCAGCAGCGTGCCGAGCATGGGCCGACCGAGCGCACCCAGCACATCGTCGTAGCGGTAGAGGTGGAGCAGGTGCCCGAGCGCTTCGGCAATGCTCATGAAGTCGCTGTCCTGGCGCACGCAGTCGCGGAGGCGATCTAGCAGCGGCTCGATCTGGTCGAGCACTCCCGCTAAGCTTGCGTCGAGCAGGAGGCGTGCGGCCTGTGCGGCGTTATGCTGCAGCGCTGCGCTCTGCTCGGCGAGGCGGGCGCTGGCGGCTTCGGCGAGCGTGGAGCCGTAGATCGCCGATTCGATGCAGCCCGCCTCGAAATCGGGCGACCACACGATCTCCCACGCCTCCCAAACCGTGGTGAGGTCGTCGCGGCTGGCGAAGTTGGTGCCAGCGCGCTTCAGGAATCCGCTCAAGTTCAGCAGGCGTAGTTGGTGCAACGTGCGGCTGCCCGCGAGTTCGGTGGCAACGCTGAGATCGAGCCGGACGGTGCGGGCTGCGTGCTTGGTTCGAGGCTATGTTGACGCAGTTGCTCGCGAATATCCTCGACAAGCGGCGGGAGTTGCATGCCTGCCGCAAGCGCGCCCCGTTGGTCGCCGCGAAAGACGCTGAGCAGGGCGTCCAAGAACGGGTGGCGCGTCTGTGGGTCGATAGCTTCTTTGATCAGCGAACTGGTGATCGCGTCGATCAGGTCGAGCCGCCACGGTTCGGCGTGGCCGCGTAGGGCGGCGAGCGCTTGGGCGCTGGTCTCCACCGCGATCAGGTCGGCGGTGCTGGCGATCTGGCCGCGCTTGCGCAGTGTGTTTGTGGCGTTGGCGAGCAGGACGCGGTAACTGTTCTCTCGCTGTTGTTGGCGGTCGCGCCACATTTGGCGGTAGAAGCCGGGACTCGGCATGCCCGCCTCGTAGCCCGTCAGGCTGTCGAGCCGCGCCTCGCTGAAGGGCGTGAGCGCGATGCCCTGGTGCTGCGCGCCGCTGGGCAGGCTTTCGAGCAGCGCTTCGTCGCTGGCGGCGTCGGGCAGGTGGCTGAACAGCGCGTAGCTGTGGAATCCGCCTGTGATCACGAGCAGTTGGCCGTTGAACTCGGCTTGGGCGCGGCGGATGTGCTGGCGCATAAAGGCTTCGCGGCGCAGATCTTCCTCGCGAATGAACGGGCTACTGGCGCGAATGTGGTAGCACAATTGGTGGATTCGTTCGAGCAGTTGGATAGGATCGGGGTCTGGCTCGATTTCGGCGAGACGATCCCATAGCGCATCGAAGTCCTCGACGCCGAGTTTGCGGCAGAGTGTGGGGATGTACGGGTTCTCGCGTAGCTCGTGGTCGGCGTAGCGGTGCGCGTTGCTCTGCTGATCGGCGAGCGCGGCCCACGGCAGATCGATGAAGCGCACCGCCGCGCCGATCTCGTGGGCGATGTGCAGCGCTTACCATTCGGGCGAGTGCTCGCAGAAGGGGTAGAATGCGCCACGCCGCTGCCCATCGGCCTGGGACTGAACATAACTGTAGATCGCAATCGGCAGTGTGTGCGGCAGGCGCAGTTTGTCGAGCCGTTCGTTGAAGTCGGCTGGGCCTTCGATCAGCACGGCGGCGGGCCGCAGGCGCAGCGCAAGGTCGCGTACAAGCCGCGCGCATGCGGGGCTGTGGTGGCGCACTGGCACAAAGATAATCGGCTGATTGAGATCGAGCAGGGTTGTGTTCATGCGTTTGATGGTTAGTACAGATCTTGCTCAACGAAAACGTATTGCCCTAAATATACTGTTTTGGGATTCTTTGACACTTTTCTTTTCAACGAAAGCATTGTCATCCTGAACGGTCGAAGCCCTGAGCGAAGCGAATGGGGAAGGATCTCAACGCGCACTACAATGCGGAACAATGAGATTTCTCACGTCGCCTAGCGGCTCGCTCGAAATGACAATGGGAACTGTGAAAGATTTAGAAAACAATGCACTAAAGTGCTGTTCACCGCCGAAAAATGCCAATGATCAGCAACGTATAGCCAGCGATGAGCAGGAGCACGGTGGGGAGGCTGAAAAGCATCACTAATGCTGGTACGCTGAGAGCGGATGCGCTTGATATGATCCAAGGCAGGGCAAGGTTGCTGGCTATGTTGATCAGTTGTGCGAGCAGCAAACAACCGAATCCAAACAGAATGAGCAGATATTTTTGTCGATTTTCGTTGAGACGCTGGATTGAGAGCACCAAGCCAACCGTAAGAATGGCGAAGATGGCGATTTGCGGTATGGTGCTGAACAGTTGCTCCAGAAACATTGACGATCCCTCACACTAATTCTTCATGCAATGCGTGATAAAAGGCTTGCCAGAGCGGATCGCGTCGCTCTTTGACCACGTGATTGGCATAGTGTCGCAGTTTGTCGCGATCTTCGGAGGTGTCCTTGATGGCTGAGCCAAGCATGCTTTGAAGCAGGTGTGCGGGCGTCGCGGTTTGATTGTCGTAATAGTAGGCGTGCAGGCCCGCCGCGAAGCCGACGGTGACGGCCTCCAGACGCGGATCATCGGTGTGAGTTTGCGGGCGCTGGTATCGTTGCCCAACAAGCCCAGCGCGGCCATCGCCCAATTCTCTTTGCTGATACCGCTGCCGATCAGCCAATTTTCGAACAGCGCCCAAGCGAACGAGTCGAGTTGTTCTGGATCGAGATGTTGTTTGATCGCAACGATGAAGGGATGCGGTTCATCGAGTGTGCTCTGGCGCAGGGCTTCTAATAGCGCTTCCCGTTGCTGATCGTTTAGAGCATACTGATCGACCGTGAGCACGGGCAGTTCGGCGGGTTCGAGCCAAGTGGTCGGTTTGCGTTTGGCGGGCTTGATGGTGCCGAGCGCTTCGCGCAGCCAAGCCGGGGTGGTGTTGGCGTCCAGCCTGGGTAGCGACGTTTGGGCCGCATCGAATAGCGCCCGATGCAGGGCCCTCACTCGGTTGGCAGGCAGGTCCACCAGCGCCGCCGCGATCAGTTCGGCATAGGCGGAGCCACGTCGCAGGTGGCGCAGCAGGAACTCGGTGGCGGGTGCAGCGAGTTTGTGGCGCGTTTCGACCAGCGGCAGCAGTCCGGCGATCGCCTCGTGTGGGTGGGCATCGAGCCAGGCGCGGGCAAGCTGCGGTGCGCGCGATTGCAGCATCAGTTCGAGCATCGGCACTGCCATTTTTGGGCTGCGCGATGCGGCGAATGTCTTCAGCAACTCAGCGGCACTATCCTTACTACCCTCGGCGAGAATAGCGTCGCGCACTAGATCGAGGTGACTAAACTCGGTGTGGGCCAGCCAGGCAGCGATATGCTCGCTTGAAAAGAGCCTGAGCTTAAGGCGCTGCATATGCTCAATGACCAATTGCGGGTCTTGAAGGCCCAAAATGATATCTTGCGGGCGCTGGAGGTGGGTGTAGCCGAATTCGAGCAGGTTGAAAAGCGTTGAGGACCAACTGTTGATCAGTGCCAAGAGATCGGCCTGATGGCTGCCGAGCATCGCCGCGAAGTGAAATTCGGGCGGAGTTAGGCGATACTGCTTCGGATCTGGCCATGTGCTGATATCGAGCCGCTGCGGGAGCGACGCAATAGCCTTCTCGCGCTCGGCTTCGGTGAGATAGGGCAGCACATAGCGGTGCAGCCCCGTGTTGATCTCGTAGACTGGAGGGACGCTATAGCCAATGCTTGCTTGTACGAAGGGTTGCAGCTTTGTGTAGAGGAAGCCGAATAGTTCCTCAAGCGGCATAAACGCTGTCATCAAGTTGACCCAAAGATCTCGCCTAGAAGCGTTTTGGGTGAGTGGCACGAGATTATAGGCTTCTTCTGCGCTGAGGTTGCCATGGATGGAGCTGTTTGTGAGTTTGTTGATGACCTTTTGAACGCCCTTGATGTGGGTGTCACTGAGCACAATCAACCAGAAGTGCGCCTCCTCGCGGCTCGGCAGCGGCGGAATCTGTGTGAGATGCCAGTTCCACCCCCAGCTATACATCTCGTTGACGACCTGTCGTAGCCGTTTCAGCGCATCGGCCTTGTCGAAGGGCGGCTGACTGGTTGGGCGCGGCAGCGGCGCGGTCTTGCGCCAATTGGCCCAAAACCAGTCGGTCGGTTCGAGGGCGAGTTCTTCATCGCTGGCGCTCGGTAGCGCTACGGGTTCAGATTCGGATGTGGGCGCAGGTTCAGGTACGGGGGAGGGTGCAGGCTCGGGCGTGGCGGTGGTCGCCACCTCAGAGTAGCCCTTCTTCAGCTTTTCGGCGATCTGTTTCTCGGCGAACTGCTGAGCGGCCTGCGCCGATGCGTGCGTTTTGTTCTGGGTTTGCCCGTTCGTGCCGATCCGCCCGAACTGAATCGTCGTCTGATTGCCTGTGCAGGTGATGCGCCAGAACTTTGCGGATGTGGCATCGTGGTACTGGAACTCGCGTTGCATAGACATCTGCACCCTTCTCGCTAAGTGGAAACCGTGCTACGCCTTGATTATTGCCCGAGAGCACGACAACGACTGTCGCACTTCTACCAGGTACAACGCCCGATTGCAGCGCCACGTTTCATGGGATGCTGAGCACTCCGATTAGCCCTTCCAACGGCGAGCATCGGCGACGCGCCCAAACACCAGCAACTTGTCGTTGGGTTTAATCTGCGTGCTCGCATCGGGATGCAGCAGCAGTTGATCGTTACGCCAGATCGCCAGCACCGTCAGGCCGTGGCGATGCCGCAGGTCGAGCTCGGCCAGGGTTTTGTTGTGCATGCTGCTGAGAGCCAGCATTTCGATCACGCCAACGTCGGGATCGAGCTCCAGATAATCGACGAAGTTGACCGCCGAGAGCCGCCGCGAGAGGCGGATGCCCGCATCGAACTCGGGCAGAATCACCTCGTCGGCGCCGACCTGCAGCAGGATCTCGCGCTGGGTCTTGGTGCGCGCTTTGGTGATCAGGCGGCGCACACCCAGTTTGCGCAACTGCACCGTCGCGAGCAGATTGCTCTCGAAATCGGTGCCGATGCAGACGATCGCGGTGTCGAACTGGTCTGCGCCGATCTCGCGCAATGCGTCGATCTTGGTGGCATCGAGCTGCAAAATGTGGGCAAATTCGCCGGAGAGCGCCTGGACGCGCTGGTAGTCGCTATCGACGGCGAGCACGGTGTGATTGAGCGCGATCAGCCCCTCGGCGAGGCTGGTGCCGAAGCGCCCAAGCCCGATCACCAAAAATTGCCGCTGATCGGGTAGCAGGTTCGGGCGTCGCCACTGGCTGCGTGGCACGCTGACTTGGTCGTTGGATTCTTGTGGAGGCGTACCTCCTCGATGCAGTAAGCGCTGCAACATGTGAAACATAGTGATTCACCGTAGTTAGCCAAGCACGATTTGCTCGGCAGGATAACGAATAAGAGTTGGACGTTCGCGTTGGACAAAGAGTACCACCAGCGTCAACGGCCCTAGCCGTCCCCAAAACATCATCAGGATGATCACGAGTTGCTGCCAGCCGTTGAGCGTATTGGTCACCCCGAGGCTGAATCCCGTGTTGGAGAAGGCGCTGATCACCTCGAATCCCACTGTCAGCAGCGAGCCAGCGCCGCCGAGCAGGAGCAGCAGTGTGGCGCTGAAGCAGAGCAGGGTGGCGATCGTCATAATCGCCACGGCTTTGCTGATGGTTTCGAGCGGCAGCGTGCGGCGGAAGATGATCACCTGCGGCTGCCCGCGCACCATCGTGTGCAGGGTGGCGAACAACACTCCCACGGTGCTGAGCGTGACACCGCCTGACATCGAGGCCGGCGCGCCTCCCACGAACATCAGCAAGAGCAGGACCAGTTTGCTCGCTTCGCTCACGTCGCTGATCGGCAGGAGTGTGATGCCTGCGGTGCGCGCCGAGACGCCCTTGAACAGCGCGACCCAGAACGCTTCGGCGCTAAACACTCCTCGATCTGCTCCCGCGATCGCTTGATCGAACAGCAGCATAATCACGGTGAAAATGGTGAACAGCGTGGCGAGGCTGACGATCAACTTGGTGTGAACCATCAGGCGGCGCTGCCAAGGGTAGGTGATCAGGTCAATCATCACGAGCAGCCCCAACGCGCCGATCGTGATCAGCACCATCAGGACAATCAGGGTGAACGGGTCGCGGTCGAAGCCGAACAGCACGCTATCGACGCCGCTGTACAGGTCGAAGCCCGCGTTGCAGAAGGCGCTGATGCTGTGAAAGACTGCGAGGTAGGCGGCGCGGTCGAAGCCGAGCGTTGGCCCCCAGCGCAGCCACAGCAGCAGCGCGCCGACGGCTTGGAGGCCGAGGATGGCCGAGACCATGTAGAGCGTGAGTTTGCCAATGCCAATGGTGTCGAAGACGCCGAGCGATTGGCGCAGCAGCATCCGCCCGGCAATGCCGATCCGGCGGCCCATTAGCAGGAAGATCAGCATTGAGAAGGTGACGAAGCCGATGCCTCCAACTTCGATCAGCACGAGCAGCACGATCTGCCCGAACAGGCTGAGGTCTTGGGCGATGGTGATCACGTTCAGGCCCGTCAGCGTGACGGCACTGGTGGAGGTGAAGAGCGCCTCGTTCCAAGTGAGTTGTTGGTGTGTGCTGGCGAGCGGTAGGCGAAGGAGCACGGTGCCGCTGAGGATCAGGGACATGAATCCCAGCACCAGGATGAAGGCGTTGCGCCGCACGGCTGCGTTAGGGTGGCTGAATTGAATAACGCCTTCGGCGCGACTATAGGGCGTGTCGTGTTTCATCGAAATTGATGATTACTCTTTTTGTTTGAGATGCGCCGCCGTTTGATTGCGGCCTGCCATTATACACCGCTGTTGCGGTGTGTGGGTGATGGTTGGGCGGTGCGGTTGTGGTCAAGTTGGTAGGGCGTGCTCGGCTGGCAACGCAACCGCCCGATACGAGCCGTGGCTGTGACGCAGCCCAACGTGCACTCGTGAGCGGAGGCATGACAGGCGGCGCTGCGGCGCTGGCGGCTTCTCTTTTCCTCTAACAATAAACGGTGACAATGCACGATAAGTGACGCTTTGAGAGCGTATTATTGACGATAGTAATTGCGGGTGCGACGCAAGAAACTATGCTATGATGAAGAGGTGATCCCGCATGGCCTGTTTGTATGCGCCAATCGTTCGATGCTATGACTCAGATGAAGTATCGTGGTGGATCTGAGGCGAACATCCCGTGGGGTGTGTGGGCCTCGGTGGCGCGCCGTGCTGATGCGCCCGCTGTTGGGACGGGCGATATTTGGCGTGGTTTGGAGCGCCGCCTGATTTCGCGCAGTGCGCCGCCCGCCGAGCCATGGGCCGACCTGCAGCGGCGGGTTGACCCGACGCTGTACTGCCCTCGTGCGGTGCCGGATGTGGCCGAGGAGCAGATCAGCGAGGGCGATCAGGTCTACACGGTCATCCGCAGCCCGCGCGGCAACTATCTGCGCTTGACACCTGTGCAGCGGGAGATCTGGCATCAGATGGATGGCACGCGCACGGTGGCGCAGTTGGCCACGCAGGCGTTTTTGCAGTTCAAGCAGTTGGTTCCGGTGGGCGATCTGGTGACGACGCTCAAGCAGGAGGGCTTCCTCACCGATGAACCGGTAGGCGTGTATCGCGCGTTGCAGCAGCGGATTGTGGCGTACACGCCCGAGGGTTGGGGCCGCCGCGTGTTGCGTCTGTTCACCGGGCAGCGCTGGCAAATCCCGAACGTCGATGGTTGGTACGGCGCGCTGTATCGCACGGTGGGGTGGTTGCTGTTCACACGCGCCTTCGCCGTGCTGTGGGCGCTGGTGGCGCTGGCGGGCTTGGTGGCGTTTGTGCAGATTTTGCGCGGATCGGGCCAACGCCTGCTGTTCACGGCCACCGCGACGGCGCCGCTGGAGTTGGGCGCGCTGTGGTTGGCGCTGCTGGTGTCGTTCCTGCTGCACGAGAGCGCGCACGCGCTGGCGGTGAAGCATTTTGGCCGCGATCTGTTCGGCGGCGGGGTGATGCTGTATTTCGGCACGCCCGCGTTTTTCGTCGATACGAGCGATATTTGGCGTTCGCCGCGCCACGCCCGCATTCTGGTGTCGGCGGCGGGGCCGATGTCGGACCTGTTTGTGGGCGGTTTGGCGGCGTTGCTTGTGGTGTTGCGCCCGGAGTTGGCCTTCAACACGGTAGCGCTGAAGTTGGCTTTCACCTGTTATATCGCGACGCTGGTCAACCTCAATCCGCTGCTCGAACTCGATGGGTACTACATGCTGGTCGATGCGCTGCGGCTGCCGGACTTGCGCCGCCGTGCGTTGACGTTCATTCGTGACCAACTGTGGGGGCGTCTGCGGCTGCGGCTGCTGCCCCAGCGCTCCTACCTCGCTCGCCTT
>CALKHR010000077.1 GCA_937988885.1 uncultured Roseiflexaceae bacterium | reverse complement strand
CTCAGGGGCTACGGCTCCAAGAAGCCCCCAGCCTTTCGGCGGGGGAGTAGTCACTCGACTTGGAATGATAAAACGAAGGCGGCAGACAGTGGAAAAAGCGCAGATTTTAGCGCTCTTCGATCAGGAGCAGCGCATCGACATTGAGCATCCTGGCGTCACCAAAACGGTTTTCGCCGATCTTGTGCGTTTCGTACGGCCCGCGCCCGGCAGGAACTACATCTCGTACAGCAAGCTCGCATCAGACGAACTTGATCAGCGGATTCAGGCCGAGATCGACTATTTCTCCACCTTCAACCAACCCTTCTCGTGGCATTACTACGAGCACGACCGTGCGCCGGAACTGGTCGAGAGGCTGTTCCACTACGGCTTCGCGCCCGACGACGATCCCGATGCGGTGATGCTGCTGGATCTTGAGGAGACGGCCCTGTCCACCCAAACAGCAAGCCATATCGAGGTGAGGAAGATCGGCGAATCCGAGCTTGATCTCTTAACCGATATCGAGGCACAGGTATGGGGCGGCGATTTCGCGTGGCTCAAACAGCGCCTCAGCGCGCACCTGAGCATCGAGAACTATCTGAGCATCTACCTCGGCGTGGTCGATGGCACGCCAGCCTGTTCAGGATGGATCTACTTTTATCCAAACAGCCAATTTGCGGGACTCTACGGCGGCGCGACATTGGCAACGCACCGCCAACAAGGCTTGTATAGCGCAGTGTTGGCGGCCCGGATCGAGGAAGCGCGCCAGCGGGGGTATCGTTTCGTGTACACGGGCGCCAGCAGGATGAGCCAACCCATTTTGGCGCATCACGGCTTTCAGTTGCTGACGCGCGCCTACGCCTACGATTGGGAGAGCAAGTAGCTGTAAAGTTGCAGCATCTCTCGTCCTCATTAGTCAGGCCGCCAACAGCGCCGGATCAGTTCAGCGCCAGTCACGGCTTGGGCACCGAGTTGAATGGCCAGGGCGCGGGTGTTGGGGCGCAGATCGTAGTGCGGGTAGTGCGGCTTATCCTGGAACCAGGCGCGCTGCAAGCCGAGCCGCTCCGCCATCGCATGTAACTCATCGAGACCATTCGGCGTGAGGTCATCCGTCATCATATGGCACCAGAGGCCGCGTAAATAGATCGGCAGATGCGGCATCTGATAATCGATCAATTCATCGACAAGAATTGTCATAGAAGTGGACTTCCTAGCCTAAAAAGGTTGCATTCGGTATCAAAACAGAATATACTACACAGTGTAGCATCTCCAAATCATCGATCTCTACAAACAACACGACAACTGTTGTGTTGCAAAACCATAACCAAAAGGGAAGAATCCTAACAACATTTTCCCACCACTAGTGCGATAATTCCGCATTATAATCGCTAGAATTGATATTTGTTTGCATCAACAGCGCCACGTCGCGCACTAACGACATTACGTCGTATGTGGTACAATCGTAAAAATTCGGATAAACACCCTCACGTCTTACTGGTTCGCGCAGGAGCAGTACGTCATGAAACTCCACTATACTGTCATTAATAAGCAAGGACAGACCTTTGCGGTTGTCTTGGTTGAGAAAGCTCTCCTCGCCGACCGCACGCGCGCAGAAGAAGCGCTCCGTTGGCTTCAGAATCGGCGTCTTCAAATGCCTACAACACTGGTTGCCTGCGATGACCAAGGTGTACCAAATGGCTACTATGGGCGCCGCGACCTAGCGTTGCTCCTGCTGAATGTGCCACTGAAATCGGTTCCTTGGCAGGAAGTTTCTCTAAGTTGACGTTCCATCCGTATGAGCGTGTAAGCTGAACAAAGGACGCGATGTCCTTTGTTTTTTGGCGTTTCCTCTAACAACGCCTAGCAGCCGCGCAATCAAAGATGGATGGCGCAAACGGCCCTGTTCGGCTTAATTTTAGCGATCAAGATCTTCGATCTGCACGACCAATGCATCGATCGATACCTGCAACTCGCGCAACGACAAGGCCAGGGAGATCAGCAACAGCACCAGGCTCGTGCCGAACAGCCATTGACCCACCTCTTGCAGCCCTGCGAACAACATAAGCATACACAGCACGCAGAAGAAAAAACTGCTCACACCGCAGATCTGCATATTGCGTATGATGATGATGCGGTAGCGCAAATTCACCAGTTGGCGTCTGATGCCGGGGTTCGGCTCACTGTGGTAACGATCGTGCAGATTGCGGATGAGCGAGGCCAGTGCCAAAAAGCGATTGGTGTAGGCCAGCAACAGCAGCGAGATAGCCGGAAATAACAAGGCAGGCGTGGTAAAGGTCAACTCCATACACATCCCCCATTCACACGTACCATCGAAACCACGCTAGAATCGCCAAGAAGATGAGGTCGAATAGGCGACACATAGAACAGCGCCTATTGTAGCAAATCCGCAATGATGTGATGCTATGGGGAAGATCGCAATGGACTATGTTCAGCGCTTGGACTCAGCGAGGATGCACAAACCGTCGACTATCAAGACGAAGTGGCGCTCTTGAGCGCAGGCCTGCTCGCACTCTGCGGTAGGGCAACAATAATCGGACCCGCGAGCGATTCGCAGATCCGATCCTCAAGCCAAAATACGGTGCCTTCAATCCCCAAAACGCACAATGAGCATCCCAATAACGCGAACCCTACAAACTAACAGGTAACGTCTCCAAGCCATTCATCTCTAAGCCCGGCCTCCAGCGAAGCGTGTCGGAGGGAACATCGAGGCGGAGATTTGGGCAACGATCCAGCAGTGTGTTGATGGCGATTTGTCCTTCGAGACGCGCTAACGGTGCACCAATACAGTAGTGTGCGCCCCAACCAAACGAGACATGCTTATTTGGCTCACGTGTTATGTCTAGCACATCAGGATCAACAAATTGATGTTCATCACGATTCGCCGATGCGAGTGCGAGAAAAACCAATGCCCCTCGTGGGATTGTGGCTCCAGCGATCGTCAGATCTTCACTGGCGTAGCGGTCAATCGTTGTTGCGATTGGATTGGAATACCGTAGCAATTCCTCCACAGCAGATGAAATCAGCGCTGGGTCGCTGCGCAAACGCGTTAATTGCTCAGGATGTTGCAGCAAAGCAAGCGTCCCATTACCAATCAAATTCACAGTCGTCTCGTAGCCAGCCACAAGCAGAAGAAACGCCATTGCCAACACTTCGTCCTCGCTGAGCTTATCGCCCGCCGATTCAGCCTGGATGAGCGCACTCAGCAGATCGTCGTTTGGTTGGGCACGCCGTTCGCGCACCAATCTGCGGATGTAGCGCAACAGGGCGAAAATGGGCGGTAACGCTCGTAGGGCGAATAGCGGGGAGGCCGTCGCCAGAATAAGAGCATTCGACCAACGTTGAAACTTTCGGCGATCGGCATCCGGTACGCCAAGAATCTCGGCAATAATCGTGGCTGGCAGAGGTTGGGCGTACGCTTGGATCAAATCGATACGGCCCTTTGCGAGCGCCTCATCAAGCAGTTCCTTGCTCACCTCCTCCACACGCTCCCGCAAGCGCTCAAGGATACGCGGTGTAAACGCCTGTTGCACGAATCCCCGCAATCGTCGGTGATCTGAGCCATCCGAGGTGAGCATGTTACTTGATAATGTTTTAAAAATACCCGGCACCCACGGTTGTTTCTTCGCTTCTTCCTCGGTCATCGCGTTCCGACGATCCTTGACTAGGCGCTGGTCGCGCAATGCAGCAAAAACATCGTCATACCGCGTAATAATCCAAGCTACACGCTTATCGGGAAGAGTTACGCGCACCACAGGCGTTTCCGCACGAAGTCGGGCATAAAATGGGTATTGGTTGGCTTTAAACTCGGGGCTAGCAATGTTTACCGATAACAAAGGCACCATAGGAACCTCCTGATTGTTGTACCACGCTCACATACTAAGCTTCCCTTTCAGCCAACCTATCGACCAAGCAGCCCCTCAGAAAACAAATCGGCTAGCGCATCGGGGAGTTTATCCCAAATCAGTTGTGCTGATTCTTCATCAAACATCCGTGTCATCAGCACACCCAACAGCATCGATGACATGAGATGAATAGTGAATTGGAGCTTTTCGGGAGACAGCGACTCTTGCTCCGCCAGCGGCGCTAGTTGCTGCAATAGCGAGATAAAGGTCGGGCCGACGATCTGGTGAATATAACGTTCGCGAAGATCGGCATTCACCAACACCTCGGACAGCACGATGCGCAACAATTCCTGATTTTCTGTGGCAAAAACCTGAAGGTGATTCTGGAAGTAGTGACGAGTGAACGAATGGAGATCGGTGGCCTGAGCTTGTGCCCGCTCAATGGCCTGCCGCTCAGCAGCGTTCAGACGATCAAGGATTCCAAGCAGCAACGCGGTTTTATTCTCGAAGTAGTTGTAAATCGTCCCGTTTGAAACACCAGCAGCCCGCGCCACATCGCGGACTGTTGTGCGATGAAAGCCGTGCTCCGCAAATACCTGCGCTGCTGCATGCAGGATTTGCTCGCGTCGTAGTGCTGAGAGTTGTGCTTGGAATGTGTCGGGTGTAGACATTGTAGCTCCATAATGATCGATCGTTCATTTGACTGACTATTCGATCATTTTATATCATGGCAATGTTGCTTGTGTCAAGCGTTGGCACCTATTCAAATCAATCCAGGTGTAGAGTGAGCATTGAAGGGTGATGTTCGCTTACGACGATGCACAACAATAATCGGACCCGCGAACGCTTCGCAGCTCCGATCCTCAAGCGGGATGTGGATGGCATCAATCCAAAAAACGGGTGCTAAACATCCCAAACAAAAACCCGACTATGAACGGCGCCCCAATGCCGCAACAGACGGTGAAGCCAATGCGCAACAAAGGATGCGCCCAATGCAGCAGTTGTTGGGATACGGCGACAGTCGATATCAGCGTGAATGCATGCACCGCAATTACGACCTGTTGGTTGGCATCAAGTGCTGTGCGCGTACACCCACTCCCCGTACGATGCGCGCAACGCGAGACCGGGCGCATCCAAATGAGAGGGGTCGGAGAACCACAACAAGCCGAACACCACCAGCAATACCACAATTTCGAATAGCACGAACCACCACAGCCATGATCGCTGCATAAAACGCTCCTGTTATGTCAATGCAAGACTATAATTCGGGGAATGGCAAACCTGGCGGAATGCTCTCGCCATCAGGAAGGTTGCGCAAAAAGTCGCAGTTGATCCGCACGGTGTCGTCCCACTCGAAGCCTGCGGAGTTGAACGCCTCTAAGCTGCTGATCCAATGCTTCTTGCCGTCGGCGATCAGGTAGAAGTGCGGGCTTTGCGAGCAATGCATCAGCAAGTGGCGGGGCTTGCCCTTGGGGTAGTTCTCCAAAAATCCCGGCGCGACGGTATGCACATTACGCCACTGATAACCGTGAGCGTGAAAAGCGTCGAGGCTGCTGATATGCCGAAACGCGCCTTGATAATACTCCCAGATCTCCTCGCTACCTTCCTCCTGTACCAACAAGCCATTGCGGATCAGGATCGAGCTCACACCCGGCACGGCGCGCGCCAACGCTACGCCCTGCGAATTGAGCGGGATGTTGATCAGCACCACGATCACGCAAACCACTGCCGCAAGGCGCAACACCAAGCCATTGCTATAGGGCAGCGGCGGCACCACCACGAGAGACTCATCCTCCGACACCTCCTCCGGCGCAGTCTCCTCCTCTGATGTCTCGTGCTCTAGCGATACGAGTGCTACGGGTGGTTCGGACGATGGTTGTTGCTCCAAGCGCTCAGTGATGCCATCCACCAGCGGCACGGTGGGCGCGGCACTATCGCGTTGAGCCAAACGCTCGGCCACCACATCGGCCAGCAGATCGAGCCAGGTATCCAGCTTTGCAGACTGTCGCTCTCTCATCGCCTACCTCACAATCCCAAAGCCGAGCAGTTCGCTGAAGCTCGCCACGATATTGGTGTAAAAATTGCCGCCGAGCTGCCGGAACAACTCGAACTCCATACTCGGCGCGCCAATGAAGGGGCGCAACGTCCAGGCCATTTGGCTGCCCACAAAGGCGTATACCACGATCCATAGACGCACCACCATACGCCGCGCCTTCACGCCAGGGTCGTTGCCGAGAGTCACCGATTGCATGCCCTGATTGAGGAACGACACGCCGATCAAGCCAGCCACGCTGAACACACCCACGTTCAACAGCTTGAAGAACTGATAGTTGCTGCTGGAGAGCATAAAGAACAGCACAATCGGCGCGAAGCTCAACAGCACCACAGCCGTCACGGTGATAGCCGTCAGCATAATCGCGATGTTCTGGCTGAGGCTCTGGTTCGAGCCGAAGATCAGGTTGAAGAAGTAGAGGGTCGGCGCGCAGATCACCAGCGTCGCCAAAAACAGCAGCGGCAGCTTAACGGCGGAACTGAGCGTCTGCCACAGGCTGCTGGTGGAGCCCAGCACCGCGCCGTAGAGCGCCAGGAACATCACACTAGAGATCAGCATCGCCCGCATTTTGACGTTGAGGTCGTGCCCAAGCCGGATCTGCTCGAAAAAGGCGCGCCGTTCGCGCAGGATCGTCTCGATGATCGACAAGTGACTTGCCGTTGTTGGTCGCCGCGTTTCGTTCACGTTTGTCTCTGCCAACACTTCATTCTCCTCGCGCAATATGGCGCATCAGCTACCAGCGCAGCTTCGCCCATACCAGCGAACTGAGCGATAGACTCCAGAAAAACAGCCACAACACCATCGCATAGCGCCGATGGGCGAACTGCCACAGCGGCACCAGCAACACCAACAGAGCCACGAATATCAGATTGGGCCAACTCAGCAGCACACGCCAAGCGACCGCCGTGCCGTCCGGCGCGAAGATCAGCCAACGCATCACGATGGTGGCCAGCACGGGCACCGCCGCTAGCGCCAACGCCTCGCGCATGCCCCAGCCCTGATGCGTCTCGCGGAGCGCCTGGGCGGTCTGCACGATCCCGAAGTCCTCGGCAGCCGCCCGAAGTGCCTCCTGTGGATCGCGCCCTTGGAGCAGCGCTTCCTGCACGGATTCTTCAAGGTGGCCGCGAATCTCCTCCAGTACCTCGTACTCCGTGTCGGCCTCCAGTCCAAGGTGGGCCTGGATCTGGGCCACCAGTTCATCAATTGATTGAGCAGGTGTAGTCACTCGCTTAACCCTAACAATCGGTCCATGTTGAGGCTAAAGATCTGCCACTGTTCGAGCTCTCGCGCTAACTGCTCGCGCCCGGCGGCGGTCGGCACATACATTTTGCGGCGGCGCGACCCAACCTCGCCCTCCCAACTGCTCTGGATCAGCCCCTCGCGCTCCATTTGATGCAGCCGTGGGTAGAGCAGACCTTCCTTGAACTGGAAGGAGCCTTGGCTGCGCTTCTCCAGTTCGCGAGCGATCTGATAACCGTGCATCGGCTCACCGACATCCACCAGCAGTTTGAGGATCGCTAGGGTGGTGGTGCCTTTGCGGATCTGTGTTTCCATCTCGTTGCTCATTCCCTATGAAAAATATCCATAAGTATATTAGGTATTATATGAAGAATGAGGGGCTTGTCAAGAGGGAGATTTGAGGGATCATCCACAGATTATGTAGATTTGGAAAAATTGTCAGGAGGGAAACCTGTTGTAGCCTGCAGTAGCAATAAAACGCACTGTTATGCGATGAAATAGGTCTACTCCGTGCTAGGGTACAGCCCCCCGCCCAAGTCCATCATAGCTGGCCACCCACGCTAGTGGATGTGGCCGCGTTGCCCTAGCGACTGGCGCTGAAACTGCGGTTGCGCTGCATCTCCAAGCCCAACTAGCCGTTGCGCGATACGGCGAAAAAAAGATGAGCGAGGGCGTTACCTTCGGCGTGTGTCAAGCGGTCTACTACTACCACCTCGTAGCTTCACGAGGCGCTATCAGCATCGCCCTGCGGCAAGCGACGCTTGTGCAGGTTCCTCCACTATGCGGCTGATCGC
>CALKHR010000076.1 GCA_937988885.1 uncultured Roseiflexaceae bacterium | reverse complement strand
AGTCACGAGTACTTCCCTAAAAAACGAAATGTCGATGGCCTGCAACCTAGCAAACCATCGACATCACAAAACACTAAACCTAATCTGTGAATAACCCCACTACAACGCCTGAAGCGAATACTGCACCGGCTGGCGTTGTGTGAGCGGCAGCTCCAAGCGCACCGGAGCGGGCGCGCTCAGACGCACGCACGTGAACCCCTCGGCCTGCGCGCAGGATACCCCTTGGAGCTGCGCCAACTGCGCCATCTGCACACCGTGGTCACGGGCAGCACCCACCCCATCCCACAGCTCCAACTGGCTGGTATGCTTCCCCATCGCGGCCAGCTTGCGGCTCACATCCGCCTCCTCCAGCGGCATCCAATGCGTCGGCGTCGCCGTCTCGAACAGATACACCGCCGAGACATCGTGCGGCTCTAGGCCCTCGGCCATCAAGCTCGGGGCCGCCAACAGCGTATTGGCCAGCGGCATCACCGCACCTAGCGTACTCGCGCCCACCGCCAAGTGATCGGGGTGATTGATACCGTTCGCGTGGTAGTAGCGCGTCGGGTCGAACGTCAGCACCACCTCCGGGCGCGTCTGGCGGATCACCCGCGCGATCGCAAGGCGCAGCTCCAGGTTCGCATCGAACCCGGCATCTGGGTAACCGAGAAACGTCACCGACGACACCCCTAGCGTCTGCGCAGCCGCACGCTGCTCACGCCGTCGCTGCTGCGCCAACTCCGCCGTCGTCACGTTTGGGTCGCGGCTGCCAGCAGCACCATCGGTCACCAACAAATAGTGAACCGTGGCTCCAGCGCTGATCCACGCAGCCAACGTGCCGCCTGCATAAAATTCGATATCATCGGGATGAGCAGCCACCACTAAAACACTTGCGGGCGGCGCATCGAGTCGCAGAGAAGGCATAAGGCAATCCTTGTATAGCTGCTGCGCCGCAAGGGCGCATGGTCTATTTCCAAGATAATTCACAACAAACTTGATACAGATTGTTGTGATTATTATAGCGAAAAAAAGTGCTGGGTGCAACCAGCAATCGAGAGACGTTCCGTCGGGCGCTTGGCAACACCCGACGGAGCGCGTTACTATGCCAAATTGTGGCCTACTTCATCCAATGCTCCGCGATCAATTCGAGGCAGCGGGCACGCTCGGGGTAGCCCTGCGTAAAGGGATGCAGCATCAGCTCATCGGCCTGAGTCGCCTGCTGGAGCGCCTCCAAACCCTCGACGATCATCTCGGGTGTGCCCAAAATGCGGTTACTGGGCATCTGGCGCGCCAACGGCAGATCGGGATGAGCAGCGGCCTCGGCGGGCGACAAAAACTCTAGCGGGCGGCCATGGCGCAGCGCAAACGTGGCGAGCTGGCTCGGTCCGGCGTACCAAATCGCCTCCTCCTCCGTCTCAGCGGCCAGTGCAGCCACCGTCACGATCGCGTACGGCTTCTGCAAAATCGCCGAGGGCGTGAACGTCTCGCGGTACAGATCGAGCGCCATCAGCGTGCCGCCTGTATCGAAATGATGGGCGAACGCGAACGGCAAACCAAGCTGACCCGCCAACTGCGCGCTATAATCGCTCGAACCAAGCAGCACGATCGTGGGCGAACGCTCGAGCACGGGCGTGGCCGAGAAACGATTCCACATCCCCTGAGGCAGGCGAGGATCGCCCAGCAAGCCCATCAGGTCCAGCAAGTGGCGAGGAAACTCCTCGGCACCCAAGCTCGCGGGCGCGCGACGCAGCGCAGCAGCCGTGGCCGGATCAGTGCCTGGAGCGCGCCCAATCCCCAGATCGATGCGGTTCGGATGCAGCGATTCGAGGATCGCGAACTGCTCGGCCACCACCAGCGGCGCGTGATTCGGCAGCATCACACCGCCCGAGCCAATCCGAATCCGATTCGTCTTCGCGGCCAAATGCGCCATCAACACGGGTGGATTCGTACTCGCAATGTACGGCATATTGTGATGCTCGGCCACCCAGAAGCGCAGATACCCCAATTCCTCGGCGCGCTGCGCCAAACGGGTCGTATCGGCGAGCGCCTGTGCAGATGTCGAACCCCGACCAACGATCGCCAGATCAAGCACCGACAACGGCACTCGCCGTGGCGCAGTCGTATCATCAAGCTGCATAGCAGTATCCTTGTCGCATAAAAGAAGTTCGGGCACATTGTACCCACCGAAGATATGCTATGCAAACCGCAGATAGATCACGCATCGGCGCTACAGTCGAGTTGGGCTGCTTGCTTAGGGCGGCGGGCACCAGCAGTCGTCTCGCCCGATGCGAACAGGCGCTGAATCTCGATAATCCCATCCACAAGCGCATCGACATCGCTATAATCGTTGTAGATCGTGAAGCTCGCCCGAGCGCTGGCAGCGATCCCCAAACGGCGGTGCAGCGGGTGCGCGCAATGGCGGCCCGAACGGATCGCCACGCCGCGCAGGTCGAGCTCAAGCGCCAAATCCTGCGGCGCGATGCCATCGACCACAAAGGTGATCACACCGCCACGCACCTCGGGATCGGTCGGCCCGAACACGCGCACATTGGGGATCTCCTCGAAGCGACGTAGCGCATACGCCACCAAATCGCGCTCGTGGTTGCGCACCGCCTGCATCCCGATCGACGAGAGATAATCGACCGCCGCGCCCAAACCGATCGCCTCAACGAACGCGGGCGTGCCAGCCTCGAACTTTAGCGGCGCATCCTCCCACACCACATCGTCCAAGCCCACATCGCGGGCCACATCGCCACCAGTCATAAACGGCGGCATCGCGGCCAGCAACTCGCTGCGACCGTACAACACGCCGATACCCGTCGGCCCCAGCATCTTGTGGCCCGAAAAGACCACGAAATCCGCGCCAAGCTCCTGCACATTCAGTGGCATATGCGGCGCCGATTGGCAAGCGTCCAAGGCAACCACCGCACCCAGCGCGTGCGCCCGCTCGATGATCTCGCGGGGATCGGTGATGGTGCCCAACACATTCGAGACATGCGCGAAACTCACCAGGCGCACCTGTGGCGTCAGCAGTGTATCGAGCGATTCGAGATCGAGCCGCCCATCACTCGTCAACGGGATCTGCTTCACCTTCACACCACAATGGCGCGCCAACTCCAGCCAGGGCAGATAATTTGCGTGGTGCTCTAGTTCGCTGATCAAAATCTCGTCGCCAGGCTGCAACACCGTGCGCCCGTAGGAGTACGCCAGCAGATTCAGCGCCTCGGTGGCGTTGCGGGTGAACACAATCTGATCCGATGATTCCGCGCCGATGAACTGCGCGATCTTCGCACGGGCCTGTTCGTACAGGTCGGTACTGTGCATACTGAAGCTATAAGCACCCCGATGCACATTGGCGTAGGTCGCTCGATACACCTGCTCCATCGCTTCGAGTACCTGCACCGGCTTCTGCGACGACGCCGCGCTATCGAGAAACACCAGCGGTTGGCCGTGAACCTGCTGCTGAAGTGCCGGAAAATCCTCGCGGATGCGTGCGACATCAACAGCCGTTGAGGAGGTGATCGTGGCAGTAAAAGCAGACATGCAGTACCTTCCTTCTGTACGACAAACAAATAAAGACGCCTATCGCAGCGGATACGATAGGCGTCTTTTGATTAGAAAAGCCTTTTCCAAAACACATGGAAAAGGCGTCACGTCAGCGGTCGCCTCTCATCTTCCAGTCTGCGCTGCCGGAATTAGCACCATTCCTCCTGAGATGCGCCGAGCGTTTCCGCATCGAGGCCAACATCTCATTCGGTGGTTGCCGAGGCTTCATAGGGCCGGTCCCTCCACCTCTCTGGATAAGAGTGTGCGCTATTCAATTGTTTCACGAGATGTTACTATAGTTGCCTCGAATTGTCAAGTTTTACTTCAGAGCCCCAACGCCTGAAGCCGAGCGATCTCAGCTTGCAGCATGTCGATCTCACGTTGGAGGGATTGCGGGACGTTCGGCGCGAACTTGCTGGCCTGCTCACGCAGCATCGCAAGGCGTCGCTGAAGCACCATAATCCTCTTACCGATCTGGAACGCATCGAGCGGCGGCGAGGTGGGCCCGTTATAGACGACCTTGTCGCCCATCACTTTATCGCCCATCACCTTGTCGCCCATCACCACATCGCCACCGATGTTGGTCTGCGGGGGCAACGACGGCTGCGGGATCAGGGCACGCACCTCGTCGTGCAGAGCGCGCACCGCCTGCAACACCGTTTGGATCTCCTGAGAGTGTTGCGAGGAAGCCTGCGCATACGCCTTCAACAACCGCTCGGTCTGCGTATCGAGCGCCTGTAACAACACTTGGTTCAAGTGGCCCTGGTGCTGTTTCGTCTCGCGCAGGTCGTTGCGCAATGCGGTCAGCAACGCCTCCTGTGTGCGCAACTGCACCTGCACATCGAGCATCATATCAGTCTGCCGATCGATCTGCATGGCCAAGCCATCGAGCGCGGCGGGGATAGCAGCCGTTCGCTCGATCAGTTGCGCGATCGCATCGGCAAACACCACATCGCGCTGCATCGCTTGATCGAGATCGTTCGCCAGCGCCTGCAACGCCTGCAGTTCATCGGACTGTGCCACGAGCGCCGTATGCTCGGGGACAGCCAACCAAGCCATCGCCCAATCGGCCAACTGCCGCTCGCCCAACTCGCTCAACAACGCGCGCACATTCTGCTCGGAGAAATCCGCAGCGAACAACGCCAACAGCGCGCCAGCCGCCAAACGTGTCAGCATCGAGCCGCTCGTCGCCGCGCCCGATTGGCTCAACAAGCGCGACGCCCGCCGAATGCCCGCCCGCGCCATCGCCTGCGCACCCACCAGATCCGATGGCATCGTCTGATTCGGCGGAGCGATCAACAGCAACGGCGCATCGTTGCGACTCGCGATCATCAACGTGGGCACATACCAACTCGCCGCATCGCGCTCCTCGGCGTATACTACCGCCCGCGCCCATGCCAACGCCTCCTGCACGCTCTGGCCCTCCGCGATCGCACGGCAGATCATGGACTGGAAGCGCGTGGCCGCCGTGATGCGAATGTACGACTGCATCGCCAACACGATAGGCAGCCCCAGCGAACTCAACAGCCCCGCCACGCCCGAGAGCATCGTATCCCCGCCATGCTGGCTGCTGCGGCAAGCGTGCAGCATCAACATACGCAGGCCGCTATCGGCCAGCGGAGCCAAGCGATTCGCCGCGACCCACTCCTGGCCGCCGTTCGGCGCATCGAACAGCAAATACCCCTGCCCATCGCGCCACTCGCCGTGGCCGTAAAAGCTCAGGATATCCGGTTGATGCTGCCTAACAAGTTCGAGCAGACCCACCGGAGTCAGCGGCGGCTCGGGCATAATCAATGTGCAGAGCTGCGAATCGAGTTGCGGCTGCAGCGCCTTGGAGAGGGCATCGCGCTGTTCGCGGAGCAAGGGTTCGGGGATGCCAGCGTGCGGTGAGACGGCCAGCAGCGTCAGGGCGCGCCCGGGCGGGCGGGGCGACGGGGCAGGGTGTGGCAGCGACAAATACCGCACGCACGAACTGCGGCTACCTTGCGCCAACAGAAGCGGCAGACCGCCGGATTCCGCATCCTCCCACAGCGCCTCCCACGGCAGATCAGCGAGCGCCGCCGACGAACGGGCGAAGCGCAACACTAACTCCAGCGGCTGACCATTGGCGCGCGCCGATGCACGGGCCTGCTGAATGATCGTCGCAGCAGGCTCCACATTCAGCGCAGCGTACAGCGCACGCCCAACCCGCGCGTGGATATCCTCGGCGGGACGACGCCCCTCCCACAAACCCAGCGCCGTCAGGCGAGCTTGCGCATCGGCGTCGAACAACCAGGGTGGGCGAGCACCGGGAGGAAACTGCGCCCAATCGAGCGCACGCAGAACCAACGGCAGGTCATCGCCGAACGGCGGCACAAAGGTCGCCACATCAGCCGCGCCATCGTCGGTCTCAAGATCCAACAGAGCATCATTGGCGTGTTGGCGAAATCGGATAGTGAGGTGATAGGGCTGGAGCATCGCAGACACCTCAAACGCACGAGTTCTGCGAGGAATAAACAAACCGCCCTGACAAGCGTAGGATATGCGTCATCAGGGCGGTTATGGTTGGTGCCGATGAGTGGATTTGAACCACTGACCTAACGATTATGAGTCGTTCGCTCTAACCACTGAGCTACACCGGCGAACGATAGCATTTGCGCGCTTGATATAGTAGCACAGTTGGCCTATGCTGTCAAATTCATGGCGTTGTACTGCTCTTTAGGGCTGACTCTCGCCAGCACAAGCCTCGATCAGCTCAATCAGAAGCTGTCCGTGACGCACTAAATCTGGCAGCAAAATATGCTCGTTGGGACCGTTGGTCGAGCTATCGTAGCGCGCGCAGGCCACCGCAACGGTTGGAATTTGGAACGCCTCGGCGAAGAAGTGCAGCGGCAACGTGAACGGCCCGTACGGCAGCAGCGCCAGCGGGGCATTGTACACATACTGGCCCACATTGCACAACAGAGCAACAAACGGGTGCTCGAAGGAGCTGCGGGCCGACGGATACCCGCCCGGCAAGCGCTCCACCACCACATCGGTCATCTCTTTGCTCAACAAATGCTCGCGCAGCAACTCCAGAATCACCTCGGGGCGCTGGTTCGGCACCAGTTGGAAATCGAGCCGAGCAGAAGCAGATGTGGGGATGGCCTGGAAATCGCCGCTCGGTTCGGTCGTGATCGACGTGATGTTGCAGGTGGGCATCGTCGCCTCGGTGCGCACCAACGTCACATTCTCCATACCGAACAAGAAGTGATCGAGGCCCCAAGCCTTGCGGCGCCCAGCTTCATCGAGCGTAACCGAGCGCAACGCCTGATTCTCGCTGCGGCTCGGCCCCTCCACATCGTCGTAGAAGCCGTTGATCAGCACTTCCTCAAGATCGCTCTTGAGATGACCCAAGCCCCACAACAAGCGCCAAAGCGGATTCGGCACGCTGGCGGAGAGGCCGGTTGGGAGCACTTGGCTCGCGCCCTGCACGCTCAGGCGGACCTGCAGCAGCCCCTTCGAGCCGCTATAGCAGAGCGGACGGCCCGAACGGTCGCATTCGCCGCCGATCGCCACACAGGCATCGGCCCGTAGCAGATCGGCGTATTTGGCCACCACCGCGCCCAGATGCTCGCTCCCGCTGAGCGCCTCGCCCTCGACGACGAACACCACCCCACAGGGCAGCTCGCCCTCGGCGGCCAGCAAAGCCGAGATCGCGCTCAGTTGGGCGGCCAGCGGCCCTTTGCCATCGGCAACGCCACGGCCATACAGCATCGCCTCGCGCTCGGCCAATTGGAAGGGATCGTGATTCCACGCACGCCACGACCCTGGCGACGCCACATCGTAGTGATGATAGAGCAGCAGCGTAAAGGGATGCCGCCCCGCCCGACGCCCAATCACAATCGGAGCGCCAGCTGTTGGGATCACATCGACCGTCAGCTCGTGCGCACGCATCAGCGATGCCACGCACTCGGCCACCGCCGCAAGCTCATCGGTTTGGCTGGGACTACCCGGCATCTTAACGAGCCGTTCCAGCGTATTCAGAAGGTGCTCAGTTGAGATTACAGCCTGGTTGATCACGAGGGTCGCTCCGCGCAGAGTAAGAGCCTGATGCATTATAGCACATCGCTACACAAGCCGTTTGAGGAACATGCTACAAAACAACGCCGATAAAAACATTTGACAAGGGTATAGGGGCGTGCTATAATCCCGACCCGTGAACGTAAGGCAATGTCTCACCATTTTCGGTAGACACAACAACCTGACAAAACCGAACTAGCACTTTCAGTGCTGGTTTTATTTTGTCAAGCGCCTGCGCTGCACCTTACCAACAATAATTGAGAGACTTGTGAGATGTAATCCGATTTTAATCGGAATTACTTCATATACAGTATGAAGAGTTTGATCCTGGCTCAGGACGAACGCTGGCGGCGTGCCTAATGCATG
>CALKHR010000075.1 GCA_937988885.1 uncultured Roseiflexaceae bacterium | reverse complement strand
AACTTGTTCCTGAGCCGCCGGTGGCGGTAGCGCACGTTCTTGATCGCCTTCCCCGTTTCAAGCGTACGCTTGAGCGCATCGGCTTGCGCTGGCGTGGGAAGCAGCTTCAGTTGTATCGTCAGCCTCATAATATGAGAGGCTACCACACATTGAACGTATGTTCAAGCGGCGCGAAGCGTCAATGTGTGAGTCCTTCTCGCGCCGCTGCGCGCTTCCTCCGCGTGCCTGAAGGCAGCGGTTTCCAGCGCGCTTTCTTTCTATGATTTCAGCGCGTCGTTAACTTTGTCGAGCACTTCACGATTGCCAACAGTCGATGATGAAGGTGGTGAAGATGCGCTCGTAGGAGGCGGCACATTGACGGCTGCGGTAGCGGCTGGGGCTGAAGAAGCGGGTTTCGATGCTTGTGCGGCGGGTTTCGAGGCCGGAGCGGCGGCTGGTTTCGGTGCTGGCTTCTGTGCGGGCTTGGGCGCTGCCGAGGCTGCGGCAGAGGCGGCGGCCCATTGTTTACTGAGGGAGAGAAGCAATCGCACAAGAATGAGCAGTGTGGAACCAACCGTCACAACTAAAAACAACAACGGCAGCCCTTGATACAACCAACGAGTGGGCGGCCAGAAATTGATCAATTCCAACATACCATCGTTATGGGCAACACCAAAACGAAACAGGTATGATGTAATCAGTGTGCCGTTCACCGCACCAAGCACCAGGCTCGCCAACTGGCGAGAGAATGGCCCGCGCTCTTTTTTGCCGAGCATGATGCCACCGCCATACCCGATGATCAATGCGCAAGTCAGAAACACAAAGCTACTGACGAAAAAAACCACTTGTTCTTGGCGAGCACCAATGAAACGTTCTGCGAGATAGAACCCCCATTGCTCTCCCCAAAAATTTACCATAATGGCCCCAAGCAGCGAGCCAGCAAGAGTCATTATGCCACGCCGTAACCCACGGCGAAAACCAATGAAGGCAAGCCATACAATAAGCACAACAGCAACGCCAAACAATATTTTTAGCGCCATGGCAACCTACCTTTCGGACGTTGCAGAATACGCTCTATTGTAGCACAAGCAGAACAAGCACGCGAACCGCAATTTATACAGCATTTTATCGACTTGCAAACAAAAACCGCGGTCACGACCAGCCAAATCGCGCAGCTACACGCCCTCGTATCGCGCTCCAACCATCGGTGTCAATAGCACAACCACATCATTGCGCTGCTTGTAGGAGTATATCGACACCACACAACGTCGAGAAGCCCGTCGGCGCAAGCGAAGACGTGCTTGCCTATCGTCACAATACCTATCAGATGGAGCATGAAACACGTTGAGCGGTAAAAAATCAGCCCATTGGCGCAGTTGGGTCACTGAATGAACGCGTACGAGAAGCAAGCACGAGAAGCCGTGCTATAATGAGCCGTACACGAAAATATTGTTCATGCTGCACTATATGCATAGAAGTAAGGAGATCCATCATGGCACGCGTAGCGATCAATGGCTTTGGCCGAATTGGGCGCCAGAGCTTCAAGGCCATCCTGGAGAACTACCTAGGAGATATTGAAGTCGTTGCAGTCAATGACCTGACCGATAACGAGACTCTCGCGCACCTCCTGCGCTACGACTCGACCTACGGTCCGTTCGAGGGCGAGGTCACGGCCACCGAGGACAGCATCAGCGTCACGATGTACGACGAAGATGGCGAACCGCACGTGACCAAGCTCAAGACCTTCTCGGAGCGCGACCCTGCCAAGTTGCCCTGGGGCGAGCTGGGCATCGACATCGTGATCGAATCGACGGGACGCTTCACCGATGCCGAAAAGGCGCGGGCGCACCTCGAGGCCGGCGCGAAGAAGGTGATCATCTCGGCACCCGCAAAGGGCGAGGACATCACGATCTGCTTGGGCGTGAACGAGGATAAGTATGATCACGCCGTCCACCACATCATCTCGAACGCCTCGTGCACCACCAACTGTTTGGCGCCTGTGGCCAAGGTGCTGAACGATCGCTTCGGCATCCGCCGCGGTATGATGACGACGGTCCACTCCTACACGATGGACCAGAACATTCAGGACAATGTGCACAAGGATCTGCGGCGCGCTCGTGCTGCGGCCATCAACATTGTACCGACCACCACTGGCGCAGCCAAAGCAGTGGCACTGGTCATCCCCGAGTTGAAGGGCAAGTTCGACGGCTTCGCGTTGCGCGTGCCCACGCCGACCGTGTCGCTCGTCGATTTCTCGGTACAGTTGGAGCGCCCAACGAGCGTCGAGGAAATCAACAACGCCTTCCGCGAGGCCGCCGAGAGCGAGGAGCTCGAGGGCATCTTGGGTGTCAGCGAGGAAGAGTTGGTCTCGACCGACTTCATCCGCACCGAATATTCGAGTGTGGTGGACTTGCCGCTCACCATGAGCTTGGGCGATGATTTCTTCAAGGTCGTGGCCTGGTACGACAACGAGTGGGGCTACTCGGTGCGCGTCGCCGACCTGACGGCCTTCATCGCCGATGGCTTCGACGCATAAGACTGCTATCAAAACACAACAGGAGGTTTGGGTTTCTACCCAAGCCTCCTGTTTTTATTGACAAAGCGTAAGGGAATGCGAATACTCGGGGTTATAGTTCCAACGCCTCGATAACGACTTCGAGATCCGGCAAACGAAGCGAGAGTACGTAGTCGCCAGGCGAGACATCTTCCAGCACAAAACTGCCAAGTTCGTCGAGTTGTGCGCTTGAGATCACCTGATTCTCCGCGAGCAGGCTAGCCGTGGCGGGGCGTAAGCCGCCAACCATGCCCTCGTCGTGCAACAACATACCTACTACTGCGAGCTGATTCGGCTGACCTGCGGCACGCTGGACATCGATGGTTACTTCGAGATTCTCGGCACGGTAGGCGTAATGCTCGCTGGGCCCCCGGGCGCGTGCACCGCCATACACAGAGGAGAGCTTTGAATACATCATCGGGGAGACGGGTACGGCAACCACGCGCCGTAAAGGCCGCGACGGTGCTTCGGTAAGCGGCTGGCGAGCAACCTGATGTAGGATCTGCTGCTCTTGAGCACACAGCGGGCATTTGAGCAGGTGTTGCTTCACAATCGCGCGCTTCTCGGCATCGAGCCACCCTTGTTGATAGGCGGCAAGGTCTTCGCTCGATGGGCAAAAGATCCGGAATAGCCGCTGGCGCAAAGCGCGTTGGAGCTGATCGAAGGTCTGTGCACGACTCGCACAGTAGGGGCATTTGCGCAGGTGTTGACGAGTAGCTTCATCAGCCTCACCGTCGATCGCCGCAATCAAAGCCAATTCATCTAGCGCTGGAGGACAATTGCATAGAATTGTCTCTTCCCGTTGCTCCTGCATAATATACTCCACCTATCAATCGTTCTATCACCTGCATTGTACTATATAGAACGACGTTGAGCAGAATTTTCGCGGATTTTCATTTACAATTTTTGAATATCTTACAAAAACGAGACGCAGGATGATCGCACTGATCACCCTGCATCCCGTTGATGATGCAACATTCGCCTGTAGAACCAGCGATTAGCTTGTGAGCAGATGTCGTAATTCGTTGTTGCGGCTCAAGCGGCCAAGCACATTGCGCTTGACGTTATAGACATCTTTCACGCTACCGAACAGATCCGGTCGGCGTTCGAAAATATCGCCAGGTTTCATTCCCAAAACAAAAAACTCATAAACCAACACGCGTTCGGACTCATCATTCAACTGATTGGTGATATATTCCCAAAACTCTTGGCGGTTCACGTGATCCATAGCTTCCTCATCAGGGGCAGTCTGTGAGCTACGCTCTAGCGGAATGGCCTCCTCGGGCAGCATCTCTCCCCAAGACTGAGCACGAACACTATCGATCACAACGCTGCCGGTGCAGAGTTGCAGGTAGTGCAGGAGCGATGGAAGGGTTGTGAACGATGCGAAACGCTCGGGTGTGATTGCGCGCCAGAAGCGCGTGAAGGCCAGCGAGACAAAGAACTCGCTGCTCTCGCCGCTATTTGCGAATGCGCCCGAGCGCCGTACCCAGCTTTCGACCAAGCCAAAATAGTGAGTGTAAATATACTCCCAGGCAACTTGGTCGCCTTTGACCAATGCACGGCGGAATAGCTCATAGGCGAAGCGCGTATCGTGCGCTTGGCCACGATAAAACCGCTCACTCTCGATCGAGCATCGCCGGATCAGCAGATCAATGGGCAGTTGCTCTAGAGCAATCGTATCGTTCGATGACGTTTCGCGAACGGCTGACGACTGAGTGCGGCGCGATACTTGCGCACGCTTGCCAGTTGGGCGGGACGTGGGTCGTACGGTCGAATTCGGTTGCTGCATCATCATAGTACCTCCTCATGACCTTGCCTGCTGCTGGCCAGGACTTTCGTCGTTTGATGATGCCAGCATATCAAAGCCGTGCTGCGGTATGAGTTCGGCCCGACTGCGGTGAAACTGCGGTCACACGGCAATCAGTCGTATTAGTTGCTATTGTAGGAGGCAGGCTTGGCTTTGAGAAGAGAATGTGATGAGCGGAAGATGACAGAAGTCACGATCGTTTGTAGTATTTCTTTGTGAGGAGAGTCGCCTCGATCACTCGTAACGGCAGCTATAAATGGTCATAGTGTAGGTCACTTGGGCATCGTCGAAGTTGGCTGCCGGACGGCATTGCGACTGCACAAGTGCGCTCTGCTCGATGCTGGGGAAGATTCCATCGTGCAGAATGAGGTAATCGGGGCGAAACCGTTCGATCGCCCAACGCGCCGAATCCTCGTAGGTGGTCGTTTTGGAGAGCTGGAAGGCCACATCGGGCTGGATCAAGCCAGCGAAATCGATCATACGGCGCTCGGCGTAGTAGCCGATTATTCCGATCTCCAGCGCGCCGACACTGGCATCGGTGGGGGTATTATTGTGGAGCCACAGGCCCATATTTCGATAGATCTGTTGGCGCGAATCTGTGTTCGGCACTGTAAGAAAAGTGCGAACTTCGACGGCCAGCATCGCGAGCAGCACTACGGCAGCGGCGATCTGTGCGATATGTGGCTTGGCAATGCGCTTTACAAAACTGTACAAAACTGCCAAACCGAGGCCTACAAGCAAAATCAGCCCTGCGCCGAGTGGAGCGTAGTACCAAAAATAGCTGCTGACTCCCAACAGAACGTAGCCCATGCAGTAGCAGATTGTCCACCCGAATACAAGCAATGCTTGTCGCCAGCGCGCGACCAGCGCCCCAATGCCGATCAGCGCCAAAGCTGTATGCAAGGCGTACCACGGATTGATCGCATAGCCCCGCAACAAGCGCAGCACACCCTCGCCGAAAGTACGGCTCCCCTCCATGAGGCCCTGCTGCTGCTTAGCCGAGAGGGTGACGGGGAAGGGCGCGCCGAAGTAGAGCCAGGCGAAGGTGAACCACGGCAGCAGAATGGCGCAGTAGAGCAGCGCCGCCGACCAAGGGAGCGGGCGAACGCACAGCAACACGTACAACGCCACAACCGCCACCGCCAGCACCGCGTCGGCGCGGGTGAGCGTGGCAAGCGCGAGCAGTACTGCCATCAGGAGATAGCGCCGCTCGACACAGGCCAGAATGCCGCCAAGAATGAGGGCTATGTAGAAGGCCATTTCGGAGCCGATGGTGGTGAAGATCAGTTGCAGGGGTGGGTATAACAGTGCGCCCGCTAGACCAAGGAGCGGTATTCGCCAGTGTTGGCCGAGTTTCCAAAAGACCCAACCGCCGTATGCGAGGCTGAGACAACTGATCGCATTACTGATCAGCGGCACATCAAGACCCAACCAAGCCACGACCACCAACAGCAGCGCGTAGAGCGGCGTGGTGGTGCTCAAGATCCGCTCACCGTGGTTATAGACAAACCCCCAGCCCTGCGCGATATTGAGCGAATAGCGATAGGTGATGTAAGGGTCGTCGTAACCGAAGCCGTGAAATCTCCAAAAAAGCGCTCCAGAGATTATGGCGAGCCAAACAAGCACCAATCGTTCCGAAAGCATATTGGAGGATTCGGTTGGGTTGGTTCGGTTCAGAACGCTCAGCAACGACATGATCACCCCTATACTATCGCTCGGCTCGCGAGAGACCCACATCCATACGAAGGCCAGCATCCCAAGATGCTGGCACTCCAGTGAAGCGGCTCATTTATCCGATCTCACCTGGTTGGCACAATCGCACCTAATCGCCGCCAAGTATACTCGATCAGCGACAGGTTGTGAATTCAGGCGACTTTGTCATTATGTAAACATAACATTCAAGAACGTGCGATAGGACGTACCCTCGATAATGATCGGCTCGAAACCGACTTCAATGCGCGAATCTGCGATAGTAACCGCTTCGCCAACATGCGTGTAGGCAAGCTGCATGTTTGAGCTGAGCGTGATTGGAACCCGCGAACCATCGTTGGTCCACACAACTTGGTAGAATTTATCGCCCTTCACGAAGTAGTAGCCCTCAAGCGCGCCATTCGAGATCGAGCCAGCGTAATCCGCGCCGGATAATCGCGCAGATAAGGTTTGCAGGGCATGGTAGCTTGGAAGCGGCACTTGGTTGGCATCCAGCAGGCCACTGCCGCGCCAACCAGGGCTATTCATCGTGAACCAAATAGTGTTAAGCAGACCTTGCGCTTTGGCGCGAGTGAACAGACGCACGAGGTAATTGGCCTTCGCAGCCTCATAGCGATCTGCGGGGCATCGGTTATAACAGAGCAAAGCAGCTTCGTTCAGCATCACCTGCTTCACGACACCATAGCGCTGCATCACAGAGCGCAAATAGGTAAGTTTGCCGATCACGCCGCCGCCACTATTCATCCAGTTGCCGCCATACAAATCCCAGTCGCGTTGGGGATCGCCCCAGAAGGCATAGGAATGATAGGCGACCACATCAAAGACCGCACCGCCACCGTTACGCAACACCCCCTCGAAGAATTTCGCGGGGAGGCAATCTTTGCCTGCTGGAGGATTCTCGGGGTTGCAGTCGAGCAGCAGGCCACCAATTACCACTTGTGCCGCCGGATTGCCTTGCTTAATCGCAGGATAGACGCGCTTCAGCATTTCGGCGTAGTAGCCACCACCATAGTACGGATCGGAGGCATCGCCCCAGCAGCCGAACACCGAGTCGTTGGGAACAAGGCCAGGAGCGATATCTGGCTCATTGCCGATCTCCCAATAGCGTACATTCTGATTGCGAGCGGCCAAATCCCGCATAAATGAGGCAAACGCGTCGAGCGCTTCCGGTTTGATCGGCCCACACGAGACGCCAGGGAAGCGCTGCGCCCAAGCTGGAACATTGGAGACAACCACGATAGGCATCAAGCCCTGAGCAGTGAGAACCTGCAACTCGTTTTCGGCCCGCGCGATCGCTCCCCATTGACGTGCACCTTGGTTCGGCTCCACCGCAGCCCAATCGAGATCGTGGTAACGAACCCACGTTACACCAGCATTCTTTGTGGTCTGTACGAGATTACCAACCGTGCCAGGCGACAACTCAATGCCAAACACGGGCGGCGATTGGGCGATACCGGCTAGTTCGTTACCGAGCAGGCCAAGTTGCACCTTGTACTGGTCGGGCTGATCGGGGTACCACTCAAAGCGAGCGCGCTCGAACCACTGGGTTAGCACCGTCAAGCCACTCGGGTTCGTTTCGTACTGTGCACTAGTGAGCGGATAGCCAAACAGTTGCAGCGACTGCTCGTACGCACTCAACCCAGCAATACGTAGACCGTGTGTCTGCCAGTAAGTGCTGAAGCCCAAGCCAGGCGCCTGATCACAAACATTATGTCCAGTCACTTCAAACCACAAGCATCCTTCGATCGGGCCAGGTTCGCGGGGTTGTTGTGTAGGATCACGGCCCAACTGGATCAAGCGATCGGCGCCGAGCCGGCCCATGAGAATATTGTAGGGAGCCGCGTTCTCGGGATGGTACTCAAGGCGCGAGCGTTCGAGCCACTGAGTCAAGCGCTCGCCCTCAAGATCGAGCTGGGGCTGCATCGTAGCGGGAGTGAGCGGGTAGCCAAAGACGGCGAGACCACCGTTAGATTCCCAGTATGAAGAAAATGTATCTGCAAGACAGTGAGTTATAGCTGGTTGTTCTGGAAAGCAAATCTCCTGAGCAACTGTCTGCTGACTTGGCAATGCAAGAAACAACAACTGAGCTAGCACAAGCACAAGGATACAAGAGCGCATGATACGATCCCTTTCTCTACCCCAATGGCAAGCCGTTAACGAGCGACATTGAGGAAGGCTAAAGAGTGGATGATTAGCTGCAGGGAATATCGTCATTGTATCAATGTCGTGTTCGTTGTTCCCACTCTAGTGACCAAGCAACAGCACGCCGAACACCTTCTTTGAGAGGGACTTGTGGCTGATAACCGAGGAGTTCATTCGCACGGCTGATGTCGGCAACATAGCGAGAGACCTCACCAACGCGTTTCGAGGGCTCAATGTTAATCTGAGGCTCGACTCCGAGTGCTTCGCCAATATATTCAGCTAGTGTCACAAGGCTATTGCCCTGCCCATACGCGAGATTAATCGTTTGATTCACGACGCGCCCATCGAGCAAACGCTCAATTCCTGCGACTACACCAGCTACACAATCATCAACGTAAGTAAAATCAAGAATTTTCTCACGACCGTAGACCGTAATCGGCTGGCCGTTACGAAGTGAACGAATAAAGAGGGGAATCACCCGCTCCATTCGTTCGATATCATTATCGTAGCGGCCATACACATTGGAGAAGCGAAAGACAAGGTAGGGCAACTCGTAGCAGCGAGCATACGAATAGATCAGCGCCTCACCAGCGATTTTACTGGCCGAATAGGGACTTTCGGTGAAGGAGAAATTAGCCTGTTGCTCCTCGGTGATATAACGGTGAATATCCCCATATACCTCTCGCGAGGAGGCGAAAATGATCGGCAAGCGGTGATGGCGACAATATTCAAGCACATTGAACGTAATGGCGATATTCTCCATCGCCCGATGCGGAAACTGCACTAATTCATGGACTTTGGCGTTCGCAGCGAAGTGCACCACCAAATCGCAGGGGGGATAGGGCACACCGCCAATGCCCTCTTCGAAATCGCGATACGGAGCTGCCAAATCCTGAAGCAGCGTTGTGATACGATCGGTCCATGGGTTAAGGCGCCGATCAACGCCGAACACAGAATACCCAGCATCAAGCAGGCGTAGCGCTAAGTTCGTGCCGATTTGACCGCTTGAGCCAGTGATCAAGATGCGCATAGTAACCTCGTTGGACAACCGGGGAATCAGAATGAGGCGAAATCTTGGGACAGTATACCAAGATTCACGCCTCATTGGGGTTTGATA
This sequence comes from uncultured Roseiflexaceae bacterium, assembly GCA_937988885.1. Lineage (GTDB taxonomy): Bacteria > Chloroflexota > Chloroflexia > Chloroflexales > Roseiflexaceae > CALKHR01. The sequence goes on along the minus strand of CALKHR010000075.1, from coordinate 56,897 downwards.
TACACTTTTGCTACAGTTTAAGCCGACAAACAGTCCAGAGAACGAGAGAGATTACCGCCCTCGTAGGATATAGATCGACTCGAAAGCAACCGGTATATAGGGACCTATCGGCTTGATCTCCTTACCAAATTGATCGTAGGCTTTGATAAACTTGGGTGGCACCTTCACATAATAGGTGGAGAGGTCGGCGCCCCACAGCACATCGACATGCATATCATCCTTGGTGAAGCGATATGTTTCGACAATAGTATCGGGGCGGTCGTAATCGTAGACACGCACAGGTCTTAAACTGCCACTCGTCATTTCGACAAACACTTTGTAAGCGTTGTAGATCGGACGCGGCTTCTGTTCAGCATCGAGCAAGCCCGAATAGCGCCATCCGGGGCCTTCGAGCATATACCAACTAATCATATCGATGCCAGCAGCTCCACCGCGCGCCATCATGCGAATAAGAAAGTTGACCTGTGCTCTATCAAATGTTGGGCTTGGGCCCGGGCACGGGCCTCGAGGGGGTTGCACACAAGTCAAAGCCGTTTCGTTAAGGAACAAAGGCTTTGATACATTATATTTAGCCATTACCTCACGGAGGAACTTGGCTTTACCGAGCGTGTAACCGCCATAATCCTTCCAAACACCCGATTGATGCTTACTAAAATCGGCATCGTAATCGTAATCGAGCGGACGGTTCGAGAACCAAGGGTAACTATGGAAGGCCACAATATCGAAGCTATCAGCTGCTCCAGCGCGCAGAATCCCCTCAAAGAAGCGTTCTGGCTTACCTGCCGCAGGATCGGTCGTATTGGGAGAATCCAATGCAAGGCCACCGATAATAATCTTGGCATTAGGGTTCGCCTTACGAATGGCGGGCGCGACCACCTTCAGCATCTTACCGTAATGTTCGCCTCCATAATAGGGATCATTAATATCTCCCCAACAGCCAAAAGCATCTGTTTCAACAAGCGTGGGATCAATATCAGGCTCATTGCCTAATTCCCAATACTGCACTCGATCTTTATATCGAGCAGCCAACCAACCCATCAATTTGGCGAAATCCTCAAAACGATCCTCTCGAATAGCACCACACGCTATAGGTTTTGGATGGTTAATAGTTGCCCAAGTTGGACTACGCCGAATAGTTACAATAGGTGTAAAGTTAGCATTATGAGCTACACGTAGTTCGTTATCTAAACGCATAAGCGCATTAGTATTATAGGGTCCATCTCGCTCAGGTTGAATATCACGCCAAGCAATCGTATTAAGACGTATCCATTGAGGACCAAGCTGTTTAGCATAATTGGCAATAACTGTATCGCTTGCTAAAGCAAAAGTCTCCACACCAAATGGGGCATATGCGTTATGGGGCGATACTATCATTGGCAAATAGAGCTGAGATGACTTTTGTCCTTGTGAGTAGGCTAGATGCAATGGAGGTATTGGACTAATAAGCATCAAGCCACAGAGCGTAGCAATAATCAATTTGACATATTGTGAGGTCATGGTCACCTTACATCAAGATAGCACTAGTATATACTGAGGTTCACACGGCCTATACCTAAATATTCCTATTTCCCTTTTTGACATTATACACTCTAAATGTGTGATCATACTGCGACAATTGCAAAACAAGATATAGTAGAACAAGACATGAGTAGTATGGTATTCTCTCCTCACGACTTTTCACTCAGCAAAGAGGAAGACCACCATACCCACGACCGCGGTAGCCCTTTCACAACCGATCTGGCGACACTATCCGGCTGTGATCCTGCCGGATTAGTCGAACAAAAGGCACAAGCCGACACATAAGCAGTTGAAGACGGCGAGTAATCAGCCCTACCATGTGGACGTAGTGTTGTGGTGCTTGCCAAAGATGACTTGGTGCGCGGGACCATCAAGGAAGGCAGGAAAGGACCGATCCTGTGTGCCTTCGCCTTCGTGCATGTGACTGATGCACGTGCTGGAGTACTAGGACCGCGGCTGTGACAGGTGAACTGGCAAAACGTAAACCATCCCAGCGTGGTGAAATACTATCTGTGCAATGCACCTGAAACGATCGAGACGGGACGGTTGGTGTGGAAGTGTGGGAAGCGCTGGCCGATTGAGTTGACATGTGAGATCAGCAAGGAGGAACTAGGCATGGATCAGTACTAAACGCGCACGTGGCACGGCAGGCACCATCATACAAGTTGTGTGCTACTGACACACTAGTTTTTGGTATGGGTATGGGTGCAGCGGCAAGAGCAAGCGCCAGCCTTGACGTTGGCGCAAGTATGGCTGTTGCTAACAAGTGAGATCCCGACGTTAGTGCGAGACGCGGCATGGGCGCTGATAGAGGTACACTACTATCAACAGCGCGACCATGCCGCCTATCTTTCACATCGCAAACATAAGTTGGCTTTGCTCGATGCGCTTGAGCCTATGTTGTAATATCTATTACTGCGTTGCTTAAATGCTACCTTTTATCTGCAGTGATGAGGAAATACCATCCCAAGCAGAATAGGGGTATTTTCATATACATGAGGCAGCATGTTTGCTATCACTAGCTTTTGAGTGAGTTTTTATCCTCTTCAAAACTACTGACTTCTTGTTGCCACATATGAATGATCATTTTAGCAATGATCAAGGCTATACTCACAAAAACTGTAAGCATGGCAACAGCAACACTATACAAAAGCAATGTTCTTAAAATAGAACCCGGAGGAACGGTAGTAGTATCGATATATCGAACTTGTATCATAGATGTGCCGAGCATAACACGTTGCTCGTTCAATTTTTTCTGTATTAATGAGAACTCATCAAAAGCTTGATCCCGTTGCGAACTTAGAAGTCGTAGTTGTGCATTTTGCTCTTCAAGCTCTTGATAGAGTTGTGTTAATTGTTGCACATAATTAACCCGTAACTCAGGCGATATTCCAGCGCCCGTTGCCTGACCATCATGTAATGAGCGCATAACCTCTAGAGATAGAGAGAGCAACTCATCACGACGCTGTTGCAGGATCTCAATAAAGCGAGCTAAATCTCCAGCAGAGATGGTATTAGACTCAAGCAATAGATTTAGATCATCGAACCGCAACTCAACGGGAAGTTGAACCTCTCCTATAACGCGAGCTTGTAGAGCAAGCAATGCGAGGTTATTACCAATTTCCGAGACCTTACCAGCAAGCAATTGTTGGCGCAACGTCCCTGCGTCTTGAATAGTAGCCTCGAGCGCCCGAGCTTGAGTTTGATATTGGGCATACAGCAGACTTGTACTGGTATCTGCTTCAGAAAGTAATCGAGAAGTAGAACTAATCTGCTGTGTCAGACGCACAATATCGCTCGTACCAAGATATGTTTCAAGCGCTTGTTGTGAAGCTTCATAACGCTGTTGAGCGTCAACTAATTGGGTTTCTAATTCACTTAGTAAATCAGTAGGTCGGCCATACAAGTCATTCACAAGCTTCGTATAGGCTTTGGCCCAAGCATCAGCTAGTAGTTGAGCTTGTTGTGGATCGACATCTTGAACTTTTATATGGATGAGATCGCCTTCAGCAGAAACATTGATTCGATTTGCTAAAGAGCCAGATTTAGTCTGCAATAGATCACCTGACAGCACAGGACGGACAGCATCTTCTAGCGCAGGACTTGACAATAGACCGATTAAGGATTGACGTCGAGACGCAACGTCTGTAGCTAGAGGAGCATTATTCGTAACAAATCGAGAATCGAAGGTTAACTGCGATTGAGAAGGTAATATTAACACATCAGCTGTTGCTGTATAAACACGTGGCTGTGCTATAACAATCAGTATTGTTATAACCATGGCCACCACAACAGCTAATCCAATGATACGCCACCGTTGAATCACAGCTAATATATATGGACGTAGATCGATTTCTGATTGCATTAGATTCTCCTAAAGAGCCAGACGCAAACTGCCCAATTCTACCAAAAGCCGTATTAAGCGTCAATCAATGAAGTACTTGCCAAAGGCGTCGTAGTGCCAAACCAACAAAAAATAAGCAGCTATAAAGAGCAATAGCATATACCGAAGGTTGACCTAAAAAGCCAGGTTTCCCTTGAGCTATTCGTGAGAGTGGGATCCAACGATCAAGCCAAGTGGCACGGTAGATCGGTTGGAATGCGAGATCATACTTCGGCTTCGACTCATTGTCAACAAAAAGTTGCCCCCCTGCATAGGTATCAGGACCAGCGACGACTGAAATCCACTGATTGGTTGGCAGAGTGGGAGCTACAATATCAAAGCGAAGTGTAGAGGTAATCAATGATTCGGGTGTGGTTACACTAAAGGGTTCGATAGCAAAAATAGTCATACCATGGGGGTTTAGAGCACTTTGAGGCAACGAGACAACCGCAATCTCGGGCAGAGCCTTGGTATCGTATCCTAATCGCAGAGTCACGAGATCATCACTGGGGTTAGCTGGCGGAAAGAGCAATACTCTGATCCCCGTCAATGTGCCCGCTTCCATTTGGAAGGTCTGACTGTATTGATGTTCACTCGTCAGGCGCCCATACATTATATTGCGTTGTGTCGGTGCGGATCCTGAAACATTGTAAGGAAATGCACTACACGCCAAAACCAAAAGACAACCACTCCAAAAGAGTAGCCCTACTGAAGGCGGATGACGCCGAATAAAGCCTACCAGTTTAAGACTATATCGTTGCAGCAAAAACCACGCTGAGCTTATTACTGGCCGAGATTGTAAATAGATACTACGAATCATGCAATTTTTAAATGTAATAATATAAAATAATGCTGGTGATTGCAGCTATATCTAACAGGACAAAACTACATACAAGAGCAAACAAAACCTTTGCACGCCATAGTTTAGGAACAAAACCTTGTAAACCTATCCCCATTAATAAAATGGTTGGGAGCACAGCTAAATGCATATAACGGCCTTGAGGCACATAGAAACTTTGTTGTATATCAAAACGTACAAGCACCGCAAACCATGCCAGTACAACAAACACGCCGCTTAACCAGAGGACGCGTCGCTGCCACATCTGTAAATCTGTATAGAGGCGAAAACGCATGCCCATTACAAGACCTACAATAGTAGCAATTGTAAAGAGACGTACTACCCAATCCCAAAACGGAGTGATTACCACATGCCCCCAACCAAAGCGTCCCCAGAATGAGGTCAGTAATACATCAATCACACCAGGATATACAGAAACAAGCTGTTCAAGGGTTGGTTGTCGCGCAATCAAAGTATCAAGCGAAAGCCGCAAGTATTGTTGATCTAATGCGATAATCCATGGTTGCAGATGCCAGAGACTATCTCTATATTCCAAAATACTAACCGATAAAAATATTCCCAAGAACGTTATGCCAAGCAACCATACCCACCAACGTATTGGGCGACGATAAAATGACCAAAATAATGCGAGAATAAGAGGAATAATTCCTACAACAGCTGTGCGCTTTGCCATAACGGCAACCACAATGCTCAATACAGCTAAACAAAGCGGGATAGGTTTCAAACCATCCCTAATGAAATAGAGACAACTAAGAAATAAAACTGTAATACTGAAATTAACTAAAGCATCGTTATTAATAGCACTCATCTGGTTTGTTAATGCAGGTATTAATAAAAGCAAAAGTGGAATACTCATCTGTAATAATGGATTAGTTGGTGCCATGATGGTAGCAATCCGCCAAGCACACAAAACCATTAAGACATAAAACAGTACTGTTATAAAACGTCCTGCATACAATTGATGCTCGATAGGAAGAAAGCGCATCATACTGATGGGAAGTGCAACCACAGCATAATATAAGGGTGGATGTACTTTTTCATCGTATCCTATATGCGGAGATGTTGTACTGAGGAGATCGGGATACACACCTAGCTGCCAAAACTTAAAACGGTACATTGAATTCGCAATCTCACGGTTTGTCTCAAGATCTGTTTCACCGACAGCAGGGCGTCTTCCCCATAGTGCAATTAAACGGGCATACTCAAAATGGGTAGGTTCATCATAATGTTGCCAAGGCGGCACAACTATCGCATAAAGGAGACCATGCAAAAACGCAAGTATTACTAACAACCAAGGGGTTGCAAGTATACGAACTTGTTTCACTTGAGGAGTGGTAGGGGATATAATAGGAGATTCAACACGAGTATTCATCAACACCGTACCAAGCTGCAATTACTCCAACACTTCTTCCCTGAGCAGAGGTCGGTACATCACTAAGCAGACGATTGAAATACACTGCTGTAGTTCGCCAAGAAATGAGAACTACAGCAGCGTTCAGCAATCCTCGGCCACGCTTTTTCGTTCCAGTGGAAATAATGCAGGCTTAACGCTTAATAGGCTCCATGCCCACGCAATACCACCCCAACCGTCTTCAGTAAAATACGCATATCGAGCCAAAAAGAGTAGTTTTGGATATAGTAGAGATCATCGTCAGTGTGAAGATGCATGGGCCGATCACTACGACCATTCACCTGCCACCAACCAGTGATACCAGGCGGCACACGGAAACGTTGCCACTGCCATGGCTCATACTCAGCAGCAATATACGGCATTTCAGGGCGCGGGCCAACCAAGCTCATCTCACCGCGCAACACATTTATCAATTGCGGAAGTTCATCTAAACTGGTGCGCCGCAATTTACGCCCAATCCGTGTGACACGCGGATCATCGCTGACTTTATGCACCAAATTCCCATTTGCATCACGCCGAGCGACCTCTTGCCAACGCTGCTCGGCATCCTGATACATACTGCGGAATTTGATCATTTTAAAGCGCTGACCATGTTGCCCGATTCGCTCTTGCAAGAAAAAGACAGGGCCAGGCGACTCCAGCTTAACCAGCAATGCAATAATGCCCAAAACCGGCGAGAGCAGCACAAGCAATAGACCGCTCGCGAAAATATCGAAGAGGCGCTTGAGCGTACGCTGAGCTTCTGTCAGGGCCGATTCGCGTAGGCTGATCACAGGCACACCACCAAGCGTCTGTACAGGTGTACGAGCAAACGCTAGGTCGATCATATCGGGGGCCATGTGAAGCATCACAGGTAGGTGTTGCAACTGAAGTGATATATTCACCACACGATCACGTTCCTGTGGTGGCATGGCAAATACGACTTCATCGATTTGATGTTCAGCAACAATCTTAGGAGTATCATCGACTGCGCCAAGATAGGGCAGTTGTTCACCAAAAAACTGAGGATCTTCACCCGTATAACCAACCACGCGCAACCCAGTCCAAGGATGCGTAGCAAACTCACGAAGCAGTTGTTGAGCAGCGGTCGTCGTGCCCACCAACAGAATACGATGCTGCAAATCGGTTTGGTTGCGGCGATTAATATAGGTACGGATCAGCAGGTGCAGCACTAACAAAGCGAGGAGATCGATGATCACAAAATAGATAAACTGCAACCGCGAAACATCACGTACTGAAAGATACAGCACACCAGCACATGTCAAGGCAGACAGTGCAACGCCTGCAACAAGCCGCCCAAGGGCCTCAGGTAGACTTCGCCAAAATAAAGCTCGCTGGGGTGTGAGCAATAAAAAGATCACCGCCCAAATGACCGCAACTGTTAGATATAGCTGCCAGGGAAGGGTCGTTTGCCTATGACCGATATCGTTACCAATATCGAGGTGGAGGCGAAGACTGGATGCTGCGTGCAAACAACATAAGGTAACGATGACATCCCAAATGAGCACGCTGCTAGCAAGCCGATGCCCAAGGCGTTCAAGCATAAGATTATCCCTTATGTGCTCTCTACTTACTTAATCCAAGTAATAGCACATAACATCTATGACAACTATGACCATTAACATTTTGGCGAGCGCAGTGTACCATGGAAGCCCTAAGTGAGCAAACAGGGCCAAACCCACATTAGACCGACTCTAGCCGTAGCCAATCTCTCGCTCGGGAGGAATCACCTGACTCAACTCAAAGCGCCTTAGGTGCAGCCGTTGAAGCGCGAGCATCCCCAGATACGCCGGATTCAGAAACACATAGCGCTTCCACAGACGTTTTGGCTCACGGCTAAGCCGATACAGCCACTCCAAACCAAGCCGCTGTAATTGGGGCGGAGCCTGAGAGAGCAGACCGGCATGAAAATCAAACGCAGCGCCAACTGCAATCAGCGGCAAGCCAATCGCCTCGCGATTTTCGTAGGCCCATACCTCCTGGCGCGGGCAGCCTAAGCCAACAAACACCATTGCAGCACCACTAGCCCGAATCTCAGCCGCGATCTCTAGCTTCTCCTCGGGAGAGACATGGCGGAAGCGCGAGGGCTGCATGCCAGCGATCTGCAAACCAGGGAAACGCTGTCGGAGATTGGTGCTGAGCGCGTCGAGCACCACATCGCGGCTACCATAGAGATAAATCGGCAAACCCTCAGCAGCAGCTCGTTCGCACAACTTCAATGTCAGGGTAGGGCCATATACACGATCTGGCAACCGTACGCCGTACAACCAGCGCATCGCCCAGCGCACCGGCTGACCATCGGGCACCACCAAGTCAAAGTGATTGAGGCGATAACGATGCTGAGCATCCAACGCACCGGTCATCACACCGTGCACAGCCAGCGCAGATACGGCCATCGGTTGGCGGGCATGAGCAGCAGCGACGATCCGTTCGACCGCCGCTGCATAATCGACAGCATCCACACCAACCCCAAGGATATTTTGCTTACCGTAATCGATCATAGTTTACCCGCTTGCCAGCGCTCACGGTTTGCCTCGTAAATCTCACGCAAGATCCGAGGCACATCGTATTCGAGTTTCCAATCGGGGTACTGCTGCTCGAAGTGCGAGGTATCGCTGACCCACCAAATATGATCACCGATGCGGTTCGACTCGCTATAAGTCCAGTTGAGATCGCGCCCGGTGATCTCTTGGCATAACTCAATCGCCTCTAGCATCGAGCAGTTACTAAAGCGCCCACCACCGATATTGTAGACTTCCGCGCTACGAGGTGCGCGATAAAATGCATCGAACGCATGAATAAGATCGGCGCTATGAATATTATCGCGAACTTGTTTTCCCTTATATCCATAAACGGTATAAGAGGTACCAGTTGCAGCACAACGCATCAGATATGCTAAAAATCCGTGCAGTTGGGCACCAGAGTGATTCGGGCCAGTTAAGCAGCCACCTCGGAAACAAGCCGTTGCCATGCCGAAATAACGACCATACTCCTGCACCAACACATCGGCAGCAACCTTCGATGCGCCAAACAAGCTATGCAGCGTATGATCGATCGACATATCCTCACGAATACCATTGGCATACGTGTGACTCGGATCGATCTCCCAGCGCCGCTCAAGCTCGATCAATGGCAAGCGATTAGGCGTATCCCCATACACTTTGTTGGTCGAAGTGAAAATGAAAACAGCATTCGGCGCATATTGCCGCGTCGCCTCCAACAGATTCAAGGTGCCGTTTGCATTCACCGTGAAATCGGTATGCGGCTCACGGGCGGCCCAATCGTGCGAGGGCTGTGCAGCAGTATGGATCACCAATGAGATGGCTGATCCGTAGCGCTTAAACAGATCAGCAATAGCTGTCTGGTCGCGAATATCGATATCGTAATGGGTATATCGTTTGCCAAGTCGTTGTTCTAATTGGTTACGATTCCAAGCAGTCGAAGCGTCATCGCCAAAGAACACACGACGCATATCGTTGTCAACACCGACAACCTCCAGGCCACGGTTGGCAAAAAAAGCGGCGGCCTCAGAGCCGATCAGGCCTGCGGAGCCAGTGATAAGAGCAATACTCATAAAAACCTCTATTGTAAGTTTCGACGTGCAAAAGCGTACACATCCATCATCATTCGATAATTCTGTTCAGCAGTATACTTTGATTCAAATTCAACACGAGCAGCCCGTCGCATTTCCTGATAATCTTGCGGATGTTCGCACACCCACATCACCTGTTCTACAAGATCCTCAACATTCCCAGATTGAAAATGTAATCCAGTACGTTTATGAAGAATAAGTGATGACATACTACCGATGTTGCTCGCTATTACGGGCAAGCCAACTGCATAAGCTTCCACAATCACACGAGGGAAACCTTCATACCATTGCGAAGGGAAAATCAATAAATGAGCACGTTTCATTAATGCCAAAATTTCAGTACTTGATTGATAGCCTAACCATTCAATTGCAGGATTATGCTCAACAGCCTTCTCTACAACTGAAGCTAGAGGCCCATCCCCAGCAATTTTTAATGGCAAATGTCGACCGATCGACTGCCAAGCGCTAAGTAAGGTTTCCACACCCTTTTCGGAGGTTAAACGACCTACAAATAATGCAAACGAACCATCACCGATTCCGATACCAGGATCAGATAAAACAAAATTAGGCTTAACAATAATTTTATTAGCTGGGAGCCCTCCTTCAATAAACTTATTTTTTGAAAACTCAGTCAGTGCAATATAACAATCTATTGTTTGAGTCCAAGTTCTAAGGATACGATGAGTTACAAGCATACTAGCAGTAACGCCTGTAACTGCCCGACTATCACGATAGCACCCATGATATATACTAGGCCAAGGGATTAATGAGTGCATGCAATCTTCGCAAACATGTCCATCTCGAAAAAAGAGCGCATTAGGACAAAGCAAACGGTAATTTCGCAAACTTTGAATAACAGGAACGCCTTCCGCACGAGCTGCATGATAAACTGAGGGAGACATTATAGGAAATGTATTCTGAAAGTGTGCTATTTCTATCCCCTCTTCACGAATAATTTTACGTATTTTAGAATAAGTTGATTGATTCCACACTGTATCTATTGCTAAAGAAGCGAAATTACGCCCTACAATATCAGTGTTACGTACCTCATACCGGAATACTGTATGCCCATATCGTTCTAGAAGTCCACTTTCAGCAGCAAAACTTTGATCTTCACCACCTGGTTGTTGATAAAAATTATGGGCCATTAAAATACGCATAGAGTATCATCCGTCTTAAGTTTATACTCAGTATAAAAATATCTAATACACTATAGATCATTCTAATAAAACAATTTTAAACCTTTCTAGCAAAAACAACAAATCCAAGAGTATCAAAATCATCATTTACAATCGGATCAAGTACAGCAGCAATTGATTGAAGAACCATGCAAACGAAAATAATAATCGGAGCCATAATAGGACGAGAATGTGTTACCTGCGGATATCCTACAACGCCAAAGCGCCGATATAGATATGAGCACAACAAATGACATAATACTAACACGATTCCACCTCTTCTATAATAAGTTTCGATTCGAAAACCGTTTTTCTCAAATAAATACCGCAAAGATATATATGTATAACGATAGAAATCATATGGCAACTCATGTAACGGTTCATGAAAAGGTACGCTCAAAATAAGCGCACCATTAGGGCGTAAGACACGATATATTTCAGCTAACATCAGCGAAGGTTCTGGAACATGCTCCATAACCTCTGTTGCAAGTACCGTATCAAAGGTCTCTGCCTTCAATGGCAACTGTAAAGCCGTACCAGCCACATCACTCGCCTCCATACCATGAATTGTAGAAGGCACATCTACCCCAACATATTTAGTAACGTATGGGGAGAAAATGGATTGATACGGCTTATATCCACAACCAGTATCTAATAGGGCACCAGTTACACGTGGTGCCAATAACTGAAGCGCCTTACGAATCGCTCGATTACTCAGGTAACGAGGGTGAAGCAATGTACGTTTCAGTTTTCTTTTTAGATAACGGCTTTTATTAAACATTGTTATTCCTATATTAAGAGCCTTCAACATCTTTTCTAGAATTTTGTATAACAAGCATTCTAGAGAATACGAAGGACTCCACATTATTCTTAATAATAAAAGAAAAGCGCATTATGACGCTGTAATACGCCGAAACACATCCATATATATGGATGCCATACGTTCCCATGTAAATAACTTAGCGCGTTCCAATCCTCCATTAATCATCTTCTCGCGTAACTCAGGCTGAGTCAGTACCTGGTACATTGCATCAACCATTGAATTTACATCAAGTGGATCAAAATAAACTGCTACATCGCCTCCAATTTCAGGCAATGAGGTACGATTCGAAGCAACAATAGGTATACCACTAGCCATTGCCTCGACCATAGGTAAACCAAAACCTTCAAATAAGGAAGGAAATGCATATAACGCCGCATTTCGATATAATATGGAACAATGCTCACGTGGAACAAAACCAGTGAAATGCACATACTCATCAAGCTTATATTGATCTATAACACCACGAATCTCACCAACATTATCTTTTCCATGAGTATTAGTATGAGGCCCACAAATCACTAATTGTAGTGATTTCTTTGGCAAACGTTGTCTCAAAATCGCAAATGCTTGAACAAGCCTTGTTAAATTTTTATGCTTTATAGCCGGACCAATATAAAATATATAAGGGTTTTCTGTAGAAATATGATATTGCTTAAGCACATCAATATCATTTTCATTACTAACGACAGGCAAATCAACACCTAAATATGCACTTGTCACCTTATTTGGTGATATTCCAAAAATTTGAACAATATCCTTCTTAGCATCCTCAGAAATTGTTATAATATGCTTATTATAATGAGACGGCCATTCAGCAAATACCCTATTTAATATAAACCATAACTTATTATACCAATTAGGATGTCTCCAAATCGCCATATCATAAAAAAGTGTTACTGTAGGAATAGGTTGAATAAAAGGACTAAAATGACAAGTACATAATAATACATCACAACCGGCACGCTTCGCTCGTAACGGCAAACCCACCTGTGTCCAAATAATTCTTTGAAGGTGATTGTAAATTTTTCTTCCATACGAATGGCGTTTTGTCGAAAGAGGTGTTGCCCGAGGTCGTAACTCGACAAATTCATGTTCTGGATATAGTGCACGTAAATTTTGCAATAAATTATCAATCACAACACGAACCCCCGTTTTAAAAATCATTTGAGGGTACATATCAATACCGATGATCATCTTATTCCCTTCCTAACAATATACTAGTCTATGCCTCAATCGTCATTGTACTCTTGTTAATATAGAGACTCATGACCACTCCGATAATCCACCATCCTACATACGTTGGAAACAAAAATGTCCCAATTTGAGTGGATATACCTAAGAACGCAAAACCAATTATAGCTCCAATAGATATAGAGCCAAAAATACGATCAATATTATCTTTTGCCTTTCGAGTAAACTGCCAGCAAATCCAGGCAGCTAATACTATTAACAGCATATAACAAGAAAGTCCTATCCAACCAGTTTCTACCCCAACGATAACATATTGATTCTCAGCGCCAACACGTGAACCATAACGAGCAGCAATCTGACCGCTTGTTGCCAAACCTAAACCTAGAGGATGCTCCAAAATTGCTCTAACGCCTTCGTTCCAATCTCGCACATGAGTAACACTTGATGAATTTTCAAAAGTCAATGTTCGAATAATAATCCTACCAACCAATGTATTTTCGAAAAAAACAAGATTTATAACTAAGAGCATAGCTGCGGCAACAATAATTAGAAAGGCCTTATACCGAAAACCTAATGCTATAGCAATAACGAACAAAACAATAGGCAATGTTGTTGTAGCCATACGAGAAAAACTTAACAACAATCCTATTATCAATAGACACAATGCAATGAATAATCCAGGTTTATGAAAACGCCTACAGCATAAGAAACTTGCAAAAATAGCGGCTCCTGTTATAGGAGTAGAAGCTGCTAAATCCAAAGGATTCGCAAAAAAAGCGGAGGCACGACGATATTGGGCAGCTTCTGTCCAGAAAGTCCAAGGAAGCGCATTTGGATCATGAACATTTGCAGAACCATAAAAATCGAGAATAAAACGAGTATACCCTAAACGAAGCAACCACAGAGGATCAAGGAACACCTTTTCAAATATAGCGCCAAGGCCTGTAGCAACACCGAGGATAATTAATAAAATAATAGTTACCTGACGAGATCTTAATGACAGTGGAACTGCGCGTCCCAAGAAATAGCACAGAAAGAAAAAAACATTTGCTCTAAATGCCACTATTCGAGCAGAAAAAGGTTGATAACCAGGCAATAATAAATACAATACATGGAGTGCAATTAATACAAAAATAGCCCAGTCTAGATAAACAGGAAGAGCAATTTTACCACGCAATAGAACTCTAATCGAAACACTAAATAAAGCAGAAAGGACTACAGCATCTTTAGCAAATTGTAGAACACGAATAACCTCCTTTGAAACCCCAAAATTGTACAATACCACCAACGAAAATAAATATACAGGCAAGAATACAATAAAACCATACAAGGCATATCTAGGCCTCGAAAAAACCAATAATAACAATAAAATCATTAAAAAAATGGTATTTAACAACAACAAGACATCAAAAGTCAGCATACATTTCCTTTATAAACATAAAATATATACTATTATAAAAATATTTTATTTTCTCATTTTCTCGCTATAGCACACAAATTTGGAGTAATAACATGAGGTCTCTTAGAGGCATACCCACGATATAATAAGGATATTACTAACCCTGCCATTTCTTGGACTATGTATTGAGGAATCCGAAAATAGCTATCGAAAGGTAACTTTGAACCAAATGTAGTTACAACAGAAAAGCCCACACTTTTTAAAACATAGCCCAGGCTAAGTTCAGTAAATCCCACCTCATGTGTAAAATCAGCATAACGAATATTTAGACCCGTTATAGGATTCGCCATATTAGGGACCTCAATAACAAGGTATCCGTCTGGGGTTAATGCCTGATAAACAGCGGTTAAGAATGCAATTATCTCAGATTTAGGAATATGTTCTAAGATATGCATCATAAAAATACAATCAAACTCTCCTACATGTTGTTTTAGATATTCAGTACTGTCTCCAACGTGAGTACAACTATTTGGTGTAATAGTATTACAATAATCAACAACCTCACGCGAAAGATCAATTCCGTGAGCATTTATAAAACCATATCCTTTATGAAGCATTTCTAGAAACTCCCCATATCCAGGGCCAATATCTAAAATCCTTGCCTGTCTATTAGGAGGAAGAAATCGCTCATAATTAGCTCGAAGATAATTCATCTTTCTATGACGTAAATGTCCCTTACCACGTACGTGCTCGTAATGATTTGATAAGTATCCATCAAAAAGCTTAGTACGATCTTCCATAATCGACCTCTTTATAAGTCTAAGTAATTAAGCAACATTAATTAGTAGACACAAACTTCAACAACAACATTTGAATTACAGTATTTACAAACTCACTAATCAACAATGCAACCGCTGCGCCCACAACGCCCAGTAATGGCAAAAATGTCCACAAACTAACACAAACCGCACAGAAATTCCATACAGATAAATACATTAGATATTTATGGTGGCCATAAGCACGAATCATACTCGAGAAACAACTATTAAGCGTTCTAAAAACCAGTGCAATCGATAATACTCCAACAATCACAACAGAAGGTTGATAGTCAGGCAAAAACCACTTTATCAACAAGGGAGCAGAAACAATCAAAAATACACCAACTGTTAAACCATAAAAAACTATTAATGCAATATATTTTATCATAAAACGACGAGCTTCATAAGAAGTACTATGTGCTATCACTGCAGAAAATTGACTATATACAGTTAATGCAAAAGCTACTGCTACCAACTGAAATGGCTCAGTTAAACGATAGGCAACACTATAATAACCAACCTGTTCAACATCATAAAGCCGTGCCAGGACCATTACATCCAAACGAGAATACAATGTAATAATCATTGTACTCATAGCTACAGGCCAACTTAATTGCAGCAAATTTTTAATGTTTTGCAACTGAATATTACGTATAGAGACTTTCAACTCCCTTCTACGTATACTAGATAGAAGAAACGCACTAACACCTTCTGCCGCAGGCATAGCTATTAAACCCAAAATTACAGAAGGGTAAAACACAAAAACCGACACAATAAATATTGATGTTAATATATTTCCAAATATCGATACAAGAAAAACTTCTTGCATCCTAAGTTGCGCCTGAAAATAACCTATAGAAAAATTACTCCATAGACCCGTAACAATCAACAAACCCAAGACAAAAGCGATATCCAATTGAAATATTTCCGAATACCATAAAGAAATCAATAAAAATATACTATAAACCAAAACAGCAAAGATTGACTTAACGCATGCGACCGTAGAAGCAAACTGTTCCCGCTCTTCGGTAGTTGTCCTAAGTACAAATTCTCGAATAGCAATAGTATCTACACCAAAATCAGCAAGAAATTTAGCGATCTCAACTACAGTTAAGGTTAGTGAAACACTTCCAAATGTACTGGGCGAAGTAAAACGAGCAATAACAAATAATACAAATAACCTCACTACTGTGGTTATACCTCTAAGCATCACCACAGCAAGAGTGTTAGAAATCATCGGATTATGCAGCAATTTATCTAGCAATGCTGATTTACGAAAAATATGAAAGGCTTTCAAAAGATTTCACTATTCTCTTTCAATCAAAACCCAACCAATTGCGGCATCACGATTTATGCCATCAACAATTCCATCATTTAAGAACCATATATTAATAGTATGTATTCCCTCTTCTAAATCCACTAATAATTCAACGTCTTCCCAGCTATCATCACCATGTTTTAAAGTAATTTTTTTATCTTGCATTCCATCTATACCAACTGCCATCTCTACCGGACTCGGATTACTATGACGCAAATTAAACAGTAAACGATATTGCCCCGCTTGAGAAGCGTTCACTACAAGTACAGCTTCACCTTCCCACCACATGTACCCCGTTGAACCTTGCCTTGAATATGATAGAGGCGTGCCATAAGATACTGAATAACGAGGCAATGATAACAACCAACGAAATTGTCCTCCATCTACTCGTAATGAGCGTTCTAATTGATAAATAGTAAATGTATTATCAAGTTTGCTTGCAGTTTCAAATAGCTCCAATGCACGACTAGGCTCAATATAGAACGCACTAATAGCCTGCCGAAACACATTTGTAAAATATTGCTCATTAAATGCTCTTGCAGCCCGATCATACCATTTAAGGGCTTCCTTATATTGCAACTTATTGAAATAACTATCACCCCAACTAATCATCTTATCAGGTGACATCCCTATCGAGCGCCACATCACATCAGCTTGTTGCAGTTCGCCAACAGCCTCATACGCCAACGCTAAATCATGCCGCACTTGGATATTATCGGGCTGGAGACGAAGGGCCTTCTCCAACATCGAGACCGATACCGAGAACTGCTCGTGTTGCCCGTACAGGAGAGCAAGAGATCGATAGGTAGCAATATTATTAGGGGACCACTGAAGTGACTTTTCTAAAAACGCTAGCTTTTGCTCGTTATTGGTAGAGCGAGAAGCCGCCAAGATATACGAATTTGCCAAAACAGTAGGCACTAACACTGCCCCAAAGAGACCAATCAATATCACCCCAAATAGCCCATAAAAAAACAATTGCCCTTTACGATAAGCAATGGGGGTTTTATAAGAACGCTCTCTAAAGCGGAGAGACAAATTACCTAAATCTCGTCTCATTATGACAACACAAGGAATGAGTTCATATACCAATAACCTTTTAACAATCTCTTTCTATAGCCATCCTCAAACGACACTACAAAACCAAGGATAACTGTCCTTTAAGCGCAACGGAGCGCCCAGCCCATTATTTCTTTACTATTAAAAGCCGGCACATTATAGCACAGGTTCGATCCCATGCAAGCACAGCGCTTCCTGATGCCATCCTCAAAGGATGCGCCGTATCATATGATGAAGCTGGGTATCTGTCAAAATGACGCATTGCAACGCGAAACATTAGCCGCACTCAGCAATGACTCTGCTGTATCCTTGGCATCAGTGTCCATCCGTTTAAGCAGCAGCGCTATGATGTCTAACTCCGTGAACAAGGCACGGCCATCCCGTCTCTCGCCACTAACAACCCTCCCCGCAGCTGCACAACAGCATAGCACGAAAAAACCCCTAAGCCTTTCAGAGCTTAGGGGTTTCTCCATTGGTTTGGCGGGGAGGGAGGGATTCGAACCCTCGAGGGGATTACTCCCCTAGCGGTTTAGCAAACCACCGCACTAGGCCTCTATGCGACCTCCCCAAATTGTTAATCTCACCTTGGTAGCCTGGCGGAGAGGGTGGGATTCGAACCCACGAGGCTCGCGCCTGGTTGTTTTCAAGACAACTGCCTTAAACCGCTCGGCCACCTCTCCTGGTGGTCTGGCAGGCGGGACAGGAATCGAACCTGCAACCTGCGGTTTTGGAGACCGCTGCTCTGCCTAATTGAGCTACCCGCCTAACTGACCGGGATTTTATCACATTCTCGCGTATCTTGCAAGTCGAACTTTCCCACTATTCCGCGCATACTCGACACTGCCTGCAAAACCTGCTATGATACTCCTAACACGTTCTCGGAATGTGGGATTCAGGGCTTCCTAATCATATATTATGCCATACTGTGAGGTGCCGCCCTATCGCTCACCCACAGGCGCGCAGTGAAGCTCCCTCTCATCTCACGCATTAGCTTAGAGGAGAATTATCATGGAAGAACTCGCCAAACTGATCTCAGAGCGCACCGGTCTCCCCGCCGAGCAGGCTCAGGCCGCCGCCCAGACCGCTATCGACTTCATTAAGTCGAAGCTGCCCGAATCGATGGCTGGCTACGTGGATACCGCCCTCAACAGCGGTATGGTCGATGATGTCGCCGCCCAAGCCACCAATCTCCTCGGTGGGTTGTTCGGCAGGAAGCAGTAAGCTCCACACATCTCCAGCGGGGTAGTTCACCAAGACTACCCCGCACCATACCCTAGAAAGCGCCTCAAAGCCATCGAGCAGCACCTCGACAGCATTGAACCTATCGTAAAAACGGGGAACGCTATTAATCGGGGATGAGCAATTCCGTCAGGCTGCGTATCACGCGGTAGGGCTTGACGGTGCTCGTCTCGGGCAGGCCAGTGCCGAACGCATCCACCCAAATGCCACGAATGCCCAAGGTCTGGGGCACCGCCACTTCCCACTCCAGCTGATCGCCGACCATCCAGCTGTGCTCGGGGCGTACTTCGAGCAGTTTGAGGGCATGCTGGTAGACCTGCGGTTCGGGTTTGCCGAAGCCCAATTCACCCTCGATCAAGATCGCATCGAAGTACTGAGCCAGCCCAAACCGCTCGATCTTGCGGCGCTGTGGGGCCGCCGCACCGTTCGTGACGAGCGCCATGCGCACGCCCGCCGCCCGAATGTGCGCCAACGCCTCCTGAGCGCCCTCACGGAATGTTATGGCCTGCTCGGCCTGCTGCGTGTATGTCTCGGCCAGCAAGCGCGCCAACGCCGCCGAGTCGGGCACACCCAAGCGCTCCAACGCCACACTGTAGATCTCGCAGCGCGTCGCCAACAGATTCAATCGACCAACGCGGTGCCGATCCCGATCGCTCCAATACCAACGAGCCTGCGCACGAATCGCAGCGAGCACCTCGGTCACATTCAGATGCGCAAGGTGCTCGGCAAGCTCGGCAAATGTCGCTTGCCAGCAGCGATCCATATTGACCCCATCGGTCAATATGGTGTCGTCCATATCGAACAGTAACGCTGCTGGCAAGTGCGATGTCATAGGAGAACGCTATTCTTCGTAATCGACAACCGCGCGGGTCTCCAGGAATGGCGTCATCCACTCGTTTACAGCCACGTGTGCTGGGTGAACCAAGTAGCCCGCCAATGCCTCGGCATCGGTTAGGGTGCTATCGAGCAAAATGGTGTACACAACTGGGCGCTCCGAAGGCAGAGCGCGGTGGCAGCGGATGTACGTCAGGCCAGGGATTTGGCCTTGCAAGGCTTCCAGCCGCCGCATAATCTCCTGAACCGTCGCTTCGTCGGTGGTGGGCTTCTTCTTCAGCATCACGAAGTGCTTGATCATCGGGCCTGTCCTTCTGTGTTGGATTGGTATTGAGGCGAATGTCCTTATGCGCCATACGGCACCCAGATGTTTTTCACCTGAGTGCTGTGGTGAAGAAATAGCTCGGCGTGGCGCTCGTCGAGCCAGTCGCGTGCTAGGCCGTTATTGACCCAGGTACGTTTCATATTGCTGGCCGAGGCGCGCTCGACGGTGGCGCTGCCTGCGGCGGAACCAAAGTACCAGATCGCATCGACGTCGTTGTGCTCGGCGAGCACCTTCGCCAACACATCGCGCGCGCCGGTGACGATGTTGACCACACCGCCCGGCACATCGCTGGTCTCGAGCACTTGGTAGAAGTCGGTGATCGCCAATGGGTGCGCCTCGGAGGGCACCAGCACGACGGTGTTGCCCATCGCTATCGCCGGGGCCAACAGCGCCACACTGCCCAGCAGCGGGTACTCATCGGGCGCGACGATGCCGATTACACCGATCGGCTCGTTCATTGCCAGTGTCACGCAGCGGAGCGGCGTAGCGTGCACTGCGCCATCGTACTTATCGGCCCAGGCCGCGTAGCTGAACAGCCGCTCGATAGTGGCCTCCACCTCGCGCTCGGCGTCGCTGGTGCTGCGCCCGGTCTGCGCGACGATCCGCGCAGCGAACTCCGCCGACCGCACGCTCAGATTCTCGGCGATATAGTACAGGATCTGCGCTCGATTGTGGGCGGTTTGATCGCCCCATTTGGCGGCTGCGCGGGCGGCTTCTACCGCATTACGAATGTCTTTGCGGCTGCCATCGCCCACTTCGCCCACCAACTGGCCCTGCGGCCCGTAGATCGGTCGGCTGTAGCCCGAATCCGGGCGCGTCTGTTTGCCGCCGATGTAGTTCTTGGGCGTGCGATCGATCGGTGGAACGTCTGTTATCGCGTTGGTGGCCTGATGGCCGTTCGTGGCCGCCTCGCTCGGCTTGCGTTTCTTGCTGGCGGATGCGGGCTGCTCGACAGGCGCGGGCTTCACGTACTCGTACAAGCCCTCCTTGCCGCCCTCGCGCCCGAATCCGCTCTCGCGGTAGCCGCCGAAGCCCGCCGCCGCATCAAACAGATTGGTGGAGTTGATCCAGATCACGCCCGCCTTGACCTGCCGAGCCACGTCGAGCGCGAGGTTGATGTTCTCGCTCCAGACGCTGGCCGCCAAGCCGTAGCGCGTGTTGTTCGCCAACGCCACCGCCTCGCTCGGCGTGCGGAAGGTGCTGCTCACCAGTACCGGGCCGAAGATCTCGACCTGGGCGATCGTCGCGGCGGGCGGCACATCGGTGAAGATGGTCGGCGGGAAGTAGTAGCCGTCGGTCGGGCAGGCCCACGAGGGCTGCCACATCGTGTTGCCTTCGGCCTGGCCCTGCGCCACCAGCGCTTGGATCTTCTGCAACTGCGCGGGGGCCACAATCGCGCCCATATCGATGGCTTTGTCGAGCGGGCTGCCCAAGCGCATCGTCTCCATCCGCTCGCGCAGTTTGCCCAGCAGACGCGATGCGACGTTCTCCTGTACCAGCAAGCGCGACCCGGCGCAGCAGACCTGGCCCTGGTTGAACCAGATCGCATCGACCACGCCTTCGACCACACTATCGAGATCGGCATCGTCGAAGACGATGAACGGCGATTTGCCGCCCAACTCCAACGAGAGCGCCTTGCCGCTGCCCGCCGTGGCCTGGCGGATCTGGCGGCCCACCTCGGTCGAGCCAGTGAAGGCGATCTTGTCGATCTGCGGGTGCGCCACGATCTGCTGGCCGACCTTGCCATCGCCCGTGACGATGTTGACTACGCCAGGTGGCAGACCCACCGAATGACAGATCTCGGCGAAGGCCAGCGCGGTGAGCGAGGTCCATTCGGCGGGCTTCAGCACCACCGTGTTGCCCATCGCCAGCGCCGGAGCGATCTTCCAGGCCAGCATCAGCAGCGGGAAGTTCCAGGGGATGATCTGGCCCACTACGCCAACTGGCACATAATCGGGCATCGTTTGCGACATCAGCTGCGCCCAGCCTGCGTGATGATAGAAGTGCCGTGCCACCAACGGAATGTCGAGGTCGCGGGTCTCGCGGATCGGCTTGCCGTTGTCGATCGTTTCGAGCACCGCCAGCAAACGCGAATGCTTCTGGATTTGGCGCGCTAGGGCGTAGAGGTAGCGGGCGCGAACGTGGCCTGGTGTGCGCGACCAACTTTCGAAAGCGCGTCGCGCTGCAGCAACTGCGGCATCCACATCGGCGCTGCTCGCCTGGGTGATCTTGGCGATCGGCTCGGCGGTGGCGGGATTCACGCTCTCGAACAACTGCTCGTCGTCGGGCGTGGTCCACGCGCCATCGATGTACATGCCAAAGCGCCGCTGATGGGCATCGAGCCACTCTTGGGCGGGTTTGGCGCTCTCGGGCGCAGGACCGTACTCCATTGTCTCAAATATCTCGGCAACTCGCATATGCTCGCTCCGTTACGTTCTGATAACTTGCCAATAGACAATCGCAAGGTTCGGATCGGTTGTGTCGATCAGTACGGTGCGATACCACGAAGGCGCGGATTCTATGGTGGCCCATTGGAATTGCTGGGCTTCGTGAGGCCGCCACCAGTCGTAGTCGTTGGGTTGTAGCGAGAACTGATCAGAACGCATGACTGTGCCAGGTGGCATACTCGCTACATACTGCGGCACATCGCTGGCTGGGATCTCGAAACGAATCTGTGCAAACGTATCCTGAAACGAGGAGACGTAGCTACGCACGTTTGCGGCGCTGGCGGGCAACGGCATATCGATCAATCGCTCGATATCGGCGTTGCTCAACAACCCTTCGCCATCAGTGCCCAACTGCACCAACGAGCCAATCGAGCCGATCCCAAGCAGAAAGAAAGCAGCGAGCGCCACCACCGCCAGCATCGCCGTCACCAAACAGCCTATGCCTATGAACAGAACCGTGCGCCGTTTGGATGTGCCTGTGTCATCTGTCATAGACTATGCCATTGGGTGGCGGAATGCAGCCGAATACTGACCCGTCACAAAGTGTTCAAGTTGGCGTTCGATATCGCCGAGCAGCGAGCTAGCGCCGATGCGGAACAGGTGCGGACGCAACCAGGCGTCGCCGAGCTCTTCCTTCATTAAAATCAGCCAATCGAGCGCTTGTTTGGCTGTGCGCAAGCCTCCGGCGGGCTTGAAGCCGACCCGATAGCCTGTGCGCTCGTAGTACTCGCGGATGGCGCGCACCATCACCAAACTGACGGGCAACGTGGCATTAACCGACTCTTTGCCCGTTGAGGTTTTGATGAAATCGGCTCCGGCCATCATACAGACCAAACTGGCTTGTGCGACATTGCGCAGCGTGCCGAGTTCGCCCGTCGCCAGGATCGTTTTGATGTGCGCATCGCCGCAGGCCGCGCGGAAGGCGCGCACCTCGTCGTAGAGCGCTTGCCAATTGCCGGTGAGCACGTGTTGGCGCGAGATCACGATATCGATCTCTTTCGCGCCATCGGCCACCGATGCCTCGATCTCGCGCAGTTTCAACTCGAACGGGTTGTGCCCGGCGGGGAAGCCAGTGGAGACAGCAGCGACGGGGATGTTCGTGCCAGCCAGCGCATCGACGGCGGTGGAGACAAAGGCGTGATACACGCAGACCGCGCCGACTGTCAGGCCCGGCAGGCCCAGCGCTTCGAGCAGATCGGCGCGCACGGGTTGGCGTGCTTTGCCACATAATCGCATCACCGTGCCAGGCGTGTCGTCGCCCGCTAGGGTGGTCAGGTCGATGCAGGAGATCGCGCGCAGCAGCCAGGCGGCTTGCCACTCTTGCTTGACGGTGCGGCGGCCCGGCAATGTCGCGGCACGCCGTTCGACCGCGCTGCGGTTCACCCGCGCAGCAGCGACCCATGCCAGATCCAGTTCGCAGCCCGGGTTGCGTTGGCCGTGCGTTTGGGGCGCCAGCGCCACAGTGCGCGCGCCCAATGGTTCGTGAATCATAGCGTTTTCCCTGCGTTTTACCGATCTTCGTGCTTGTTCATTATAGCACGCCCGATTAGTCGGGCCAGTCGATCAGAACGAACACGTCTTCCCCATCAATTCGCACTTCGTAGGTGGGAATGCGCAACCCGATCGGCGGCACAATCGCCTTGCCCGTGCGCACGCTGTAGGTCCACCCGTGCCAAGGGCAGGTCACTGTATCATCGATCAGAACGCCCGCCGAGAGTGGGCCGCCTTCGTGCCGACACGAATCGCTAAAGGCGTAGATCGTGCCATCGACGTTGGCCAAGGCGATCGGCAAGCCATCGATCTCGGTGTAGAACATGCGGCCCGGTGGGATTTCGGCGAGCGATGCGACGTACGTAGCTTCTTTTGGCATAGTGGTAGTTGAGCCGATGTGGCGCGACGGTCAGAGCCGCCCTGCCACATGGCCGATCACCAGTTCCTCAGTGGTCATGTAGGTCGGTTGCTCGACGAGTTGCGCGATGGCGCGCCCAACATCTTCGGGCCGCAGCATGTTGTTGCGGTTCCACTCGCCTGGGATGCTATCCCACAGCACGGTGTCGGTGGCGGCGGGCAGCACCACAGTCACGCGAATGCCTCGGGGGCGCAACTCCTCGCGGATGCCGCCGGAGAAGCCCAACACTCCGTGCTTGGCGGCGATATAGGCCGACCAGTGCGGGAAGGTTTGTCGTGAAGCGACTGAAGCGACATTCACTATCAGGCTGCCGGATGGCATATGGGCAACGGCGTGTTTGCAGGTGAGGAATACGCTGGTGAGGCCAACCCGCAGGGTGGTTTCCCAATCGGCGAGGCTCAGTTCCTCGAATGGCGCCACGATCGCGCCGCCCGCACTGTTGAGCAGGAGGTCGATCTGACCTGTGATGCCCGCAGCCGCCTCGATGAGGCGGCGCACGTGCGGCTCGGCGGTCACGTCGCAGGGCACCACGGTCGCTTCAGCGCCTTGTGCGCGCACAGCATCTGCCACTTGGCGTAGCTCGTCGGCGCTCCGGCTGGCGAGCACAAGGTGGCGCTCAGGCGCGGCCAAGGCCAACGCCGAGGCGCGCCCGATCCCGCGTGAGGCCCCGATGATCACATAGGTTTGTGTCATAATCGTCTCATAGCAACAGCGATAATGCGAGCACTATTACTGCCATTTGCAGCCAGGGTATGCCAAACATGCCGGTGAACGACATCAGGGCCAGCAAGATCGCAACCACCGCCAACAACTGCCGATACGAAAGCCGTGATCCTCGTCGCCGCGACATAACCCCTCCTACAACATTAAGATGGTCGATCCCCCAATGCGAATAGCAAATCAGCCTCACATACCACTTCGCCGTTCACGGTTGCTACGCCGTGGCCGCGACCAATCACTTTGCGCACCTTCTCGATGGTGAACTCCAGGCGCAGCGTGTCGCCCGGCGTGACTGGTTGCTTGAATCGGGCGTTGTCGATGCCTGCGAAGATGCCGAGTTTGCCCTGCAACTCGGGCAGGCTCAGCATCGCCACACAGGCGGTCTGCGCCAACGCTTCGATGATCAGCACGCCCGGCATGATCGGGTAATCGGGGAAGTGCCCCTGAAAGTGTGGTTCGTTGATCGATACCTGCTTTTCTGCGACTGCACGCTTCCCGGCCTCTAGTTCCAGCACGCGGTCGATCAGCAAGAACGGGTAGCGGTGCGGGATGATCTTCATGATTTCTTGTGCTGTCAGCATAGTGTCTCTCTAGAATGAATACAATTTCCGCCAGTACAGCGTACTGACAACCAGTACGTATACGAAGGAGGTTGGCACAATGATGGCGTATGGTAGCGGCATAGTAGCATCGCTTGCCTTTGCGCGCAACCGTGGCTCGTTGGTATCCACAACTGTTTGGGATGCAAGCCACCGAGTCTCCGATTCACCGTCACCGAGAGGAAGCCACGGTGTGCAAGCGGCGCAGCCATGCGCTGCGGAGCAGCGGGTAACGTGCGCGCGTTGTGGCGCGCAGCGCCATCACTGTCCGAGCGCGCACACGTTGTGCACGACGTTGTTCTCCCGTAGCGACGGGCGGTCACGCGCCATGTGCTCTTTCTCATCATTTTTATATCAGGCTGCTCTTAAAACGACGTGTGATGGCAGGCGATTATTTTGAGCTTTCTGATGCGGTAATATGTGTGGATGCGTTTGTGTCGGCGGCACGGATGGATGCTGCTGCACGTGGACGGCTAGCGGGTGCTGGTGGGGAAGGATGCTATAATCGGCGGCGAAGGAGTGCCGATGCATATTGCGATCAATGGTATGTTTTGGGGCCAGCCGATGGTCGGCTCGGGCCAATATCTCGATGGGTTGCTGACTGCGCTGCTGGAGTGCTGCCCCGACCTGCGTGTGACGCTGTTGGTGCCGCAACGCAGCGAGCCGAGCCGCCCGACGCCACCCGCTGTCAACCGCGTGGCGCTGGCGACGCCGTTCGATGCGCGGAGCGAGAATCTGGCGAAGTTGTGGTTCGAGCAGGTCGCGGTGCCTCGTGCGGCTGCGCGGGTGCGGGCCGATCTGTTGCATGTGCCGTATTTCGCGCCGCCGCTTTGGTCGCCTGTGCCGATGGTGGCTTCGATCCTCGATATTATTCCGCTAATTCTGCCGGAGTACCGTGGGAGCCGCGCTGTGCGCGCGTATATGGCGTTGGTGGCGCGTGCTGCGCGAGGCGCTCGGCATGTGTTGACGTTGTCGGAGCATTCGCGCCGCGATATCGAGCGCCACTTGGGTATCCCGCACGAGCGTATCACGCCGACGCCGCTGGCGGTTGGCCCGCACTTTGTGCCGCCGGAGCGCGAGGCGGCCCGCGCCGAGGTGTTGCAGCGGTACGGCCTGCGCGAGCCGTTCGTCTATTATGTGGGCGGTTTGGATGTGCGCAAGAATGTGCCGATGCTGATTCGGGCGTTCGCGCGGTTGCGACGGGCAGGCGGACCCGCTGGGCAGTTGGTGATCGCGGGGCGGGCTTTGGGCGATAATCCGCAGTTGTTCCCCGATCTCGATGCGGTGATCGCTGAGGAGCAGGCGCAGGAGTGGGTGCGCCGCATTGAGGTGCCACACGCCGATAGCGCACTGCTCTATGCGGCTGCAACGGTGTTCGCTTGGCCTTCGCGCTACGAGGGTTTTGGGTTGCCGCCGCTGGAGGCGATGAGTTGCGGTACGCCGTGCGTGGTGGCGGATGCGAGCAGTCTGCCGGAGGTGGTAGGCGATGCGGCGCTGCGCGTGCCTCCCGATGATGTCGAGGGCTGGGTGGCGGCGCTGTGGCGCTTGCTCGGCGATGCTGAGTTGCGGGCGGATCAGAGTCGGCGTGGACTTCAGCAGGCCGCACAGTTTCGGTATAGCAGGGTTGCCCGCCAAACGTTGGCGGTGTATGAGAAGGTAGTCGGGTAGGCTCATGAAGGTGTTGATGCTCTCGAAGGCGCTGGTGGTTGGCGCGTATCAGAAGAAGGCCGAGGAGTTGGCCAAGTTGCCGGGCATGGAGTTGACGGTGGCGGTGCCGCCCGGCTGGCGCGAGCCTGGCGTGGGGATGCAGCCGTTGGAGCGGCGCTTTACAGAGGGCTATCGGCTGGAGGTGCTGCCGATTGTGTTGAACGGGCGGCATCACGAGCACTTTTTCCCGACGTTGGGGCGGCTGATCGCTGAGGTGCGCCCCGATGTGTTCCATATCGACGAGGAGTCGTTCAACTTCGCCACGTTCCACGCGATGCGGTTGGGCGTACGGTATGGGGCGCGCTGCTGCTTCTACAATTGGGCCACGATCGACCGCTGGTATCCGCCGCCCTTCGCATTCTTCGAGCGCTACAACTTCCGGCACGCCGCCCACGCGATCGTGGGTGTGCAGGATGCGGCGAAGATTGTACGCAAGCACGGTTACAGCGGGCCGCTCAGCATTCTGCCGCAGTTCGGCGTGGACCCCGATCTGTTCGCGTTTGTTGAGCGCAGTGCGCCGCGCGATACGTTCACCATCGGCTATTTGGGGCGTTTGTTGCCGCAGAAGGGTTTGATGGATGTGGTGGAGGTGCTGCCGCGTTTGCCCGATCATATGCGGCTGCGTTTGGTGGGTGAGGGTGTGCAGCGTCCGCAGTTGCTGGCCCGCGCGAGCGAGCTTGGCGTGGCCGATCGGCTGGAGATTCTGCCGTGGACGAGCGATGTGCCTGCCGCGCTGCACGAGTTCGATGCGTTGGTGCTGCCCTCACGTAGCACGCCGACGTGGACCGAGCAGTTCGGGCGGGTGCTGATCGAGTCGATGAGCTGCGGCGTGCCGGTGGTCGGGTCGTCGTCGGGCGAGATCCCACGGGTGATCGGCGATGCGGGGCTGGTGTTCGCGGAGGGCGATCTGGAGGCGTTGGCTGCGGCGCTGCTTCGGCTGGCCGAGGATGCTGCGCTGTACCGCGAGTTGAGCCGCCGTGGCCGCGAGCGCGTCATGGCACAGTACACGCAGGCCGCGCTGGCAAAGCAGTATGGCGCTATCTACCAATCAATGACATATTTTTAAATAATCAAATAACGATTTTGCATACTCAGTAGCTTGCTAAGTGACAGAATTGTCAACTATCTAAAGTAAGAAGGTACTATAATCACTAAGGTTTTCACCAAGCAATGCAGCCGATCCGCTGAGGGACGATCACAGAAGGAATAGAGTATTCCTTTTGTATGGCTTGATTGCGCTTTAGAATGTGCAATACAGTCCAGGAGTCGGTTCATGAAATATTTTTTTGGATTTGTTTTATTCGCAGTATTGGCTTTCCCCTTCGCGAGCCACCTCGTAGGTCCTGTCCAGGCCTCCACTCCTGCAGAATACGGCTACCGCGATTTTACCTTTCATACTGAGTGTTCCTCAACGCCGACCGGCGAAAAGCCCGAGAGCAAATTATGGTGGAACGACGGCTACTGGTGGGGTAGCCTGTGTGCTGCTGATAAAGAGGAGTATCGCATTCACCGCTTTAACCGGACGACGCAGAGTTGGGAAGATACTGGCGTGCAGCTCGACGACCGCAAAAATTCCAAAGCCGATGTGCTCTGGGATGGGACGAAGCTGTACGTCGCCTCGCACGTGTTCTCCAATACTGGTAGCTCCGCATCCGGCACGCAGCGCGGGCGGCTGTATCGTTACAGCTACGACGCTAGTGACAAGAAGTACATCCCCGATCCCGGCTTCCCCATTTATATCAATAGTGCCCGCGGCGAAACGCTGGTGATCGATAAAGCGCCCAATGGCCGCTTATGGACGACCTTTGTCCAAGATACCAAGGTGATGATCAACCATAGCATCGACAGCGATACTAATTGGGAGACGCCGTTTGCGCTGCCGGTACCAAACGCCAACACGATCAAAGATGATGATATCTCCTCGTTGATCAGTTTCGATACCAATACCAATACATTAAACCCGAAGATCGGCGTGCTCTGGAGCAACCAGAATACGAAAAAAATGCATTTTGCCGTGTATCAGGGCGGCGATCCGAAGCAAGCTAGCTCGTGGATATCCTTCGATTTGTACTCAACTGGTGTTGCAGCCGCTGATGATCATATCAACTTTAAACTGCAGAGCGATGGTCAAGGCGTGTATGTAGTCACAAAAACTTCGAATGAGGCATCGGGCGATCCACTAGTGGTGCTGCATGGATGTAAATCGGGCTGTGGCTCGCTCAGCAACTGGCATCACGTACCGGTTTACACAGTCGCCGAACACCACACCCGAGCGATCTTACTGCTGGATACGAGTAACCGACAAATCAATGTCTTTAGCACATCGCCAGAGAGCGGCGGCGGTATCTATCGGGCTATTTTCGATATGGATACGTTCAACTCCAGCTCGACGCCGACGGTCAAAGGGCAACCGTTTATTCGTAATCCGCCCGATAATAAGATCAATAACCCAACCTCGACCAAGCAGACCGTGAATAGCACCACTGGCTTGTTGGTGCTGGCAAGCGATCAGAACACGAAGTACTACTTGCACAACTTCGATGCGTTGGGTGGCTCTCCGCCGAGCACAACACCGAAGAGCCCCACCCCCACGTCTACGCCGACCCAGACGCAAACGGCCACTGCGACTCCAACGCAAACAGCTACGGCGACACGCACTGCCACAGCAACACAAACGGCGACAACTACTGTTGTCGGCGCGACAAGCAGCACCGCGACAGCTACACCGACGCGCACTGCGACGGCCACACCGACACGCACTGCGACGGCCACACCGACACGCACCCCAGGCTCGGGCGAGTCACCGCCGCTAAAGAACATCTATCTATCGTTCATCAACAAATAGCTTCACTCACGAGCTTCTGAGTTGCCAGTTTTGGAACTTTGCGGTACAAAACTGGCAACATCTTTGTGTTCGCGGATTTGCCCACGACGATCAGCCGCAACAGCCAGGAGAAGCTCATGCTGCGTTTTCATCTCAATATCTCGATTTTGCTCAAGGAATATGCGTTTCTTGATCGTTACGAACAGGCGGTGCGGCTGGGCTTCGATGCGGTAGAATTTTGGTGGCCGAGCGGCGAGGATCTGGCGGCGATCGTGCGGCGGATCCGCGGTACGGGGCTAGCGGTGGAGCTGTTCAACTTCGATGGTGGCGACCTTGCCCGTGGCGAGCGTGGCCTGTTGAACCATCCGCAACGCCAGGCGCAGTTCCGCGCCAATGTGCCGATCGCGCTCGAACTTGCCCATCAGCTCGGCTGCCGCAAGCTCAACGCGTTGGTCGGCCACTGGCTGCCGACCGAGAGCCGCGAATCGCAGCTCGACCGGGTGCGCGAGAATTTGGCGTGGGCCGCTGAACTGGCGCACGCCGCAGGCATCACCATCACGGTCGAATCGCTGAATAGCTGGGACAACGGCCCGTACATCGTCACCAACACGCCCGACACGCTGGCGCTGATCGATTCGGTTGGCGCGCCGAACCTGGCCTACCAGTACGATGTATACCACATGCAGCGGATGGAGGGCAATGTGAGCGCGACGATTCTGCGCTACAGTGACCGAATCGCCCACATTCAGATTGCCGATTCGCCCGGGCGAAATGAGCCTGGCACCGGCGAACTGAGCTTTCCGTTTATCTTCGATACCATCGCGGCCAGCGGTTATAACGGCAGCATCGGCATCGAGTACAATGCAAGCAACGGCACCGAGGCGAGCTTAGGCTGGCTGCGTGCGCTCCGCGAGCGTTAGGGGGATGCGATGGAACCGCAAGTCTATTGGATAGCTACACCCGCAACGGGTCGGCTAGCCACAATGGCGCGTCCACGGGGAGGCGAATGGCTGGCCGACGAATTAGGCGCGCTCAAACGACTCGGCGCCGATACGCTGGTCTGTTTACTCACCGATCTCGAACAGATCGAGCTTGAGCTTGAGGCTGAGGGGCAACACGCTCAGGCGCTCGGCCTGCAGTGGGTGTCGTTCCCAATCTCCGATTTTACGGTGCCACCGCTGAATCAGGCCACCTTCCGCGCGATTGCGGATGTGGCGCAGCAGGTGCAGGCTGGGCGCAGCGTGATCGTGCACTGCCGTGCAGGGATCGGGCGCTCGTCGCTGTTCGCGGCGAGCGTGCTGGTGGTGTTGGGGTTGCGCCCCGCAGAGGCGTTTGCGCGCATCACCACCGCCCGTGGGCGACCCGTACCCGACACGGCAGAACAACGCGCTTGGGTCGAGCGCTTCGCCGAGGCGCAGGCGTTGCTCGCCCAACTCGATTAGCGCAACGTTCAGCGATTCGCCATCACCCGCTGGCCGCTGCTGCAGTGGCGGTCGCCCGTTTGAGGGTCTGTAGCAGCACCACGCCCGGCCCGGTGAGGCTGGTCATAAAAATGCCCTCGCCGCCGAACAGCGCTCGCTTCACGCTGCCAACGCCCTGAATGTTGTAATCGACACTATCAGCGAAGGCGGCGAGATGCCCGGTGCTGACCAGCAGTTTCTCACCAGCGGCTAGCTCGTGGCGCTCGAAATCGCCGCTGCCGTGCAGCAGCACTTTGCCCACGCCGGAGACACGCTGCAAAAAGAGGCCAGCGCCACCGAACACGGCAGCCCCAGCGCGCCGAGCGATCTGCACTGTGATATCGATCGACTCGCCCCAGGCCGCCAGGAACGAGCCGCGCGTGGCGATCACCGGGCCGTTCGCCAGATCCCACTCGGCGATGTGGCCCGGCGCGTTCGAGGCCAGCAGCGCGAACTGCCCGGCCTGCGTCGTTTCTACGTAGGTCAGCGAAATGCCCTCGCCCGCCAGCGAGCGCCGTACCGCACCCGCAAGGCCACCGGGCACGCGGGGCTGCCACTGAATGCCAGACGAGTAGGCCATCAGGCCACCCTTGCTCACCCATACCGATTCGTTCGGCTCGAAATCCAGCCGAACACGCTGCGCGATCTCTCCACTCAGACTATAACGCATTGCAAATCTCCCTACCACGTCTCAAAGCTATTTGTTCAGCAGTTTAGCATAGTTCAGAGATGTATTTTGCGTGATGAGGAGGGGATGCGAGCCAAAGCGAGATGTCCATGCTATACTTTGAGCAGAAGGTATAAGGCCACCAGATGCGGAGTTGGGCGATGGCTCGTGAGTATTTCGCGCTAAGTATGGATTCGCTGCGGGCGATTGGCGCTTGGGCGGCAGATTGCGCTGAGCGTGTGCTCACCGTGTACGAGCGACACATCTCCAACGACGAGCGGCCCCGCGCTGCGATCGAAGGCATTCGCTTCTTTGCGGGTGGCGGGAAGCGCACGGCCAAACTGCGCTCACTGGCGTGGGCGGCGTACTCCGCCGCGCGTGATGCCAGCAACCCCGCAGCCGCGCAGGCCGCGCACGCCGCGAGCCTGGCAGCCGCCAGCGCCTACACGCATCCCCTGGCCGACGCCCACCAGACGAAGCATATCCTGGGGCCAGCGGCCCACGCCGCACTGGCGCTCGAGCTTGAACATCCTGAGCATCCCACAATCGCCGACGATGAGATCCGCTGGGCGATTGAACACGTCACTCCTGCGGTGTGCGACGTTCTGCGACAGATGCCCGCCCGTCAA
Source organism: uncultured Roseiflexaceae bacterium (assembly GCA_937988885.1). Classification (GTDB taxonomy): domain Bacteria; phylum Chloroflexota; class Chloroflexia; order Chloroflexales; family Roseiflexaceae; genus CALKHR01. Next base: position 23,988 of record CALKHR010000075.1, on the reverse strand, counting down.
CCTGGCAAAACGCGCCTCGAAGCTCTGATGTATGCGCTAGATGTGGAGATCCGTAAGCGGGGCGAGGTCTGCTGATGGCTTTAATCGGATGGTTTACCTCAGATACAACGGATCTTCAGACCATCCAAAAAGCTGCTTGGCTGGTAAAAGCGGTTGCTCGACGACGATGATCTCGATCTATTCTCCACCCGTTCGCCAATTGTTGTGGAAGCGCACGGTTCCACTGCGCAACGACTATGTATCCTCGAAACAGCAATTCAATAACCCCTGTAGAGTGTTTTCCTCTGGCTAAACACACCATATCTTCCCGCAATCCCCATCAATAAGTTGCAGGATGGTTATTGCGCGTTGCCCTCTATTCACTCAACTCATCTGCATCCTTCTTATACTGAAAGAGCAATATTCCAACGCAATGGGATGTTCACTCAACTTTTGTGGCAAGCCGATTAACAAACGGAGGATGTATGCCACGAGCGCATGTGATGATGGACGGCAACACCGCAGCCGCCCAAATAGCTTATAAATTAAGCGAAGTTATCGCTATTTACCCGATCACGCCGTCAACCGCGATGGGCGAACAGGCCGACGCTTGGTCCGCCACCAACAAGCCGAACTTGTGGGGCACCGTGCCACTAGTGGTCGAGATGCAATCCGAGGGCGGCGCGGCAGGCGCCATCCATGGCGCTCTGCAGACCGGCGCACTCACCACCACCTTCACCGCATCGCAGGGCCTGCTGCTGATGATCCCGAATATGTACAAGATCGCAGGCGAACTGATGCCCGCCGTGTTCCACGTGGCGGCGCGCTCGCTGGCCGCGCAGGGCCTCTCGATCTTCGGCGATCATTCCGATGTGATGAGCACGCGCGCCACTGGTTTTGCCCTGTTGGCATCGAGTTCGGTGCAAGAGGCGCACGATCTAGCGGCGATCGCCCACGCTTCCACACTGCAAGCCCGTGTGCCGTTCATCCACTTCTTCGATGGCTTCCGCACCTCGCACGAGATCAACTGTGTGGACCCGCTCAGCGACAATGAACTGCGCGCCCTGATCGACGATTCGCTGATCAAAAACCATCGGCAGCGCGGCCTCTCGCCCGAGCACCCAGTCATTCGCGGCACCGCCCAAAACCCCGACGTCTACTTCCAAGCCCGCGAAAGCGTCAACCCCTTCTACAGCGCCTGCCCCACCATCGTGCAACAGATGATGGATCGCTTCGGGCGGATCACCGGGCGACAGTATCGGCTGTTCGACTACATCGGCGCGCCCGACGCCGAGCGTGTGATCGTAGTGATGGGCTCGGGTGCCGAGACCGCCAGCACCACCGCCGAGGCGCTGATCGTCAAGGGCGAGCGCGTTGGTGTTGTGAATGTGCATCTGTTCCGGCCATTCTCCGTCGAGCATTTCCTGCGCGCCCTGCCACCCACCGTCACCTCGATCGCCGTGCTCGACCGCACCAAGGAGCCGGGCAGCCTCGGCGAGCCGCTATACCTCGATGTGGTGGCGGCGCTCAACGAGGCCAGCCACCTCGACCACAAGCCCTGCGTGATCGGCGGACGCTACGGCCTCTCATCGAAGGAGTTCACGCCCGCCATGGTCAAGGCGATCTTCGATGAACTCCGCAGCGAGACGCCCAAGAATCACTTCACCATCGGCATCAACGACGATGTGAGCTACACCAGCCTCAACTACGACTCGTCCTTCTCGATCGAGGACCCCTCGACGGTGCGCTGCGTATTCTGGGGGCTTGGCTCGGATGGCACGGTCGGCGCGAACAAGGACTCGATCCAGATCATCGGCGAGGAGGAGAACACCTACGCCCAAGGCTACTTCGTCTACGACTCGAAGAAATCTGGCTCGGTGACGACCTCGCACCTACGCTTCGGTGCAAACCCCATCCGCGCGCCATACCTGATCAGCGAGGCGAACTTCGTGGCCTGCCACCAGTTCACGCTGTTGGAGCGCCACAATGTGCTGCAAAACATCACACACGGTGGCACATTCCTGCTGAACAGCCCGTACGGGCCGGATCAGGTGTGGCAGCACATTCCCAGCGAAGTGCGCCAAACGATCCGTGAGAAACAACTCGATTTCTATGTGATCGACGCCAACAAAGTGGCGCAAGAGCAGGGCATGGGTGGGCGCATCAATCGCATTATGCAAACCTGCTTCTTCGCGATCGGCAGCGGCATCGAGCCGGAAGAGGCGATCGCCAAGATCAAGGCGAGCATCAAAAAGACCTACAGCAAGCGCGGCGAGGCCGTGGTGCAGAAGAACTGGGCCGCCGTTGATGCAGCGCTCGCGCATCTGCACCAAGTGACGGTTCCTCCCGCACAAGCCGATGAGGTCGCGCTGCCCATGCGTCCACCCGTCCCCGAGCATGCGCCGCTCTTCGTGAAGCAGGTGCTCGGCCCGATGATCGCAGGCCGCGGCGACGAGCTACCCGTCAGCCTGCTGCCCGTCGATGGCACGTACCCCACCAGCACCGCGCAGTGGGAGAAGCGCAACATCGCCCAAGAAATTCCCGTGTGGGACCCAGATCTGTGTATCCAATGCGGCAAATGTGTGTTGGTCTGCCCGCACGCCGTGGTGCGCGCCAAGGTCTACGATCCCGCCGCGCTCGCCGATGCGCCAAGCACCTTCCTTTCGGCGGATGCGCGCTTCAAGGAGTTCCCGGGCGCCAAATACACCTTACAGGTCTCGCCGGAGGACTGCACGGGCTGTACGCTCTGTGTCGAGGCGTGTCCGGTCAAGGATAAGAAGCAAAGCAACCGCAAAGCCATCAACATGGCTCCGCAAGCGCCGCTGCGCGAGCAGGAACGGGCGAATTGGGAGTTCTTCCTGTCGCTGCCGGAGGTTGACCGCACACAGATCAATATGGGAGTGCTGAAGAACTCGCAGTTGCTCATCCCACTGTTCGAGTTCTCGGGGGCCTGCGCGGGCTGTGGCGAAACGCCATACCTCAAGTTGCTCTCGCAACTGTTCGGCGATCGGGCGTTGATCGCCAACGCCACCGGCTGCTCGTCGATCTACGGCGGTAACTTGCCCACCACACCGTGGGCCACCAACCGCGAGGGGCGCGGGCCAGCGTGGGCCAACTCGCTCTTCGAGGATAACGCCGAATTCGGCTTGGGCATGCGGCTCGCCCTCGATAAGCAGCGCGAATTCACCATCGAGTTGCTTGAACAGCACCGCGCCATCCTGGATACGTCGCTGGTGGATGCGCTGCTGCACGCCGATCAATCGAGCGAGGCGGGCATCGCCGAGCAGCGCCAACGCGTCGCAACGCTCAAGCAAGCCCTGCGCGCCACCATCGAGAACGCTGCGGATGAGGCACAGAGCGCTGGCCTGCGCCAACTGCTGAACTTAGCCGATAACCTGGTGCGCAAGAGCGTCTGGATCGTCGGCGGCGACGGCTGGGCCTACGACATCGGCTACGGCGGCCTGGATCACGTCCTGGCCTCCGGGCACAACGTCAAGGTGCTGGTGCTCGACACCGAGGTCTATTCCAACACGGGTGGCCAGGCCTCGAAATCGACACCGACGGGCGCCGTGGCTAAGTTTGCGGCGCGCGGCAAAGCCACCAACAAGAAGGACCTCGGCCTGCTGGCGATGTCGTACGGCTCGATCTACGTGGCGCGAGTTGCGCTCGGTGCCGACGATCAGCAGACACTGCGGGCATTCCTCGAAGCGGAAGCCTACGATGGCCCAGCGCTGATCATCGCATACAGCCACTGTATCGCGCACGGCATCGAGATGCACGACGGCCTGAAACAGCAGAAACTGGCGGTGCAATCGGGCTACTGGCCGCTGTATCGCTACAACCCGATGCTGGCCGAGAGCGGCAAGAACCCGCTGATCATCGACTCGAAGAAGCCCAGCGTGCCGTTGGAGGACTACATCTACAACGAAACGCGCTACCGCATGCTGCTCCAAAGCGATCCGGAGCGGGCACACGAACTGCTCGTGCACGCCAAGCAGGAAGTGCAAGAGCGTTGGCAGCGCTACCAGCAACTCGCCACAGTACTCGGCGTGGAGCACGAACCGGCGCTACCAACCGCCAACTAACACAACGAACCCCGCCACGTCCTCGCAAAAGGAACGTGGCGGGGGTTTTCTTCTCAAAGAAGAACGTACCTTGCCACCGCAGGCTCAAACAGCTTTTCATGAGTCCAAGCGATTTTCGCACAACAAAAACGAGGAAGCTGAACAGCTTCCCCGTAACAATGGTACCCCCAGCGGGATTCGAACCCGCGATCTTCACCTTGAAAGGGTGATGTCCTGGGCCTCTAGACGATGGGGGCCAATAACGGGCACATTATAGCAGAAGTTCAGGAAAAGGCCAAAATACCGCATCAACACACCAAATCTCTATACACACGGCTGCAATGCGATATCAGATCCCCTGCTATTTGTAGCAGTTCCACCCAGAAAAGTTCTTGACTCAACCTCTAAACCCGCTATAATGGCCCTGCCCACACCGCTGTGCAGGTCTTCGTTGCATTGCAGCCTCATTCTGCAGTGCAGACGAGAGCGCTTATCGTTAGGAGTTGGATACATCATGCCAGCACAGAATCTGCGCCTTCCAGGCCCAGTACCAATGCCAGATCAGGTACGGGCAGCGCTTGCCAACCAGATGCTGAACCATCGTGGTGGCGAATTCAAAGCATTGCTTGGTCAGGTTCGTAGTCGGCTTGGCAAAATGTTTGCCACAGAAAACGAGATACTCTGCTTCACCAGTTCTGGCACTGGAGGGCTTGAGGCTGCCGTGGTCAACATCTTCTCGCCAGGAGACAAAGGGCTCTTCGTGGTTGGAGGGGCTTTTGGTGAGCGTTCAGCAGCAATCGCCGAAGCCTTTGGCGTCAACGTGATACGTCTCGAACATCCCTGGGGATCAGCCGCTAACGCTTATGCCCTACGCGATGCTCTACGAGAGCACCCCGATGTCAAAGTTGTCTACCTCACACACAACGAAACCTCAACTGGCATTACTAACCCTATCGAAAAATTGGCGGCTGTGGTTCACGAGGAGAGTTCTGCCCTCATCTTTGTCGATTCGGTCAGTGGCATGGGTGCGCTGCCGTTCGAAACCGATGCCTGGGGCATCGATGTGGTGGTGACGGGTTCTCAAAAAGCGTTCGGATGCCCGCCGGGCCTCGCAATGATCAGCGTCAGCCCCAAAGCATGGGAAGTGGTCAACCGCACAACCATGCCGCGCTTCTATTGGGATTTCCGAAGCATGCGTCAGGCGCACCGCGAGGGAAGCACCCCGTTCACGCCTGCCGTTACCGCCTTCTACGGGCTCGATGCTGCGCTCGAACTGATGGAACAAGAGGGGCGCGAAGCTATTTTTGCGCGCCACGCTCGCGCTGGTGATCTGGTGCGTGAGCAAGTGCTTGAGCTTGGTCTTGAGCTCTTCGCCGACCCACCGTACAACTCAAACACCGTTACTGCTATCAAAGTGCCTAAAGGCATGGTTGCAAATGAGATCCGCGACGCGTTGAGGGTCAACTATAACACCATCATCGCGGGAGGCTTAGGTCGATATACCAATTCTGTTCTGCGTATCGGCCATCTCGGGTTCTTCACCGAGGAGGATCTCACGCGAACAATTGAACAACTTGGCGCCGTCATCAAGCGCCTTGGAGGATCATAACACTTATGGATCGCATTCTGGTCACGGAAACCATTGCAGAAGAAGGTATCGCAGCACTACGCACCGCTGCGGAAGTGGACATACATACCAACCTTGATAAGGCACAGTTGATCGAACTGCTCCCGAACTACGATGCGTTGATCGTTCGTAGCGCCACCAAGGTCACCGCCGATGTGCTTGCCGCTGGCGAGCGCTTGCGCGTTGTGGGCCGCGCTGGCACGGGCGTCGATAACATCGACGTCAACGCCGCCACCGAGCGCGGTATCTTGGTCGTCAACGCGCCCGCCGCCAACAGCGTGGCTGCCGCCGAGTTGACCATCACTTTCATCATGGCCCTGGCACGTCGCCTCCCCGATGCCAACACCTCGCTCAAGAGCGGCAAATGGGAGCGCAGCAAGTTCATGGGCTTCGAAGTCCGTGGCAAGACGATCGGTCTGATCGGCCTTGGCCGCATCGGCACCGAAGTCGCCCGTCGCGCGCGGGGCCTCGAAATGAACGTCCTGGCCTACGACCCGGTCGTCTCCACCGACCGCGCCGAGCAGCTCGGCATCACGCTGGCCTCGATGGACGATGTGCTCACCCAGAGCGATTTCCTCTCGGTCCACGTGCCGCTGATCGACTCGACCCGCCATATGATCAACGCCGCTCGCCTAGCCCAGATGAAGCCGACCGCCTACCTGATCAACGCCGCCCGTGGCGGTATCGTTGATGAGAACGCGCTGCTTGAGGCCATCGAGAAGGGCGTGATCGCGGGCGCCGCGCTCGACGTGTTCGAGCAGGAGCCACCGCCGGCGGACAGCCCCTTGCTGAAGCACCCGCGCATCATCACCACCCCACACTTGGGCGCCTCCACCGTCGAGGCCCAGGCACTCGCTGGTGTCGATGTGGCCGAGAGCGTCCTGACCGCCCTTGCTGGCGGCACGCCTCGTGCAGCCGTCAACGCACCGTTCGTGGCCCCCGAGGAGTGGGCGGTGCTGGCGCCCTACATCAAGCTGGCACAGCAGCTCGGCACGCTCTGCACCCAACTCATCCAGAACCCGGTGCGCTCCTACGAGTTCGAGTACCGCGGCGAACTCGCCAATGTCGAGACCGCCCCGCTGCGCCTCGCCCTGCTGCAGGGTCTGCTGACTGGCGTCTGCGAGCAGCGCGTCACCCCAGTCAACGCACCGCTGCTGGCCCGCGAGCGCGGCCTGAAGTACACCGAGCGCAGCAACTCGACCGCCGAGAACTACGCCAGCCTGCTGGTGCTGCGCGCCGAGACCGCCGATGGTGTCCACGAGTTCGCGGGCACCGTGCTGCGCGATGAGCAGCACATCGTCGAGGTCGATGGCTACTGGGTCGACTTCCTGCCCTCTGGCCCGCTGCTGATGACCTACCACCGCGACCGCCCCGGTATGATCGGTCGCGTTGGCACGCTGCTCGGCGCCGTCGATGTGAACATCTCGGGCATGTACGTGGGGCGCCAAGCACCCCGCGCCCAGGCTATGATGGTGCTCACGCTCGATGACCCAGTGCCCGCCGACGTGTTGGCCCAGATCAACAACGAACCCGGCGTCGATAAGGCCTACAGCGTGATCTTCTAACGTTCCATTCCGTAACATCGAGAAAAGGCCGTTCTGCACTAGCAGGGCGGCCTTCTCTTTGTGACACGGTGACTCGAGGATAACAGATCCGATCGCCTCATCCCAAAAATCTGTGAAATCTGTGGATGCTCTCTCACCACACAGCATCGTACTACACATAATATGAAAATCCCTGATCAAGAACATCTCGAATTGTTCATCTCTTGTACCCTTTCTCGTACGAGATGTTGTGGTATACTAGCTTTAGTTGTCTCTAACCGTCAATCCTCACCGCAACAAAGAACTTATGGCGATCAACTATTACGTTCCAGCACAGGCGACGTCGGCAGATGCTATGCAGGCACATGCCGATACCCAAGTCGACAAAACACCGTCGAACCCGGTGCGTAAGTCTGTACCTGCGCAAACGCAGCCCGACCAACAGTTGATCGCCCAACTGCTCGCAATCGCGCCAAACTGTCTGCCGATCGCCCAACCGCAGCATCGCCTGATTGGGCGCTACGATCTGCTCGACACCCTACGCGCGCGACTGCTCGAAACACCCAACCAGCGCCTGGCGCTCGAAGGCCCGCCCGGCATCGGCAAAACCCGCCTCGTCCTCGCGATCGCCTACGATCCCGTCATCCTCCAGCACTTCACCGGCGGCATCCTGATGATGGGCCTGGGACAACACCCCGATATCGAGTTGCACCTGCGCGGCTGGGCCGCAGCCCTCGGCCTCGAACACGACCCGCGTCTCAGCATCGCAGAGCAAGTCGAGCGCATCACTATGCAGATCCGCGATCAAGGCAAGCCCTGCCTCCTGATCGTCGATGATGTGTGGAAGGCCGAACACTGCTCGTTCCTGCCCAGCGATGACCTGATCTCCACGGTACTGACCGGGCGGCAACGCGATGCGAGCGATCTCAACAGCCTTGTTGCCGACGATAGCCTGTTCACCGTCCCGCCGCTGGAATCCGAGGCGGCGCTCGAACTGCTCTACATGCACACGGGCTGGGCCACCCCCGAACAGGCCGACGCGCTCTCTGCGCTCGCCGCCCTCTGCGGAGGCTCGCCCTTGCTGCTCGTGCTGCTGGGTGGCTACCTGCGTCAGCACCAAGTCCACAACGAGGATTGGTTCTCGCTCACTCTCGACGACCTGGATCGTGCTGCACTGCGCGCCAAGCAATCAGCCGAACCGATCGAGCAGACACGCCTCAACCTGCAAGATGGCCTGATCGCCCGATTGCGCTACAAGCCGATCAATCAACCGCTGCACCCACGCGTCATCATCGAACTGTGCACCAACGTGCTGCCGCACCTCGCGCGCATCGCCTTCGTGCAGATGGCCGCCCTGCCGCCCGATCCGCTCAGCTTCGGCGTCGAAACGGCCAAAGCCATCACAGGGACCGACGACCAAACCATCAAGCTCCTGCTCAATAGCGCGCTGCTTAGCGAACCAAGCCCAGGCCGCCTGCAGATCCACCGCATGCTGATCGACTGGGCCAAACAACGCCATCACACCGAAGTGGACGAGGCACAACAGCGCCTCGCCACCTGGACGCTCGACCTGGTGCGCTCGTCGGCCTCCGAAGAGCTCGCGATCTGGCGACAACACAGCGATAACTGGCACCCGCTCCTGCAACTCTGGCATCGCGCCGCCAACGATCCCGACGAGTTACGCTCCATGATGCAGAGCGTCCTGCCAATGCTGATCGACTACGGCTACTGGAACGATGCACTCGCCGGGCTTGAGAACGCCATCAACCTGCATCAGCGCGACCGCGTGATGGCCCCGTTGGCGCGCTACTACGCGGGCCTGCTGCACTTCCGCCGCGCCGATTTCTCCCAGGCGCAGAAGTACACCACCGAGGCACTCGAAGGATTCCAAGCCGCGCAACAAGTGCGCTCGCAAGTGATGGCGCACAACCTGCTCGGCCACATCTACAAAGCCATCGGCAACTACAGCGCCGCCCGCGAAGCCTACGAAGCCGCCCGCACGCTCACGCCCGAGAGCGATAGCCGCCAGTACGCCGCGTGTCTCACCAACATCGCCCTGCTGCTGCAAGCCCAAGGCGACTACTCAGCGGCCCGACCGCTCTACAACCAAGCGCTGCAACTCTGCGAAGAAACGCTCGAACCGACCCATCCCGATATCGCCGCGAGTTTGGCGAACTTGGCCGGGTTGCTCTACGACCAGGGCCATTACGCCGCGGCTCGCCCGCTGTGCGAACGCGCGCTCGCCATTCACGAAAGTTCGCTCGGCCCCACGCACCCGCACACCGCCGCCAGCCTCACCAACCTGGCGCGGCTGTACCAAGCGCAGGGCGATTACGCAGCGGCTCAGCCGCTCTACGAAAGAGCGCTCAGCATCCACGAACAAACGCTCGGGCCGACCCACCCCGACACCGCCATCAGCCTGTCCAATATGGCCAGCCTGCTGCACGATCAGGGCAAATACGCGGCTGCACGCAAACTCTACGAACGAGCGCTCAGCATTCATAAGCAAGTGTACGGGCCACAACACGCCGAAACCGCCACAAGCATGGCTAACCTCGCCAGCCTGCTGCAAGATGAAGGCGACTACGCGAGCGCACGCCCGCTCTTCGAGCAAGCCCTGGCGATCCATCACCAAACACCCGGACCGGATCACCCTGACACCGCCAATAGCCTGATCAACTTGGCTGGCATCCTGAAGATCCAAGGTGAACTGGATACCGCTCGCACGCTCTACGAACAAGCCCTGCGTATCCACGAACAACGGCTCGGCGAAAAACACCCGCACACCGCTGCCAGCCTCACCAACCTGGCGCGGCTCCTGCAGGCCAAAGGCGATTACGCCGCCGCACGCCCACTCTTCGAGCGAGCGCGCGACATCCGCGAACAACGCCTTGGCCGACAGCACCCGGCCACCGCCGACAGTCTCGTCAACCTCGCAGGGTTGCTGCGCGAACAAGGCGATACCGCATCCGCTCGCGAACTCTACGAACGGGCGCTCAAGATCCACGAACAGACCTTGGGGCCAAACCACCCCGGCATCGTCGGGAGCCTCAGCAACCTCGCCCACACGCTGCAAAGCCAAGGCGAGGTTGAAGCCGCACGCCCGCTCTACGAACGGGCACTCAAGATCCGAGAACAAGCGCTCGGACCAGAGCACCCCGACACCGCCACAAGCCTCAGCAACCTCGCGCTGCTGCACCAGGCTGCTGGCGACTACGCGACAGCCCGAGCGCTCTACAAGCGCGTGCTCGACATCCGCATGCGCATCTTCGGGCCGCGCCACTCGCAGACCGCCGCCAGCGTCACCAACCTGGCCAGCCTGCTGCAGGCCCAAGGCGATTACACCAACGCGCGCAACCTCTACGAGCACGCACTCGAGATCAACGAACAGGCGCTCGGGCCGGAGCACCCCGACACCGCCACCAGTCTCAACAACCTTGCGCTGCTCTACAAAGCCCAAGGCGACTTGATCGCGGCCCGTCGACTCTACGAACGCGCCCTGAGCATCCGCGAAGAAGTGCTGGGGCCAAACCACCCCGACACCGCTACTACGCTCAATAACCTGGCCAGCCTGCTCTACGAGCTCGGCGACCTTGAAAACGCCCGCCCGCTCTGCGAACGTGCGCTCAGCATCCGTGCCCGCACGCTCGGGCCACACCACCCCCACACCATCGCCAGCATGACCAACCTTGGTCTGCTCTATCGCGATGCCGGGCAATACCCCGAAGCGCACCAAATGCTGCGCCGCGCCCTCACACTGCGCGAAGGGCTGCAAGGCCCCGATCATCCGAACGTGCAGCGACTGCGCCAAATCGTCACCCAGATCGAGCGCTTCGTCAACATCTCCTAACACCCGAGCACCACGAAACGACCCTCGTGGTGCTCAATGTTTGGGGAAAGAAACGCCGCCACATCCGCAGCGCCCTACTGTCATGCCTACGCATACGAATACACAGGGTGGCAGCGTCGCACAATACCCAAACCCTCACAGTCGTTCCTGTTCGATGACGTGGTGATACCAAATCCGATAGAACTGTGTAGTAACAAACCCGTTTTAGGCTGCAGCAGCAAGGTAGCTGACGTTTTTTGTGGTGTCGATGCGCTGCGCGTAGCAGCACATCGACACCACTTTCCCTGTGAATGTTGGTATTCGTTTCACGCCGAAGAGATGTTATTCGGCAAGTGTACTGATCCTGTAATCAATCATTCGGATGAGGTATGACTTGGTGACTTGCTCAAGAATTCAAACCTCATCTGCGTCATCTGTGTCATCTGTGGATTATCACCAACAGAGTTGCACAACCCCAACCCACAATGCTATCATCTCACCAACCGAGCGCAGCAACGGGCAGCGCTGGGCAGCCAACTGAACGGGAACAGACCATGGAACAACGAACATTGGGCGTCACAGGACTGCACGTCACACGCATCGGCGTCGGGCTAGCGGCGCTTGGGCGGCCCGGATACGTCAACCTTGGGCACGCCGACGACCTCAAGCGCAACTACGACATCGCCGCCATGCAAGCACTGACCGATAGCGTGCTCGATACGGCCTGGCAAGCGGGCGTGCGCTACTACGACACCGCACGATCCTACGGGCGCGGCGAGGAGTTCTTGGGCAACTGGCTGCGCTCCCGCAACATCCCCCGCAGCGCCGCCACGATCGGCTCGAAATGGGGCTACACCTACACCGCCAACTGGCAGGTGCAGGCCGAGGTCCACGAGGTCAAATCGCACACGCTCGATGTGCTACAACGCCAATGGAACGAGACGCAGGCCACGCTCGGCGATGCGCTCGATCTCTACCAAGTTCACTCAGCCACCCTCGATAGCGGCATCCTCGACAACACCGCCGTGCTCAACGAACTCGCCCGCCACAAAGCCAACGGCATCGCGCTGGGCCTCTCGCTGAGCGGAGCCGACCAGGCCGCCACCCTGCGCCGCGCGCTGAGCGTCACCATCGACGGCGTGCGTCTCTTCGACGTAGTGCAAGCGACGTGGAACATCCTCGAGCCATCGGTGGGCGCGGCGCTGGCCGAAGCACACGACGCCGGCATGGGTGTGATCGTCAAAGAAGCGCTGGCCAACGGTCGCCTGACCAGCCGCAACCAGGAGCCGACCTTCGCCAAACAGCGGGCCGTGCTCGAACAGCAAGCCGCCCGGCTGGGCACCACCCTCGATGCCCTGGCGCTGGCGGCAGCGCTGGCGCAGCCCTGGGCCGATGTGGTGCTGAGTGGCGCCGCCACCGTCGAACACCTGCGCTCGAACCTGACTGCGCTGGATGTGCGCTGGGACGACGAGGCCGCCACCGCCCTCGCAGCCCTGGCCGAACCACCCCAAGCCTACTGGACCACCCGCCGCGCAATGGTGTGGAATTAGGGCTGGCGCATCGACCCAAACGCAAAGGGCTGCCCTTGTGGCAGCCCTCACGCACACACTTGCCGCAGATACGCGCTAGATCTTCACCTGATGCTTCAGCGGCTCGCCGCGCAAGCCCGCCAGCAGATTATCCACCGCCAAGTCGGCCATGCGCGTGCGGGTGCGCACCGTCGATGAGCCGATGTGCGGCACCACAATGATGCGCTCCTGCTGCAGCAACGGGTGATCGGGGGCGATCGGCTCGGGGTCGGTCACATCGAGACCCGCGCCGCCCAAATGCCCGCTGCGCACCGCCTCCAGCAGCGCATCCTGATCCAGCACGCCGCCACGGGCCGTGTTGATCACAATCGCGCCCTTCTTCATCTGCGCGAACGCCTCAGCATTGAACAGTTTGCGCGTCTGCGGATTCAGCGGGCAGTGGATGGAGAGGAAATCGCTCTCGCGCAGCAACGTGGGGAAATCAACGAAGGTTGCGCCCACCTCGGCGGCCACATCGGGCTTCTCGCGGTGCGCGCTGTAGAGCACCCGCATATTGAAGCCCTTCGCGCGCCGCGCAACCGCCGCACCAATCGCGCCGAGACCGTAGATACCGAGCGTCGCGCCGGTCACCTCTGTGCCGAGCAGCGCCATCGGTTCCCAGGTGCGCCACTGGCCGTTCGCGATGTAACGCACCCCATCGAGCGCCCGTCGTCCAGCCGCCAAGATCAGCATCCACGCGACATCGGCGGTGGTGTCGGTGAGCACGCCGGGCGTATTGCCGACCGGAATCCCGCGCGCGGTGGCGGCAGCAACATCGATATTCTCGAACCCTACCGCCATCTGGCTGACGACTCGCAGGCGCGGCGCGGCGTCGAATACTTCGTTGTCGATCTTATCGGTGAGCATACACAGCAGGCCATCGCAATCGGCGACGCGGCGCAGCAACTCGTCGCGAGGCGGCGGCAGGTCACCAGGCCAAACATCGAGATCAACGGCTTGGCGCAGTCGTTCGAGCGGACCAGCGGGGATATTTCGGGTGAGGAAGACTTTCTCGGCCATGATGATATCCTTCCGTCCTAGGCTATGTGCGGCTTTGCTGGCCTATTGTATCATCGGTTTGCGCAACGGCTGCAAGTTCACCTTGACAAATATGGGGTGCTCATATACTGTGGTAAAACGCTGAAAACCTTCGTAGAAGCCAGTAGAGGCGAAGATGCAAGATCGAACAGGCCAATCGACCCTCCGTACAATCGCGATGATCGGAGCAGGACGCATGGGTGGCCCGATGGCAGTCAATCTGCTGCGGGCAGGGTTCACGGTAGTAGCCTACGATACGGCAGAGGCACAGCGCACCGCCTTGCAGCAGCAAGGCGTCGTCACGGTCGCATCGGTGCAACAAGCGATACGCCAAGCCGACGTTGTGATCACCATGCTGCCCAGCGATGATATCCTCATCCAAGTGCTCGAAGGACCGGATCAGTTGCTGAATCGGCTCACGCCCAATCAGATTCTGATCGATATGGGCACCAGCAAATTGGCGACCAGCCAGCGGTTCGCGCAGTTGCTGGCCGAACGAGACGTGGCCATGCTCGATGCGCCCGTCTCGGGTGGCGAGCGCGGCGCGCGCGAAGGCACATTGAGCATTATGGTCGGCGGCAAGCGCGAGGTGTTCGAACGCTGTCAACCGATCTTCCAAGCCATGGGCTCGACGATCACCTACATCGGCACACATGGCATGGGCCTGATGGCGAAATATGTCAACCAAATGATAATGGAAGCGACCTTCTGCACTATCGCGGAGGCATTTGGTTTGGCGGCCAAAGCAGGCGCAGATATGGAAGCGATCTATCACGCTGTGCGAGGTGGCCTAGGTGGCTCGCCCGTGCTCGATCAAATGCTTCCCCAACTCCTCGAAGGTAACATGGGCACCGGGCGCGAACTCACTCTGCACTACAAAGACGGCGCGTACGCGCTCGCCGCTGCTGAGGCACTTGGTGGTTGGACGCCGATCACCGAGCTCACACACTCCCTGTTCGATCAAGCCATGCAGGCCGGACAGGGCACGCATAGCGCCGCTGCTGTCGCACGCATCTACGAACAACGCATGGGCGTGAAACTGGTACAAGACAACGAATAACGTACCATAGCAAGAGGATAGCAGAGATGAAATCAGCACTGATCGTCTGGGGTGGCTGGTCCGGGCACCAACCCGAACAATCGGCACGGTTGTTCGCTGGAATTCTGCAGGCTGAAGGCTTTGAAGTCGAACTGGCCGATACCCTCGATGTCTACTTAAACACCGAAAAACTACAATCGCTCAGCTTGATCGTGCCAGCCTGGACCATGGGCACGATCACCAACGAGCAAGAGGCTGGCCTGCTCAACGCCATTCGCAGCGGCGTGGGTGTGGCGGGTTGGCACGGCACCATGGCCGATTCCTTCCGCAATAACACCGAGTACCAATTTATGGTCGGAGGTCAGTGGGTCGCGCATCCGGGCAACATCATCGATTACACCGTCAACATCGTCGATCACGAGGATGAGGTGACGGCTGGCCTCAACGACTTCAAGATGCATTCCGAACAGTACTACATGCACACCGATCCTTCCAACAAAGTGCTGGCGACCACCACCTTCAGCGGTGAGCACGCATTTTGGATCGAGGGCACGGTAATGCCTGTGGTGTGGAAGCGACGCTACGGTCACGGACGCGTCTTCTACTGCTCGCTGGGCCACGTCACCGCCGATTTCGATGTGCCCGAGGCTCGCGAGATTGTGCGGCGCGGCATGCTTTGGGCCAGCCGTTAGGTAGGAAGTGGTGTGCCTGGAGCAACAACGAAACAATCGGTAGCTCCACCTGAACCCCCATTGGTGCCGCAGATCCAGCCCAAGCCCGGCGACATGCGCATTCTGCTGCGCTGCTTCGGCTATCTGCGGCCCTACTGGCGTCACACCATCGGCGTTTACCTCTCACTCCTGGCGATCAGCGGGCTTTCACTGCTCACGCCCCAATTTATCCGCTGGATCATCGACCACGGCATCGAGCAGCACGATACGCAACTGCTCGCGCTTTCGATTGGCGCGCTGCTGGGCCTTACGGTGCTCAAAGGTGTCCTGACCTTCCTCCAAGGCCGCTGGTCGGAGATGGTATCGCAGGGCGTGGCCTACGATCTGCGGGGCGCGCTCCACGAGAAGTTGCTCTCGCTCTCGTTCTCGTACCACGACCGCGCCGAGAGCGGGCAATTGCTCTCGCGGGCCATGCAGGATGTCGAGCGCATCCGCTTCCTGACCGGGCGGGCCTTCCTACGCGTAACCGAGGGCGTGGTGCTGCTGTTGGGCACGTTGGGCGCCCTGCTGCTGATGAACCCCACGCTTGCGCTGCTCTCGCTCGTCACGATGCCGATCCTGGCCTACCGCGCCGCCGTGTTTGGCCGACAATCGCGACCGCTCACCCTCGCCATTCAGCAGCAGATGGCCGTGCTGACCACCCGACTCGAACAGAACCTACGCGGGGCACGAGTGGTGAAGGCGTTCGCGCAGGAGCCAGCCGAGATCGAGCGGTTCGACCGCGAGAACCAGCATTGGTTCAATCTGAGCACCCGTTTCACGCGCCTGCAAGCGATCGAGATGCCGCTGCTCGATCTGATCGCCAACCTGGGCACCGTCGCGATCATCTGGTACGGCGGCCTGCAAGCGATTCGGGGACAACTCAGCCTGGGCGAACTGGTGGCGTTCTCGACCTACTTGGGCCAGTTGGTGCAACCAGTGCGCCGCCTCGGCACGATCATCCCGGCAATCGTGCAGGCCGCCGCTTCGGGCGAGCGGATCTTCGAGATCCTCGATACCACATCGAGCGTGCGCGACGCCGACGACGCGATCGAGCTGCCGCCCGTGCGGGGCGAGGTGCGCTTCGAGAACGTCTCGTTCAGCTATTTCAAGCGGCAGCGCGTGCTCGAATCGATCAGTTTCACGGCGAAGCCCGGCCAGATCATCGCCCTATTGGGCGCGGCTGGCTCCGGCAAATCGTCGATCATCAGCCTGATACCGCGCTTCTACGACCCCACGACGGGCCGCATCACGATCGATGGCTACGATCTGCGCAGGGTCACACTCGCTTCACTGCGCGATCAGATCGGGATTGTGCTGCAGGAAACGACGCTGTTCGCGGACACGATCCGCGCGAATATCACGTTCGGCAAGCCCGACGCCACCGATGAAGAGATCGAGGCCGCCGCCAGGGCTGCGCAGGCCCACGACTTCATCTGCGAGTTGCCGCAGGGCTACGAGACTTACGTGGGGGAGCGGGGCGTGATGCTCTCGGGCGGGCAGCGCCAGCGCATCGCAATCGCCCGCGCCTTGCTCACCGACCCGCGCATCCTAATCCTCGATGACGCCACCGCCAGCGTGGATACCTACACCGAACAGCAGATCCAAGCCGCCCTCCAGCACTTGATGCAGGGGCGCACCTCGTTTGTGATCGCGCAACGCCTCAGTACGCTGCGGGCCGCCGACCAGATCTTGGTGCTAGAGCACGGGCGCATCGCGGCACAGGGCACGCACGAGCAGTTGTTGCGCGAATCGGGGCTGTACGCCGAGATCTACCAGCATCAACTAAAGCCGAAGGGGTAGGATGGTATTCACAGATTTCACAGATTTCACAGATTATTATTTTCATTCGATTATGTAAACAAACTTTCCATTAGGCACTCCAATGCAGCGAATCCAAATAGAAAGGTTATTTAGTGCACATTTGTGCATTCGCTCCTAGGCTATACTCACATCAAAACATCTCGTTGTAGCACAGGAGCAGCACGATGAACGTTGAAATCAGCATTCTTATTGCAACGAGCATAGCGATCATCGCTCTGATTGGCTGGATTGTGACGTGGTTTGTGATGGGGCGCCGTGTACGGGATGCGCTTCTACGAGCCACTGCTGCTGAAGCGGCGCTGCAGGCCGAGCGCGATAGTGTTCCAATGCGCATCGAGGCTGCGGTATCGGTTGAGCGGGAGCGCACTATTCGGGCCGAAGCCGCATTGGAGGCCGAGCGTGCCAGCCATGCCGCCCGTGTTGAGGCGTTGCAGAGCGCCGAACAGCAACTGCGAGAGAGTTTTGCCCAACTCAGCAACGAAGCACTGAAAGCGAGTAGCGAGCAGTTCCTCACCTTGGCGCAGGAGCGGCTTGAGCGCCAGCAACAGGCGGCACGCAGCGATTTAAACGCCTTGTTTGAGCCGCTACGCCAAACACTCGATCTGCAGCGCGATCAAGTTGCGTCGC
Source organism: uncultured Roseiflexaceae bacterium (assembly GCA_937988885.1). Taxonomy (GTDB): domain Bacteria; phylum Chloroflexota; class Chloroflexia; order Chloroflexales; family Roseiflexaceae; genus CALKHR01. The sequence goes on along the minus strand of CALKHR010000075.1, from coordinate 6,139 downwards.
TGGAACGCCAGCGCGAACAGGCATACGGTAGCCTGAACGCCGTCATTACCGAGTTAAAAGAGGGCCAGCGTTTGCTCAATCAGGAGACTTCGAATCTGGTCAAGGCGTTGAGCAAGCCGCAAGTGCGCGGACGTTGGGGCGAGATGCAACTGCGCCGCGTGATCGAGATGGCGGGGATGCTCGAACACTGCGATTTCGCTACGCAGGTGACCGTCGCCAGCGACGATGCCACCTATCGCCCCGATGTGATCATTCGCCTGCCGAACGAGCGTCAGATCGTGGTCGATTCCAAAGTGCCGCTGGAGGGCTTTCTCAATGCGCTCAATGCCGAGGAGAACCAGCGCGCCGAACTGTTCCGCCAACACGCTCGTCAACTTCGCAACCATATTGACGCGATGAGCAAACGGAACTATCCTGCCAAGGTCGATGGCGCACACGAGTTTACCGTGATCTTCGTGCCTGGCGAGACGTTCTACCAGACTGCGCTTGAGTACGACGCCGAACTGCTCGATTACGCCTTCGGCAAAAGCGTGATTTTGGCGAGCCCCAACACGCTGATCGCCATTCTGAAGGCGGCTGCGCTGGGCTGGCGCGAGACACGCCTCGCCGCCGAGGCCCAAAGGATTCGCGATGAGGGCGAGAAGATCTTCAAAGCGCTGCGCACGCTGGCCGAGCATATGAGCAAACTCGGCACCGCTTTAGATCGCGCGACCGACGCGTATAATGAGGCAATCGGTAACCTCGAACAGCGCTTGCTGCCACCGGCCCGCAAGATGAACGATCTTGGCATTCAAGACAGCAAGGATATGCCCACGGTGAAGTTGGTCGACAAACGAACGCGCTCTTTCACGCGGGCGGAACTGATGCCTGCGTCAGGGGAAGTATCCGCCTAAACACAACGTTTGGCTTATAACAAAGGCATCGCATGGGGTTTTCGATCGGATCGAGCGGCTCGTCGATGGGGCCGCGCGGCATTCTCAACACGCTCGGCGACGAGGGGCACGGTCGCACTCACTTCAATGGCCAGGTGGTGCTGCGCCTGTTGGAGTTTGTGCGCCCCTACTGGCAGCGCATGCTGCTGGCGCTGGTGCTGATGCTGATCGCGTCGGGCTTGACGCTGAGCACGCCGTATCTGATCAAAATAGCCATCGACCAGTACATCAGCGTCGGCGATGCGGCTGGCCTCGCGCAGATCGCCCTGCTGACGGGCGGCGCGTTCGTGGGCATCTACATCTGCTCGGCGGGCCAGCGCTACCTGCTCTCGTGGGTGGGGCAGCGCGTGTTGGCAACGCTCCGGCAACGCCTGTTCCGCCATCTCCAAGAACTGCCGCTGGGCTACCACGATCAACATATCGTCGGCGTGACGATCTCGCGGGTGATCAGCGATGTCGCCGTGATCAACGAACTGCTCTCGCAAGGGCTGATCGCGCTGATCGGCGATGTGCTGGTGTTGGCGGGCATCGTGGTGGTGATGTTCTCGATGAGCCCGCGCTTGGCGCTGCTCTCGTTCCTGGTGATCCCGCTGATGGTGCTCGCCACTGTGGTGTTCGCGCGCCACGCCCGCGCGGCGTTCCGGCAGACCCGCGCTAAGGTGGCGGCTGTGGTGGGCGGCATCGCCGAGGACCTCTCGGGGATGCGCGTCATCCAGGCGTTCGCCCGCGAGGACAATAGCCGCGAGCGCTTCGAGCAGGTGAACGCCGCCAATCGCGATGCGCACGTGGCCGCGATGTCGCTGTCGTTTATGTTCCTGCCCTTTGTCGATTTCCTAAGCGTGTTGGCCACCGCGATCGTGCTGTGGTTCGGCGGGCGAGCGGTGGCACAGGAGGAGTTGACGCTGGGTGTGGTGGTGGCCTTCTTGGCGTATGTGAGCCGCTTCTTCCAGCCCATTCAAGAACTGAGCCAGTTGTACACCACGATGCAGGCCGCGATGGCGGGCGGCGAGCGGGTGTTGGAGTTGCTCGACACCACGCCGAGCATCCAAGATAAGCCCGATGCCGTGGAGTTGCCGCCGATCAAGGGCGAAATCCGCTTCGAGAATGTCTCGTTCAGCTATCGCGATAATACGCCGGTGCTGCACGATCTCAACCTGACCATCACGGCGGGGCAGACCATCGCGCTGGTGGGGCCGACGGGCGCGGGCAAAACGTCGATTGCGAACTTAGTCGCGCGCTTCTACGATGTCAGCGAGGGCGCGGTGCGCATCGACGGCTACGATGTGCGCGATGTGACGCAACGCTCGCTGCGCCAGCAGATGGCACTGGTCTCGCAGGAGCCGTTCCTGTTCAGCGGGACGATCGCGGAGAACATCGCGTTCGGGCGGCCCGACGCGCCACGCGAGGCGATCGAGCGAGCCGCACGCTCGGCGAATGCGCACGACTTCATTATGGCGCAGCCCGACGGCTACGACACCGTGATTCTGGAGGGCGCGGCGAACGTGTCGGTGGGGCAACGTCAGTTGTTGTGCATCGCACGGGCGATGCTGGCCGAGCCGCGCATCCTGATCTTGGATGAGGCCACCGCCAGTATCGACACGATCACCGAGTTGCTGATTCAGCAGGCGTTGAAGCGGCTGTTGGAGGGGCGCACGGCGATTGTGATCGCGCATCGCCTCAGCACGATCCGCGACGCGGATCAGATCTGCGTGGTGCAGGCAGGGCGGATTGTGGAGCGTGGCACGCACGAGGAGTTGCTGGCACGGGGTGGCCTGTACCGCACGCTGTACGAGCGGCAGTTTGTTGATGAGCCTACTGCCGAGGCGTAGCCCTTCGGAATGCCTAAAAGCGCACCAACGATTGATACTCGGGGTGGCGGTTGATGTAGTTGCGCATAAACGGGCAGTGCGGCACGATCGAAAGGTTTTGTTCCCGCGCCTCGTCGAGCACTTGCTTTGCCATTGCGCTCGCGATGCCGCGCCCCTCTAGTTCCTCGGGCACCTCTGTGTGCGTGTAGTAGCGTACGCCACCCGCATCACGATACTCGATAAAGGCGATCTTCCCATCCACCTCAGCTTCATAGCGGCCTCGCTCGGTGTTATTGATCACCTTGAGAGTCGGTTGGCTCATCGGTCGCTCCTCTCGCGTTCTAACACAGTTATGTCTACTTTGACAACGTGTGGTATCGACCTTCTGCTGTGCACAGAGGGCCGATACCACGTTTTTTCTTATTGCTTCGCAAAGCGATTGATATCGAAGAGACTGATCGGGTGGCGAGTGCTGCCCTGCTGCGCGAGGTCGGCTAGGATCTCGCCCATCACGCTTGCAAATTTGAAGCCATGCCCCGAGCAGGGCGAGGCCAACACGACCTGCGAATGCTGCGGGTGCAAGCCCACCAGGAAGTGATGGTCGGGCGTGAGCGTGTACATGCAGGTAGCGGTGGCGAGCAGTTCGCCGTTGAGCGACGGAATGGTCTGCGACAGCATGTCTCTGATGCGGGCGATCTCGGCGGGGCGCACTTCGCGGTCGATGGTGTCGGGCGTGCAGCGGTCCTCATCGCCGATGTTGTGGAAGGCGACTTTCACGCCTCCGGGAGGACCATCCTGCGCGGGGAAGCCGTACATATCGAAGCCCATGGGTGTCTCCCAGATGTAGATCGGGAAGCGATCGGGCTGGAAGGCGGCGGTGCCATTCTGCGGCTCGAACCAGTAGAGCACGCGCCGCTCGACGGCCAGCGGCAGGTTGAGGTCGGCCAGGATCTCTGGCGCCCACGCGCCCACCGAAAGCACCAAGCGCGAGGCGTGGTAGGAGCCTTGAGCAGTGGTGACGCGCACGCCATCACCATCGGGCTGCCACTGCAGCATCGGCTCGCCGAAATGCAGGTCGGCGCCTAGCGCGGCGGCCTGAGCGTGATAGGCTCGGATGCTGGCTTCGGGGTCGAGTAGGCCGTCGTTGGGGCAGAATAGGGCAACGGTGTCGTCGTTGGGCCTGAACTCCGGGTAGCGTCGGCGGATCTCGTCGGCGTTCAGCATCTCGTGAGGCAAGTTGTGTTCTTGCGCGCTGCGTTGGCTGCCCGTTACCACGTGGCTACCGGCCCGGCCCATCATCAGGCCACCCGTGATGGTGAGCAGCGATTGGCCGGATGCCTGCTCGATCTCGGCCCATAGCTCGTAGGCCCGCAGCAGCAGCGGCACGTAGTCTGGGTGCTCCATATACGCTTGGCGAATGATCCGCGAGCGACCGTGGCTGGAGCCTTGGTCGTGAGCAGGCGTGAAACGTTCGAGACCCAATACACGCAGGCCGCGTTTCGCTAAATCATAGGTCGTCGCGCTTCCCATGGCGCCGAGGCCGACCACGATCACATCATATGAGGTTGACATGTCAATCTTTCCTATGCAAGGTGCAGCACGCTTGTAACCGATGCTGCACATTATACGCGCTCTCCTCGATCGTGAAGTCGCATGCCGATCTCACACATTGATTGCCCTGTTTTTTAAGTTTTTGATGATTCTCACTGTCATTCTAAAGGGGCAATTGGTGACGTAAGGAGGCTTATTATTCTTCATTGGAACAAGCTTTAAGATCTCTTACATCGATCGATATGACAATAACTCCTTCGAATAGAAAATTGTCAATTACTTATAAAACAACACGCTCACTCTTATTCCAATGATACACCAGCACATAGCCGCATGCGTCAAACTGCAACCATTTTTACCCATTTTAAATACATTTAACAAACAAAAATCCACATTTATCAATGCAAAATAACAAATTCCTCATAAAATTTGCTTATATTCAATATTGACTCCAACAATATCAAGACATACACTAACATTCACAAAACATCACACATCACACCAACACATCAACTAAAAGATCAACACTTCCAATTGAATAGTTATGTTCATCTTTAAACTCTAAGTAATCCTATGGATAAGAAAATACCGTAATATCCATGATACTTAAAAGAGGACAATATGTTACTCTTTCCCCACCCGTACGCTCTTTTTCTCATTCCCCAAAGAAGAACCTAACAATCCACACAGAAATCTATCTTTTGTCATAAAGATTTATGTAAAGGAAGATGTATGCTCTATTCCCCATACCGAAAGCTTGCACGTTGGTTGCGTATACCTACGGTTTTTATGCTTCTGATGGGGACAGGTCTCTTTTCCGTTCTCCAACGTCGATGCAGGCAGCGGCGAATATTACCGTCACTAAAAGCGATGCGCTACAGATTGACGCCAGTGGCAATGGCGTCGTCAACCCAGGCGATACGATTCGCTACACGGTCACTATTCAGAATACGGGAAATCAAACAAGCGACGCTCTTTCGTTCGAGGATACCATCGACCCCAATACCGAACTGGTGCCCGGTTCGCTCAAATCCACGCCGCTCGCACGCGACGATGCCTACAGCACAGTCGGCAACGTGGTGTTGACGGTACCAGCGGCGGATGATGTGTTGGCCAACGATTCCGAGCCCGATGGCAGTTCGCTCCATGTAGCAAGCTATAACCCAACGAGCGCAAATGGCGGTTGGGTCAGTTTCACGACGAACGGTGCCTTAACCTATATCCCACCATTGGGTTTTTCAGGTGTGGATACGTTCTCGTACAGCGTGGGCGACACGGATGGCAATACGAGAAGTGCCACAGTCTCGATGACGGTTGGGCCAGTGGTGTGGTTTATCGATAATAGTGCGGCTTCGGGCAACGGTCGTCTCGATAGTCCATTCAACAGTATTGCTGAGTTTAACGCGAACGCCAACGATGATCCCGGCGATATCATCTTTATCTATCAAGGCGCGGGCTGAATATACAGGGGCAGGGCGGCACGGCGATCAGTGGCGACAACGTCGGTACGCTTACCATCAACAATGTGAACGTCACCAATACCATTGGCGCTGGTGTCAGTTTGAGCGATGGTAACGACACCATGGTGGCAGCGACGCCGATGTCTTCAAGGGCGGCAGTGGCACCGATACCGCCACCGACTACACGCCCGCCGAAGGCGACACCAAGAGTTCACTCGAGAACTTCTAGCCGCGCTACCCTTCGAATAAGCGTTTTGGTAGGAGGACAAACGACGAAACAGGCAGACGAAGGACAAAGGACGAAAGACGAGGGAGAAAGGCTGCCGCGTTCATCGTTCATCGTTCATCGTTCATCGTTCATCGTTCATCGTTCATCGTTCATCGTTCA
>CALKHR010000074.1 GCA_937988885.1 uncultured Roseiflexaceae bacterium | reverse complement strand
ACTTTCCTCCCAGCACCTGCATATTTGGAGCCACAATTCTTAAACGCCCTCTAAATAGGCGCATAAACGGATGACATAAAATCTATGAACGTGTGGTGCTTGTCAACGATGATGGAGAGGTGGTTTGTAACCTGCGGAACGGCGCTGATGGTGGTGGTAGCTAGATGATGCAGGGCAGACGCGGAGTTTATCGGTTTCGACGAGGAGAGTATGGGCGGCTTCGCAAAGCCTTGTTCAAGAGATGATACAATAAGCGCTCGAATGCACATACGTTCCTAACCTTCCCTGCACCCCTCAAATAGCGATAGTTTCTATCTTGTATAGCTATCTATGATAGATGGAGGTGGGTTATGTCGTCGTGGAAGACGGGGGAAACGGTCGTTAACGGAGTGCGCCTGCACTACACACGCACTGGCGGAGCGAAGCCACCGGTTGTGCTCGTCCATGGCTTCAGCGACTCGGGGCTCTGCTGGACACCTGTGGCGCAGGCGTTGGAGGCCGATTACGACGTTGTGATGCCGGATGCGCGTGGTCATGGTCTCTCCGATGCACCCGAGACGGGCTATGACCTCACGGCATTGGCGAACGACCTGCGAGGCATCATTGCCAACCTGGGGCTGGAACGTCCAGCGATTATCGGTCACTCGATGGGTGGCGGAACCACCCTTGCATTTGCTGGACTCTACCCAGAGGTGCCCGGTGCGATCATCATAGAAGATGCTGCAGCGCTCGCCGACAAAGACTTCCCGCATCGACAACCAGGCGGAGAGAATTTTTTTAAAGAACGCCTTTCGCGGCTGCAAACCAAGAGCCGAGAGGAGTTGATCGAGGAGATGCGGGCATCGTCCGGCTGGTCGGATGCGGAACTGGAACCTTGGGCCGATGCGAAACTTCGCTTCAACATGCGCGCCGCAGAATTCCACCCCACCCGTGGCATCAACTGGCCAGAACTGCTGCCACGCATCTCCTGTCCTGCGCTTATACTCACCGCTGATCTCGACCGTGGCGGAATCGTTCGACCAGACACTGTTGCCGAGATGCAGCAACAGATACCGCAACTTCAGAGCGTCCATATTCCCGGCGCTGGCCACAGCATCCGGCGCGATCAGTTCGATCGCTACATCGCCGTTGTCCGGTCCTTCCTAGACACGTGGGCAGCGACCTATCAGCAGGCCAACGCGCGTGCGGTCTAGCGACTCAGCGAACGAGCTTCCGTCCCAACTTCTTTCAAGAACGCTCGTAGAGCATCCATAAATGCCGTGTGGTTATCAAACCGAATGAGGTGACCCACATCCGGGACAGCGGCAATCTTGACATTGGGGTTCAACTCACGCACTTTCGCGATGACCTCTGGTGTCACGATCCCGCCAAGCTCCGGTTGGCCTACGAAGAGCAACAGGGGGTGTTCAACCTGCTGGATTGTGGTCTGCCAGTTCACTTCCTGGGAGTGTACCTTGTTCGTCATGATATCGACGATGGTCTGATCGAGCTGCTTTTTGGCCTCGCTCATCGGTTGAATCAGCTCTTCGGGCCAAAGGGGATGATCTCTTCGGTTTTGCTCCAACAATTCTTCCAGCGTTTGATGCGCTAGGCTTCTGGCCCATACCGCGACGGGATTCTCCTCAGGAGGGCTGGGTGGTTGGGATCCGCCCGGTGGGGTAAGCCACCAGGGCGGGTCCTCCAACACCAGGGCGCTGACCAACTCCGGGAAGCGCACGCCCACCTGGTAGGTGACCATAGCACCCATCGAGTGCCCGACCATAATCGGGCGTGTCAGCCCCAATGCGCGGATCAGCCCTGCCACATCGGCGGCCATGTCTACATCATCATCCGGCTGCACGCGCTGTGAACGACCGTGGCCGCGCATGTCGGGCATAATGACATCGTAGTCGGCTTCGAGCTCGCGCGCGGTAGGTGTCCAGCACAGTCCATTATCAGAGAAACCATGAATGAGCAGTAGAGGCAGCTTATCTCCGTTACCAGTCCGATAGTAGTGAATCTGTACGCCATCAACTAACAAATCCGATTCTGTCCAATGAACGAGCATAGCAGTTCCTTCTCTATACAATCGTTACCTTTGGCGGACCGGGATGGGGTAGCTAGCAGAACGCATCAGCCGAACACGAGCATACTTACTGCATCGTTTTTTAAATTTTCCACAGTTCTCATTGTCATTTCGAGCGAGCCGCTAGGCGAAGTGAGAAATCTCGTTGATTCGCATTGGAGTGCGCTTTGAGATCTCTCCCATTCGCTTCGCTCAGGGCTTCGACCGTTCGAGATGATAGCGCTTTTCGTTGAATCGGAAAGTGTGAAAAACTTCCAAAACAGTGCACTTACTCAGAGGCTGGGAAGATATATCTTATTGTACCGCACAAATGAAGGTGCAAAAACAGGGATGCGCTGATCAGCGGGTGCGGAAGGGCGCAACCAGCGCGCGTACGGCCTCGGTGGAACCCCAATCGTAATCATACATCGCCATCAGCGCCATATGCTGGCGAAGATGGAGCAGTGGCAAGCGGTCGAGCCAACCCGACTCTCGGCCTGTCAGTTCGGCATACACATCGAAGAGCCGACGCGCCTCGGCTGGGTGTGGCGAGCACCATAAATGGCTGAGATCGACCTCGGCCCACATGTAGGACACCGCCGGATCGATCACCGCTGGCTCGCCATCCGCTGTCATCAAGACATTTTGAGACCAAAGGTCGCCGTGCGTCAGGCAGGCCGGCTGTGCTGGCAGCAGCTCTGGCAAGCGCTGGCAGAGCCGTTCGAGGGCGCGCCGATCGCTGGCATCGAGTTTCGCCTGCACCCGCGGCTCGCTCAGCCAGCGCAGCACTCGCTTCTCCGCGAAAAATCGGAAGCCATCATCATCCCAGCCGTTGTGCTGCCGTGAACTGCCGAGCCAGTTATCGTGCTCCCAGCCGTAGCGCGTCGATACAGTGCTCGTATGCATGCGAGCCAGCGCGTGCGCCAAGCGCTCCCAGAACTCCGGCGTCTGTGGGCGCGGCTGCAAGACCGATAACACCAACATATTGAGGCCAACATAGACGACATCGGGCGTTGCGAGGCCGCCGAGCTGGCGGAGCGCCTGCAAGCCTTCGGCCTCGTGGGCGAACAGGTCGTCGGCTACTGGCTGCACAAACGTCTTCACGAACAGCCGAGCGCCCGAGCGTCGTGTGGCGAGACCAGCGACTGCGGCCATCCCCTCGGTTGATGGCTCGACCGCGACGATGTCATCAATGCCCGCGCTATGCAGCCGTTGCAGCAGCAACGACGCCCTCGTATCTCTGTTATCCATGCCCCACCACTTTCACTGATTGCAAGGAGATCCACTCTTTGGAGACACAATAGTTCAGTTTCTGTATCGTAAGGATCGATAATGAGCAATGAATCACGTCTTCACATGCCAAAACCACTGTCAAACCCTGAGGAATAGAAGAAGCGGCACCCCGCTAAAATGCGAGATACCGCTTTCCAATGGTGGTGACCCAGGAGGGACTCGAACCCCCAACACCCAGTTCCGAAGACTGGTGCTCTATCCATTGAGCTACTGGGCCAGCACCGCTAGTTTAGCATAGGTTGCGAAAATTGGCAATTATCCACCTTGCAGCCGATACAGCGTCTCGCCCGCGTAGGGCACCAGCAGCACGCCCTCATCCTCGCGGTTGGCCCACTCCTCCACGCGGATGCTCGCCGGGTCGCGGTAGCCCAAGCCCACCCGCGCGCAGCGCTCCGCTGGAATGCCCGTCGCAAGCGTCACCTGGATGCGCGGGCGCTCCACACCGCTCTCGTAGGTGCCCATCCCCCGCAGGTGCGTGGAGTGCGCCAGCACGCCCCACGGCTCGTGCTGAAAGCGCTCCCACTGCTTCACAAAATAGTCGCATACGTGGTAGCCAATGCGGTCGATGATCGCGCCGTGCGTGTACGAGATCTCGGTGATGTTCGGCGCGTAAATGATCACTTCGCCGCCGTCGGCCACCACCGGCTCTACTTTGTACATCCCCTTCGCGCCCGTCCACAGGTCGTCGTAGAGCGGAGGCATCACCGAGAGCACCTGCTTGAACGGTCGCTCGACATAACGCACGTGAATCTGCGAGGAGAGATCGGCGGCGCGCTCCCACGCCGGGATCGGCTCGCCAATGTACAGCCCTGCCAAGCCATCCTTGCGCGCCACCAAGCACAGCGCGAGCTTCGGTCGGTCGATCAGCGCCGCCGCCCGCTCGATCGCCGTGCGCACTGGCGTCTGCTTCACGCCGATGATCGCGTAACTCGTGATCAGCGCGCCGAGCCAGTGGCTGAAGTTGATCACCTCCGGGCCGCTGACGCCCGGGAAGAAGTATTTGCTGCCGCCTGAGTAGCCCGCCACCTCGTGCGGGAACACTGGGCCGCAGATCATCAGTTGGTCGTACTCGAACAGCAGGCGGTTGACGCGCACTGGCACATCCAGCGACAGCATGCCATCGCTCAGCGCGCGCGTCTCGGCCTCGGTGATGCTGCCGATCGTCACAAACGTCTCGGGGTTCTCCCACTGGTGGTTGAAGATGTTGGTGTTGGCGTAGGTTGTGCTGCGCTCCGCCGCGCTAATGCCCACCAACCGATTCAACTCCTCATCGCTCATGGCCTTGTGAGTGCCCAACGCCACCAGGAAATCGAGCGCGGCCACCTGTGGCCTAAGCACTTCGTGCAGCAAGCGGAAAAAGAGCGGAATCGGCGCGGTGCGCGTGCTGTCGGGGATGATCACGAGCACACGTTTACCGCGCAGATCCCAACGCTCGAACGCCGAGCGCAGCAGTTGACGGGCCTGTTCCTCAGATAGATCCTCGGTTGGGCTACCAGCACCGATAACGTCGGAAACAGTGCTCATAGGGTGCCTCCATGCATCTATTCTGCAACATCACAGGATCGCCCAATTGTACCACTTACTTGATGTTATGCTGCATTTTTGAGCTGTTGTGTGGGTTTTTATGTTGGAAAGAGGATGATTTAGTGAAAATATACCTTTTCTTGAATTTTGATGTGTTAATCTTTTGTTTTACGAAGATACAGCGGCCTAATGTGTTGGTTGTACCAAACCGCACTATTGAGTAGATGCGCCTCTTTCCTTTCAACGAAAAGCACTGTCATCAAGGGACGAAGAGATTCTTCACTTCGTGCTGCGCACTCCGTTCAGAATGACTCTATTTAAGAACTGGTCGTTGAATGGGCGCGCAAGACTAGTTTCTACCCCTCTCTATATCGCCCCGCTATATCAGCATTTCGAAATGACAATGAGAACAGTGAAAAAATAAAGCACCCTCATCCTGCCGAAACCATGCAGGATGAGGGTTGCTGTATCACACGGGGATGATGTGGGGCTTAGACGCCGTTCCAGGCGGTGAAGCCGCCATCGACAGGGACGATCGCGCCCGTCACGAAGCGGGCCGAATCGCTGCACAACCAGATCGCAGCGCCAATCAACTCGTCCGGCTCGCCGAAGCGTCCCATCGGCGTGTGCGCGATCACCTGCTTGCCACGCTCGGTCGGCGTGCCGTCTGGGTTGATCATAAAGGTGCGGTTCTGCTCGCCAATGAAGAAGCCCGGCATAATCGCATTGACCCGCAGGCCCTCGCCGAACTTGCTCGCCAGATCAACCGCCAACCAGCGGGTGAAGCTGTCGATCGCAGCCTTGGCCGCCGAATAGCCGACCACGCGCGTCAGCGGGCGACCCGCCGAAGCCGACGAGATATTGATCACGCAGCCACTACCAGTCTGCGCCATCGGCTCACCAAAGATCTGCGAGGGCAGCAGCGTGCCCAGCAGGTTCAGGTCGATCACATCCTCCAGCGCCTTGCGAGTGATCTTGAAGTAGGTGCGATCGCCGTACGCCATCGCCTCTGGTATCGTGCCGCCAGCCGCGTTTACCAGGATATCGATCTTGCCCCAGCGCTGCAGCACCACGTCGCGCGCAGCCTCAAGTTGCTCGATATTCAGCACATCGGCAGCCACAGGAATCGCTTCGCCGCCCTGCTCGCGGATCGCCACCACCGACTCAGTACTTTCACTCGCACGTCGTCCCAACACGGCGATCTTCGCACCAGCCAATGCCAACCCTCGGGCGATAGCGCCACCAAGCACGCCCGTACCACCGGTGACAACCGCCACCTTACCTTCAAGTGAAAACAACTTATGAAGTGCGTCAGACACGGCTTTGATCCTTATGTAACGAGAGGCAGAACTGTACCACCCCTGATTCGAACCAGCTTCGTGCTAATCCCCAACACTGATGACAGCCTTGATCACGCCTGTATCGCGTCGGGTCCAACTATCAAAGTGATCACCTGCCTCCGCCAACGGAGCGCGGTGCGTAATCCACGAAGTTGTATCGATCTTGCCAGCCTCGATCTGGGCGATCACATTTCGAAGATCGCCGGATGTGGCGTTGCGGCTGGCGAACAGGGTCAACTCGCGGCGGTGAAATTCGGGATCGTTGAAGGTGACATGGCCTTTGAACAGCCCAACGAACACTAATTTACCACACTGCGCCACGTAGTTGAAGGCGTTGTTCATAGATTGCTCGCTGCCAGTCGCGTCGAACACCACCGTCGGCATATCGCCGCCCGTCAGTTGGCGCACCTGCTCAAGCGCATCGTCGCCCGCCTGCACGATGTGCTGAACGCCCAACTGCGCCTGGCAGAACTCCAAGCGCTTCGCTTCCAGGTCGAGCACGATCACCTTTGCGCCGGCCAACAACGCGAACTGCATCACCGTCAGGCCGATCGGCCCGGCGCCAATCACCAGCGCCCATTCATCAGGGCGCAATTGTGACCGCCGAACCGCGTGCGCCCCGATGCCCAACGTCTCCACCAGCGCCAACTGCTCGAACGACATGCCCATCGAGCGGTGCAGTTTATGCACTGGCACGGTGATGTACTCGCGCATCCCGCCGTCGCTATGCACCCCGATCACGTTCAGCGTGGCGCAGGCGTTCGTGTTGCCCTGGCGACAGGCGATGCAGGTTCCGCAGTTCATATACGGCTCAACCGCGCAGCGATCGCCCGGCTGTAGGTCGGTGTCCGAGCCAGGCCCGATCTTCACCACCTCAACGCCCAACTCGTGCCCCAAAATGCGAGGATATTCGAAAAACGGTTGCCGCCCACGGAACGCATGCAGATCGGTGCCGCACACGCCGATTCGACGCACGCGCACCACCGCAAACCCCGGCGCTGGGTCCGCCGGAGGCTCGGTCGTTGTCAGCATAAAACGGCCAGGTTCGGCCAGGATGAGTGTTTGCATGGTAGCCTGCTTTCTTCTAAAGGAGAGGACCTCATACCAGCCTGCCCGTCCCAAACGCACCCTCGTGCGTCAACCCACTGGCTTAGCCCTTGCCGAGCGCCGCGACGATCGCATCCACATCGTAGACGCAACCGCCCCACGGCCCACCGCTCGCCTGCTGAAGCGCTGCCCACAGGCGCGTATCGGCGGGCAACGCCGGGTGCGGGGCGAGATCGGATCGTGACTCGCGCTCGGCCAACACGCGCGCGCCCTGCTCGGGGCCGTACACCGTGTCGCCCTCGCCCACCAGATCGATCGTGCCGACCAGCGTATTGCGGTCGATGATAATCTGGATCAGGTCGCCGTCGCGGATCTTACCGATCGGTCCGCCCGCGAGCGCCTCTGGGCCAACATGCCCGATGCACGCGCCGGTGCTCACGCCCGAGAAGCGCGCATCGGTGATCACCGCCACCTCGCGCCCCCACTTTAAGTGCTTTAGCGCCGAGGTGATCTGGTAGATCTCCTCCATACCGGTGCCGAGCGGCCCACCGCAGATCAGTACGATGATGTCGCCCGGCTTCACTCGATCCGGCCCCTGGCTCTTGATGGCCTGGATGGCCGCCCGCTCGCGGGTGAACACGCGCGCTGGCCCCAACTTGCGGTACACGCCATCTGCATCCACCACGCGCGGGTCGATCGAGGTGCTCTTGATCACGGAGCCTTCGGGTGCGAGATTGCCGCGTGGGAACGTCACCGTACTCGTTAGGCCGCGCTCGCGTGCTCGCTCTGGCGATAGAATCACATCGTCGGGATCGACGCCCGTCGATTGCTTCAGCCACGTCCGCAACTGAGCGCGCCGCTCGGAGCCTTCCCACCAATCCAACACTTCGCCCAACGTCAGGCTGCTCGCCGTCAGGACATCTTCGTGCAGCAGGCCCAATTTGCGCAGGTGCAGCATCACCTCGGGCACGCCGCCCGCCAAGAAGACCCGCACCGTCGGGTGGTTTGATGGGCCGTTCGGCAGCACATCGACCAAGCGCGGCACTCGCCGATTGATCGCCTCCCAATCGTCCACGGTCGGGCGGGGCAGCCCTGCGGTGTACGCGATCGCCGGGATATGTAGCAACAGGTTCGTCGAACCGCCAAACGCCGCGTGCACCGTCATCGCATTTTGGATGGCCTTGGTGGTGAGGATGTCGCGGGTGCGGATGCCGCGCTTGTGCAGCTCGAGGATCGCGCGGGCCGAGGCATTCGCCAATTCCAGCCAGATCGGCTGGCCAGAAGGCGCCAGGGCCGAATGCGGCAGCGCCAAACCCAGCGCCTCGGCCACCACCTGCGATGTCGCCGCCGTGCCCAGGAACTGGCAGCCACCACCCGGCGACGCGCACGCTCGACAGCCCATTTCTGCCGCTTCGCGCAGGCTGATCGCACCGTGCGCAAACCGCGCGCCGATCGTCTGCACCGTGCCGGCGTCCTCACCATCCTCGGCTGGCAACGTCACGCCACCAGGCACCAGCACGCACGGCAGGTCTGGCGTGCCCGCCAGCGCCATCAGCATCGCGGGCAAGCCCTTGTCGCAGGTTGCCACGCCAAGCACGCCGTGGCGCGTCGGCAGCGAGCGGATCAGCCGTCGGAACACCTGCGCGGCGTCGTTGCGGTAGGGCAAGCTATCGAGCATGCCCTCGGTGCCCTGGCTGCGCCCATCGCAGGGATCGGTCACGTAGGCCGCGAACGGCATTGCGTTCAATTGGCGCAACTGCTCGGCAGCCGCCTTCATCTGCAGGCCGATCTCCCAGTGGCCCGTGTGGTAGCCCAACGCGATCGGCTTGCCGTCGGGTGCGCGTATACCGCCCATCGTGCCCAAGATCAACACTTGGGTGCGGTTCAGTTCGGCAGGGTCCCAACCCATACCGACGTTCTGGGTCCAAGCGAACAGATCGCCGCTCGGCGCGTTTAGCAGTAGATCCTCTGTCAGCGGCAACTCGCCCTTCGGGCCGGGTGCGCTGCTCCGCACATCGAACAAACCTGCACTCCCAATGAGCGCATCGAGCAAATGTGGTGTCGCCAAGGCAGTGCTCCTACGCAATCACAAATCGTTAGATCGTTCACGGGCAGCCGTCATCAGCAGAACAGTGCCTGGTATGGGGCATATTCTGCGAGCAGCCATATGTGCCTCATTGCTTATTCGGACAACGGATGCGATGCGGCCCTATTGTACCGCTGATCGCCGATCTGTCGAGTAGCCTATCTTTTTGCTAAATCTGTAGGCTAATGCGAACCGTCGCGCTCTGATTGCGGTTTGTGCGCATAAAAAAGTCGGGTATCTGCCAAACGGCAGAGCACCCGACGGTATCATCAGAGCACACCCGAAGCAACTTACAACGCACCAACCGCCTGCTGCGCTAGCACCAGCGCGCCCGCCACGCCCGCGTACCGCCCCAGTCCCGGCGGCACGATATAGGCATCGAGCGATTCGGTGATCGCAGGCGCCTGAACGTATCCCGCCAACAGATCGGCCACCTCGCGGCGCACCAGCGGGAACAAGTGCAACTGATTCGCCACACCACCGCCCATAATGATCCGCTGCGGCGATAGGATGACGATTAAGTTCACCAGTGCCAGCGCCAGGTAATGCGCCTCCAGGGGCCACGCAGGATGATCCGGCTCGAACGTCTCGCCACGCTGCTTCCAGCGTGCCTCCAACGCCGGACCAGCCGCCAACCCCTCCCAGCAATCGCCGTGGTACGGGCACACTCCCGGGAACGGGTCACGCTCAAGATCGTGCGGGATCAGCATATGACCCATCTCTGGGTGGATCAACCCGTGGAGCAGGCGTCCATTCACCATGGCCCCGCCGCCGATGCCCGTGCCGATCGTCAAATAAATAAAGGTATCTAGGGTTTGTGCGGCACCCCAGCGATGCTCACCAAGCGCAGCAGCGTTCACATCGGTATCGAAGCCAATCGGGACATCCAACGCTTCGCGGAGCGCCTGGCCAACATTGGTATGTTGCCAGCCTGGCTTCGGCGTTGTAGTGATATAGCCCCAAGTGGGTGAATGAGGATGCACATCAACAGGACCAAACGATCCTACGCCTACCGCAGCCAGTTTCCCCTGTGCGCGAAAGAATGCAATCGCCTTGCCTAACGTTTCCTCAGGCGTTGTAGTCGGGAAAGTTGTCTCTGCTTGCAAGGTGCCAGGTTCTGTTCCTACTGCACAAACCCACTTAGTGCCACCTGCCTCGATGCCTCCATAGAGCGCCATGGTTCTTTTTTTACTCCATCCCAGCAATTTATAACGCATTGCTAGGTCTATCCAAGCTTCAACCTACATTGAGCAATACGAACAATAATTTAAGACAATGCACTATATGAGAGCCACAAACTGTGTTACGGAACCAAAACAGTGTGGCGTCAATTGTGAGCATAAATGTGGATAGATCAGAAGAGGCTGTCGACCCATTCTACACAGGTGCCAACAGCATGTCAAGCAACAGTCCCCTGAGAAAGCCAAAAGTTGGTACATAATGTGCTACAGAGGCAGGCGCTCGTTTCGCTCTCACTGAATGTGTAAAGGGAGACGCCTCATGATTGTTGAAGAAATACCTGCCATCCCATCGTATGCACCGATGCTTACCGCCTTTCATCAGGCCTTCGCCCCTGAGCTCCAGGCGATGATCGCCGATGTGCCTCTGCATCGTGGTGATCGTGTGCTCGATCTGGCCAGCGGTGCGGCGAGTTATACCACATGGCTCGCCGAGCGCGTCGGATCGACGGGGCGCGTCTATGCGGTTGATATCTGCCACGATTATCTCAAGCTCGCCCGCACACAGAACGCTCTACGGAATGTCTCGTTTCACTGTGGCTCATCCGAAGCGCTGCCGTTCGATAACAACACCTTCGATGTCGCGTGGTGTGCCCAGAGCATGCAGAGCTTGCCCGATCCCATTCGAGCGCTTCAGGAGCTGGAGCGTGTGACGCGTCCCGGCGGCACGGTCGCTGTTTTCGAGAATGATGTGGCCCATCAAATGTTGCTGCCCTGGCCCGCCGAGATGGAATTAGCCGTGCGCACCGCTCAACTTCAAATCTTCAACCAAAACTCCACCAGTACGTTACCCTACTACATCGGGCGGGAGCTGCGAAGCGTCTTTGCCGCGGCGAATCTGCTCGAGTGTCAGGTGCGCCCCTATACGATCGTGCGCCACGCTCCGTTCAGCGAGTTGGAGATCCGATACTTGACGCTCTATCTTAGCGAGATCGCGGAGTTCGTGCGGCCCGCGCTTGCACCAGAGGTCTACACGCGCTTTGAGCATTACCTCGATCCATACACTTGGCAACACGAATTGCCCAACAGCACGGTGATCATTTTGAACCTGGTTGGCTCCGCCACCAAGTCCATTCGTCGGTGATGATCAGTCCGGTCGAATAGTGCGTGTTCGGCGACAAGATGATGTGGTGTCGTGGCATTGGGTGTAGCGCTTGACACCACATGCGATTGTGTGGACTACATCTGCAGTACGCCGAATTGTTTGAGCAGCGTGAGGTGATCGGTGAGGCCCCAGTGTTCGCAAACTTTGCCATCGGCCACTCGGAAGATATCGAATACCTGCGTCTCGACCCAGTCGTTGGTGGGGGGAATATCGCCGAACGGGCCAACGTGCTTCGCTCTAATTGACATAAACACTGCAACCTTATCATCCTCAGCGATCATGAGGTTGAAGGTCGTTTGAATGTTGGCAAAGGCGCTGTGGTAGATATCGAAGGTCTGCTTGGTGCCTTCGCGATTCGGCGGGATGCCTTCGGGTGGCGGCTCATGCTCGATAAAGTCCTCGCTGATCAATTCATCGATGATGTCTCGATTGTTGTGGTCATTCATCTCTTTGAGCATACGATACACAAGTGCTTTGTTGGCTGCTGTGCTCATAGTTCTCCTCTTTCTTTGATGTACGATCCACGTGACTCTAGCATCAGGTCCGCCAATTGAAGAAGGTTATATGCCTGCGCCCGTTCCCGCTTTACGGTTGCGGTGAGGATGCGTTTTGCTGATTGTGATGCTAAGAGGTCGTGCCACTATAGCATGGTGAGATGTTTTTGTATTATGCTAGGGGGCCTATCTTTGGATAGCTTGGGCTTCGCTCTACGAGTGCTGGTCGTTCTGCGGTTGTTGCCACAATGGTGTGAAGTGGGAACGTGAACTGTACGGGTTTTCTTGATTTTCTGCCTTGACAGTTATGCCAATAGTGCGGTATACTCACCGCAGTTGAAATTATTCGTGAATGTACAAATAAAATGAACACTCGTACTTACAGCAGCAGCCTCCTCCTTAGCCTCGTTCTTGTAGCCCTGATTATTATCAAGGGCATATAATGGCTTGGGAGGCGAAAGCTTAGTAAGTAGAGCGAGCAGGAAGCAAGGCCCCTCCCAAGACTGGGAGGGGCCTTAAAGTTGCACAAAATCAGGACTACACTGTCGTAGCTCCCCGGCCCAACCGCCACCGTCGGCTGTTTCCACAATCCTGAGCATTGTTGCTCTTTCGCAGGGCGTATGCCCACCGAACACCCTGAGGCGAGAAGTGTCGCCTCGATAGGAGAGCTTTGTTATGCGTTCCGACACGATCAAGCGTGGTTTTGAGCGCGCACCGCACCGAAGTCTGCTGCGCGCTACCGGACAGATCCGCGATGAATCTGATTTTGATAAGCCGTTTATTGCGATCTGTAACTCGTACGTTGATATTATTCCTGGACACGTTCATCTGCAGGAGTTTGGTCGGGTCGTCAAAGAAGCTGTCCGCGCTGCTGGCGGCATTCCGTTCGAGTTCAACACCATCGGCGTCGATGATGGCATTGTGATGGGCCACGAGGGTATGCGCTATTCGCTGCCTTCGCGCGAGTTGATCGCGGATGCTGTCGAGACGATGGTCGCCTCGCACTGTTTCGACGCGATGATCTGTATCCCCAACTGCGATAAAATCACTCCCGGTATGCTGATGGGTGCCGCACGTGTGAATGTGCCAACCATCTTCATCTCGGGTGGTCCGATGCGTGCGGGGGAGGATGAACAGGGTAATAAAAGTGACCTGATCACGGTCTTCGAGGCAGTCGGTAAACGTGCATCAGGGAAAATAACCGACGAGCAACTGCTGAAGCTGGAGCAGATCAGTTGTCCCACTTGCGGTAGTTGTAGCGGTATGTTTACAGCAAACTCGATGAACTGCCTCTGTGAAGCCCTCGGTATCGCACTCCCCTATAACGGAACTCTCCTCGCAGTTTCACCCGAACGCCACGAACTCGCCCGCAAGGCCGCAACCCAGATTATGGAGTTGATCAAAAAGAATATTCGCTTCCGCGATATCGTGACTGCCGAGGCGATCGACAACGCGATGGCGCTGGATGTGGCGATGGGTGGCTCGACGAATACGGTGCTGCACGTGTTGGCGCTCACTCGCGAGACGGGCTTGGATTACCCGCTCAGCCGCTTCAACGAGGTGTCGGACCGCACGCCGCATTTGGCTCGCGTTTCGCCCGCGTGGGACGGCCCGCGCCAGTGGCATATTCAGGATATCCACAACGTTGGTGGTGTGCCCGCGATCTTAGCTGAACTCGCCAAGAAGCCTGGCGTGCTGAACCTGAACGTACCGACCGTCACGGGCAAGACGTTGGGTGAGAATCTCCAGCATGTCGAGATGATGGAGAGTGATGCGCCGGTTGAGGAGTGGCCAATACGCCCGATCAGCAAGCCGCACAGCGAGCGCGGCGCGTTGAGCGCGTTGTTCGGCAACCTCGCGCCCGAGGGCAGCATCATCAAGGTCGGCGCTGTCGATCAGCACGAGATGTTCTTCCGCGGCCCGGCCCGCGTGTTCGATGGCGAGGATGCCGCCACCAATGCGGTGATCAACGGCAAGATCAAGCCCGGCGATGTGATTGTGGTGCGCTACGAAGGTCCGCGCGGTGGCCCCGGCATGCGCGAGATGCTGGCGCTGACCGGTATGGTCAAGGGTGTGCCCGAACTGAGTGCCACCACGGCGCTGATCACCGATGGCCGCTTCAGCGGCGGCACCCGCGGTTTGTGCATCGGGCACGTCTCGCCCGAGGCCGCCGAGGGCGGTCCGATCGGCCTGCTGCGCGATGGCGATATTGTGGTGATCGATTTGGCGGCTCGCAAGCTCGATGTTGAGCTCAGCGATGAGGAACTCGAGCGGCGACGTGCCGAGTGGACGCCTCCGGCTCCGAAGTATCAACGGGGTTGGTTGGCTCGCTACGTGAAATTGGTGACGAACGCCAGCAACGGTGCGGTGTTGGAGTAAGGACAACGTTCGGGTTGGCGTATGAGGCGACCGCCGCATCATACGCCAACCATGCCCCGCCAGCGTGCAATGACGCAGCCTTGGCTGATTTTAATGCTTGAGTTTTGAGTTTTGCGTTGCGGTGCGGCAACATCAACTCAAAACTCAGAACTCAACTGGCTTGATAGGAGTTTGATTATGTCCGAGCAACGAACTGGCGCTCAGATTATGTGTGAAGCGCTGATCCGTGAGGGTGTCGAGGTGATGTTTGGCATCCCGGGCGGCGCGATCATGCCGTTCTACCACGCGATGTGGGAATATCGCGATAAGCTGCGCCATGTCCTCTGTCGTCATGAGCAAGGCGGTGGCCACGCTGCCGAAGGCTACGCACGCGCTACCGGTCGCATTGGCGTGTGTATCGGCACCAGCGGCCCCGGCACCACCAATTTGGTCACGCCGATCGCTGATGCGATGATGGACAGCACCCCGCTGTTGGCGATCACTGGTCAGGTGTTCAGCCACTTGTTGGGTAAGGACGCCTTCCAGGAGACTGACATCGTCGGTATCACGATGCCGATCACCAAGCACAACTACTTGGTGAAGAATGTTGAGGATCTGCCCTACGTCTTTAAGGAAGCTATTCATATCGCCACGACAGGCCGCCCCGGCCCGGTGCTGATCGATATCACCAAGGATGCGATGATCGCCAAGACGGTGCCGAATTGGGATGTGAAGCTCAACTTGCCGGGCTATAAGCCGACCTACCACGGCAACCGCAAGCAACTGCGCGAGGCCATCCGCCTGTTGGTGAACGCCAAGAAGCCGCTCATTATGGCTGGCAATGGCGTGATTATGGCCAATGCTCACGAGGAGTTGCGCCAGTTCGCCGAGGATCTGCATATCCCGGTTATCACCACGCTGCACGGCATCGGCTCGTTCCCCGAGGATCATCAGCTGAGCTTGGGTATGCCGGGCATGCACGGTTGGGTGCACGTCAACAAGGCCATCCAAGAGTGCGATGTATTGTTCAACATCGGTGGTCGCTTCGACGACCGCGTGACGGGTAAGGTCAGCACCTTCGCGCCGCACGCCAAGATCATTCACGTCGATATCGACCCGAGCGAGATCGGCAAGAACGTGAAGGTGACGGTGCCGATCGTGGGTGATGCGCGCAACGTGTTGCAGGCGCTGCTCGACGAGTTGCCCGGCGACGACGAGTTGGCGACCTTGCATGCCAATACCACCGAGTGGTTGGCGCACATTCGCGCGATGCAGCAGCAGCACCAGCCCAAGCAGCAGTACTTCAAGCGCGACGATTCGGTGATGCTGGCGCCCGCCGAGGTGTACAACAGCTTGACTCGCGCGCTCAACGAGCGCGGCAACTACCGTGTGGTGACCGACGTGGGCCAGCATCAGATGTGGGCCGCGCAGTTGCTCGATTGGTACCGCCCTCGTACGCACATCACCAGCGGCGGCGCGGGCACGATGGGCTTTGCGGTTCCTGCGGCGTTGGGTGTGGCGATCGCGCACCCCAACGAGACGGTGTGGGCGATCTGTGGCGATGGTGGCTTCCAGATGACAAACCAGGAGATGGCGACGATCATTCAGGAAGGCATCAAAAACGTCAAAGTGGCCGTCATCAACAATGGCTACTTGGGTATGGTGCGCCAGTGGCAGGAGTTGTTCGAGAACAAGCGCTACAGCGGCACGCCGCTGAGTGGCCCGAACTTCGCCAAGCTGGCAGAAGCCTACTACTGGAAGGGCATCACCGTCGAGCGGCCTGAGGATGTCGATGCGGCTATCGAGGAGGCGTACGCCACCGACGGCCCCGTGTTGATCGACTTCCGCGTGGAGCGCGAGGTGAACGTGTGGCCGATGGTGCCGCAGGGCAAGAGCATCGGCGAGACCATCACCGACGCGTCGCAGGTGTAAATTTATCGTGTGAGTTTTGGATTTCGGGTTGGACTCAACGCGAAACATCGCACGCCAAGCGTTGCACGCAAAGCTCATCAAGCCATAAAAAGGAGTGCCTCCTTGAAAAAACATACGATCGTCGCTCTGATGCAGGATCGCCCCGGTGTGCTGAACCGTGCGGTCAGTCTGTTCCGCCGCCGCGGCTTTAATATCGAGAGTTTGGCAGTTGGCCACAGCGAAACCCCCGGCGTGAGCCGCATGACGCTGGTGGTTGAATCGGAAGATGTTGAACAGGTCACGAAGCAGCTCTATCGCCTGATCGAGGTGTTGAAAGTGAGCGACGTGACCGATGACCCGACCGTCGAGCGAGAGATGGTGTTGGTGAAAATTCACGCTCCATCGCAAACTCGTCCCGAAGTTGTCGCATTGGCGACCGTGTTTGATGCTAAAATCGTCGATGTTGGTTACAACACGATGGTGCTCGAAATGACGGGTACACCAGCGAAGGTCGAAAACTTTGTTGAGGTTGTCCGGCCGTTTGGTATCAAAGAAATGATGCGGACGGGACGGATCGCAATGGTGCGAGGCGCGCATACCCATCAAGCGCCCACCGAGTCCACGGAGAACGGTAACGGACATGTGCAGGCGAAGGCCGCCGCACTCAATTAATCGAGGAGAACATGGCAGAGCTATTTTACGACAACCAGGCGGATTTGGGTCGTCTTCAGGGTCGCCCTATCGCAATCATTGGGTTTGGTAGCCAGGGTCACGCTCACGCGCTGAACTTGAAGGACAGTGGTCTGGACGTGATCGTTGGCTTGTACGAGGGTTCCAAGAGCTGGGCGAAGGCCGAGGCTGCTGGCCTGCGCGTTCGCACGGTGGCCGAAGCCGCTGCCGAGGCTCAGATTATCATGATTGTGACGCCCGATACCGGCCAGGCCGAGCTGTACCGCGATCACATCGCGCCGCACTTGACCCCCGGTAAGACTCTGATGTTCGCGCACGGCTTTAACATTCGTTACGGCCAGATCGTTCCGCCGGAGGGTGTCAACGTGAGCATGATTGCGCCGAAGGCCCCCGGCCACCGCGTGCGCGAGGTGTTCACTCAGGGTGGTGGTGTGCCCGCTCTGGTCGCTGTGCACCAGGACGCTACGGGCGAGGCGTTGGCCGACGCTCTGGCGTACGGCAAGGGCCTTGGCTGCACCAAGGCGGGCGTGCTCAAGACCACCTTCGCCGAGGAGACGGAGACCGACCTGTTCGGTGAGCAGGCTGTGCTGTGTGGTGGCGTTTCGGCGCTGGTGAAGGCCGGCTTCGAGACGTTGGTTGAGGCTGGCTATCAGCCCGAAGTTGCCTACTTCGAGTGTATGCACGAGTTGAAGCTGATCGTTGACCTGTTCTACCAGGGCGGTCTGAACTACATGCGCTACTCGGTCTCGGATACTGCTGAGTGGGGCGATTACGTCGCTGGCTCGCAGATCATCAACGACCAGACACGCGCAGCCATGAAGCAGTTGTTGGCCAACATCCAGAACGGCACCTTTGCCGAGGAGTGGATCGACGAGAACCACAATGGTCGACCAAACTTCAACCGCCTCCGCGCTCAGGACACCGATCACCGCATCGAGCAGGTAGGTCGCGAGTTGCGGCGCATGATGCCCTTTGTCAACCCGCGGGAAGTTATCCCCGGCCAGGGCGGAGCCTAAGCCCAGAACTGTACGACCGACTGCGCGGAGAGCTAGGCATTTCGTGAGGAGTGTTTAGCGGATCGAGCTTCTGCAACGGTTGCAAAAACATACGTCCTTTGCAACCGTTGCAGTCCATCGGGTTTGGTGAGCGATGCGCTCCGAGTGGGATGCGCTCCGAGTGGTTTGAATCGCCTCGATCCTTCCTACACGTGCGGTTTTACAGTTTTGTAAGGAGTTTTGATTATGGAGCCCCACGTATCTACGGATCACGTACGTATTTTCGATACCACCCTGCGCGATGGTGAGCAGTCGCCTGGCTGCACCATGACCTTCGAAGAGAAGATGGAGATCGCTCGCCAGCTAGCGCGCCTGCGAGTCGATATCATTGAGGCTGGTTTCCCAGCTGCCTCGCCCGGCGACTGGGCCGCTGTTCACGAGATCGCCCGCGAGGTTGGCTCCCCCGATGGTCCGGTGATCGCTGCGCTGGCCCGTGCTGTGAAGGAAGATATCGATAAGGCTTGGACTGCGATTCAACCAGCCGCTAAGAAGCGAATTCACACATTCCTCAACGCCTCCGACATCCAGATCGAATATCAATTGCGCTCGACGCGCGAGCAAGTGCTGGTGCGCACGCGCGAAATGGTGCGCTACGCTCGCTCGCTCTGCGAGGATGTCGAGTTCTCGCCGATGGATGCGAGCCGCGCGGATGTCGGCTTCTTGTACCAAATGTTGGCCATCGCGATCGAGGAAGGCGCCACGACGCTGAATATCCCCGATACCGTTGGCTACTCGACCCCCGAAGAGTATTACGACCTGATTGATGGCATTCGCCGCAATGTGCCCGGTGCCGATAAGGTGATTCTCTCGACCCATTGCCACGACGACCTCGGTATGGCCGCTGCGAACTCGCTGGCGGGCGTGCGGGCTGGCGCGCGGCAGATCGAGTGCACGATCAATGGCATCGGCGAGCGCGCTGGTAATGCCTCTCTCGAAGAGGTCGTGATGGCGCTGCATACGCGTCAGCAGTTCTTCGGCGTGCGCACGCAGATCGAGACGAAAGAGATCGCCCGCAGTAGCCGCATGCTCAGCACGATCATTGGCGTGCCCGTGCCGCCGAACAAGGCGATCGTCGGCGCCAACGCCTTCGCGCACGAGTCCGGCATTCACCAGGACGGTGTGCTGAAGAACCGCTTGACCTACGAGATCATCAATGCCGAGACGGTCGGTCTCGATGGCACGATGCTGGTGTTGGGCAAGCACTCGGGCCGCCACGCCTTCCGCACCAAACTGGCGTCGATGGGCTACGAGTTCGACAACGAGCAGGAGTTCCAGAAGCTGTTCGAACGCTTCAAGGAGCTGTGCGATAAGAAGAAGCATGTCGATGATCGCGATATCGAGGCGCTGATCTCGAGCGAGTCGCAGCACACGCCAACCATCTTCAAGCTGGATCATGTGCAGGTCTCGTGCGGCACGAACGTGCTGCCGACCGCCACGGTGCGCTTGCTCGATGCGAACGGCGACCCGGTCACCGATAGCGCGCACGGCACTGGCCCGGTCGATGCGATCTACAAGGCGATCAACCGCATTGTGCAGCGCCCCAACGAGCTGATCGATTTCACGATCAACGCGATCACCGAGGGCTTGGACGCGGTCGCCGAGGTGACGGTGCGCATCCGCGATCAGGGCGCGACCGAGCAGGGCGAGGGGCCGTTCAAGCAGCGCACTCCGCCGACCTTCAGCGGCTACGGCGTGAATACCGATACGATCGTGGCAGCTGCCGAGGCGTATATGGGCGCGCTCAACAAGATGCTGGCCGCACGGCAGGAACGCATCCGCGCTGAAGAGACCGCCTACGCGGCGGGCTACGACAAGAGCACGCCGACATACGCAGTAGACGTATTCGGCAATAGCTCGGTAGGCCAAGATTAGTCACAAACACGAGGCTTCGTAGCAACCCTACGAAGCCTCAAACACACAGATTGGTAGGCAACGCAATGACCGTGGACAATATCAAGGAATCAGTTCAACGCCAGTTTGGCGCGGTAGCCCAGCATTATGCGACAAGTGCAGTCCATCGCGGCGGTCCCGATCTCGATGCGATGCTCGCCGCTGCTCCAAAAGGCCCGCTCCGCGTCCTTGATGCTGGCAGTGGGACTGGTCACACGGCCCTTGCGTTCGCCCCACTGGTTGCCGAGGTTGTCGCGGTCGATCTCACCGAGGCGATGCTGGAGCAGGGTCGTCGGCTCGCCGAGGAGCGCGGCCTGACCAACATCACCTTCCAGAACGGCGATGTCGAGCAGTTGCCGTTCCCCGATGCGTCGTTCGATCTGGTCACGTCGCGCTACAGCGCGCATCACTACCCGCACCCCCAAGCGGCGCTGCGCGAGTTCAAGCGCGTACTGCGCCCGGGTGGCACCTTCCTGCTGGTCGATGTGGTCTCGCCCGACGATCCGACCGAGGACACGTTCCTCAACGCGATCGAGTTGCTGCGCGACAACTCGCACGTGCGCGACCACTCGGTGGCGCAGTGGATGGCTATGCTGGCGGCGCTCGGTGCGCAGGGCGAATTGCTCGGCACCTGGCCTGTGCGGATCGATTTCGATTCGTGGGTCGCGCGGATGCACACACCGCCCGGCGCAGTGGCGCAGATCAAGGCGCTGTTCGATAACGCGCCGCGCTCGGTGCGCACCGCGATGGCTCTTTCGGAAAACGGCGATTACCATTTCAGCATTCCTGTAGCACTGATACGTGCTTCGTTCTAGGCCGATGCCGCCCGTCGGCGTAAGGCTTTGGCACCCATGGCATAGAGGCCCGCAAAACTATGACGACAATTGCTTACCTTGGCCCCCCTGGAACGTTTAGCGAAGAAGCTGCGATCCGTTACGATGATCAAGCCGAATTACTGCCCTGCCAGAGTATTCCGGCGGCGGTTGCGGCTGTCGAACGGGGCGAGGCCACCTATGCGATGCTGCCGATCGAAAATGTGCTTGAGGGCGGCGTTACTGCGACTCTCGACCTGCTCATTCACGAGACTCAGTTGCTCATCCGTGGCGAGATCGTCATTCCGATCCGGCAATTCTTGGTCGCTCGCCCCGATGTCACGATCGAAGAGATTGAGGTGCTGTACGGCCACCCGCAGTCGCTCGGGCAGTGCCGCAAGTTCATCGAGAAGCATTTGCCTAATGTCACTACGGTGGCCTCGCTCAGCAACAGTGCCGCGCCCGCCGAAGCGTTGGCTGACCCGCGCAAGGCCGCCGCGATCAGCACACGGCGCGCCGCCGAACTGACCGGCGCTCACGTGTTGGCGCGCAACATCAACGACCGTTCCGATAATGTGACACGTTTCATCGTGTTGGGGCGTGAGGATCACCCACCGACGGGCAACGACCGCACGAGTTTCTGTTTCGGGTTCCGCGAGAACCGCCCTGGAGTTTTGGTAGATGCGCTGCTTGAGCTCACTCGCGATCATATCAACATGGCCAAACTCGAGTCGCGCCCTTCCAAAGATGTGTTAGGCGAATATATCTTTTTGGTCGATATCAACGGGCACCGCACCGATCCGCCCACTGCTGCAGCGTTGGAGCGTATTCGAGCCAAGACAGGCTTATTCAAAATTTTTGGTAGTTATCCCTGCTATCAAGAGCCAACATCGACTGCTGAAGCAGAGTAACAGAGTTTGGCACGATACGCGCCACTCTGTCAGAAGGACAAGCGTAGTTTATGGCCCAATTGTGTGATCAGGAGGTGCTTCCGGCAGTCGCTCTCCGCGAGCGGCTGCCCGCCATTTGCGCACCGCGTCCTTGCTGGTAACGCCGACGTCTGTTTGTCGAAACCAATTGCATGCCTGGTGCATGCCTAACAAGGAGCGAGTGATGCAAATCTATCTCTACGATACAACTCTACGCGATGGCGCACAGCGCGAGGGCCTTTCGCTCTCGGCTGATGATAAATTGAAGATCGCCCGTGAACTCGATGCGTTTGGGATTCACTATATCGAGGGCGGCTGGCCCGGCTCAAATCCCAAGGATGCCGAGTTCTTTCAGCGCATTAAGCAGTACTCGTTACGCAACGCCAAGATCGCCGCGTTCGGCAGCACGCGCCACGCCAAGAACAGTTGCGACAACGACCCGAACATCCGCGCCCTGGTGGAGGCCGATACGCCAGTGGTGACGCTGGTGGGCAAGAGTTCCACCCTGCACGTTGAAAAAGTTCTCGAGACGACACTCGACGAGAATCTGCGCATGATTGCCGATAGCGTGGCCTACTTCAAGAAGCTGGGCAAAGAGGTGGTCTACGACGCCGAGCACTTCTTCGACGGCTACAAGCTCGACGCCGAATACGCGCTGGAGACGATCAGCGCGGCGGGTCGCGCGGGTGCCGATTGGGTGGTGCTCTGCGATACCAACGGCGGCTCGCTGCCCGAGGAGATCGCCGCTGCCGTGAAGATCGTCCACGATCTGCTCTCCCAAGCGCTGGGCGAGCGCATGCCGAGGCTGGGAATCCACACGCACAACGATGGCGCGCTGGCCGTGGCGAACGCGCAGGCGGCGGTGAGGGCTGGTTGTCTGCAGGTGCAGGGCACCATCAACGGCTACGGCGAGCGCTGCGGCAATATGGACCTCATCCCGCTGATCGCCAATCTGCAATTGAAGATGGGTTACGAGTGCGTCGCGCCCGAGCAGTTGAAGCGCCTGAGCGAGCTTTCGCACTTCGTCGCCGCTGTCGCCAACCTGAACCCCGACACGCACGCCGCGTATGTGGGCCGCAGCGCGTTCGCACACAAGGGCGGCATCCACGTGGCGGCGGTCGCGAAGTTCGCCGATAGCTACCAGCACATCGATCCGACGCTGGTCGGCAACGAGATGCGCGTGGTGGTCAGCGAGCTGGCCGGGCGGCGTAATGTGAATATGCGTGCCCAAGCGTTGGGCTTGGAGTTAAACGGCAACGAGCGGAAGGTGTTGCAGCAGATCAAGGAGCTTGAGAATCGCGGCTTCCAGTTCGAGGCCGCCGAAGGTTCCTTCGAGATGCTGGTGCGCCGCGCCGCGCCGAACTATCAGCCGCCCTTCGAGTTGCTCGATTTCACGGTGATCGTCGAGAAGCGCGGCGGCAACGGTGTAATGTCGCAGGCCACCGTTAAGCTGCGCGTGGGCGACGATGTGATTCACACCGCCGCCGAGGGCGAAGGCCCCGTGAACGCGCTCGACCGCGCGATCCGCAAGGCGCTGCTGCCGCACTACCCCGAGTTGGCCGAGGTCCACTTGGTCGACTACAAGGTGCGCATCGTCAACGAGCATTTAGGCACCGCCGCGATGCCCCGCGTGCTGATCGAGTCGGCTCGTGGCGAGGAGCGCTGGAGCACGGTCGGCTGCTCGGAGAATATCATCGAGGCGAGTTGGCAGGCGTTGTGGGACAGCTTGGAACTGCCGTTGCTGCGCGCTCGGCAGGCAGTTGTGAACAAATAGCGTATGCATGATACAACCGATGAGGTCGCACGTCGGCGGGCGCATATGCCCGTGGGGGTGAGCAGCTTTCTGAACACCCGCAGCCTGGCCGCAAGTCATCGCCGCTTGGCGGAGTTGCTGCGCCCTGGGATGCGCGTGCTGGATGTTGGTTGTGGCAGCGGCGCGATCACGCGCGGCATCGCCGAAGCGGTCGGGCCGGAGGGGCAGGTGATCGGGTTGGATATCAACGCCGACCTGATCGCCGAGGCCCAACGCAGCCACGCCGATCTGCCAAACTTGTCGTTCGTATGCGCCGATCTGGCGGAGTACCAGCCGTCGCAGCCCTTCGATATCGTCACGGCGGCGCGGGTGCTGCAATGGCTGCGCGATCCGCTGGCGGCCTTGCGGGCGATGGCAGCGTTGCTGCGCCCGGGTGGTTTGGTCGAGGTGCTCGATTACAATCACGAGCGGATCGTCTGGCAGCCCGAGCCGCCAGAGAGCTTTCGAGCGTTTTATGCGGTGTTCCTGCGCTGGCGGGCCGAGGCGGGGATGGATAACGCGATTGCCGATCACCTCGCCGATCTGTTCGATCAGGCTGGATTACAGGCTGTTCGTGTGACTGCGCAACACGAGCATACGACGCGTGGCGAGCCGGATTTCCTCACGCGCACGGGCATGTGGGCCGATCTGACGGCCACGCGCGGTCGGCAGGTGGTGGCCGACGGCTTCATCAGCGAGGCCGAGCGGGCACTGGCGGAAGCTGAATATCGGGATTGGGCGCGGGAGAGCGCTCAATCGCAAACCATGTACCTCCTAGCGGTCGAGGGCCAACGGGCCTAAGCAAGCCAGGGATGATCATTCGTAGCGGGCCACAACGCTGTATAATGTGGCAACACTTGTAGCTGTAACACCAATAGGAGAACAAGGTCATGCCAATCGCTCCCACGAAGTACATCTGGTTCAACGGTGAGCTGGTTCCTTGGGAGAGCGCCACCGTCCATGTGATGACTCACGCGCTGCACTACGGCTCTTCGGTGTTCGAGGGGCTGCGCTGCTATAACACCCCGAAGGGGCCGGCGATCTTTCGCTTGACGCCGCACACCCGCCGTCTGATCGATTCGGCCAAAATCTATCGCATGGAATTGCTCTACACCGTCGATCAGTTGAACGAAGCGTGCAAGGCTGTTGTACGCGAAAACGGGCTGACGAGCGCCTACCTGCGCCCGTTGGCGTGGCGCGGCTATGGCGAGTTGGGCGTGTTCCCGCTGAAGAACCCGGTCGAGGTGATGGTCGCCGCGATCGAGTGGGGCGCGTACCTCGGCGCCGAAGCGCTTGAGCAGGGCGTCGATGTGGGCGTGTCGTCGTGGAACCGCGTGGCTCCCAACACGCTGCCCGCAATGGCCAAGGCAGGCGGCAACTACCTGTCGTCGCAGTTGATCGTGATGGAGGCGCGCCAGCACGGCTATGTCGAGGGTATCGCGCTCGATGTCAACGGCCTGGTGAGCGAGGGTTCGGGCGAGAACCTGTTCCTGATCCGCGATGGCGTGATCTACACTCCGCCGATCACCTCGGCGCTGCTGCCGGGCATCACCCGCGATTCCGTGATCACGATCGCCCGCCACTTGGGCTACGAAG
The DNA here is from genome assembly GCA_937988885.1 of uncultured Roseiflexaceae bacterium. Lineage (GTDB taxonomy): Bacteria > Chloroflexota > Chloroflexia > Chloroflexales > Roseiflexaceae > CALKHR01. The sequence goes on along the minus strand of CALKHR010000074.1, from coordinate 8,866 downwards.
TGCGCGAGCAGAACCTGCCACGCGAGTCGCTCTACTTAGCCGATGAGTTGTTCTTCACCGGCACCGCCGCCGAAGTTTCGCCCATCCGCTCGGTGGACGGCATCACGATCGGTGCTGGTCGCCGTGGCCCGATCACCCAGGCGATTCAGGAGACCTTCTTCGGGCTGTTCAACGGTTCGACCGAGGACCGCTGGGGCTGGCTCGATTACGTTTCATAGGCCAGATGATAACGACGCGGCCATAAACGGACGCTTATGGCCGCGCAACAACGCTAACGCTATTCGTCTTGCCGTTACCTAGGAGTAACAGAAATGACTGCAAAGCCACGGACTCTTTTCGAAAAGATTTGGGATAGTCATATCGTTCGACCGCAGACCAGCGAAACTCCAGCGGTTTTGTATATTGATTTGCACTTAGTCCACGAAGTGACTTCGCCTCAAGCCTTCACGGAGTTGCGCGCGCGCGGCCTGAAGGTGCGCCGCCCCGATCTGACGCTGGCGACGATGGATCACTCCACGCCGACCACGCCTCGTGGCAGCGATGGGGTTATTCCCGTCTTCGATCCACAAGCGCTCGCACAGCTCACGCAAATGGAGCGCAACTGCGCCGAGTTCGGCATCCCGCTGTTCAAGTTGGGCACCGAGAACCAGGGCATCGTTCACGTGATCGGACCGGAGCAGGGCGCGACCCAGCCCGGTATGACGATCGTCTGTGGCGATAGCCACACCAGCACGCACGGCGCGTTCGGCGCGCTGGCCTTTGGTATCGGCACCTCCGAGGTCGGCCACGTGTTGGCGACCCAGTGTCTGATCCAGAGCAAGCCCAAGACGATGGAAGTGCGCGTGAACGGTCGGCTGAAGCCGGGTGTTTCCGCCAAGGACATTATTCTGGCGATTATCGCCAAGATCGGCGTTGGCGGCGGCACCGGCTACGTGTTCGAGTACACCGGCGAGGCGATCCGCGCCCTGTCGATGGAAGAGCGCATGACGATCTGCAACATGTCGATCGAGGGTGGCGCTCGCGCTGGCCTGATCGCGCCCGACGAGACGACGTTCGAGTATGTGAAAGGCCGCCGATTAGCGCCGAAGGGTGCCGATTGGGACGCTGCCGTCGCCAAGTGGCGCACGCTGCCGACCGACGAGGGCGCGACCTACGACAACTCCGTGGTGTTGGACGCCAACGAGCTCGCGCCGATGATCACCTACGGCACCAACCCAGGTATGGGCATCCCGATCACTGGCCGCGTGCCGAAGATGAGCGAACTGCCCGATCCGGCCCAGCGTGTGGCGCTCGAAAAGGCGTTGCGCTATATGGACCTCAAGGAAGGCCAGTCGATGCTCGGCCAGAAGATCGATATGGTCTTCATCGGCAGCTGCACCAACTCGCGCATCAGCGACCTGCGCCAGGCAGCCAAGGTGATGGAGGGTCGCAAGGTGGCCCCCGGCGTGCGCGTGATGGTCGTGCCCGGCAGTCAGCAGGTCAAGAAGCAGGCCGAGGCCGAAGGGCTGCACGAGATCTTCAAGTCGGCTGGCGCGGAATGGCGCGAGGCTGGCTGCTCGGCGTGTCTGGCGATGAACGACGACAAGGTGCCGCCCGGCAAGTACGCCGTCTCGACCTCGAACCGCAACTTCGAAGGTCGCCAAGGCCCAGGCGCTCGCACCTTCCTGGCTAGCCCAATCACGGCTGCTGCTGCGGCTGTGCGCGGTGAGGTCACCGATCCGCGTGAGTTTGTGAGCTAGTCCATCAGCATGAAATATCTGACATTGCTGCTGAGTGTGCTGCTGTTGGTCGCCTGCGCGGGCTCGCCCCAAGCCGATGCGCCAACCGCTGTTCCTACTCAGATCTCACAACCGCCGACCGCGACGACAGCGCCAACACCGACGTTGGCGCCGCCGACGGCTATCCCGCAGCCCGAGGAGTTGGCCGCTACGGTGCTGGCGAGCCTGCCCGCCACGCCTACGCCCGAGCCGAATCAGACCTGGCCGGGCCTGGAGGGCGTTGATGTTCAGGCGCTGAGGGTGCCGACTGGCTGGCAGCCGCTCTGGTTCGCGGCGACGCGCGGGATGGCCTTCGCCGCGCCGGATCAACAGCATATGGTGGCGATCTACACCTACACCGATCAAGGTTGGCAGGAGATCGATCGCATCATGCTGGAGGATCAGGATACGCTGTTCGAAGGCAGCGTCTCTCAGGTCGAGCTCGAACCATCGCAGGTGTGGCTGCAGATCGAGGCTGCTGCGGGCGCGCACGGCGGTTGCTACACGCTGCTGCGCTTCGATGGGCAGAGCCTGCACACCGAAGCGACATCGTGTAACTCGAACCCAGTGGCTGGCTGGTTGCAGGATACGAACGGCGACGGCACACCCGAGGTGGTGTTGAATCAGACCGACTTCTACGTCTTTTGTTACGCCTGTGGCGTGCGGCTGGTCAACTACGATCTGTTGTACTGGGATGGCAGGCAGATGCAGGCGGTCGAGTTGAAGACGCTCACCGAGGCATCGTCGGAAGATGTGCTGAAGGTGAACAACCGCGCCGTCGAACTCGCCGAGCACGGCCTCTGGAAGGAGGCTGAACAACTGCTGATCGAACAGTTGCCGTCCTACGTGCCCGACGAGGCGGTGAACTGGAACATCGCGTACATCAAGTTGGTGGCCGAGGGCCGCGCCGAACAGGCCGAGACAAGCCCATATCCACTGCTCGATCGGGTCTTCTACGGCGATTACGGGGCGGCGCTCGACATCATGCGTGCCTACACACCCGAGCAGATCTTCTCCGCCGATACGCCGCTGATCGTCGGCACGGTGGGCGAGATGGATACCGAGACGATCAGCACGTACATCATCGACTTCGCAGGGCGAGCCGTGCAGGCGCGCCCCGACCTGGCCGATGCGTACTTCCTACGGGCTTGGGCGCAGTATCAGCTCGATCCGAGTGCTGCGAGCGTGCTCGCCGATGTGCAGCAGGCCGCGCAACTCGCGACAGACGAGCCGCTGTTCGCCGATAGCCTTACCTTTTTACAGCAGTAAAGCTGTATAACGGAGGAAACATGGAACCGATTAAACCATTCACCACCCGCATTGTCGCATTGCCGGTGGCCGATATCGATACCGACCAGATCATCCCGGCCCGCTACCTCAAGACCACCGACAAGGCTGGCCTGGGCGAGGGGCTGTTCTCGGACTGGCGCTACAACCCCGATGGCACGCCCAAGCCCGATTTCGTGCTGAACCGCCCCGAGGTGAAGGGCGCGCAAGTGCTGGTGGCGGGCAACAACTTCGGCTGTGGCTCCTCGCGCGAGCACGCCCCATGGGCGCTGATGGGCTACGGCTTCAAGGCCGTGATCTCGACCTACTTCGCCGATATCTTCAAGAACAACGCGCTGAAGAACGGCCTGCTGCCGATCCAGGTCGATCAGGAGACCTACTACCAACTCGTCAGCATGTTCGAGGAAGATCCCAGCACCGAGGTGACGGTCGATCTGGCGAGCCAGACTGTGACGCTGCCGGGCGGCCAAACCGTGACCTTCCCGATCGAGCCGTTCGCCAAGCACTGCCTGCTCCACGGCGTGGATCAGATGGGCTTCTTGCTGGCCGAAGAAGAAGCGATCGCCGCCTATGAGGCAGCGAATCCGGGCCGCGTGGTGACCACGAACCTACTATGATCAATCGGCTCATGGCATTGACGCGCTACCTGGTGATTATCGCCGTCGTTGCGACGCTGCTTGCAGCGACGGCCCTCCTCATTTTTGGCGCGATAGAAACCGTAGTGGTGCTGATCCACTTCATCGAAAAACTCGATTTCTCGTCGAAGACTGCCAAATCGCTGTTGCTGAACTTTATCGAGATCGTCGATATTTTCCTGTTGGCGACTGTGCTCTATATCATCGCGGTGGGTTTGTACGAGTTGTTCATCGATGATACCGTGCAGATGCCCAGTTGGCTCGAAATCCACTCGCTCGACGATCTGAAGGACAAGCTGATCGGTGTGGTCGTGGTAGTGCTCGGCGTGGGCTTCCTGGGGCAGTTCGTGAGTTGGGATGGCCAAACCAATCTGCTGATCAGTGGCGGTGGTGCGGCCTTGGTGATCGGCGCGTTGACCTGGTTCCTGAGCGCAAAGCCGAAGAAAGCCAAGCTCCCGCCAAGGCCCACCGCACCCACCGCCGATAAGCCGCCGACAAGTAGTTAGCTAAACGAGACGTGTATGAGCTACACACTCCCGCTTGAGCAGATCGAGGCCGCCCGCGCGCGAATCGCTGGCTATGTGCGGCACACGCCGATGCTGCCAGCGCCGCAACTGCGTGCTGGCCGTGCGGATGCCCAAGCGCTGCCCACGCAACTGCGATTCAAATTGGAGAATGTTCAGGTAACCGGCTCGTTCAAAGCGCGCGGCGTCTTCAACAACCTGCTTCAGCTTGATGATGCACAACGCGCGCGCGGCGTAATCACGGCTTCGGGCGGCAACCACGGCGTGGCGCTGGCCTACGGCGCGTGGCGCTTGGGCCTGCCCGCCATCGTCTACCTGCCCGAGCGGGCCAGCGCCGACCGCGAAGCCCGTATCGCCGCCTGGGGCGCGCAGGTGATCCGACACGGCGCGGCCTGGGACGACGCCAACGAGCGCGCCCTACAGCACGCCGCCGAAGCGGGGTTGACCTACATCCACCCGTTCGATGCGCCCGGCACATTGGCTGGTCAGGGCACGCTGGGTCTGGAACTGCTGGACGACGTGCCAGAGATGGACTGTGTGCTGATCGCGATCGGTGGTGGCGGGCTGATCGCCGGGATGGCCGCCGCGATCAAGCAGCGTCGCCCCAAGGTGCAGATCATCGGCGTGGAGCCGGTCGGCGCGGCATCGATGACCAACAGCCTGCGGGCGGGTGCGCTCACGCCGCTGCCCACCGTCACCACCATCGCCGATACGCTGGCGCCGCGCTCCGTCTCCGAGCGCACGCTGGCCCTGACGCAGCGCTACGTGGATCGGGTGGAGTTGGTGGAGGACGCTGAGATGATCACGGCGATGCGTTGGCTCTGGCAGGAGTGCAACCAATTGGTCGAGCCGGCTGGCGCTGCGGTGTTGGCCGCGCTGCAAAACGGCTCGGTCGATCTGAGCGGCTTCAAACATCCGGTGGCGCTGATCTGCGGTGGCAACGCCGCAGCCGAGAGTGTGTTCGCCGCATACGCTGGTCGCTAGGGCAACGAAGGGAACAACCGCGCGGTTGCAGACATGTTCGACGATCCGTACTTCAAAAGTCGGCTCACCTACGAGCTAAACGACCAGAGCTTCCAGTTCGACACTGCGGCGCTGCTCGCATCGCCCTTCGCGATCGATCGCGCCTCGCAGTTGGTGTTGCCCTACGTGGCCGACCTGCTCGACACCGCCAAGCGCATTGCGGTGCTGGGCTGCAACTACGGCGTGGTGCCCGTGGTGCTGGCGAAACTCGCGCCGCACGCCTACATCACCGCGCTCGACAAGGATCTGTTGGCTCTGCGCTACACGCGCCACAACGCAGCGCTCAACGGCGTCTCCAACCTGACGGTGTTGGGCAGCATCGGCGTGGAGGCGCTCGGCGAGCAGCGCTTCGACCTGATCGTGGCGCACGTGCCCTCCAAGATCGGCGATCGCGCGATCACTCACGACTGGCTGTTGCAGCCGCTCGCGCATCTGGAGCCGCAGCAGCGCTACTACTTCACCGCCGAGGTGCATCTGAACCGCTTGGTGCCGGGCGTGGCGCGCAAGCACAAACTATCGCTGCACGAACACGCTCGCAGCGAAGGGATGATCCTGTATTCGATGAACCATAGGGGCGCGTAATGGCTGGCTGGGAAGCGGATCTCTACTTCAAAAAACGGATCGTCTACGCGATCAACCGCCAGCACTTCGTGTTCGACGCCGCCGAACTGCTGTTCTCGACCCATAGCGTCGATTCGGGCACGCAGTTCTTGCTGCGCTACCTGCTGCCCGCCGTTCGGCAGCCCGCTCGCATCCTCGATCTGGGTTGCGGCTACGGCGTGATCGGCATTGTGCTGGCCCGATTCCACCCGCAAGCGCACGTCACCATGTCCGACAAAGACCTGCTAGCGGTGCGCTACACGCAGCACAACGCCGAACTGAACAACGTGCCCAACACCACCACGCTCGCCAGCATCGGCACCGACGACCTGCCTCCAGGCACCTTCGACCTGATCGTCTCGAACGTGCCCGGCCACATCGGCGATGCGGCGATCGTGCGCGACTTCGTGCTGAAGCCGATCGAGCGCTTGAGTGAGGGCGGCGCATATTGGATTGTGGTCGTGACGCCATTGGTGGAACTGATCGAGCGTACCGCGCAGGAGCACAACCTAACGTACCAGCCGATCGCTCAACACCCGCAGCACCGCGTCTATCGCTTCGATAAACTTGGAGATCAACCGCCAGATCAGTAATGGAACCGACCTTTCCAATCAACCCATTCAGCGATGCCTATTTGGCGCAGGAGATTCGTTTCTACGCGCTGCCGTCCGGCGTGCATCGTTTCGGAGCCGTCGAATCGCGCTATCTGCGCAAGCCCGATGGCCCCTGCGACGACTATTTCAACCAGCACTATCGCAAGGCGCTGCCGCCGATCCCGGCGTTTTTCATCAACCACAAGCTGTGGATGTCGCTCGCGCCGCTGGAGGTGCAAAGTTGCGCGGTAGCGATCGCGATGGCGCGTGGGCGCGTGGCGACGGCGGGCCTCGGGATGGGCTACTTCGCACTGCGGGCCGCCGCCAAGCCCGAAGTCGAAGAAGTGGTCGTCTACGAGCGGCACAGCGACGTGATCGCGGCCTTCAACAGCCTGTTCTGGCAGCGCCCCGAGCGCCTGAAGATCACCGTGATCAAAGGCGATGTGCGCGAACTGCTGCGCGATCGCGAATTCGACCTAGTGTACATGGACCCGTACCTCGAACTGCTGCCCGACGACGTGATCGACGATGCCAGATGGTTTCGAGCCAACAATTCGATCAAACATTATCGCTTTTGGGGGCTGGAGCGCGTGTTGCTCGACGCCCTGATCGCCGATGAGAACCCGTTCTTGTTCCCGTGGGAAGCCGCGCTGTTCAAGGCGTGGCTCGTCTCGCCCGTGCGCGAGGGCGAGCCGACGATGAAGCGCGATTTGTATATGCCGATCACCGATGCCGCATTTCGCGCCCGTGTGATCGCAGAACTCGATCACCCGCAAGAGCGCGTCCTGATGCCAAGGAAAGCGGCAGTGCGGTGACGATTCGTTAAGCAATCTTCCAAGTCGTGATACGAAAGGATTGGCAATGAAAGCCACAATTACGCTCTTGCCCGGCGATGGGATTGGGCCAGAGGTTATCGCCGAAGGTGTGCGTGTGCTGCGGGCCGTTGAGGCGCGTTTCGGCCACGAGTTCGTGCTGCGCGAGGCGCTGCTGGGTGGTATCGCCATCGACCAGACGGGCACCGCGCTGCCCGAGGAGACCGTGAAGCTGTGTGTGGAAGGCGACGCCGTGCTGTTGGGCGCGGTCGGCGGCCCCAAGTGGGACAACCCCGAAGCCAAAGTGCGCCCCGAGCAGGGTCTGCTCGGCATCCGCAAAGCGCTGGGCTTGTTCGCCAACCTGCGGCCCGTAGCGATGCACCCGCGCCTGATCAACGCCTCGCCGCTGCGCCCCGAGCGCCTGCAGGGCGTCGATATGGTGGTGGTGCGCGAGTTGACGGGCGGCATCTACTTCGGCAAGAAGGGTCGCGAGCGCGACGCCGACGGCCAGGAGAGCGCCTTCGACGAGTGCGTCTACTCCACCGCCGAGATCGAGCGGATCGTGCGCACCGCCGCCAAACTAGCGCAGGGTCGCCGCAACAAACTCACCTCGGTCGATAAGGCCAACGTGCTAGAGACCTCGCGGCTGTGGCGCAGCGTCACCACCCGCGTGATGCGTGAGGAATTCCCCGACGTGCAGGTCGAGCACATCCTGGTCGATGCCTGTGCGATGCACCTACTGCGCCGCCCCGCCGACTTCGACGTGATCGTCACCGAGAACATGTTCGGCGACATCCTGACCGACGAAGCCTCGATGCTGGCAGGCTCGATGGGCATGCTGCCCTCGGCCTCGCTGGGCGCCCTCCCGGTGGATGGCAGCGCCACCCGCATGGGCCTCTACGAGCCGATCCACGGCTCCGCGCCGGACATCGCGGGCAAGGGCATCGCCAACCCGCTGGCGACCATCCTCAGTGTCGCGTTGCTGCTGCGGCACTCGCTGGGCCTCGAAGCCGAAGCCGCCGCCGTCGAAGCCGCCGTCAACGCCGCGCTCGATGCGGGCTTCGTCACCGGCGACGTGGCAGCGCCAGGCGAGCAGACCCACTCCACCAGCGCGGTGGGCGCCGCCGTCGCCGAGCGCATCTAACCCATCCAAACGCCACATACGCCAAACATTCACACGGGGAACCGGCACACACGCCGCGTTCCCCGTATTCATTTGCCTCCTCAGCCCATCTAATTATGACCATATGACTTTTCAAGGATAATAGTCATTTCTTCTTGGAAAAAGGAAGCAACCGCCTGCCGCAGCGCCCGTGGTCATGCTCCCGCATAAACTTGCAGCGGAACGGCACCAACCGCACCCGCCCCAGTGCTACGGCAGTGTGGTCTGCTAGTCGCCGATTGATCATCCACTCGAAAAAGCAAAGAAAACAACAAAAAACGTTGTCATCTCGAATGAGCCGTCAGGCGAAATGAGAGATCTCACTGAGGAAACAACGAAAAACGCCGTCATCCTGAACGGAGCCGCAGGCGAAGTGAAGGATCTCACCGAAGAAGCAGCGAAAAACAACGAAAACCATTGTCATCTCGAATGAGCCGTTAGGCGAAATGAGAGATCTCAGCGGAGATGCAGTG
>CALKHR010000073.1 GCA_937988885.1 uncultured Roseiflexaceae bacterium | reverse complement strand
ATACCATAGTGGAGGGCGATTCGTTTTCTACCTCTGCCAATTCGTGCGCGCACCCTTTAAAATGGCTGCGCTTGACAAACCATGAGGGTTCGAGTACACTGCCTCACATCCATTATGACATGCTGATTGAGGTTTGTACGGGCAACGTGCCCAATGCGTTGTGACATACCCCATGTCAACGATGTAAAACCACGGGCGGAATAGCAGCGTTCCATTGTTGGTACGCTTATTCGGCCTAATCTTGTTTCTCTACATTGAGTAGCACCCACCTGCCGCCTGCGGCAATTTTGAGCAAAGTAGCACCGAGGGCTTCGGCCCTGATCATGTAAGGAGCCATTGGGCACCTGCCAGGAGAGGAGGTGATACGGCGTTCTATTCCTCATTAACACAATGTGTTAACATTTTTAACAATTGCTAGGTCTCGGCCATCCCAGTCCACTTCGGAGCAGCGATCTCTACCCGCTCCGAGAACCGGAAACGAACAATATTAGGCGCCCAACAGATTCTCGCTAAGCGATAAGGAGAACCCGTTCATGAAACGTGTAACCCTGTTGATGGTTATGGCGCTTGTGGCCAGCATTTTGGCTGCTTGTGGGACAGCGAGCACCCCTACTACTGCCCAACCTACCGCCGCACCCGCAGCTGAAGCTACCGCAGCACCGGCAGCTCCCGCAGCTGAAGCTACCACAGCACCGGCAGCTCCCGCAGCCAGTGGCGATAAGATCGTTATCGTCTCGTCGCTGCCGCGCACAGGTTCGTCAAAAGGCCAAACTGATACCCTAGTCAATGCTATCAAGCAGCGCTTGGAGGAGTCCAACTACCAGGTCTGCGATGGCAAGTTCACAATCGAGTATCGCGATTGGGACGATGCTACCGCCGCCAAGGGTCAGTGGGATGAGGCTGCCGAAGCTTCGAACGCCAACAAGGCCGCTGCCGATGCCGATGTGATGGTGTACATTGGCACGTTCAACTCGGGTGCAGCCAAGATCAGTATCCCGATCCTCAATGAGGCGGGCGTCGTGATGATCAGCCCTGCCAACACCTACACTGGCCTCAGCAAGCCCGGCAAGGGCGAGCCAGATGAGCCCGACAAGTACTACCCAACCGGCAAGCGCAACTACACCCGCGTGATCCCTGCCGACGACCTGCAGGGTGCGGCTGGCGCGAACTGGGCCAAGGAAATGGGTGTGAAGACAGTGTTCGTCCTCGACGACACCCAGCTGTACGGCAAGGGCTTGGCCGATGTGTTCGAGTCGACTTCTAAGGAGATCGGCTTGGAAGTGGTTGGCCGCGAAGGTATCGACGGTAAGGCTGCCGACTACCGCGCTCTGGCCGCCAAGATCGTCGACCTGAACCCCGACCTGGTCTACTACGGTGGTATTACCCAGAACAACGCTGGCCAGCTGTGGAAGGATATCCGCAGTGAGGGCTACGAGGGCAAGATGATGGGCCCGGACGGTATCTTCGAGCAGGCCTTCATCGATGCCGCTGGTGCCGACGTGGTTGAGGGCACCTACATCACCTTCGGTGGTGTTCCACCGGACAAGCTGGAGGGCCGCGCTGCTGAGTGGTACGCCGCTTACAAGGCCAAGTTCAACAGCGAGCCTGAGGCTTACGCCGTGTACGGCTACGAGGCTGTCAATGTGGCTCTGGCTGCGATCAACAAGGTCTGTGTCAAGGATCGCGCTGCTATCCTCGATGCGATCTTCGCCACCAAGGACTTCGACGGTGTGCTTGGCAAGTGGAGCTTCGATGAGAATGGTGATATTACGCTCGCTACCTTGAGCGGTAACATCATCCGAAACGGCAAGTTCGAGTTCGCCCAGACGATTAAGTAAGGTTAATGGTAGATGAGCGCCCTCACGGGCGCTCATCTATAATCCCGCAGCAATGCGGCCCTTGCTTCACCTGTGTGTAACGCGCTCGATGCAGTTGCAAGCAGGAATCTCATCCGACAGTAGAACCTTGCAAATCCGCCGGTTTCTCACGAGGTATGTCATGGCCACACAAATTTCAACCACGAATGTTGTCCCCCGCGTCATCCCGTGGCGCACGATCAGCAGTATCATATTGCTGATCTTCTTTGTTCTTTTCCTCGCTGTTCCCCTGTGGAATTTAGTGATGGAAATGGTGGCAAATCCGCAACTGCTGATGCGCCAACTCATCATCGGCATCACAAATGGTGCTTATATTGCGCTAATTGCCCTAGGCTACACCTTAGTGTATGGCATTATCGAGCTCATTAATTTCGCACACGGCGAAGTGTACATGCTCGGCGTGTTCTTTTCTTTGACTTTAATTGGCTTATTTGGACTATCGTCAAGCACTCCACCAGAACTGCTCTTCCCTTTGATGCTCCTGATTCTGCTTGTAACGATGACCTTCACCGCGCTGCTGAATGTGTCGATCGAGCGTGTGGCGTACCGACGCCTCCGCAATGCGCCGCGCTTGGCACCGCTGATCAGTGCGATCGGTGTCTCGTTCGTGTTGCAGAACGTTGGTCAACTCTGGGGTTTCTTGCGGTTCCCGATCTTCAACGGTGTAATGGGCTCGAATGCGGTAGCACCAAAAAGCTATCCTCAATTAATTTCAAACTATAATGTATTGAGTTTCCTCGGCGAGAATGTGCGCATCCGCTTAACTATCCGCGACCTGGTGGTGCTGGCGGTTTCGTTCTCGCTACTCGTGGCCCTCTATCTCTTTATTCAAAAGACCAAGCTCGGTAAGGCTATGCGCGCCACCGCTCAGGATCGCGACGCCTCAGCGCTGATGGGGATCGATGTGAACCGCACGATCTCGCTGGCGTTCTTGTTGGGTGGCGCGCTCGCTGGTGCGGCTGGTATGTTGGTGGGCATGTACAACGGCACAGCCGTCTTTAATATGGGCTTCACCGCCGGTCTGCGCTCGTTCACTGCCGCCGTGCTGGGTGGCATCGGCAATATCGTCGGTGCGATGTTCGGTGGCCTGCTGATCGGTTTGATCTCGGCCCTCTCCGACCAATATCTCAGTGCCCGCTGGACTAACGCTGTCGTCTTTGGCCTCCTCGTTATTATCCTCGTCTTCCGACCCACTGGCCTGTTGGGCGAAGAAGGCGGACAGAAGGCATAGCTTATGAATCCACGCATTCGTTCCGGTATAACCGGTGGTGTCGTAGGCGCGCTGGTAACGATTGTAACAGGTGGCTTGGTTGGCTACTTCAGCGGTATGCTCGCTGGTCTAATCGCTGGCTTGCTCGCCTCGCAGTTAGAACATCTCAGTGATATGCGCCAGGGTTGGCGGCAGGGCCTTGAAGCGGGCCTGGTGGCTGGCGCGCTCGTGGTGGTCGGGCAACTGATCCGCACACTGATGATCGAACCCGCCCTCGGCAATCAGTGGAGCTTTGGTACCGCGCTTCAGATAGGGGCGTCAAGCTTAGTGCTTGCTGCGGTTGTCTCCATTATCTTTGGGGTGGTGCGCACACTGCCGCAACCCAAAGACACAATCGCCACCTATGCAGTATTGGGCGTGCTGATTTTGCTCTATCCCTGGATCGATACCCTGCTCCAGATGCGCTTTATGAACGAAGTCATCCCTGTGTTGGTCTTCGTGCTGATGGCGCTGGGGTTGAATATTGTGGTGGGCTACGCGGGCCTACTCGACTTGGGCTACGCGGCGTTCTTCGCGATCGGTGCATATACCACGGGTATGATCGCCTCGCCACACTTCGGCCTCAATACGAGTTTCTGGATCGCGATCTGGGTGGCGGCGGCCGTGGCCGCGATCTTCGGCATCATCCTAGGCGCACCCACGCTGCCGTTGCGCGGCGACTATCTAGCGATTGTGACGCTCGGGTTCGGTGAGATCGTGCCGATCGCTGCCAATAACCTCGATAGCCTCACGATCAACATCCTCGGCTATACGGTCGTCGAAAACCTCGACCTGACCGGCGGTCCCAAGGGTATCAACCCGATCAGCCGACCGTGGCTGCCCGGTATTGGCGAGTTCAACCCCACCAATCAGATCCCTTGGTACTACCTGATCCTGGCGATCATGATCTTCTCGATCTTCTTCATCCTGCGCCTGCGCAACTCGCGGCTTGGCCGCGCTTGGACAGCAATGCGCGAGGATGAGATGGCCGCCGAGGCGATGGGCATCAATATCGTGCGGACGAAGTTGCTGGCCTTCGCGATGGGCGCAACGTTCAGCGGTTTTGCTGGTGCTTTCTACGGCGCCTACATCAGCGCGATCTTCCCCGAGAGCTTCCGCTTCGACGTCTCGGTGATGCTGCTGTGTATGGTGATCCTGGGTGGCTTGGGCAATATCACCGGCGTGATCTTGGGCGGCCTGATCATTCAGTTCGCCGACCGCCTGTTCCTGCCACACTTGGCCCAGTTGGTGCAGTCGCTGGCCCAGAACTCCAATAACGATGTGTTGAAGGAGATCAACTTCGCGAGCGACTTCCGCTTACTGATGTTCGGTCTGACGCTGGTGATTATGATGCAGTTGCGCCCCGAGGGTCTGGTGCCAAGCGCTCGACGCCGCATGGAATTGCACTCCGATGAGGCACAACCGGATGTAATTACCGGCAATGTGACGATCGATGCTGAGCCGGACGAGGGTGGCCGCCTAACTGTGTGAGCCGCATCCGCAGAAGCCATGGCTGGTATCACGAGCGAGCAGAACCGTGATACCGACCAGGAGAGCAAATATGGAACAGGAACAACTGATCCTTGAAGCGAAAGGCGTCACTAAGCAGTTTGGTGGCCTTACCGCTGTCAATAATATCGATTTCTCGATTAAGGCGGGGAGCATCACCAGTCTCATCGGTCCAAACGGTGCTGGCAAAACGACCTTCTTCAATATGATCACGGGCCTGTACAAGCCGACCCACGGCACGATCACCTTCGCAGGCCGGAGGATCGATGGTCTGAAACCAGACTTGGTGACAGCGAGCGGCATTGGCCGCACCTTCCAGAATATCCGCCTGTTCGCGCATATGACGGCGCTTGAGAATGTGCTCGTGGGGCAACACGTGCGCATGCACGCCGGGTTGTTCGGCATCCTCATGCGTACACGTGCGGTGCGCGAGGAGGAGGAGCGGGTGCGGGCACGCGGCCTCGAACTGCTCGACTATGTGGGGTTGGGCCGCAAGCGCGCCGATGAGCTCAGCAAGAACCTGCCCTACGGCGCACAACGCCGTTTGGAGATCGCCCGTGCGCTCGCCACCGACCCGAAGATGCTGCTGCTCGACGAGCCAACCGCTGGCATGAACCCACAGGAGACCGACGATCTCACCAAACTGATCCGTCAGATCCGCGATTCGCTGGGCATCACGGTGCTGTTGATCGAGCACGATATGAAGGTTGTGATGGGTATCTCCGAGCATATCACCGTGCTGGATCGGGGCATCAAGATCGCTGAGGGCACTGCCGACGAGGTGCGCAGTAACGAGCAAGTGATCGAGGCGTATCTGGGCAAGGGTGCAGCAGCCCACGGCAAGGGTGGCCAACGCCCCGCCGCCGCATAGTGGTCGCTGCCGAAACCCGTACATTCAGCAATAGAGAGAGCATATGGCCATATCGCAACCACTATTAGAGCTTCGGGATGTACACTCCTACTACGGCAACATCCACGCGCTCAAGGGCATCTCGCTCACGGTCAACGCAGGCGAGATCGTTACGCTGATCGGCTCGAACGGGGCGGGCAAGAGCACGACCCTCCGCACCATCTCGGGCATTCTCCAGCCCCGCTATGGCCAGATCCTTCTGGACGGAGAGCGGATTGATCGCGTGCCAGCCCACCAGTTGCCCAAGCGAGGCTTATTGCAATCGCCCGAAGGTCGCCGTATCTTCCCGCGCCTCACAGTGCGCGAGAATCTTGAGATGGGCGCATTCACCCGCGACGATAAAGACGGCATCGCCGAGGATATGGAGCGGGTGTTCAACCTGTTCCCCCGTCTGCGCGAACGTACATCGCAGAAGGGAGGCACGCTTTCCGGTGGCGAGCAGCAGATGCTGGCGATCGGGCGGGCGCTGATGGGCCGCCCCCGCGTGCTGATGCTCGATGAGCCTTCGATGGGCTTGGCACCCGTCTTGGTCGATCAGATCTTCAGTATCATCCAGGAGATCAACAGCCAAGGCACCACGATTCTGCTGGTGGAGCAGAATGCGCTGATGGCGTTGGCGATCGCGCACCGTGGGTATGTGCTGCAGACCGGACAGATCGTGCTCTCGGACACGGCCAAGGGCCTGAGCGAGAACGAGATGGTTCAGAAGGCGTACCTCGGTATCGAGTAGTTGTGCTTCGATGAGTGCGCTGCGGACACAACGCCTACTGCGCACTCATCACTTTCCCCGCATCTGCATCGTCCCGCCGCTGCCGCGCGTAGTGCCGCTTGGCCTTGGCGCGGTTGCCGCAGTCCTCCATCGAGCACCAACGCCGATTGCGCTTGCGGCTGGTGTCGAGGAATAGCCAACTACATCCCTCCCCAGCGCACTCACCCACCAACGCCAGATCCGCCGAGGTAAGCAGAGCCGCCGCCTGCCACAGCAACTCCCAGAGCGGCATACTCAACCGCTCGCCGTGGTACTCCCAACCAAACTGCCCACCATTCCTCACGATCTGCGTGCGGGCCGGCGCCTCTGCCAGCATCGCGTTGAGCGTCGCCTCCGCTGCGTGCACCGTTGGGTGTTCGTAGGCCGCCACATCGCGTCGCGCGGCAGCCGAAAACAGCCAATAGAGCGCCGAGCGCAAACGCCGCGCCTGCGCCAACACTTGCGCCGCTCGCTCGGGCTGCCGCGCCGCCTCGTCGGCCAATTGCTGCGCCACTGCCTGCTCCAGCAGCCCAACACGCACCGACCACACCATCAGCGCGTTGTAATCGACCAGATACTCTTTGGGTGTGGCCTTCAGGTGGCTATCGACAGTGTTGACAAAATCGAGGCATATCCGCCCGCCAACCAGGCGCACATCCGCTACATTCGTGTTCATCAAGTTCCTTTATGTGGATGGTTTTACATCCGCTGGAAAGGTGTGCGAGTACAGCAAGTATAGCCTGCGGCAGCAAGGTATTTGACGTTTTTTGTGGTGTCGAGGCGCTGCTACGCGCGGCGCCTCGACACCACCCGTCTCGGGAAATGTGGGTATCAGTTGAAAAGCAGCACCACGCCATAATATTTGCCGTTTGTGTAAGTAATCGTTTGGATTTGATATTATCCATCTGTGTAATCTGTGGATACAAACCCCCTCCGCCATGCGATGGATTGACTCTCTCGCGCATCTCTGGTATATTCTAACCATATAAAAGGTTATAATCAAATAGTAATAGGCGGCTGCGATGATGTTTTGTGGTATCCAGCGTACCTGCGGCGAATTGCTCCTGCATCTCCTCGGGATCGGCCTATCGAACGGGGCAATCATCGCGCTCAACGCGATCGGCATTACTCTGGTGTACGGCGCTGTCCGCACGATCAACTTCGCTTATGGCGATGTGTTCGCACTCACCACCGTGCTAATCACCACGCTGATCGGTTCGCTCGGCTTACACTGGGGCATGCCGCTGCCCTGGCTGATCGGCGGACTCATCCTGGTGTTCATCGCCGCCGCCGCCCTCGCCGTGCTGCTCAACGTCGCCATCGAGCGCGTGGCGTTCAAGCCGTTTCGCGGCACTTCGCGCCTCGCCCCGCTGATCGCCACGATCGGCATCTCCTTCATCTTCTACCAAGTCGCCCTGATATGGCGCCATATTCAGCTCAACGGCCAAGTGGTGCACAAAAGCGATGTGAACAACGTGGCCAACATCCCGCTGGGCGGCATCCCCGAACTCGTGCCGAAGATCAACCTGGTGCAAGCGGCTGGGCTGGATATGCGCATCACCTACACCATCAAAGACCTGGTGGTGCTGCTGTTGGCCTGTAGCCTGGCCGGAGTGGTCTTTTGGCTGATCAACTTCACGCGGATCGGGCGAGCGATTCGGGCCTGCGCGCAAGACCCCGAAATGGCGCAACTGTGCGGGATCAACCGCAACTACATCGCCCGCCTCACCTTCGCGATCGGCGGCGTGTTGGCGGCGGCCTCCGCATTCGTGTTCACATTCTACTACAACCGTCCACTGGGACAGCACGGTGTCGATAGCGGCCTAACCGCCTTCGCCGCCGCAGTATTGGGTGGCATCGGAAATCCGTTCGGCGCGTTCGTCAGCGGCCTGGTGTTCGGCGTGTTCTCGGCCTTCAGCGACTACTTCATCGATGGGCGCTGGACGCCCGTGCTGCTGCTGATGCTGCTGATCGCGTTGCTGGTGCTGCGTCCCGGAGGTCTGCTCGGCAACGCCCAGGACGACGCGCCGGAGGAAGGCGCAATCCTGTGGGCCAGCCGACGCCCACGCCAAACCTCCATCACCTGGCCGAGCATCGCGCTGCTGGCGCTGGCGCTGCTCTACCCGCTGCTCGAACGGCTGCTCGGCTTCAGCGAACAAACCATCATCACGCAGTTGGTGCTGTTCGCACTGCTGGCGCTGGGGTTGAACATCGTGCTTGGCTTCGCGGGGCTGCTCGATCTTGGCTATGCGGCGCTGTTCGCGATTGGCGGCTACACTGCGGCGATCCTCGCCTCGCGCAGTGGGCCGTTCTCGGGGATCGTGCCCACCCATCTCGACATCTTGGCGGTATTGGCGATCAGCGGCGCGGTGGCGGGGCTGTTCGGCGTGATCAACGGCCTGCTCACACTGCGGCTGCGGGGCGAATACCTGGCGATCGTCACGCTGGCGTTCGGACAAATGGCGCCACGGCTGTTCCTGAACCTCGACAGCATCACAGGCGGAGCGCGTGGCATGTCGGCGGTGCCGCCGCCGCACCTGTTCGGCTTCACGCTGTCTACGCCGATCGCACGCTACTACCTGGCGGTGGGGATGCTGCTACTCGTGGTGCTCATCAGCCATCGCCTGCTCTTCTCGCGGATCGGGCGGGCCTGGGCCGCGATGAGCGCCGACGAACAGGCCGCCGCAAGCAACGGCATCAACATCGGGCAGTCGCGGATGCTCGCCTTCACGCTCGGGGCGATCATCGCAGGCATGGGGGGCGCACTGTTCGCCACCGTGTTTAGCTACGTGGACAGCGGCCAGTCCGATTTCACGATCTCGGCGATGGTGCTGGCGATGGTGATCATCGGCGGCGCAGGCAATATTCGCGGCACGATCATCGGCGCGCTGGCGATCGCTGGCTACAACCAACTCGGCATCACGCGCTTCGGGGCTTGGCTGGTCGAGACGGGTCAAGAGATAGGAGGCCTATCGGGCCAACTGCTAGCCTCGCTCGATCCCCGTAGTCTCAGCTACATGTTCTTCGGGCTGGCGCTCTACCTGATCGTGCTGTGGCGGGCGCGCGAAACCAGCGCTGTGAAGCCAACCGCCACAACGCTGCCGTTACCAACGAACCAAATGCCCGTGAGCGATCAACCCTAACGCCGCTGGCGAGGGCGAAGCGTGGCATACAACTGCTGACCCTGCAAGGTGCGGCGGTGCTGGCGCTGTGCCGCCGCCTGCGAGGGCCAGAACGACAGCGTACCCTTGCCCGCATGCGCGAACCGCAACGCTGCCAACACGTGCTTGCAGTTGATGCCGCCGTAGCGCGCCCACGAACACGAGCACTGCCCGGTCATCGCCTCGGGCTGCACGCTCACCTCGTAGAAACTGCCCGGCTCGCTGGCGCTCTGCACCACGTACAAGCCCTGCTCGGCATCGAGTTCGAACACCTGCAACTGCCGACTGGCGGCCTGAAGGTTCTTGAGTTGTACAACGTTTCGGGTGGGATAGTGTGGGGTTTTTGTGGGTTCTGTCATCGTACTCTTCCCTGGCGATCCGCGCAATGCTTTACAGTTTGCCGACTGCAACGCGCACTGTGCCCGACCACCCGTATCACTCGTAATACAGACAGTATACCACAAAACCTAGAACAATTGTGTTAATCTTTCGTTATATCACAGAGCGCACAGCAGGTGAATATCCTCCGGCTCGCGCGCGAACAACACCGGGTCGGGGTTGGCGTTCAGCGTCGCGCCCAAGTGCAGGTAAAACTGCACCGTGTGCTCGGTGGGAGTGGCCGAGATGTACAGCCACTTGGCCCCTCGCTCGCGAGCGGCTCTGGCAGCCTGTCGAAACAGCGTAGCGCCGATTCCGCGCCCACGGTACGCACAACTGACGTGCATCATCAGCAATTGCAGTTGGTCGCGTTCGGGGCCGAGCCACAGCGTATCGAGTACCGACAAGCCCACCAACTGCCCATCCGCGAAACAGCCAAAGAACAGCCCACCACGGTCGAAACACTCGTAGAGCAGCGGCGTATAATGCTCCGCCTCGCCGGGCGGCCAGCCGTGCGCCACAAACGGCGCGTCCCTGAGCACCAGCGTGCCCTGCTCCATCACGTACATCCGCTCGATCACCTCCGAACGGTCGATCGTCCACAACAACTCGACCTCGTCGCGCCGCAACAAGCGCATCTCCATCAGCTCTCTCCTCACTACAACGCCCAAGTTTTTTGGGGAAAAGAAATGCAACCGCGATCCGAACGCCCGTCGCTACGGGCAAACAACGTCGTGTTCAACGTGTGCGCGCTCGGACAGCTGTGGCGCTGCGCGCCAAAACGCGCGCCGCTATGCTCGCGGCCCCACGATGCAGCGCGATGATCGGCGTCGCATTGGGATCGCCTGCGCGGTTGCCCAAGCGTACCACACTGCCGCAGTTACCCGTAGCCCACTTTCCACTGCCCTGGCTGGCACTCCAAAGCCCGGAGCATGACCACGGGCGTTTCAGGCCAGGACTCGGCCTCTTGCGCCAGCAGCAACAACCCACGCACCACTAGCCATGCGGCAGCCTGCGGTAGCGGCCAGAACGCCAAATAGATGTGGTATACTGCTCCCAGAAGCCTTCCCAATCGCCACATGCTAACAAAAGAGGTTCGTATGGCATCGCCAACGACTATCCGCAGCATCTCCGTCGAACCGCTGAATATTCCGCTATTCACGCCCTTCGGCATCGCTGGCGGCGCGCAGGATATTGCGCGCAATGTGCTGCTGACACTGGAACTGGCCGATGGCACGCGCGGCTACGGCGAGGCGGCCCCGTTCCCGGCCTTCAACGGCGAGACGCAGGAGCGCGCCCAAAGCGCGATCGAGAGCGCCCGCACCCTGCTTGAGGGCGCCGACGTGCGCGAATGGCGGCGTTTGGCTGCAGCGGTACGCTCCAAGATCGGCAAGGTCGGCTCGGCCCAATGCGCGATCGAAACTGCCATTTTGGACGCCTGGATGCGCCACGCACACCAACCGCTTTGGGCGTTCTTCGGCGGCGCGGCTGCCGCGCTCGAAACCGACATGACGGTTACGACGGGCACCGCCGAGCAGGCCCGCACCGATGCGCAGGCGATTATAGATCGCGGCATCACGACCATCAAGATCAAGATCGGCGGCAGCGGCTTGGAGCTTGATCTGGAGCGGATTCGCGCTATCCACGCCACTGCGCCCAATGCGCCGCTGATCCTTGATGGCAATGGCGGCTACACCGCCGATTACGCGCTCGACCTGATGGCACTGCTGCAACAGCACGGCATCCCGGTGGCGCTGCTCGAACAGCCGGTGCCCCGCGACGATTGGACAGGCATGGCCCGCCTCGCGCGGCACGCTGGTGCGCCCGTCGCCGCCGACGAGAGCTTGGAGAGCGCCGCCGACGCGCTGCGACTCGCCAACGACGGCGCGGCCCAAGTGCTGAACATCAAGCTGATGAAATGCGGCATTGCCGAGGCGCTCGATATTGCGGCGGTTGCGCGGTCAGCCAAACTCGGCCTGATGATCGGCGGTATGGTCGAGTCGCAGTTGGCGATGACGGTATCGGCCTGCTTCGCGAGCGGACAGGGCGGCTTTAGCTTTGTGGACCTCGATACGCCGCTGTTTATGGCCGAGAATCCCTTCGATGGTGGTATGCGTTACAACGGCGGCGCGCTCGATCTCTCCGGGATCGAAGCCGGACACGGGGTGACGCCGCGCTAGAACAGGTGGAGCGTGAACCAAGCACCTGCCCCCGAGCCGCGTGCGCTGCGCGATGTTGCACTGCTGGCGCTGCGGCTCGGCATCACAGCGTTCGGCGGGCCTGCCGCGCACATCGCGATGCTACGCGATGAGGCGGTGGTGCGGCGGCGCTGGCTGAGCGACGCCGAGTTCCTCGATCTGCTGGGCGCCACAAACCTGATCCCCGGCCCCAATTCCACCGAGATGTTCATCCACATCGGCCATGTGCGAGCCGGTTGGCGCGGCATGATCGTGTCGGGCGTGTGCTTCATCCTGCCCGCGATGCTGATTGTGCTGGCGATCGCGTGGGCCTACCAGACCTACGGCACCACGCCAACCGCGACCTGGCTGCTCTACGGCATCAAGCCCGTGATCATCGCGATTGTGCTGCAGGCGTTGTGGGGGCTGAGCAAAAGCGCGATCAAGAATCGCTGGCTGGCCCTGTTGGGCGTAGTGGTGTGCGCGCTCTATCTACTGGGCTGGAATGAACTGGCTATCCTGTTCGGTGGCGGCCTGCTCACGATGCTGATCATCAACCTGCGCCGTCTGGGCGATAAACGTCATCTGGCGGGAGTGTTGCTGCTCGGCGCGCCACAGGCGTTGCTCGCGCAGGCGGCGAGCGTGCCGTTCAGCTTGGGCACGCTGTTTTTCACGTTCCTCAAGATCGGTGCGGTGCTGTACGGCAGCGGCTACGTGTTGCTGGCGTTCCTGCGCAACGATTTCGTGGTGCGGCTGGGCTGGCTGACCGATCAGCAGGTGCTCGACGCGATCGCGATCGGACAGGTGACGCCCGGCCCGGTGTTCACCACAGCGACGTTCATCGGCTACCAACTCGCAGGCCTGCCCGGCGCGCTCATGGCGACGGCGGGCATCTTTCTGCCATCGTTCATCTTCGTGGCGCTGAGCAGCCCGCTGATCCCTCGGATGCGCAGCTCGCCCTGGCTGGCGGCGTTCCTCGACGGCATCAACGTGGCGGCGCTGGGCCTGATGCTGGGTGTCACGTGGGAGCTTGGGCGCGCGGCGGTGGTCGATTGGCTCACACTCGTGCTGGCGCTGATCTCCGCCGTGTTGCTGTTGCGCTACAAGCTCAACTCCACCTGGCTGATCGCGGGTGGCGCGGCGATCGGCCTGCTCGCGCAATTCCTGCAGTGATGGAAACTGGGTATGCCTAAAGGACTGCGAATCGCCATCGACGCCCGGTATGTGACCGACCACTTCCCCGGCATCGGTCGTTATGTCTACAATCTGCTGCGCGGCCTCGCCGAACTCGACACGCCGCACCGCTTCCTAGTGCTGCACAACCCCAATCAGCAGAACAGCCGACATGATCTGGCGACGCTGGCGCAGCACCCGCAGTTCGAGCTATGCGCGGTTGAAGCGGCGCCGTTTTCGTTGGCCGAGCAGTACCGCATTCCAAAAATGCTACGGGAACTGCGAGCCGAACGTTATCACGCGCCCTACTATGTGCGGCCCTACCTCGGGATCGCCAGCCCGATCATCGTCACGCTCTACGACGCCATTCCGCGCCTGTTCCCACAGGAAGTGTCGCTGAAGGCGCGACTGATGTTCGATCTGCTGACCCGCTTGGCACTACGCAACGCCACGCGCATCCTGACGATCTCGCACAGCGCCAGCGCCGACCTGAGCGCGGCCTACGGCATCCCCGCCGAGCGCATCAGCGTCACGCCGCTGGCCGCCGATGTGCGCTTCCGCCCGCAGGAGCCGCAGCACATCGCGGCGGTGCGCCAGCGCTACGGCGTGCCCGAGCGCTACCTGATCACGCTCTGCTCGAACAAGCCCCACAAGAACCTGCCGACACTGATCGCGGCCTACGGGATGAGCCGTGCGCGCCACAGCCATGCGCTGGTGGTGGCGGGGCATTGGGACGAGCGCTACCCTGCGGCGCGCGAGTTGAGCGCGCAGCTTGGCCTCACACAGCAGGTGCGCTTCCTGCACAACGCCGCCGAGAACGATCTACCTGCGCTGCTCAGCGGGGCGAGCGCGTTTGTATACCCGTCGCTGTACGAGGGCTTCGGGCTGCCGCCGCTCGAAGCGCTGGCCTGCGGCACGCCCGTGATCTGCGGCAGCACCTCCAGCTTGCCGGAGGTGGTGGGCGATGCCGCCGTGCAGATCGACATGCGCCAACCAGAGGCGCTTGCCAGCACCATCGACAACCTGCTCAATGACACCGCCCTACAGGAGCGCTTGCGCCGCATTGGGACGGCACGCGCCGCGCAATTCACCTGGCGGCGCACAGCCGAGCAGACCGTAGCGGCATATCAAAGTGGCATCTGAGTGCCAAAAATGTACGGTAAAGTGGCACGCTTTGTGCACCTCTTCTCGCCCTGTGACGACCGTGTGAAACTGTCTCACGGTCGGGCAAACAAGAGAGGAGACATGTATGCGGATCATTCTCACGATCGGAACAATGATCGCGACCCTACTCGTTGCCAGCCTTATGCTGGTGCCCAGTGCAGGCGCGGAATCGAGCTATGCACCAGCACTCCAAGCGACCGCCACCGCCGACGCTACCGTCGAAGCAACCGCCGAAGCTACTGTCGAAGCAACCGCCGAGGCCACTGTTGAAGCTACCGCAGAGGCCACTGCTGAAGCCACGGCTGCTGCCACCGCCACCACAGCGCCGAGTACGCTTCCCACCACTGGGGACAGTGGCGGATCGAATACCTTATTCCTCGGATTGTTAGGCATTCTCTTGGTCGGCCTCGCGGCTGCCCTGATTGCAGGCAGCCGACGCAGTTCACAATCCTAACGTACACCGACATTGGGGAGTGCTGTAATCGCTCCCCAATGCCCTTTTTTGGCAACTTCGCTATTGAAGTGAGCAACTCTGTTGGGCAGTTGTGAGTGAACATCTTATCGACTATACCCGAGAATCCGCCAATTATGACAGCATCAGACCCACCTCACAAGCACCCCAAAAACGGCATTTTTGGCATACCGATGCAGTATTTGCAAATATTTAGAATGTATGGTATTATTCCCCGCGTGGTCAAGTGACCCTGTAGCTCAGTGGATTAGAGCGCTTCCCTGCGGAGGAAGAGGTCGGGCGTTCGAGTCGCCCCAGGGTCGCCAGCTATTGAAGGGCGGTCACGCCGATAGGCGCTAGGCCGCCCTTTAATTGAATAAACTACCTCCTGGGGAGGTGACAGAGTGGTTGAATGTGCTCGTCTCGAAAACGAGTTGGGTGTGAAAGCCCACGTGGGTTCGAATCCCACCCTCCCCGCCACAATCCCAGTATAAATTCCGCAGCATCAACACCCGTGTTAGCGCCATAATGGAGCCAACACGGGTGTTTGATCTTGCAGTCTTTTCTCAAACTAGTAGGGAACCTGCATGATCTCCGTACGCTCACTCAGCAAACACTATCTTGTCCACGAGAAAGAGCCAGGTCTGATCGGTTCACTGCGCTCGTTTGTGCGGCGCAACTATCATACGGTGCGCGCCGTGGATAGCATCAGCTTCGACATCGCGCCCGGCGAGATCGTCGGCTTCCTGGGGCCGAACGGCGCGGGCAAAACGACCACGCTCAAAATGCTCTCGGGGTTGCTGCATCCTACCAGTGGCATGCTCGATGTGGCGGGGTTCACGCCGAAGCTGCGCCAGAGCGCATTCCTCAAAACGATTACGCTGGTGATGGGCCAGAAGCAACAACTGATCTGGGATCTGCCCGCCTACGACAGCTTTTTGGTCAACCAAGCGATCTACGAGATCCCCGACGACCAATTCAAGGCCACCATGCAGGAGTTCGACGATCTGCTCGAACTGAGCGGCATCCTCAAAAAGCAGGTGCGCAAACTGTCGCTCGGCGAGCGCATGAAGTGCGAGCTGGCCGCAGCGTTGCTGCATCGGCCCAAGATCCTGTTCCTCGATGAGCCAACCATCGGCCTCGATGTGAATATGCAGGTGCGTATTCGCGAATTTGTGGCCAACTACAATCAGCGCTTCAACGCGAGCGTGATCCTCACCAGCCACTACATGGCCGATGTGACGGCGCTCTGCAAGCGCATCATCGTGATCGATAAGGGCCACATTATCTTCGATGGCGATCTCTCGCAGCTTGTCGAGCAGGCCGCGCCACACAAAATCATCAGTATCGACCTGACCGAGCCGGTGGCTGCCGAGCGCCTCGCACGATACGGCAAGGTCCAAATGCACGAGGGCCTCCACGCCGAGTTGAACGTCGAGCGCCAAGTCACAAGCAGCCTCGCTGCTCAATTGCTCACCGAGTTGCCGATCGCCGATGTCACTATCACCGATCCGCCGATCGAGGCGATTATCGGTGAGATGTTTGTCGAGCGCGCCGCACCAAGCGCGACCTAACAGGCAAACCACTATGAAAGCTCTTCTGAACAAAGCTCGCGTGCTGCTGATCACTTGGTTCAGCTATATGAGCGCCTACCGGGCCGAGATCATCATCTGGATTCTGACAGGCTCCGTGCCGCTGATTATGTTGGCGGTGTGGATCGGCAAGGCGGAGGCGGCGGGTGGCAGTATGAGCGGTTTCACTGCGCCCGATTTCGCCGCATACTTTCTCTCGGCCTGGCTCAGTTTGCAGTTTACGATCGCCTGGGTTGCGTGGGAGCTCGATTATCAGATCCGACAGGGCGAGCTCTCGCCGAAGCTACTACGCCCGCTGGATGTGTTCTGGGATCACATCGCCGCGCACTTGGCCGAACGGATCGTACGCCTCCCGATCATCGTGGCGGTGATGACGTGCGGCTTGCTGTTGGTGCCGGGCACGCGCCTCACGCCCAGCCCGCTGCACGCGGTGGTGTTCCTGCTCAGCATTACGCTAGCCTGGTTTATCCGCTTCCAACTCTCGTACATCATTGGGACGATTACGTTTTGGATGGATCGCGCCACCGCCCTCGATGAGTTCTACCACATCATAGCGATCTTCCTGACGGGCACGTTCGCCCCACTCGATTTTTACCCAGCGATTGTGCGCAACACACTGGACTGGACGCCCTTCCCGTACATCATCTACTACCCGGTGCGCATCCTGAACGGCGCGCTCGATTGGCCCACTACGATATGGGTGCTCGGTGTGCAGGCATTGTGGGTGGCGGGCTTTTGGGTGGCGCGCACGTGGCTGTGGCAGCGAGGACTACGGCGCTACGGTGCGGTTGGTGCGTAGGGCAGAGGGAGGTTGCGGCATATGCGACGCTATATTCGACTGCTTGGGGTGTTTTTGCGCACGACAATCAGCTTGCAGATGGAGTACCGCGCCAACTTCGTGATCTACCTTGTGAGCGCGCTGCTACAAGCCTGCGGGGCGCTGTTCGGGCTGTTCATTCTCTCCGGCGATGGGGAGCCGATCGGGGGGTGGAGCTACCGCGAGGCGAGCGTCGTGGTGGGCATCTTCACGATCATGCAGGGATTCATCGGCGCAGTGCTGATCCCCAACCTCAACAAGATGTCGGAGATGGTGCGCAACGGCACGATGGACTTTACGCTGCTCAAGCCGATCGATGCGCAGTTCCTCGTCTCCACGCGCAATGTCGAGCCGTTCGGCATGATCGACTGCATCATCGGCCTGATCATCATCGTTGTGGCATCCAGTGGCTTACCCGAGATGCGACCCCTCACCATCGTACTTGGATGCGTGTTGTTGGGCGCGGCAATGCTGATCGTATATGCGATCTGGTTCATGCTCACCACCACCGCCTTTTGGTTCGTCAAGGTCGCCAATATCACGCAACTGTTCGAGGGTTTCTTTCACGCCGGCCAATTCCCGATCTCTGCCTTCCCCAGTTGGGTGCGCGTCCTGTTCACCTTCATCCTACCCATCGCATTCATCACCACCGCGCCTGCCGAAGCGCTGATCGGGCGTTTCAGCATCAACACGATTGTGGCTGCCCTAGTGTTGGCGTTGCTGTTGCTGGTGGCCGCTCGTTGGCTGTGGAACTTTGCCGTGAGCTCCTACACCAGCGCGAGTTCGTAGGCTAATCGTCCTCGTAGGGCGGCGTGTGATGGCGCTGGCGTTCGCCGAGTTGCCGCACGCGCCGAGCCATCTGCAATGCGCGTTTCTCACCGTACTTCGAGATCGAGAAGCGCGTGCGGTGTAGCTTGCCAACCGTCGAGACCCACGTCGCCTCGTAATACTCGGTATGGCCCTCTTTGCGCTTGCGCACCCCCACTACGCCCGACGATGAGCGCGTTTTGCCGACGACTTGACGTTCGGTGCGTGGCTTGCCGAGTTCCTTTTCGGTCTTATTGCGCCATTCGAGGGCGGCATCCAGCGCTGCGAGCCGATCTCCGTAGGCTTTATCGGAAAAAAACTTCGCTCGTCGCTCGCCGTTCCATTGAATGCGTACGAAGTAGCCAAATGTGTGCTTATCGGGGTGATCGATGCGGGTAATGTTTTTGTGTTTAACTGTGCGCGGTTTCCTCATAGCTGCTTGGCTTCCATTGTAACTAATGAGTTTAAATAGAGACAGCACAGCACACCGCCACGGTGGCAGTGTGTTGCCGGAGTGCGCAACGCGAGCCCAGACGTTGTGCATCTAGCGGCAGTTGTTCACTCTTACATACTAAGAATTGAAGTAGGAGTGTTATTATAACCTAGCATGAGCATTTTGCGCGCCTAGCTTCATTCTCTTTTTCAAATACAACATTTACACCTCTAAACCTGCCTAACTGCGCATTCCTCACGGAAAAGTGTAAATAATTTCTCCTTATAAAATGTTCGCTACAGTTTACAATTTTGTAAGCAATGTCAAAGGAAAGTAAGGAGATTCGGTGGCGTTCCAAAGGGATGCAGTGGAAGCAACCACCGAAGAGAGGCGGAGGAATCCATAAATACGAGGGGCACTAGGAACAGATACGCCTCAAAACACGCTTAGGGTTGTGGGGGAGGTACAAAGAGATGGTGGGGTTCCTACAAATAGGCTTGTGTCAGTACTTCCTGATCGTTTAGCTCACGTCCAAGCCATACATAGCGCTTTTGCCATGCAAAAGATAGCGCCGTCATCTGGCTCCAGGCCTGCTTTTCAATATATGCCAAGCCTTCGGGATAGTGATGAAGCGGATGCAAAATGACCCTTGAAGCAAAAGGTTTAGACAAGACATCACGCGCGGCATCAACGATCGGATCAACAATTCACCGCATTTGTAGTGGTTGATCGAGGCGCGCAGGTGCTTGAACGGCCATAAGATAGTCATTTCGGGGTGCAGCGCTGCGGCATCGAGCGCGGCCTGCCCAACGCTCTGCACTCGCAGCGGGAGGGTGACCGCCACAACCGCAGGTTCAATCAGTTATTAACCAGTACGCGCATCACGAACGATGATGGTGTCGGGGCTCACCCGAAGATAGATTTGTACGCGTTGCCAGAATGCCATACACAACCTGATGGTGTGGGCGGCGGACCGTGGATTGGCCCGCCGCGCTCTTTAGGATTGCCGTGCGCGTCGCCGCGCCGCCCGACGATCCTCCCTGCTCTCGGCGACGCTGCCCTGCACGGGCGGCAGCACCTCGGGGAGTGGCGAATCGGGGTTCTGCATGCCCGACCGAATGATGCGTAGCATCTCGGCCTCGATCGCGGGGTCGGTCTCCGGCGACGAGTAGGCCGCCAGCCGCCGCTCGACCTCGGCGTTGGCCCGCTCAACCAGTTCGTGGCTGCCAGCCTTAGCGAACTGCTCACGGTTCGTGCGGTCGTAGGTCGGGCCAGGCAGATACAATTCCTTCTGCCAGTAGTTCATCGTGTGTTCGTGCGTGATCAGGTGCTTCTCGGCCAACAAGCCCCGCGCCAGATCCACGGTCGGCAGGTCGTCCTTCACCTCCACATCGCGCACAAAATGCAGCGCCTGAGCGCACAACTCATCGTCGAGCACCAGCTTGGCCAGGCTGAAGGTCAGCACGTAATCGAGCATACCCGGCCCGGAGACCGAGTTGATGCCCGCCAGCGCCGCCAACAGCGCGCCGCCGAAGGTCTCGGCACCGGCCTGCGCATCAATAAACTTGCCATCGCCCAACGCCATGTACGCCTGCGTGGGCAAGCCGAGCGACTTGGCCACCGCCACATACGCCACATCGAGGTAGAGCGCCTCGATAGCCGCCATCGGCGACTGGGCCGTCTTCATGTGGAAGGTGGCGGGCGCACCGCCGAAGATCACGGGCGCACCGGGCTTCACCAATTGTGTCATCACTATGCCCGCCAACACGTCGGCGGTGTGAAAGACCGTCGCGCCCAGCATCGTGACGGGCGCGATCAGCCCCATCAGCGTCACGGGCACAATCTCGACCGGGATGCCGTACTCGATGCAGTCGAGCATGTTCTGGCAGGAATCCTCGCCGTAGCGGAAGAAACCCGTGGCCGTGATCGTGAAGATCGACATCGGCTTGGCCCGCAGATCCTCGAGATCAGCGCGGAACAGTTGCATCATCTCGGCCATACGGGGCACGCCATGCTCGGTGAACGCGCCGCTGACGATCGGCTTCTTGGAGTTGAGCAGCGCCAAGTACAGACGCCACACATCGCTCACCTGTGGCTCGATGTCGTTGGTCGAGAAAGCTGTGGCGAGGTAGGCGATGTGCTGGAGGCCATCGCACAGCCGCACATACTCGATAAAATCCTTGGTGTTGGAGTGGCGCGTCTCGCCAGTGCGATGATCGAGGATCTTCAAACCGCTCGAACCCGGCACAAAATGAACAGCATTGCCGCCGAGCGTCGCGTGGGGCTTGCCGTCGCGGTCGTAGAGTGTGATCTGGCGGGGCACCGTCGACAGCGCCCGATCAACAACATCGGGCGGAAACAGGATGCGCGGGCCGTCGCCAGCCGTGTCGCGCTCCTCCAAGCCCAAACTCAGCAGATGCTCGCGCATCTTGGGGCCACGCACCTCGATGCCGATCTCGGCCAAAATACGCTTGGCCTCATCGAGCACCTGGGGGATCTGCTCATCGGAGATAACGTTTAACGAAGGTCGCATAGTGGTTGCACAGCTCCAGTTCTCGCAAAACGCGCTGCGGGCCGAGACACACTCGCTCGACCCGCAGCGCGCCGCGTTTATAGCACGCTCAACAGGTTTTTGGCCGACAGGCCGCTGATGCCGCCGCCCGGATGCGTGGCCGAGCCGCACACATACAGTTGCTCGATTGGCGTGCGATACTGCGCATAGCCGGGGATGGGGCGCAGGTAGAAGGCTTGCTCCAGCGCGATCTCGCCGCCGTAGAGGTGACCCTCGCTCAAACCGTAGCGCGTCTCAAAGTCCTGCGGGGTCAGCACCTGCGCGTGGAGCACAAGGTCGCGCAAGCCAGGGGCGAACTGCTCAAGCGTCGCTAACGCCAAGTCGTAGATCGCCTGGGGCGCGATGTTGCCACGGAACGGCACGTACTGCACCCACACCGAGAGCACGTGCTGGCCATCCGGCGCCAGCGACGGGTCAGCAACGCTGGGCAGTGTGGCCTCCAAGAACGGCCGCGACGACAGCTTGCCGTACTTGGCGTCGTCGAAGGCGCGCTCAAGCGCGTTCACGCTGGGCGCGTACCCGAGGGTGCCACGTAGCGCCTGGTCATCGAGGCCCGTGAAGCTGGGCAACCCGCGCAGGGCGAAGTTGATGCGCGCCACCACGCCGTTGAAGCGCACCTTGCGCACAGCACGGTTGAACTCCGGCGAAAGCTCGGGCGGCTCCACGATATTCGTGTACAACTGACGAACATCGCTATCAGCGACGATGCGCGAGGCCGCGATGGTGCTGCCATCGGCGAGTTGCACGCCGACCGCCGCGCCGTTCTCGACCACCACCCGCAGCGCGCCGACATCGGTGCGGATCTCGGCTCCGTGCTGCTTGGCCGCAGCCGCCAGCGCCGCCACAATCGCACCCGTGCCGCCCTTGGCCGAAGCGCGGAAGTAGCCATCGCCCAGCGCCAAGTGGTGCAGCAGCGTATAGGTGGTGCCACCCACAAACGGCCCCTGCGCCAACCCGCGCACCGCAGCGCTGGCCAGCAAGCCCTTCAACTCGTCGCTCTCGAACCACTCATCGAGCAGATCGCGGATCGGCATCACCAAGATGCGCATCACCTCGGTCATGCCGCGATCACCGTAGCTGCGCAACTGGTTCAGCAGCGCCACCAGATTCGCGGCCTCGCTGGGGTTCGGGTTCTGGCCACGGGGCGGCACTTGAGCATACGCTTGGCGCACTAACGCGGCTGCCTGATCGAGCAGGGCGCAGAACGCGCCGTAGCGCTCGGCATCGCTAGCTGAGAATTTAGCGATCACCTCAGCAGCAGCGGCACGGTCGCTCGGCAGTGTGAAGCTGCGACCATCCGGCAGCAGACTCGTGATCGACGGGCGCTCGATCACCTCCAAGCCGTGCTCGCGCAACTGCAACTCATCAACGATGCTTGGATCGATTCGCCCGCTCAACAAACCGATGTCGGCGCGAAAACCATCGACGAACTCGGCGGTCGCCACCGCGCCACCGAGCTGTGCCGTCGGCTCCAGCACCAGCACGCGCGAACCCGAGCGCGCCAAGTACGCGGCGACGATCAGCGCATCGGGCGAGGAATTGAGCAAAATCGTGTCGTAGGCGCTCATCGGCGATCCTCCAAGATGGCCAGGGCAGCATTGCGGCCCGGCGCGCCAGTGATACAACCGCCGGGGTGCGTGCTGCTGCCGCACATATACAGATTCGGCACAGGAGTGCGGTAGTTCGACCACTTCGGCGACGGACGCAGGAAGAACAACTGCTGCAATGCCAGTTCTCCGTGGAAAATATGGCCCGAGCTTATGCCGATGGTCTGCTCGATATCGGCGGGCGTCATAATGTGCTTGTGGATAATGATATCCTTCAAGTTCGGCGCGTACTCCGCCAACGTGTCGATCACCACATCGAGGAACTCGGCCTTCTTCTCCTCCGTCCAGCCGCCCTCAAGATCCGACGCAGCATACTCCACAAACATCGACATCACATGCTTGCCAGGAGGTGCCATCCCCGGATCGAGCAGCGACGGGATCAGCGCATCCATAAACGGCCTCTTGGCCCAACCGCCATATTTCGCATCGTCGTAGGCCCGCTCCAGGTAATCGATGCTGGGCGCGATCTCGATCGAACCGCGCAGCAACGCCTCCTTGCCCTTCGGCAGCGAGGTGAAGTTGGGCAAGCCGTCCAGCGCCAAGTTCACCTTGCAGGCCGGACTGCGGACGCGATAGCGCCGAATATCGTGCAGGAAATCGTCGGGCAGGTGCTGCGACTCAACTAGCTTCAAGAAGGTGTGCTTCGCGTCGGCGTTCGAGACGATCACATCGGCATAATACTCATCGCCGTTTTCGAGCGCCACACCGACCGCCGTGCCGTTCTTGACGATCACCTGGGCGACAGGCGAGTTCACCTTGATCTCGACACCCGCCTCCCGCGCAGCGCTGGCGAGCGCCTGGCTGAGCGCGCCCGTGCCACCACGAGCGAAGCCCCACGCGCGGAACACGCCATCGATCTCGCCGATGTAGTGGTGCAACAACACATAGCCCGTTCCGGGCGAGCGCGGCCCCATAAACGTGCCGATGATACCGCTAGTCGCCTTAGTGCCCAACAGCGGCGGCGACTCGAACCATTCCTCCAAGAAATCCGCCGCGCTCATCGTCATCAGACGCGACAACAGATAAAAATCATCCTGGCGCATCTGATTGAGCACACCCGTCACCTTCGCCATCGTCGCCAAATCCTTCGGCGAGACGGAGGTCGGGTCAGGCGGGATCAGTTCCATCAACGGGCGCACCGCCAATGCCAAACGGCGCATCGTGCGGGCATACTCATCGTACGCCTCGGCATCTCGTTTGGAATGGCGCGAAATCTCGTATTTTGTCGCATCGTGATCGGGCCAATCGGCCAGGTAATTGCCATCCAACAGCGGCACGTACGTGCTCTCAAGCGGCATAATCTCGAGGCCGTGGCGCGCCAACTCCAGTTCTTGAATCACCTCGGGCCGGAGCAAGCTGATCAGATACGAAAAGATCAGAAACTTAAACCCAGGGTAGACTTCCTCGGTAACCGTGGCCCCGCCCACAACGTGACGCCGCTCTAACACCAGCACACGCTTTCCTGCTTTGGCAAGGTAAGCAGCGTTCACCAAACCATTGTGGCCGCCGCCGATCACAATTGCATCATAGCGATGATTGCTCATAGTCTTCCTTACGCTCACGAATGAGGTATAGCGCGTTCACAAGCGCCAAACAACGCTTAGAACAGCGGCTTACCCCACGCTTTTTTTCCGTGCTGGGTTGAAAAACGGCAGTTTAACGACCTTGGCGGCGAATGGTCGCCGATAGCGGTCAACCATCAGATCGATCGTCACCGTGCTGCCCGGCGCCGCGTACTTCGGCTGCACTTGGGCCAACACAATGTACTTCTTCAGCGTAGGCGACCACGTGCCACTCGTGGCATAGCCGACCTGCTGGCCATCAACGAACAACGGCACAACCTCGCGCCACGCCTTAAACGGGTACGGCACGGGTAAGCCAAGTTCGTGATGCTGGCGCTCGAACGCCATATGATCGACCTCAAGACCCACCAATTGCAACGAGGGACCGCGCTCCTTCTCGGCCAACAGCGCGCTGCGGCCCACGAAGTTGCCCTTCTTGAAGTTCACCGCCCAGCCCAAGCCGATCTCAAACGGCGATGAAGCCTGCGCAGCAGTCATAGCTTGTGGCGCAGCCGTGTAATCGACATCGAGCATAATTAAACCCGCCTCGATCCGGGCCACATCGAGCGCCCAAATCCCAGCGGGGTGCAAACCGTAAGAACGTCCAGCCGTCGTCAGTGCCTGCCACACCGCCGCCGTACTGTCGGCATCGGCGCTCAGCCACAACTCATAGCCCAGATCGCCTGTGTAGCCCGTGCGCGAAATCATCACCGGCACACCAGCGATGGTGGTATTCACGAAACCGTAGTACTTCAGCGAAGCGAGCGGCGCATCGGTTAGCGTCTGCAACAGAGCGCGCGAACATGGACCCTGCAGCGCCAGCGCGGCGATCTGCTCACCCACATCCTCGATCTGCACCTGCATGCCGATCGCATTATCCTGCAACCAGCGCAGATTCGGCTCTGCGGAGGTCAACCGATATAGGTCCGTATCCAAATGAGCAATGGTACCGTCATCGATCACCTGGCCCTGCGAATTGCACCACGGCGTGTACAACATCCCGCCGATCGGGCAAGCGCTCACATCGCGTGTCACCAAACGATTCAGGAAGCGCAGAGCATCGGGGCCAGAAATGTGGTACTTACACAGCGGGGAAATGTCGATCAGGGCACAAGCGTTACGAATAGCCAAATACTCACGATCATGCGTCATCTCATAGGCGCTAGCAACTTCGTAGCCATTCCAGCGACGCCACTGGTTGGCCTGCATAAGCGCCGATGTCCAAGTGTGGAACGGGGTTTTCTTGAGCATGGTGCCTCGCATGTCTCGAATGGTGTGTCGCAAGTATACCGCAAATTATACACAAGCATTGCGGTGCCTCTGTCGCCACACCACAATATATACCCACAACACCAGCGCGTATCGAGACAAGGTGACAAGGTGACTGGGTGACGCCAAATTCGA
This sequence comes from uncultured Roseiflexaceae bacterium, assembly GCA_937988885.1. Lineage (GTDB taxonomy): Bacteria > Chloroflexota > Chloroflexia > Chloroflexales > Roseiflexaceae > CALKHR01. The sequence goes on along the minus strand of CALKHR010000073.1, from coordinate 11,690 downwards.
ATGATTACCTACACAAACAGCACGTACATGGTATAGCGTGATGCATGTTCTCAACTGATACCCACATCTCCCGAAACAGGTGATTGCTGCCGCAGGCTAAAACTGGTTCGATCGTACAACGATATAACCGAATTGAGCATCCCTACACAAAACCAACACTCAAACACACCGAGCCGATCAGTTTCTGAGAAACACAAAAATTCCACCCATCCTCGATGATACGTTTTGCCCGCTCAACCTTCCTTTGAGATGTCGTTACTCGGAAAAGCGAGTCTCAAAAAAGGAAGGGCAACACCATGCGCAAGCGAATCACGAACTGGATGCTCGGCATCGCCTTCGCGTTAGCCCTGGGCATCGGCCTACTGACCAGCGGCAACAGCGCAACCCCCGTTTATGGCGGCGAGCCCACAGCAACCCCCACCCCACTCACCAACAACAGCAACCCCGGCGGCAGCGGCGGTGGCGGCTAAAGACAATCGTAGCAGTAAGCAAGCGGGTGAACGTTCACCCGCTGCTTGCTTTTTGAACACCTTTCTTTTGCCGCTGAGCCATCGTACAGCGCGTAGCAATCACGCCCACAGCCGATGATACGTTTCGCCCGCCCAACCTTCCTTTGGGATGTCGAACCTCAAAGAACATCTCAAAGAAAGGCAAAACACCATGCGCAAGCGAATCACGAAATGGGCACTCGGTATTGCGTTCGCGTTGACATTGGGCATTGGTCTGTTTGCCGGCAGCAGCACCAGCGCGCACATTGCTCCTCCTGCAGTGGCCAGCAACCCGGGCGGCAGTGGTGGCGGAGGCTAAGTACACAACAAACGGCGGGTGCATGTGCGCCCGCCGTCCTACATCCCACCTCGATCGACTCACAGCGCGAAATGGCTCGCCCCGATCAGCACCAAACTGCCCCACGTCAGCACGCCGCCCTCCTGCACTCGCGAATCGTGCGTCGCAATCATGTGGCGCTGCACCTGCGCCAATGCAAGGCCCGCATCGCCGTGCTGTCGTAGCAGATCGTAGAACATGCCCATCGTAGGCGCCGCCAGCTCATCATTCAGCTTCCACAGACTCGCCAGCACACCGCTCGCACCAGCCGACAAGAACGCCCAACTCAAGCTCAGCGCCTCATCGCCCTGCAACACATCGGCAGCCGCGCCGTCACACGCCGAGAGCACCGTCAGCGCACCATCGAGCTGCAAGCCCATAATCTCGGTGAGCAACAGATCCCGATCCCACAACTTGAGATGCGCCATTCGTCCCTGGGTGTGCAGCAAGTGTGCATGGCTCGCGATATGCAGCAGGCCATAGCGCGCCAAACCCCCGTCCTGAGCCCGCTCCAACAGAGCCTGAGCGGTGGCCTGTTTATCCAGCAACTTCTCGGAATCGCCGCACCAATGGCCCGCCACCAACTTCAACTCATCTCCCACATGGCGCAACGCGTGGGCACGCGATCCGAACTCGTGGCAACCGAGCAGCAGCGCGGGCGCATCTAGCGATAAACGCTCAGTGCGAATTTGCCACATCAACAGGGCGGGCGCAACTTGAACAATCGCCCGTTCGGCCAGCCACATCCCATCGACGCGCAACGCCGCCCACGGCAACACATACAAGCGTCCCGCCGGCACAATCAGCAAGCGATGATGCTCGTGCAAGCGCGCCCGCACATAGCTCGGCAGCAAGTGCTCCGCCAACTCCTCCAATAGCGACCAAGGCTGCGCATCGTTATCATGGGAGGCGAGATCGGTGTACACGTAATGCCGCGACTTCTCCCGCGTCGCCTGGTCGATTAAGTGCTTCAACCACCGATCGAAAGGTCGCTGCTCAAGCTGTACCGCATCGGGCGTAATCGTAAAGATCGACAACGTGTCATTGTTGATCGTATAACTCACCACACTCCAATCATCGCCGTAGCGCGCCTGCAACCGATGACGCAACTCTGAAAGCGAAAAGGCCTTCGCGGAAGCGCCAACCTGCTGCTCGATACTCTCGCTCTTGCGAGCGCGCAACAGCAGATCTCCGTACTCCTCCAGCGCTTCATCGAGTTGCTCGGCGCTCGCCCCCATCATCAGATTGCTCGCCTCCACCAACCGCGCCAACTCAGCCCGCAGCACCCCCTGCCCCCCAGTACGATCTCTACTGACCTGCTCTTGAAGCATATCCTGGAACACCAACGCGCGTTGGCTCTCACATACCTCCAGCGCCAACTCCGTGGCACCCTGCGCGATCGCGAGACGCAACACGTCGGTATACAACTGCGCGGCCTGATCGTACAAACTGCTCGACATCTCCTCATTCATCAGGCGGCTGCGCAACCCCGCCACAATCTCAATTGCCTCGCGGTAGTGCAAAAACGCCTCTTGTGCATCGCCCAACATCTCGGCGCAACGGGCCAAGCCATACGCAATCTGCCAGCGATTAAACGGAAGGAGGTCGATCAAGGACGACGGTAGCGAGAACAACGCCTGAGCCTGACGCACATCGCCGCGCTTCAGCAACACCCAGCCCTTGGCCATGGCGCTATCGGCCACACCCAACTCATACTCCAAGGATTCCGCCATCGTTTGGGAGCGCTCGTAATACTCAAGCGCAGCATCAATAAGCCCTTGATCCCGCAACAGATCGCCGCGAATGCGCAGGCCATCGACGACCTCGTACCAATTCTTAAGTTGCTCGGCCAGCACGAGTTGCTTATCCAGCAATGCGTGAGCATCTTCGAACCGCTTCAGCCTACCGCACACCATCGCTCGGTTACGCAACGCAATAATGTGTTCATTCTGGAAGTCGATCTTCTCAAATAATGCATCGGCTTGCTCATATGCCGCTAGAGCAGTCTCCCAACGAGCGGTATAATAGTAGATATTGCCGAGATTCAAATATGTTCCGCCAATATCGCGAATACGTTGTAATCGGGTAAAATACTGCAATGCCATGAGCAATCGAGGCAAAGCGAGATCGTACCATCCTCGCCGCGTCAGCAACAGGCCAACATTCTTTGCAATAAACGCTTTCTGAAACGGCAGATCAAGCTCATCAAACACCCGTTCGGCGTTATGGAATAGTTTCAGCGCCTCATCAAGCTGTTCGCGGCGATGGGCTAGCCAACCCAATTCAAACCAGCATTTCGCCACTTCGCCCCGACAACGCAGCTCCGTAAACGATTGCATGGCACGTTCGAAAAAGGCTTGTGCTTCTGGATAGCGGCCTGCGGCATTGTGCAGCACACCCCGCTGGCGCAGATACCGGGCATACTCAAACGTACGATACTGCGTAATAGTATCTTGAATCGAATCGAGCTTCTGCTCGGCGAGAGGATGCTTACCAAGCGAGAAGTATAAACGGGCAAGATCGATAGAGACACTAGCAGCCAAACAAGGGGCATTCACCTGATAACAGGATGTCTCTAGTTCCTGAAATTGGGGGACAAGCTGAGGATCTGCGAACTGTATTTGATACGTCACCAGCAAGGCATGGCGGCTGCGCAGCTGCGCAATCGCATCGCCCAATTCGGCAAACAAATCGCAAGCACGTTGCAGATGGGGGCGCGCCTCCTCGAAGCGCTCCCAACACAAGAACACCCATCCAAGCGTATAAGCCGCCCAAGCAACTTGCAACGGATCATCATCGGCCTTTGCAGCAACCATCGCACGTTGGGCAAAGAGCAAAGCACGTTGTGGGTGCCGCTCGGCCAAAGTTTGAATGCGCCAATACCTCAAAGGTGGTGGCAGTTCGTGATCCTGAATGGTAATTGTCATAGAGTACTATAACTACAACTGCAGGACGTCTCGGAAAGCAACTTGGGTGATCACCTCGATAGAGGTTAATGATCTATTGTATCACGTCCAAATACCTAAGTTCGGCGATTAACACCCGCTCTGAATGCAAATCGCACATTCGGGCACCGAACTTCGTTCATCAGGCAGTATCTCCCACCGTTGACCGGCAAAATAATCGCACCGATAAACACAGAGACAAGGGAAGACGGAAGACGCGCTCATCCTCATGACGAAATCTGGCACATCAAACGTTCTATACTACAACACCTCATCTTGATGGCCGCATATCGTACAACATTTCAGACCTTGAAGTTGACGAATGGTCTGTTATGTTTATCCCATCCACCGCATCTCGTGGCAGGATACACACAAACAGTATGAGTCTTCCTGTCGAAGTAGCTCAAAAGACGAGGTCAAGCTTGAAACATAGCACTAGCAATCAAGAACGCTGTCTTGCCCTAGTGGCCGCACTCAACGACGAATTAGCTTGGGGCCTCGATTCTACTCAACAACGCAAATATGTGGCCGATTTTCTTCCCCATATTACGAATACCGTGTTAGAATCTGTATTGCGAAAAATGATCGAAGTCTATCACGACGATCATCCGACAATCGAAGCACTTGTCGATCGCAATAATCCAGAACATGAGGCATCGTGGCGCACCTGGCTTACCCAGGCCGTACGGATTATTCGTAGCCAGAACAAGAACATCCCTCACAACCAGTTGCTCGATGAGGATGATCTTGCACAAACTGCGTTAGAAGAGCTACTCCGTTCTTTACCAACGTTTCACTACAGGAGTCGTTTTTCGACCTGGGCATACACGATTATTACCCGGCACATTCTGCGGAGCTATCGACACTTTGGCGCAAGCAAACGGCAAATCTATGCCAAGAGCGAATCGCTCGACGCAGCAGACAAGCATGCCCACGTTCACGATAGTACACCCAACCCGGAGGCCCGCTCGCAAGAGACGCTGCTGTGGGAACTCGTTACTAATATTCTCGACTCATATGGCGACGAGCGCTTGAGCAAAATCTTCGATATGTGGATACACGAAGATATGCGCCTCGCCGATATTGGTCGTCAAATGCATCTTAGCCCTGCTAGTATTAGTCGCCTAGTCAATCAAATTTGTGCATTGCTTCGGCAAGACCCAAAACTTAGCGCTTGGCTCGACTATCACCCACGCGAACGGGCGAAGGGAGACGAGCAGGATCGAGATGATGCCGCTGATGGAGATAATCAGGCGCATTCATCATGGCCATAAGGAGTCGTAAGGAATGACACACAGATTCTGTGACGAATTGTATCTGTGGCTACAACATACAATCGAGACCAATCAATGCACGCAGCCGTCGGAGCAGCTGCATGAGCATGTCGCAGATTGCCCACACTGTCGAGGAGCTCTGCTCACGCTCGCAGCAGGCGCCTTACAACTCCCTCCTCCGCCAGAAACAGTAGATTGTGGCGCCTGTGAAGCTGATCTCTCGGCTTTTATCGAATTGGAGGAGCTGGATCCAAACCGAGCCGCACAAACTTACCCGATGGTTTGGTGGCATCTCTGGACCTGTGCAGAATGCGCCGAGGTCTACCGCCTCACCAAAGTGCTGGTAACGGCCCAGCAGAACAATGAACTAGCGCCACTCCCTATCCCGAGCACTTCGCAATCCGTGCTTCGGAAGATTCAGCACGAAACGCTGGAGTTTCTACGGCTTACCCGTAACTATCTGCACCGAGCACTCCCGCAGCCAAGGCAATTCGCGGCTGTTATGCGTGGCGAGGACACCGAGCCAACGATGATCAGCAGCCGAAAAAGCACCACTAATCTACCAGTCGTCGTCAGTGTCCAAGAGCAACAGAATGACCTTTGGACGATTTTAGTCGAGACATCGTTGCCCGAGCAGTCGCAACTGTCCGTTGTGTTCGACAATACACGCTACCCAGCCATCTTCGACGCTGCCCACAACGCATTTGTGGCAGAAGTGCCAGGCGCGCTCCTCACACAGGAAGCCGGCCCCGATCTGGTGCTTGAACTCCACAGTTAAAGCTGTCTCCCATCAATCTGCAACGCCGCCCATCCATAGAGATGGGATGCGCGGCGTTGTCGTCCCTTCGCTTCATCACATCCGCTGAGCGCATACAGCAAGCGGCAACCTCTTAAGCAACCCGATTCAGCACACCATCGCCACGAACTATCATTAAAAAAACATACCATCAACGTTTAACCCATGACAGCGCATAAGCAGTAGAAAGAGCAAAGGAGGTTGCGCACTACACTATAACTGGTCAGATAGCAGCATGTCTCTATCAACAACTGTAATTATTACAAATACTAGTAGGATTACTCCACTTTTTATAGTACGCACAAATACGCATAATAACGCACTATTAACCACCATAAACAACCATATTAACAAATATAATACAATTTAATACTTGCGAGCGACATATAACAGAGTATAATAGAACATAGACCATTTTACATATAACAGAATATCATTGATACGTTACGCATTCCACGAATGCAAATATCGAACTACTGCCAAGTGGCATACACCGAATCGTTTTTCATAACGATGTACATCGGTATCAGCACAATCACCCCAGAACACGACATTGTCTGCCAATGCGATACCGAACATTGAGATAAGAGACGATGAAAGACAACGAAGTTTTTATTGGGTTGGGCAGTAATTTAGGCGATCGAGTGGCCTACCTGCGTGATGCTGTGCACCGACTCGGGGCCATCATCAAAATCGAGCAGGTATCGCGACTGTACGTGGCCGCGCCGCTGGGCTATGTCCAAGATGATGCGTACATCAACGCAGCCCTGCGGGGCCGCACCACGATGACGCCGATCGATCTGTTGGGGATGCTGCAATCGATCGAAACTGCCATGGGGCGTAGGCCAGGTGTCCAATATGGGCCTCGGCCAATCGACCTAGATATCCTCTTTTATGGCTCGTTGCAGATGGAGACGTATAAACTTACCATCCCGCATCCTCGGCTTGCAGAACGGGCATTTGTTCTCAAGCCACTTGCCGAGATCGCACCAAATCACGTGCATCCCGTACTGTACTACACTGTCACCGAACTACTCAACGATGCCGAAGACGCGAATCAGGTCCAACTCTACACAATGCCAGGGCCGTATATGAGCCGCGAACACGGCGGCTGAATCGCGCCATTCGGCATCTCCAAGCCCAAGACTGTTCTATGATAATGCTTTAGCACTCTTCTTAAATGAGTGTATGATGGAACAGTTCTTGCACCGAATAATCCCCAACATCCTATGCTAGATGGCAGATCGCTCATTTATCTGCCGAGCGCCACGCCATACCTGTTGGGGTTACTATGTCACAAATATCACGAGATACCCTGCTCGAACACTCGCTGATGGCCCTGGTCGAGATAAGCAGTACCATCACACCTTCTTCCGATTACTCCTCCCTCTGCCAAACGCTCCTAGAGCACGCCCTCCAGGTCACTTCAATGAGGCAAGGAAGCCTATGGCTACAGGAAGAAGGCAACCTTGTGTGCGTCGCTTCCTACCCTTCCGATGAATATCAGCAGCCGCCACCAGTTATTCAGCAAGTGTTCACAACCGCAGAACCAAAATATCAGGGCTCTATCGAAGTCGTTGCACCACTCATCACGCGGAGCAAAACGATCGGTGTGCTCTCTATGAATCACGCTCAAGACGAGCCATCGCCAGCGCTGATCAGCATCACCTCAAGCTGGATCGCTCATATGCTCGATCAAATGCAGCTTACGCTCCAAGTGCAAGCCCAACAGCAACAGCTTCAAGAAGTTATGCGCCAACAGAGCGAGCTTCTCTCGTTTATCTCGCACGATCTACGCAACCCAATGGCCTCGATCAAAGGCTATGCTGATCTGCTGCTCCGCCGTAGTGCGCGCCTAGCAGAAGATCCGAATCGCCGCGGGCTTGAAATCATCTCGCAACAAGTCGTGCGCATGACCACCCTGCTCAACCAGGTGTTGGATATGATGCGCCTGAACAACAAGCAATTGCCCATGCATCGGCGTCCCGATCAGTTATCTCGCCTCACACAGCATGTGTTGACCGATTTGATGAGGGAACTTCCCGAGGACACCATCTCACTGCTCGAATCTGAATTGATCTTGCCCTGTAAGATCGATTCGACGCGTATGTACCAAGCGCTCGAGTATATGGTGAATGGTGTGTTTCAGTATGCCGTGTCTACGAGTCCGATCATTGCGAGTCTCGAACAACGAGGCCAAGAGGGGATTCTCAAGTTGACGAACCCTGGGATCGAGCAAATGGCAGCTCAACAAGAACAACTCTTTGAGCCGCGATTCCGCACGCAACGGGGTGAAACAACTGCGCACACGGGGATGCATCTGTTTATGGCGCAGCAGATTGTGTTACAACACGATGGACGGATGTGGTTTGAGCAGACGCCGAACAACGAATGGCATTTTTGTATCGCCCTGCCCCTGTCGAGCGATACGAATCCTTAAACTCGTTGCGATAGCTTGTGGCTTGCCTATAGGCCCAACTCATCGCGGAGTTGTTTGAGGCTATCCTTCACCCGATTGTGCAGCAGCAGCTTCTCCTGCTCGGGGAGAAACGAAGCCTGAACACTGTTGAATATCAATTGTGAGATGCTATCGGCGTCGAATCCGTACTCCCTCACAAGCAAACGATATTCATCGGTGAGCGTGGTGTTGAAGAAGGTTGGATCGTCCGTATTGACGGTGATGAGCACTCCCGCATCGAACAGACGGCGGATCGGATGTTCGGCGAAACTCGCCACTGCCCCCGTACGAACGTTGCTTGTTGGCGAGATATCGAGCGTCACTCGGCGCTCGCGCAGGCGCTCAAGCAGGTTGGCATCCTCAATACTGCGAATGCCGTGCCCAAGTCGTTCGCAGCCAAGCGCCTCCATCGCACCCCATACACTTATAGGCCCAACCACCTCACCGGCGTGCGCCATTGTATGCAGGCCAGCTTTGCGGGCCGCCTGATACACCTCGGCGAACGGCTCGGGTGGGAAAAAAGCCTCATCGCCGCCGATCGACCAGGCCACCACCCCATGACGACGGTTGCGGATGGCGTTTTCGAGGATGTTCCACGCCAGATCGACGCCGCATTGACGACCGTAATCGAACGCCAACGCAAAGCGTATGTTGCGCTCCCGCTCGACGCGTGCGAAACCAGCCGCAGCTCCCTCAACCAGTTCGTTGATATCGAGCCCACGCAGCACATACTGTGCTGGTGAGATCATCACCTCGGCGTACAGCACATGCTGATTCGCCAGTGTTTGGCCGAGCTCATAGGCGATATCCTCGAAATCCTCACCACGCATGAGGGAACGAGCGAGCGCCATAAACACAGTGAGAAATTCGTGGAAGTTTTGGTACCTGAAGAGTTGAGCGACCCCAGCTTCGTCGCGTGCAGGAATATCAATACCATTACGACGGGCAATTCTCAACAATGTTGCCGGCTGTATCGCGCCCTCCAGATGCAGGTGCAGTTCTACCTTGGGCATCCGATCGATCAAGGTCGTAAGTGCTGTGGTCGCAACTGCATTCATCACAACCTCCGCGTGGCAAGGGGACAAAAAAGGGGGCAATTGGCTTTGCAGCCACCCCCTCAATCACCTATTGGCATTTCGAACCTTCGTAACGCATCGTTAGCGAAGGCCGCTAACTTCGGGAATGGAATGTCGGGGAGCTTACGACTCACGTTTAGCTGTGGTCGATCGCCGCCATCCATACGCTATTCAATTAACTGTTGCCGCCAATGGCTTTGATACGCTCTGCGTTATCGTAAAGCGTCAGCATATCAATGAGACGATCAAGATCGCCATCAAGCAGCGCTGGCAAATTCGAGAAGTTCTGCCCAATGCGATGATCGGTCACGCGATCTTGCGGGAAGTTGTAGGTACGGATCTTCTCGGCCCGTTCACCAGTACCAACCTGTGCTAGCCGCGTTTCACCAAGTTCGCGTTGCCGTTTCTCCTGTTCGATCGCGTACAAGCGTGCACGTAGCACATTGAGTGCCTGCGCTTTATTCTTCAGCTGCGAACGATTATCCTGGCATGTGACCACGATTTCTTCAGGGGTGCCTGGCTTGTACACAATGCGCACCGCCGAGTCGGTCGTGTTCACGCCTTGGCCGCCGTGACCACCCGAACGGAACACATCGACGCGATAATCTTCGGGACGTAGCTCGACATCGGTCTCCTCGACTTCGGGGAGGACAGCCACGGTCGCGGTGGAGGTGTGGATACGGCCACGCGCTTCGGTGGCTGGCACGCGCTGCACACGATGCACGCCGCCCTCGTATTTTAAGCGACTGTAAGCACCTTCACCCTGGATCTCGTAGACAATTTCCTTCATGCCGCCAGGACCGTTTTCGTTCGAGTTAAGGACTTCGACACGCCACCCCTGCCGTTCGGCATAGCGGGTGTACATCCGAAAGAGATCAGCTGCGAAGAGCGCAGCCTCGTCGCCACCTTCACCCTGACGAATTTCGATAATGACGTTCTTTGAATCGTTCGGATCGCGAGGCAGCAGCAGGACCTTGATTTCCTCATCTAGCTCGTTACGACGCTTTTGTAGCTGAGCCAGTTCCTCTTGCGCGAGTTCGCGCAGTTCAGGGTCGCTATTATCTTCGAGCATCGCCTGCGTATCGGCGATCTGACGAGTGATCGACTGATATTCTCGGTATGCTCGTGCTATATCTTCTAGCTCGCGCTGTTCACGAGCGAGTTGTTGTAAGCGCACATGATCGGCAACCACTTCTGGCCGAGCCATGAGTTCATTAAGCTCATCATAGTGTGCTGCGATCGCTGCTAACTTCTCGTACATACTTAAACGATCCCTTTGAGCTATTTTTGCAAACTATCCAAATTAATTCGATAGCATTGCTTCGAAAAGTATTATAGCACAGCGCTCAACCTTAACACCAAGATTGCTTGATGCCGTTTAGGGCTTGTGTATCGGCTAAAAGCGACTTGGGTTGGTGGTTGTGTGTGACAAGATAACAAGCACGCCAGGCAAAAGCCTGACGTGCTTGGCAAATTCACATTCTGTAAGTTAATGCTGCATTTGAGCCGCTTTCTTGCGGCGGTTGCGCTCGGCGCGGCGGCGCTTCTCTTTGCGCTGCTCGCTCTTCGAGACAAAATGCATCTTTTCGCGATACGTCTTGGTGATACGCTCAGCGACTACGCCCTTATTAAAACGGCGCAGCAACTGCTCAACCGTTTCTCCATCACGTCGTTCAACTCGCATAAGTTCGCATAATGGCAATTGATAATTCACGCGTATACAAGGTAAATGCCTGAATTATCAACCATTGATTGCTAATCACCTCCCCTCAAAGTGGGATTAGGTATAAATACTTTGACGATATAGTATACCTGTTTGCGCCAAATTACGCAAACGGGCTGCGATTCGTATTTAATCGTTGTTTTTCGATGATTTCGGGCGTGCCGGGCGCGGGCGACCCATCATCGATGAGCGGCCAAAATCGCTGCGCCGAGCTCTTTGCGCGCCAAAGCCACGCCCGCGCGGCGCCTTGCGATCGCGCTCGTCTTGCTCTTGGCGGGCGCGCCACTCGCGGCCAGGACCACGTTTCTCCTGCCACTCGGTATCGACGCGGCGCTCATTGCCTGGCTCAGCCCGATCTTCGCGGCGGTTATCACGGCGCTCTGGCCGGAAGCCTTGACGGTCGTCTCGCCGATCGTCCCGGCGGTTATTGCGCCAATCACCCTGACGATCATCACGGCGCTCTGGCCGGAAGCCTTGACGGTCGTCTCGCCGATCGTCCCGGCGGTTATCGCGCCAATCACCCTGACGATCATCGCGTCGCTCTGGCCGGAAGCCTTGACGGTCGTCTCGCCGATCGTCCCGGCGGTTATCGC
>CALKHR010000072.1 GCA_937988885.1 uncultured Roseiflexaceae bacterium | reverse complement strand
GCAAGCGCTTTCGTTTGGTGGAGCTAAGGGGGCTCGAACCCCTGACCTCAACACTGCCAGTGTTGCGCTCTCCCAGCTGAGCTATAGCCCCAAATTGTCTGTGTGGTGGAGGTGAGGGGGCTCGAACCCCTGACCTCAACAGTGCGATTGTTGCGCTCTCCCAGCTGAGCTACACCCCCACGCGCCAAGTAGTATAGCAGCGAAGGTTGCTCCTGTCAAATTGCATCGGGCCGCCACAGAGCGCCATCACGGAGATGATGGGGTGGAGCTGGTATCCACTTTTCAACTAACACTGTCTAACCAAACTTGGCATTACTGGGAATGAACAAGAGAAGAGGCATCGGTGCGATTTGCAGGCTGTTCGAGCGAGACGAAGTATTCCAGCAATAAACGATGAATAAACATGTACCCGCCGCCAACTTTCCGCAAGATAATTTGCCCATCACAATAATCTAAAAACGGTATGAGGCTCAGGGGAAGCACACGATTGAACCAGAGAACCAATCGCAGCGCAACATGTTGGATACACGCATCACCACCTTGTAAAGCACCGATGAAAAAGGGAATAATTCCGATTGCCATTCCATTCAAAAATGGACTTCCTTGGGTCTGAACGATAAACCCTGCAGCAATCCCACCACACAGGCCATAGACTGTTGCACTTAAAAGAGCGTTATATGCAGAACGGTGGATACCTTGATTTGGATCTGAACGCTCTTCTATTGGAACGATATCGAAACTGCTTACCGCCATACCACCCAGCAAAAAAGCGACAGCTATCCTCGCCGCCATATTCAGGCCCTCGATGAATTCCCCATTTAACGAACCGATAAAATAACTAGCAACCGCCACTAGAGGTCCACCAATCAACCCTGATACCAGACCGATCGTTGCCCCACGCTTTATTTTTGCCCACGACGACCATCTCATAATCTCTGTGGGTTTAATTTGACTTCGCAAGCCACAGACCAAACCTATCGGGCCTCCGCTAACCAAACCCAATATGAGCGCAACTACCAGGCTTCTCATCTCACCAATTGTTATAAACAATATAATCAAGAAATAGAGAATAAAAACGATAGTAAATACCAAGATGCCAATCATCGTCGTGCCAACAATAAACGCGTTGCGTTGACCTCGCTCGATCAACCACGAGGGTTGCATATACTCTAAGTAATAGATCGATTGAGCATGGTCATTCATTCGTACTGCCAACCAACATAGTCTGCGTATTGTTCGCTCAAAATTGTAACGCTCCTGCTTCACCCGCCGCGTAAGCATTCGCTTGATATAGGCTGCGAAAAGTTGGTGTCTACGCTGCTCTAACGTACCTTGGGACGATAGCTCAGTAATAGCAACATCCCGATAAGTTAACATCATAATATTGAATATGAGCGGGGTTTTGGCCAGTTCATACAGGGTCGCATCGCGCTTGAAGGCCTCCCGCAAGCCTTGGAGTTGCTTCCCAGCCTCTTTCAACTGCGCGTCGATCTGTGTCGGCGACAAAGTTTGAATAAGAATCGCCCCATGCAACTGTAACTTATTCCTCAACATCGTATAATCGGCAACGCGGCTACACACGACGAGCGAGAACATACCATGATCACGCCGATAGGCGTTAATAGCCGTGACGCATGCCTCACGATATTCTTTTCGTACCTCATCGAGTCCATCGAGCAAAGGTATGATCTCGTTGTTCTGCACCCATGACTGAGCAAGCGCTCGCGAGACTTGGTACTGCTTATGTAATTCGTCAACCAACCAGGTAGCCAGCGGAGGGCGTTTCAATGCCCACGAAGATAAATTAAAGACTACTGGTATCCGATCATCTGTATTCTGTTCTGCACGGGCTATCAGATCGCGCGCTAACTCCAACAGCAATATTGTTTTGCCACTTCCAGGCTCTCCCAGGATCAGCAAGGCACCACTGTATTCCTCAAATATGTCGAGGACCGACGCTCCAGCAGACAATATACGTGGCGGTGCTGTAAGTTCTGGACTAGAGAATTCCTGATACTGGGCTTGAAATGTCAAATCAACAGCCTCAGGCACCTCAACCAAACCAAGCGCCAAACGCGCCTTCGCAGTAACAGAACGCTCCAGATACTTTGCTATCCATATTGACTTCACTTTTTGAAGCATCGCGTTACGATTGGGGTCAGGGGGGCGCTCAACATTGTAAATGATCTGCGTTCCTATCACAGAACCAACGCTACCGCCGCTTATATTTATATTCTGAGACGCCCCAACTGTGGTTGGATCAGAATGACCCGTGGAGGGCAAGGTTTTATGCTCCCTTGACTTGGAGATGGCCAGTGGAGGGCCTTCGTCATCAGGTAAATCATCAACTGCGACACTATGCGCTCGGAGCGTTCGCTTAATCCGTGCAATACTGGCACGGATATCCTCTATCTCAAGGATAACATGGGGTGGCGTGTAATCACCCAGTCGAGTGTATTGATCGAGAAGAGCCGCTAACGTCCGACGATGCGTCAGAAGCCGTTGTTGTTGAATAGCGATGGTTTCATGATCGAGCATTGCAATGGTGTTTCGCTTAGATGAGGATCACCTTAAAATGATTGTAACATAAGAAATGGGCACCATCAAAACTTCTACAGATGCCACTGCAAGTAATAACAGTCTATGCAATCGATTATTACAGCGCCCAAAGCCCATCACCAGAATGAGCATGGTATAATTGCCCGCGCTCGTTCGTCGCCACTGAAAGCTCAAAAGGACGCCTGTGCTTGTTGTGATTGGTCAGATACTCTGGATCTGCGCGTGTGCCCTTGTGCTGTGTGTGTACACCGGATGGGGCCTCACTGCCCTGGCTTTACCCCGCTCGCTGCGCCCCTACACCGCCCTGCTCACACCGCTGATCGGCTACGCCCTCACGATCCTGGTTGGTTATCTGGCCGTCAGCACAGTGCTGAACCTGCGCTGGGCGCTAGCGCTGCTGCTGGTGCTCACCACCGCGCTCAACGTGTGGGCCTGGCATCGTGGCACCCGTCCCAACCCGCTCAGCTGGCTGCGCGACGAAGCTGCACTGCTGGCGTTGCTGCTGCTCACCACGCTGATCGGCGTGCTGCCGCTGTTGAACTACGGCTTCATCACCGTGATCGGCCAGGGCTGGGATACCGAGAGCTACTTCCCGATGGCCTGGCACCTGCTCGATTATCCGGTCGCCCGCATCCCCGAAGCGCCCTCTAGCCCCTTGCGCACCCTGGTCAGCGATCCGCCGAAGATCGGTGTCACGCTCGGCTTCTCAGTGTTCCAAGGCTTCACCATGCTGATCAGCCAGCAGACTGCGTTGCAGACCTTCGCGCCGTTGCTGGCGCTGCTGCGCACGCTGGGTGTGTTGAGCATTTACATCTGGTTGCGAGGCACGATGGGCCTGGGCCGCTGGACGGCCTGGCTCGGCGCGGCTGGCGCATCGGCTGGGGCGCTGATGCTGTGGATCAGCTACTTCAACTTCGGTATGCAGATGTCGGCCTGGCCGCTGTTGGGCTTGGGGCTCGTGATGGGCATCGCCGTCGTTGAGGCGCTGGCCCGCCCCGATGGCACACAGGGCCACCCGCTGCGCACGCTGCTGCCCATCGCGCTGCTGGGTGGCGTTGTGCTCGCCGCGCTACCGGTCGCCTACTACCCGGCCCTCACGATCTGGGTGCCGATGGCGGTCGGGTTGGGCGCGGCCCGCCTGATCGAGGCGTTCTACGATCGGGAACAGCGCCAAGCGGGCATGCCACTGCGCCTCGTCGGTGGCGCGCTCGCCCTGGGGCTAGCTACCCTGCTGCTGGGCTGGCTCACCATCCCCGATTACTTCGCGGGATTCAGCTTCCGCTACTCCATCCCGGCCCAGCACGTCGGTCCCGAGCGCTACATCGCCCTGGCCGAGACGATCGGCCTGATGGCGTTTCGCCTGCCCGACCAGGGCGCGCAACCGCCCGCCTGGCTGGTGAGCGTCGGCATGGCGCTGCTCGGCCTGCTGGTGCTGGTGGGTTTCCTGCTGCCCGCCACCAACTCCACCGCCGCAGAATCGCCCGAACAGGCGCGACCGCTCTACCGCGTGCGCTGGCTGCTGCTGATCGCCGCTGTGCTGGCTTACCTGGCCTGGCTGCGACTCAACCGCTCGTACCCCTATGCCTACATGAAGGGCAGTTCCTACGCTGGGTTCGTGGCTTGGGGCGCGTTCGCCTTCGGCTTGCAAGCGTTGATGGGCCGCCGCAACCTGCGCCCACTGCTGATCGCGCTGGGCCTCGCGCCGCTGCTGCTGGCGGGCTGGTCGCAGGCGCTGACCATCCGCGATCACTGGCGCGGCCCGGCTATCTTCACCCGCGACATCGCCGCCTTCGACGCCGCCGCCCGTCGTATTCCACCAGGCTCGACTGTGGCCGTCACCAGCGACGGCGCGTTCACCGGGCCGATAAGCGGCCAGTTGATCGATTCGCTGTATGGCAACACGATCTGGGGGCACGTCTCGACCGCCTACACCGTCTACGATGTTTGGCCGACTGGACAACTGCCCGATTACGCGCTGCTCTCGGCCAACGAGCAGCCGTGGCCGCTGCGCTACGGCGGTGAGGAGATCTGGCGCAGCAACACCAATGCGCTCTACCGTCTCAACGCCCAAGAGCGCGTGTTGCAGGGCCGCAGCGAGTTCTACAGCCCCACGCCTCCCACCAGCCGTAGCTCGCCCGGCGCGCTAGCGATCTGGCGTCGAGCCGGCGCAAACCTGCCGATCAGCAACACCGAGCCGCTCAGCATCGCGGTGGGCGATATGCTCAGCTTTGGCGATGCGGTTCCACAGGGCGCGTCCGATTTCCAACAGTTACGCATCACCGTCGCGAATCTGCGCGCCCAACAGCTCACGCTGCGCTACGGCGAGCAGCAGGCGCAGGTCGCCATTGAACCAGGCGTGAATGTGATCAGCCTGGCGCTGCCTACGCCAACCACGCTCACGCTCAGCGCCGAGCAGCCGTTGGCGTTGGTGGATGTGCAGGCCAGCAGCGCCTCCGAGGCCCAAGCGCCCAGCAGCGTGCGCGCCGACGATTACCTGGCTTGGAGCGCCTTCGCCGAACAACGGGGTGCCACCAGCGCGCTCACCATCGACGTGGCCAATCCCGGACGGCACGCGCTGCGCCTTGAGCTATCGCTGATGCGGGACACCTTCACCCAGCACTTGCAGGGCTTGCGGGTGCTGGCGGCCCTGCCGATCGAGGAACGCTGGCAGTTACAGTTCGATGTGGCGCAAGGCGCTACCCAAGCGCTCGTCAACGGCGAGCCGACGCCATTGCTCAGCGTCGATGCGCTCGCGCCACCGCCCGACGACATCTACTTCGGCATGCTCACCTTCTATAACGGCGAGCAGCCGATCCTGCAGACGCCCGTCTTTACGCTGCAAGTGCAGAACGGCGAACTCATCGACTTCACGCCGGTGCCCTATACCGTCGAGGCGACCGCCGTGGGCCTGCCGAACACATTACCCATCAACTTGCGCGCCCTGACCAGCGAGCCGCTCACGCTCGACAACGGCACCGCCGTGCTGGAGCGGACCGTGATGCAGCGTCCACAACCCTGGCCCGGAGCCGAGCGCGACGCGCCGCTGCCACCCGGCAGCCCGCTCACCGTGCAACTCGGCTGGCGCAGCCTGGCCCCCAGCGACCTGCTGATGGTCTCGGTGCAACTGCTCGACGACACCGACCGCAAATGGGCGCAGTGGGATGGTCCTGTCGGCGGCGATTGGCGACCCAATCCAAGCTGGGCCGCAGGCGATCGCGTGCGCCAAGATGTGCCGCTGCAACTCGCGCCCGACACGCCGCCCGGCACCTACCGCGTGCTGTTGGTGGTCTATGACCCAGCGAGCGGCCAACCACAGCCACTCGCCGGACAACAGGCGCTGCTGTTGGGTGAGATCATGGTCGGCGAATAACGGCTACTCGCCCGCCAGCGCGCGCACCGCCGTCTCGCATAGGATCGCCACGCCATACGGGAAACAGCTCTCATCGACATCGAATCGCGGGTTGTGGTGCGGGAAATGCGTGCCCAACTCGCGATTGCGTGAGCCGAGGAAGAAGAACTGGCCCGGCACCTCGCTCAGCACCGCCGAGAAATCCTCGCCGCCCGTCGAACGGTAGGTCGTATTCACATTTGTGCTGCCCAGAACCTCGGCGGCCACTGTCTGCACCAGTGCAGTGGGTGCAGGCGCGTTCACCGTCGCATCGACGCCGTAGGGCGTGTTCACCTCGGCGGTCGCTCCCAAGGCCGCAGCTACGCCCGTCGCCACCTCGTGGATGCGCCGATGCAGCGTTGCGCGCACCTCTGGGTCGAAGCTGCGAATACTGCCGCGCAACTCCGCCGTCTCGGCGATCACATTGCTGGCCTCGCCCGCGTGGATGCTGCCGATCGTGATCACCGCCGCCTGTTCGGGATCGATGTTGCGGGCCACGATCGTCTGCAGCGCCACCACGATCTGCGCGGCCACCAACACCGCGTCAACCGTCTGCTCGGGATGCGCCGCGTGCCCACCCCGTCCACGCACCACGATGTGCAAGCGATCTGAAGCGGCCAAGAGCGCGCCGGGACGCACCACCGCCGTGCCCGTATCGTGATTCGATGATACGTGCAAGCCGAACGCTACATCGACTTCCGGCCCCTTGAGCACGCCATCTTCGATCATCGCCTTCGCTCCGCCCAGACCTTCTTCTGCAGGTTGAAACATCAGCTTCACCGTGCCGCCAAACCGATCGCGGTGCTGCGCCAACAGCGTCGCCACGCCGATCCCGATCGCCACATGCGCATCGTGACCGCAGGCGTGCATCACACCCGGCGTCTGCGAGCGGTACGGCACATCGTTGGCCTCCTGGATCGGCAGCGCATCCATATCGAAGCGCAGCAGCACCGTGCGGTTGCCGGACTTCGTGCCGGAGATCATGCCAACCACACCCGTCTTCCCCACACCCGTCAGCACCTCGTAGCCGAGCGCGCTCAATTCCTCGGCAACAATCCGTGCGGTACGCACCTCCTGAAAACCGAGCTCCGGATGCATGTGCAAATCACGGCGAATCGCCACCACCTTATCGGCGATCGCTTGCGCCTCAGCCAGAAACGGAGTGCTCATGGTTCCTCCTGGTATGCAATTGAAACGGAAGGGATTGTGCTAGATTGGAGCAGGATTAAAGCCATTATACAAAGCAGTTAGGCGTCTAGGCAAACGCTTTCCGCATTTCAAGCCGTAGAGGCGGCTCACCCACCGATTGGCGCATTCTACGTCATCGCGAAAGCAACAGGGCATGCCACCCTTGCCGTACCCCTAACTTGCGCTATACTGTACCCAACATCGTTCGATAATAGGAGGGAGGTTGCTATGACACTCGAAGAAGTGATCGCGGCGATTATCAAGCTCGAACACGAACGTGAGGCGATCTACGCCGATGATAAAGTCACAGCCGAAGAGCACCCACGGCTCGCCCAGGTGCGCGCCGAACTTGAGCGCCTGTGGGATCTGCGTCGGCGCATAGAGGCCGCCCGCGATGCAGGGTTGGACTCTATCCCAGTGCCGCCGCCTGAAGATCCAAGCAAATTGCTTCAGTAACGCGGCGTAACCTAGCTCCGCAGTGGCTGCTGCACACCAGTAGCGCTCTGTGTGTTATGCGTAACACCTCGCCCGAACGATGGCAAAGCTGAGCCGCATGGCTTGGCCCCAGAGATCGTTTCCCCTACGCTTTGCCAAAAGGAGTGTGTATGGCGACCCTGGATCTCGCGTGGATTCGCGCTCAATTTCCGGCACTGGCCGAAACCATCGGCCAGGAACCAGTGGTATTCTTCGACGGGCCGGGTGGAACCCAAGTGCCCCAGCGGGTGATCGATGCGATCAGCAACTACCTCGTGAAAGCCAACGCCAACACGCATGGCGCGTTCCTCACCAGCCATCGCAGCGACGCGATCATCGCCGAAGCGCACGCCGCCATGGCCGACCTCCTGGGTTGCGACGCCGACGAAGTGGTGTTCGGTCCGAATATGACAACGCTCACCTTCGCGATCAGCCGCGCCATTGGCCGCGAGCTTGGCCCAGGCGACGAGATCGTGCTCACTCGGCTCGATCACGATGCCAACTTTTCGCCGTGGAAAGCGCTCGAAGAGCGGGGCGTCACCATCCAAGTGGTGGATATCGATGTTGAGGACTGCACGCTCAATATGGACGATCTCCGCTCGAAGATCAACGAGCGCACCAAACTCGTCGCGGTCGGCTACGCCTCGAACGCCGTCGGCACGATCAACGATGTCGCCGAAGTCACGCGGCTGGCCCACGAAGTCGGCGCGATGTCCTTCATCGACGCGGTACACTACGCGCCGCACGGCCCGATCGATGTGCGCGCACTCGATTGCGATTTCCTGGCCTGCTCGCCCTATAAGTTCTTCGGCCCGCACTCCGGCGTGCTCTATGGCAAGCGCGAGCACCTTACGCGCCTGAAGCCCTACAAAGTGCGCCCCGCCCTCGATCAAACGCCCGACCGCTGGGAGACCGGCACAAAGAATCACGAGGGCTTGGCGGGTGTGGCAGCCGCCATCGACTACTTGGCCGAACTCGGGCAGCGCCTGAGCGATACGCCACCCTCATCGCGGCGCGCGGCGCTACAGACAGCGATGCAGGGCATCCAGTCCTACGAGCGCGGCCTGGCCGAGAAGTTGATCGCGGGGTTGCTCGCCATCCCAGGGCTGACGTTCTACGGCATCAGCGATCCGGAGCGATTCGGGTGGCGCACGCCGACCGTGTCGATCCGCATGCAGAAGCACACGCCCAACGAGATCGCGACCTACCTCGGCGAGCGCGGCATCTTCGTGTGGGATGGCAACTACTATGCGATCAACCTCAGCGAGCGCTTGGGGGTCGAGGAGAGCGGCGGCATGGTGCGCATCGGTTTGGCGCACTACAACACCGCCGAAGAAGTGGACCGCCTCTTGGCGGCGCTGAACGAATTGGCGTAACGACGGACGATGGGCCGCCTGCGGTGCAGCTATGCCGCAGGCGGCTCGTTGCGTTATGCGAAGGCGGGCTGAGGCTCATCATCGGCGTACAGCTTGGAGAGCAGCCGATACGAACGCGAACGCATCGCCACAAGCGTGACCAGTAAGCCTAGCAAGCCCGCGATGCTGAACACCAGCGCCATCCCGCGCTCGGGACCCACGCCGTACCAACTACCGATCGCCGCCGCACCCGCGCCCGTGGTCATAAACGGGATGAAGAATAGATCGGTGATCGGGCCGATGCAGAACGCGGTGAGCGGTGAAGCCGATTGCTCGACGCTCTGCGCAAAGCCGAACACCCGCCCCTGTCGCTCCAATGGAATCACCTTCTGCAAGATGGTCTGCTCGGCGGCCTCGGCCATCGGCATCAGCGCCATCCACGTAAAAATACCAATGGAGAGCAGAATGACCGAAGATTGGATGGTGAAGAAGATGCAGACCGTCCAGGTGATCATATTGATCTGGAACAAGCGCCGCAGCGGATGCGGCCCCAAGCCGTAGCGGCTCACAAACATACCACCCAAGATCATCGCGAGGCTCAGCATGCCCCACAGGAAGCCCCACGTCTGCACCGATACCAGCGACAAGCCGTAGGCATCCATCAGCGCCATAAACACGCCACCCAGGAAGTTGTTGAAGGTTTGGAAGAAGATCAGCCCGAACAGTCCGGGGATGAGCGAGATCGCCCGCAGTGTGCCCCGCAGATCGACGCGCTGCCGCTCTGCGTGAACGGTGGGTTCGTGGTGATGCGGCGCCGCAGGCAACGGCAGGCTGGCAGCGTGCAGCGTCAACAGTAGCAACAGTGTGCAGGATGCGGCCAGCATCCAAAACATACCGAAAAATCCGATCACCACGCCGCTGATCACCGACGCGATCAGAAACGCCGAGCCGTTGATCGCACCGATCAAGCCATTGGCTCGATCACGCTGATCTTCGGCGATCATAATCGTGACCAAGGTGGAGAGCACAATGTTGCGCACATTGCCCGCAATCGAGCCGAGCAGCGTCAACGATAAAAAGATCCACAGCATCACGCTGCTCGCAGAGGTGAAGCTTGAAGAGGGGTTCATCACAAACAACAGGGCTGCGAGCAGATAAAAGCCCAACGACACAAGGGTGGAAACAACGAATGAAGTTTTTTGCTTGAAGCGATCAACAATTGAGCCGAGCAGGAAGCCCGATCCTGCCACGATCACAAGGTAAATACTCGCCAAAACGGAGGTGGCTGTGACCGAGCGCGTCTCAAGGAAGAGCCAAAATGTCACAGCAAACCAGACAGCAGTTGTGACGATTGTGGCGATCGCACTGTTCACTGCTATGGACAAAAATGTCTTTGGCATGCGCAAATCCTTCCGTT
>CALKHR010000071.1 GCA_937988885.1 uncultured Roseiflexaceae bacterium | reverse complement strand
TCGTTCATCGTTCATCGTTCATCGTTCATCGTTCATCGTTCATCGTTCATCGTTCGTCTGGACATAGGCCTTCTTCATTGAAGAGTATTGCACTGAGAACACTGGAGCGAATGATGCGTTTACTTCATCTCTTGCCTGGGCGAAATTCATTCCAGCGCAGGTCGCGCTTCCTGGTAGCGCTCGCAATGGTGGCCGCTATGCTAAGCACCGCCCAAACAACATACGCTGCCAGCATCACTGTGACCACAACCGCCGATGTACTCGACGCAGCCGCTAATTGTGGGGCGGTCACGCTGGCCTCGCTGCCTGGCCCGGATCAGCTGACTAGCCTGCGCGAGGCGGTTTGCGCGGCCAATAATAATCCCGGCCTCGATACGATCACGTTTAGCGTTAACGGCACTTTTGCGCTCACCGGCTCCGCCAACGAGGACAACGGCAACGGGGGCGACCTGGATGTCAAGGACAGCCTCACGATCCAGGGCAACGGCATTGCCAACACGATCATCGATGGCAGCGGCATCGAGCGCATCTTTGACGTGTCCCCTGCCAGTTCGAGCACCTTCAATCTATCGAACCTGACCGTCCAGAACGGCGATACACGCCTCGCCTCTTTCCAGCAGGGCGGCGCGATCTATCTCCATAATAATGTGACCTCAACATTTACCTCCGTCCAGATCATCAATAACTTCTCCGGTTCCAACGGCGCAGTCGAGAATCGCGGCTCGCTGGCGATCAGCAACAGCACGATCTCAAATAACCAGACCCTGCCGCCCAGTGGCTCTACTGTGGGCGGCGGTATCCATACCTCTGGCGCGCTCTCGATCAGCAACTCGACCATCTCCAACAACACGGTGCGCGGCGAGGGCGGCGGCATTGCTATCTCCACCGGCGTAGGAGTGGTTGTCTCAATCTCCACCACCACAATCTCTGGCAACACCGCCAGTATCACCGGTGGTGCGCTGGGCAATGGTGGCGGTATTTCGACCACCGGTAACGAAGGTACACTCAATATCACCAACAGCACAATTTCAGGCAACCGGGCCGACAACAGTGGCGGCGGTGCCTATTTTGTGACACCCAGCGGCGGCAGCGGCACTGTAATCGTGAACAATGTTACGATCACAAACAATACTGCCGACAACGACAACAACGGCACCGGAGCGGGTGGCGGTATCGCACAGGTTACGGCATCAGTAACGCTGCGCAATACGATTGTGGCCGGCAACTTCAATTCGATCACATCGGTGCGCGATGACATCAGCGGGGCGGTGGTTTCCAGTTCGTATAACCTGGTTGGCGACGGCACCGGCTCCAGCGGTATCGTCAATGGCGTTAATAATAACCAGGTTGGTTCGGGGGCCAGCCCGATCAATCCACTGCTTGGCCCGCTAGCCAATAACACTGGCCCGACCCTGACACACGTATTGCTCAGCGGTAGCCCGGCAATCAATACCGGTAATAATGCCACCTGCGCGGCAATCGACCAGCGCGGAGTTTCGCGGCCAGTCGGAGGTGTCTGCGATAAGGGCTCGTTCGAGTTGGCCGATCTCACACCACCCGACACGACGATCACATCCAACCCGCCAAATCCCAGCAATAGCAGCACCGCGACCTTTACCTTCACCGGTAGCGACTCGGGTGGCAGTGGCCTGGCCGGCTTCCAGTGCCGGATCAACGGCGGCAGTTTCACGCCCTGTAGCAGCCCGCAGATCTATGTTGGCCTGGGCGATGGCAGCTACAGCTTCCAGGTGCGCGCGACCGATGGCCTGGGCAATGTCGACCCAACCCCGGCCTCCTACATCTGGACGGTCGATAGCATACCACCAACAGTGACGATCAACCAGGCCGCTGGGCAGGCAGATCCGACCAGCACCAGCCCAATCAACTTCACTGTGGTGTTTGCCGAGCCAGTGACAGGCTTTACGAACAACGATGTGACACTGAGCGGAACAGCTGGCGCGACCACGGCAATCGTGACGGGTGGCCCGGCAACCTACAACGTGGCGGTGAGCGGGATGACAGGCACTGGCACCGTGATCGCGACTATTGCGGCGAATGTGGCGAACGATGCAGCCGGTAACGGCAATACTGCCTCTACCAGCACCGATAATAGCGTGACGTTTATCGTGAACAGCACACCCACCAATACACCGACTAACACGCCAACCAATACGCCGACCAATACGCCAACCAACACACCAACCAATACGCCGACTAACACGCCAACCAACACACCCACCAATACGCCGACCAACACGCCAACAAATACGCCAACCAACACACCAACCAATACGCCAACGAATACACCCACCAACACACCAACCAACACGCCAACCAACACACCCACCAGCACGCCATCTGGGCCGCCTACGTGCCAAGGTCAGACCGCAACGATCTATGTCAATGCACAAGGTCTGATCGTTGGTGGCAAAGACAACGGCAAAGTCTACACAGGTCTGCTGCGGGGCACTACAGGCGACGATGTGATCGTCGGTACAGAAGGTAACGATCACCTCGATGCCAAGGCAGGCAACGACCTGCTGTGTGGCCTCGGAGGCGACGACATCCTGACCGGCGATGATGGCAACGACATCATCTACGGCGGCGATGGCAACGACACCATCAAGGGCAGTGCGGGCAACGATAAGCTCTACGGCGAGGACGGCGACGACTCGCTCGATGGCGACAGCGGCAGCGATGAGCTCTACGGTGGCGCGGGCAACGACTTCCTCGATGGCGACGGCGACAACGATACCATCACTGGTGGCAGCGGCGCCGATGTCTTCAAGGGCGGCAGTGGCACCGATACCGCCACCGATTACACACCCGCCGAGGGCGACACCAAGAGTTCACTCGAGAACTTCTAGCTCGTTGGGTCAAATAACAAGGCCGATGGTGCGTGTTGCATCATCGGCCTTGTCCTGTAGATTGCGTATCACTACGCGAAGAGGCCAGAGATCGCCTTGCTTGCCTCTTCGAGCACCTGCTCCAGCGCGCCGGCCTCGTAGGGCGTTTGCTGCTCCTGGTAGATGCCCTTCCCGTACAATTCGCGGGGCGGCAGATAACCGCTATTGCCGTTCGCCACACCCATAACAATGATCGTTAGGTTGGGGAAGCGGCGGCGCAGCTCGACCTGCAGGAATGAGTACGGCTCCTGCGGCACCGCCACGAGCGCCACATTGCCCAAGCGCCACACCCACAGCGAGGAATCGTGGTACGGGCCAGTGCCAACCGCCAACTGCAAAAAGTACCGTCGCTGCGCCTTCTCGCGCTCCTGATGCGAATTTTCGTCGGTGAGCGCATCGACTTTGGTCTGCACTTCCTTCAGCTTCAACGGTAGGATCAACTGCTGGGCAACCAGTTTCTTGGCTTCCACAAGCTGCGATTCTTCGATCGGCTCGTAGTCCCACACGCCCAAGTTCGCGCCGGAGGGCATGATGCCCTTGTACTTGAACAGCGTGGCGGGCGGCGGCAGGCTCTCCAAGGCAGCGGCAGCCGCGTAGCCAAGTTGGCGACCGTTGCGATCCGCGATCGCCGCATCGCCGACAAAATCGTCGCGAGGAGCCAGCTCGCCCGATGCGCCTTGCAGGAACAGCGACGGCGCGCCGTAGATGTTCTCCATAATCTCGCGGGCCGCGCCAACGTAATCGGGCGAGAGCAGTTTGTTCTCCCACGCCAGTGTGGTTGGGTGGCAGGCGTAGTTCATCAGCGTGGCGCGGATGCGGCCATCGTTGGCGGTCACGCGGCCCACCAGCAGGGTCGTGTCGACCGGCATACCCGGGTTGAAGCCACAGACGATGCGCTTGGCCTCATCGTCCCAGAAGTCGCGGTTGGTCGCCAGCGTGCAGCGGCCATAGCCGAACGTCACCCAGGCTGGTTCCAGCGATGCCTTCGCCTCGTTCACCGCCTCAAGCAACAACTCCGTCAATCGCTCGTAGTACGGCTTGATCAGATCGGTGCCTGGCGCTCCCTCCAGCATGGTATTGACCCGAGCACCAGCGTGCGTGTGCGACATGCTGATCACAACGGCAGCTTCGTTGACGCCAGCCGCCTCCGCAAGTTTCGCCCGTAATGCGCGGTTATCCGGCACATACGGGAAGCCGCCGATATCGAGGGCGATCAGCACCAACACCTGGCCTTCGCCCTCCAACGGCGCAAACACCGCCGCCGTGGCGTAGAACGGACGGTGCACACCCTCCGCAGCCTCGTGCGTGGCGGCGCCCCACGAGCGCGCGTAAATGCCAACGGGCGGTGTCACATCGCGCTTGGCGATCCCCACCCGACATCGTGTGTACGGAAATGTGACGTGCATGGTCAAGGAACTCCTTATTCCAAAAAATCGGCTCCACAGCCAGCCGATCCTCTCACATTAGAACAGCGCGGCGATCGCCTGCGCGGCTTCCTCAAGCGCTTGCTCCATCGCGCCAGCCTCGTAGGGCGATTGCTGCTCTTGATAGCGGCCCTGGCCGTAGGTCTCGCGTGGCGCAATATAGCCGATGCTGCCGTTCGAGACGCCCGCCACAATCACGGGAATGTTCGGGAAGCGGCGGCGCAGCTCGATTTGGAAGCTCGAATACGCCTCCTGCCACAGTGCCACCAGCGCCACGTTGCCCAAACGCCACACCCACACCGATGAGTCGTGGACAGGCCCGGTGCCCAGCGCCATCTCGATGATCTTGCGACGAAGCGCCATTTCGCGTTGCTGGTGCGAATCTTCCTCCGCAATCGTATCGACCAACGTCGGCTGTACCTTGCGCTTCAGCGGCAGCGGCACTTCCTGGCCAGCCAGTTTCTTGGCTTCCACAAGCTGCGATTCTTCGATCGGCTCGTAGTCCCACACGCCCAAGTTCGCGCCAGAGGGCATGATGCCCTTGTACTTGAACAGCGTGGCGGGCGGCGGCAAGCTCTCCAAGGTGGCGGCAGCCGCATAGCCAAGTTGGCGACCGTTGCGATCCGCGATCGCTGTATCGCCGACGTAATCGTCGCGAGGGGCTAACTCGCCCGATGCGCCCTGCAAGAACAGCGACGGCGCGCCGTAGATGTTCTCCATCACCTCGCGAGCCGCGCCGATGAAGTCGGGCGAGAGCAGTTTGTTATCCCAGGCCAGCGTGGTCGGGTGGCAGGCGTAGTTCATCAGCGTGGCGCGGATGCTGCCGTCCTCGGCGGTCACACGGCCTACCAGCAGCGTATCGTCGGCTGGCTCACCTGGGTTGAAGCCACAGGCGTAGCGCCCGGCCTCGGCGTCCCAGAAGTCGCGGTTGGTCGCCAGCGTGCAGCGGCCATAGCCGAACGTCACCCAAGCTGGTTCCAGCGATGCCTGCGCCTCCTTCACCGCATCGATCAGCTTTTCGATCAATTCATCCAGATAAGGCCGCATCAGTTCGCCACCCGGCTTATCTACCAGCAGGGTGTTGAGGGCAGCCCCAGCGTGAGTGTGCGACATGTTGATCACCAGCGAGGCGCTGTCGATGCCCGCCGCCGCGCAGACCTTCTCGCGCACCTCACGGCCATCCGGCGCATAAAAGCCGCCCATATCCAGCGCGATCAACACAAGCGTTTGGCCCTCGCCCTCCAACGGCGCGAACACCGCTGCCGTGGCGTAGAACGGACGATGCACACCCTCGGCGGTCTCGTGCGTGGCGGCGCCCCACGAGCGCGAATAAATGCCGACGGGCGGCGTCACATCGCGCTTGGCGATCCCCACCCGGCATCGTGTGTACGGAAACGTAACATGCATGAAGGAACTCCTTAGGCCAAGAGCCTGTATCGATGATGAAGAACACAATTGGCCCTGCCGCGCAAGCAGAGCCAATTGTCGTTAGCAAACCATGGTCTCACTTAGAATAGGGTGGCGATCGCCTTTGCGGTCTCTTCAAGCGTCTGTTCGTACACACCGGCCTCGTAGGGCGATTGCTGCTCCTGGTAGCGGCCCTGGCCGTAGGTCTCGCGCGGCGTAATGTAGCCGATGCTGCCGTTCGAGACGCCCGCCACGATCACAGCAACGTCCGGGAAGCGGCGACGCAACTCGATCTGATAGCCCGAGTACGCCTCCTGCGGCAGTGCCACCAGCACCGCGTTGCCCAAACGCCACACCCACACCGATGAGTGATGCACCGGGCCAGTGCCCAGCGCGATCTCAACAAAGTGCCGTCGCAGCGCCTTCTCGCGCTCCTGGTGCGAATCTTTGTCGGTGAGCGTATCAACTGTGGTTGGCTGTTCTTTGCGCTTCAGCAACAGCGGCACTTGCTGAGCAACCAGTTTCTTGGCTTCCACAAGCTGCGATTCCTCGATCGGCTCGTAATCCCACACGCCCAAGTTCGCGCCGGAGGGCATAATACCCTTGTACTTGAACAGCGTGGCGGGTGGCGGCAGGCTCTCCAGCGTGGCGGCAGCCGCATAGCCGAGTTGGCGACCGTTGCGATCCGCGATCGCTGTATCGCCGACGTAATCGTCGCGGGGGGCCAACTCGCCCGATGCGCCCTGCAGGAACAGCGATGGCGCGCCGTAGATGTTCTCCATAATCTCGCGAGCCGCGCCAATGAAGTCGGGCGAGAGCAGTTTGTTCTGCCAGGCCAGCGTGGTCGGGTGGCAGGCGTAGTTCATCAGCGTAGCGCGGATGGTGCCGTCCTCGGCGGTCACGCGGCCCACCAGCAGCGTATCGTCGGCGGGCACGTCTGGGTTGAAGCCACAGGCGTAGCGCCCGGCCTCTGCATCCCAGAAGTCGCGGTTGGTCGCCAGCGTGCAGCGGCCATAGCCGAATGTCACCCAAGCTGGCTCCAGCGAGGCCTGTGCCTCTTTCACCGCATCGACAATATTCTGCGTGAGCGAGGCCAAGTAGGGCTTCACCAATTCGCTGCCCGGCTTATCCTCCAACATCGAGTTGACGTTAGCTCCGGCGTGCGTATGCGACATGTTGATCACGACCGAGGCTTCATCGAGGCCCGCAGCCTTGATCACCGCATCGCGCAGGTCGCGCTCGTCTTGCGAATATTGAAACCAACCGAGATCGACCGCGATCAGCGCCAACTGTGGGCCTTCGCCCTCCAACGGAGCGAATACGGCTGCGGTGGCCTTAAACGGGCGGTGTACGCCCTCGGCGGTCTCGTGCGTCGCCGCACCCCAAGTGCGGGAGTAAATGCCGACTGGCGGCGTCACATCACGCGTGGCGATCCCCACCTGGCATCGTGTATACGGGAAAGTAATGTGCATGAACGAACTCCTTGAAAAGCGTCATTGCTTAACTACGAGGATAGACCCCACGCGTAAGAACAGATTGGCCCTGCACTAGCAGAGCCAATACGGTTTATCTTAATCGCTCTGCGAGTTATGTCGAGCGAGTTGTTCTTCAATCCTCCCTCGTAAATAATCGATCGATTGCTGGTCGATCGTGAATGTGACGGTGATGATCGGCAATTGCGGGTGGAACTCCATCAACCGCGCCTGCGCCGAACGGGTCACCACCAGAGCATCGGCCTTGTTGAGCAACTGATGCAGACGCGCTTCATCATCTACAAGCGCGGGCAGCACGGTCGCCGAGGGATGGTAGGCGCGAATACTATAGTTGAGCGAATCGATGGTCTTCGGCCAATCGCAAATCAGGCCGAGCACTGGCACATGCAGCTTTGCGATCTCCAGCATGGCATCGTGGTTCGGCGCGACGTACACGCCAACTACCTTTTGATGTGCTGTTTCTCCCAGCGCTTGGCGCACTTCGCCTAAATGGAAAAAGGTGGTGACGATCAGGTTGAAACGGGCTAAGTAACTCTGAGGATCCTTTAGGAGATCGGAGAGCAGCACACCTTCGAGGCGATAGGCCACCTCGGCGCTCAACTCCTCGCCGAGCGTCTCGATATCGGGTTGGTTGCACTCAACAAACGCGATCCGCAGTTCGCTGCGCCCATACACCATCTCGACGCTCTGGAGCAGTTCTCGCATAACGCTCTGCCGCGAGAGGGAGAGTTGTTTCGCCTCGGCCACTAATTGAGCGACCCGATGACGCCAATGCTCGCTACTCGTGGGCGTATCGACCTGACGAACGAACGCGCCTCGACCCCGTACTAATTCGAGATACCCCTGCTGCTCGAGTGCTTGGTACGCGCGCACGACCGTGTTCTTGTTAACGCTCAACTGCTCGGCTAAATCGCGCACGGTGGGCAATTGAGCACCAACCTGATACCGGCCACTAGAGATTTGCGCCTCGAACATACGCGCAATACCAGCTGCAGTGTATTTAGTCTCACCGCTTGTGGCTGAGTGCGATCCTTCACTGATCATTGCGGCGCTCTGTTTCTTTAGCCGGCTCATCAGGATTCTCTCTAGCTCACACGGGAATTGACCTAGAACTGTCTGCTGTATCGAGGGATTGTCTGTAGGACTATTATAGTCTTGGCCCTGATTGGTGTCAACTTTGCGACAAGTGTTTGCTCTTTTGTCGTATAAATTGCAGCGCATCATAAAGCGTATCACCGAATAAAGTGCATTGCTATGGCGTTTAAGTCGCTTGACACCAGGTGGCTTGCCTGGTATAGTAGGTACACGCAAACTCCAATTGTCCTAAATTGTCCTACTTACAGGTTACTACCTGTACAGCATACCATCCCATTGGTTTGCTAGTGAGTTTAGGGAGCACTATGATCGGCGATATTGAGGTTCTGCTTGTATGAACTCCAAGTGTACAAACAGCATCGCTGATTCCTTCCCGCCTCAGATCAACCACTTTGGCTACGCTGGCGCTCGCGCGCCGAGCAGGCGAGTTGGTTCATCAACAGGTAACAAGACAATCGCCCTTGCCTGGCAAATGTGGTTCAACCCTCTCACTTTGGTCACTGGGCACTGGCGCATACCTATGTCGCAATTCGATCACGCAAGCCGTATGCGAGCAACACCTCGGTTCCTACATATGCGTGCAAGCCGCCGCATAGCGAGAAACGAGACGTATCACACGCTTGTTTCTAACATACAGGGATAGTCCCGAGTCCGTTTTTATAGATGCCTTGCGTCAGGAGGAAGCAACCCAATGCCAAGCAACTCAAATCAGGACGACATCAAAAACGCCCCGTCCACTCGACTCTCACGCCGACAATTCTTGCGTCGGTTGACCGGCATCGCCGGTGGCACGGGCGCAATGGCCCTGTTGGCGGCCTGTGGTAGCGAAGCGCCTGCTGCTGCCCCCACGGCGGCTCCAGCCGCGCAGCCAACCGCGGCCCCAGCAGCCCAACCGACGGCAGCCCTCGCTGCTGCTCCGACAGCGATCCCGACCACGGCTCCGGCTGTCACATCCGGCCCCAAGGTGGGCGGCTCGCTCACCTGGGCGATCGAGCAGGACCCCGCGAACCTGTTGCCGTTCGGCTCCGCGAACACCTCGAACCACTGGGGCAAGGAGTTCATCTACGACTCACTGGTCGAATGGGACAAGGACCTGAACGTGCAGCCCGCACTGGCCGAGAGCTACGAGACCCCCGACGAGAATACCTGGATCTGGCATCTGCGCCAGGGCGTGAAGTTCCACGACGGCAGCGAGATGACCGCCGAGGACGTCAAGTACTCGATGGACCTGCAGGCTGATCCGCCGGAGCCGGGCATCAAAGTCGCCCAGTACCCGGCGCAGATCGAAAGCGTCGAAGTGGTCGACAAGTACACCGTTAAATTCAACATGAAGGGCCCAGATCCGACAGTGCTGGGCTACTTGGCCTGGGCACGCTACAGCCCCGTGGTCAAGAAGGACGCCTACCAGGGCAACGTGTTGACCGCTGGTAACGGCACTGGCCCCTTCAAGCTGATCGAATACGTTGCCAACGACCGCCTCACCTACGAGCGCCATGCCGACTTCTGGAAGGAAGGGCAGCCGTACCTCGATCAACTGACGCTGAAAGTGCTGCCCGACGAGAGCGCCCGCGTGGCCGCGCTGCGCTCGGGTGCCATCGACGGTTGTACCATCTCGTCGGACACCGTTCCCTCGCTCCAGGGTGACCCGAACATCACCATCCTCCAGGGCTTGGTCTCGGCCCCCCGCGTTATCCAGTTTACGATGAAGAACGAGGGCAAGCCATGGGAGAACAAGTTGGTGCGCCAGGCTATCAGCAAGGCCATCGACCGCCAGATGATCATCGATAACGTCTATGGCGGCGCTGCCGAGTTGAGCGGCCCCATCCCGCCCGGATACGGCGATTGGTACATCACGCCCGAGGAGTTGGCCGCCAAGTGGTTCGCCCCCGACATGGAGGAGGCCAAGCGCTTGATGGCCGAGGCTGGCTACGCCGATGGCTTCTCGGTCACCCTGCACACCTTGCCCGCCGCGCACGCCCAGAGCGCCGAGATCGTCAAGGAGTTGCTGCGCGAGCTCAACATCGAGGTGAACGTGATCGTCGAGGAAATCGGCACGTTCGCACAGCGCGTCGGCGAGGGCAACTTCGAGTGGTGTGGTACCGCCCGCGGTATGCGCCACGACCCGACCGGCTACCTCAACGACTTCGGTCGCCCGCACGTGGGCCAGGCCGCCAACTGGTTCGCCGGTGGCGAGGGCTGGAAGAACGAGGAGCTCTCGGATCTGTTCGAGAAGATGGCCGTCAACTTGGACATCCCATCGCGCAAGGAGCAGGTGCGCCGCATCCAGGAGTTGGTACTCGACGAAGTCCCGCACGTCTACCTCCTGCAGAACTACAAGTTCCACGCTGTGCGCAACGACGTGAAGGACATGTACGTGGCCTTCAACGACTTCCACAGCGGCTTGCGCACCGTGTGGCTCGACCGCTAGTCTAACTAACTCTTGGTGCTCACCAGAGTTCACCCAAACACCTGTCGGATGTTCGCAGCGTTGCGAACATCCGACCTCGCTATGTCATCATAGGAACTACTCTCAACTCCTCATTCATCAGGAACCAAAATCATGACAGCACGTCTTCGCGCAGGAACAGCGCGTTGTGATATTACCCCTCCCGTCGGAATCTCTCACGGTAATTGGAGCGCTCAAGTTCACGAGGGAGCCGAAGGCATCGACATCCCCCTCTCCTGCACAGTGCTTTCGGTTACCGATGGCAACGAAGAAGTGCTGATCGTCGAGTGGGATCTGCTCTTCCCGCCCACAGGTGCGTGGCTCCAAGAAATGCAGGCCCGCATCACTGCGCTGACAGGTGTGCCCGCCAGCCATATTCGCATCTCGGCCAGCCACACCCACTCCGGTCCGAACCTCTCGAAAGCCTGGTTCGATGGCGGAGCCGATATGATCGCGCCATACGTTGCGAGCCTCACCGACCGCGTTGCAGGCACCTGCGTCGCCGCTCAGCGCGCGCAACGCCCCGCCCGGATCGGCAGCGGAACTGGGAGTTGCAAGGTCAACAGCAGCCGCCGCCTGCTCCGCGAAGGTGATAGGCCGCTGATGTACCCCAACCCCAACGGCTTCTGCGACCACAGCGTCGGCGTCATCCGCATCGACGACGACGAGACCGACCAACCGATCGCCATCCTCGTCAACTACGCCGCTCACCCGACCATCCTGGCATGGGACAACCGCCTGATCTCGACCGACTACCCGGGCACTGTTCGCCGCACCGTCGAGCAGATCAGCGGCGGCACATGTCTGTTCCTACAGGGCGCGACCGGCGATTTGGACACCATCAGAGATTTCTCCTGTCGCCCGGAGGATGCCCGCTGGATCGGACGCCAGATCGGCCTTGAGGCCGTGCGCGTGGCCGAACTGATCTCGACCCGCCGCACAGAGCCGCGCATGAGCAAGACCGTCGAGTCGTCGTGGACGATGGGTGTGGTCGAGTATGTGCCCGTGGAGGGCCCCGAGCCAGTCGTGCGCTGCATCACCCGCGATGTGGCCCTGCCGATCTGGCATCGCGGTCCCGCCACCCCCGAGGAGATCGCCGAGTACGAGAATGCGTGTCAACGCCTGGCCGACCTTCACGCCGCAGGCGCTCCCGCCGATCAGATCCGCGAAGCCAATCGCCTCGCGAAGTGCGCGGGCATGTCGCTCAACATCATCGGGATGCGCAGCAGCGGCACCGAGCGCGTGATGCCCTTCCAGGCCATCCGCATCGGCGATGTGGCGCTCGTCGGCATCCCCGTCGAGCCGTTCTCGGCCATCGGCGTGGCCGTCAAGGAAGCCTCGCCATTCACCACCACCTTCTTCTCGGGCTACACCAACGGCGCGAACGCATACCTGCCCACCGCCGAGGCGTACGACGAAGGTGGCTACGAGGTGTGGATCACGCCATACGCTCCCGAGGCGGCCCAGGTTGCCATCGATGAGAGCATCAAGCTCTTAAAAGATCTGGCCTAATTCACCAACATCACAGATGTTCGCTCGGTTGCGTGGGTGATCGAGCGAACATCGCACATCGGGTCTGGCAGAGGACGTATTCGTTAGTCGGCTATTCTTTACACATCAGCGAAGAAATCAGGTCTTGACTGGTCATCTGGATAAGGAATAACAAGCCAGTCTGTACATCCTACTCGTCAAACGTTATCAAGGAACAAGAGAGGAATCCCATGACCAAGAAATACCTGATGGGCGAAATGACCTGGCCGGAACTAAAGGAAGCAGTCGCGGAATCGCGCATTGCAGTGGTGCCTGTCGGTTGTGTCGAACAGCATAGCCACCACTTGCCACTCAACACCGATATCTACGTCGTTGATGAGATCTGCAAGCGAGCAGGCGCATTGGTGCCCGAGCACGCCGTGATCGTGCCCGCCATCGCGCACGGCCACTCGCCGCACCATATGGACTTCCCGGGCACTGTCACGATCGACCCACGCCATATGCTCGATTACGTGCTGGATGTCTGCCTCAGCCTCTCGCATCACGGCTTTCGCAAGATCTTGCTCGTGAACGGCCACGGCAGCAACGCGCCCGTGCTCGATCTCGCCGCGCGCCAGACCATCATCCGCACCGAGGGCCGCACCGCCTGCGCCACAATGTTCCATATGGATTCGCACGACTTCGTCAAGGTTGCCACGGAGGAGTTCCCTGACCTGGTTGGCAAATGGGGCCATGCAGATGCCATCGAAACGTCGTTCTACTTGGCCCTGCGCCCCGAACTGGTGCAGATGGACAAAATTTACGACGACCCACCCACTGGCCTGATGAATCTCGGCAGCGCGGTGCTACCGCTGCGCCTGCACTGGAGCACCTTATCGTCGAAGGGTGTCTATGGCATCAACACGGGTGCCAGCCGCGAGAAGGGCTTGAAGCTGGTTGAGGCCGCTGTGATCGGTCTCTCGAAGGTCTTTACCGAGTTCTATCACAAGCAGATCCCCGAGCGCGTCGATCATCACTAAGCTTGGGTTTTTGCAAACAGGGTGTCTGCAGCGTTGCAGGCGCCCTCGCACCTTACCAATCGAATAAACCACGTTATTCGAGGGTGGCCACGACAGCGCAGCCCACTACCTGCGGCTCGCTCGTGGAATGGCGCTGTGCTCACACGCGGGGCTTTCATACGGCAACGGCCTTGCCATAGCCGTACAGGTCGACCGCTCGTTCGTGACGACCAAGGCGATTCTCACGGAGAAGTTCGCATACAATACGCCGCACCGATACGATACATCGATGCAATCAGGCGTTTATGCTTCAGTATCGTCAATGCCTCTTGCGCACCAACCTCCGGCAGA
Organism: uncultured Roseiflexaceae bacterium; assembly: GCA_937988885.1. Taxonomy (GTDB): domain Bacteria; phylum Chloroflexota; class Chloroflexia; order Chloroflexales; family Roseiflexaceae; genus CALKHR01. The sequence goes on along the minus strand of CALKHR010000071.1, from coordinate 40,495 downwards.
TCGACAAGATCCGCGCGCCCTTCGATTCACTGCCCGATTCACATCATTCGTGCTGACTGCGATAACCTCCTTGATCGCTGTGTATGCTGCCTCGCGAAACATTGGCGGGTGTGCCTCCCACCACGAATGGATTGGCACCTTATACGCCTGTTATATCACATCTTTGTATACAAAGCACAGTCAAATTCATGGGTTTGTCAGGCCGAAGAATAAGCAATTCATTCCGATTTTGCGCTTGACAGAAAAAAACACCCGTTGTATGCTACTATCACGCCTGTAAACAACGTATACTTGTATACAAACATAACCCACGAAAGGTACACTGGTTCATGAAAATCACACGCATCTCTACCTTAGTTGTCAACGCAAACATGCGCAACTGGGTATTTGTCAAGGTCGAGACCGACGAGCCCGGCCTGTATGGTTGGGGCGAAGCTACGCTTGAGTGGAAAACCAAGACCGTGGTTGGTGCAGTCGAGGATATGAGCCGCTACCTGATCGGCGAGGACCCGCTGCGCATCGAGCACCTCTATCAGATCATGTACCGCCAGTACTTCTGGAAGCCGGGCATCGAGGGTATGACGGCGATCAGTGGTATCGATCAGGCTCTGTGGGACATCAAGGGCAAGTGGCTGAACGTACCGGTATACGAACTGCTGGGTGGCCGCGTGCGCGATCGCATCCGCGTGTACAACCACCTCGGCGCAGGCCAGATGAAGAGCATGTACGAGAGCACCGAGCCGCAGGAGTTCGCTGAGCGCGCTCTGATGGTGAAGGAAGCTGGTTACACTGGCATCAAGTTCATGGCTGTGCCCCGCACCGAGCCGATCGAGGGCGTGAACAGCGTGCGCTACGCCGAGAGCTTGGTGCGCGCCGTGCGCGAAGCCGTCGGCCCCGAGATGGACATCATGGTTGACCTGCACGCTCGCTGCAACACCCCGGCGATGGCGATGCAGTACTGCCAGGCCTTCGAGCCGTACGGCCTGCTGTTCTTCGAGGAGCCCTGCCCCACCGAGGACCTGGAGGCTACCGCACAGGTGACGCGCATGTCGCGCATCCCGATCGCCACTGGCGAGCGCTTGGTGGGCCGCAACCAGTTCCGCGAACTGTTCGAGCGCCGCGCCTGCCACGTCATCCAGCCCGACCTGTCGCACTGTGGCGGTCTCTGGGAGGCCCGCAAGATCGCCGCTGCCGCCGAGACCTACTCGATGGCTGTCGCGCCGCACAACCCGAACGGCCCGATCTCGACCGCCGCGACCGTGCACTTCGCACTGGCCACCCCGAACTGGGTCATCCAGGAGATGATCACGGGCGACGTGCCGTGGCGCGCCGACGTGCTCACCGAGCCGCTGGTGGTGAAGAACGGTATGATCGAGCCGCCGACCAAGCCAGGCTTGGGCATCGACGTGAACGAGAAGGAAGCTGCCAAGTACCCCTTCAAGCCGGAAGCTGAGCAGCGCTACTTCCACCCAGATGGCTCGGTCGCCGACTGGTAAGCTCAACGAGGATATTGATTGACGGCGCGTCACACTCTATCGTAATGATTTAGTGAGGCGCGCCGCCTCGTCATTATAGAGGACAATACAGCCATCACCCAAGCATAAGAGAACATATCTAACAGTATAGTTACTATCTAGAAACCTTGCGATGGCAATGTACTGCCATACGCAACGTGTCACTATCACTTCCCCTAGGCATCATTAGTATCACTTGTCGAACAGAATTCTGTTGTCCAACAGGTGTCTGTCTCCTTCTAAGTGATAACTGTGATCTGGTAATATCTCCGCAGATGAAGCAGACTATAAACTTTAATCTGTGTCATCTGGGCTATACAGATAAGGCCGACTTTCACAAGACTCCATCCAGAGGAACACTATGAGCCAACTTTGTGCTGGTGTCGCCCGAATCGACATCACACCGCCGATCGGTATCGCCCACGCCGGTTGGGGCGCGCAGACGCACCAACGAGCCGCTGGCGTTGACCTGCCGCTGTGGGCCACCGCCCTAGCGCTGAGCGACGGCAACGAAACCTTTGTGATCATCGATATCGACCTGATCTACATCTGGGAGCCAGAGGCTGGCCCGGCTCGCCAAGCCGTCGCCGACCTCACCGGGCTACCGCTCTCGCACATCCGCCTCTCGTACACCCACACCCACTCCGGACCGATCAACGGCGTCGGTTGGACATCGTGGATCAAAGAAGGCGTCGAGATGGTCGGCCCCTACGATGCCGCGCTGCCACACCGCCTCGCTGGCGTCGCCTGGGCCGCGCTGCGCAACATGAAGCCCGTCAACGTCAATGCGGGCAGCGGCAGCTGCGATATCGGCGTTAATCGCCGCTTCCAGCGCCCCGAGGACGGCGCGGTGGTGGTGGGCCGCAACTGGGGAGGCCCCGTCGATCACGAGGTCAAGGTCGTTCGCTTCGACACACTCGATGGCAAGCCGCTGGCCACGATCGTCAACTACGCCTGCCACCCGATCACCGTCGGCCCCGATAGCCAACTGATCACCCCCGACTATCCAGGTGTGATGAAGCGCGTGGTCGAACAGGCCACCGGCTCAACCTGCCTCTTCTTGCAGGGGGCCACGGGCGACATTGGGCCGATCCGGGGCGGCGCGCGCAACGGCGAACACGAGTACAAGCGGCTTGGCGCGATGCTGGGGCACGCTGCTAGCCAGGTGTGGTGGAAGATCGAGGCGCAGCCGCACACCGAGCGCTACACACACACGCTCGAATCGGGCGCTCCGTTGGGCGTCTACTACGACGACCCAGTGCAGGACCGCGACACCTCGCTGCGCGTTGGCACTCGCCTGGTCGATCTGCCGCTCAAAGATATGGGCGACCCCGAGGTCTACGCGAAGCAACTGAACGACGCGGTGACCAAACTCAACGAACTGCGCGAGCAGGGCGGCTCCGACGACGACATCCGCCAAATGACCATGCTCTCCAAGCGAGCCAGCATGCGGGCCGACCTCGCTCGCCAGATCTACGGCAAAACGCACCGCACCTTCGAGTTGCAGGCGCTCACGATCGGCAAGGAGATCGCGCTGATCGCCACGCCGGGCGAGCCGTTCGTCGAGATCGGCTTGCGGGTCAAGCAGAACGCGCCGTTCCAGCACACGCTGTTCTCGGGCTACTCCAACGTCGGCTGGGCCTACATCCCCACCCGCGACGCCTACCCGCTGGGTGGCTACGAGGTCGAGATCACACCGTTCAGCCCCGATGCCGCCGATGTTCTGGTGAACGAGAGCATCGCGTTGCTGCGCGAATTACAGAGCTAACATCCATCATCGCACGGCGCTCGCCCAACCAAACGAACGCCGTGCGACAGGTCTCTTCCCCATTCATAGCATCGCCCAATTTCAACGTGAAGGAACACCCCCATGTCTCAGAGCACACTGCCAGTTCGAACCGTTCACGACCACAACACGATCGACTTCGATCTACCGGGCAAAGCAACTTACGAGGTCGCCTTTCACTTCGACGGCGCGTGGGCTAACGCACTCGTGCCGATGACCGTGATCAACGGCACCGCCGGGCCTGGGCGTAGCATCGTCTGCTTCGGCGGCACGCACGGCGACGAATACGAGGGACAGGTGGCGATCTGGCGGCTCATGCACGAACTCGACCCCGCCGAGATCCGAGGGCGCATCATCCTGATGCCGCGCCTCAACACGCCCGCCTGTATCGCTGGCCTGCGCGAATCGCCGCTCGACGGTGGCAACCTGAACCGCGCCTTCCCCGGCGACCCGCGCGGCAAGATCACCTCGCGCATCGCCAACTTCGTCACTACCCGCATCTTCCCGCTGGTCGATGTGGTGCTCGACATGCACGCCGCCGGACGCGGCATGGAGTTCGCGCTCTGCACCTCGTTCCACCAGATCAGTGATCCGGCGCAGTACCAGGAGATGAAGACCGTCGCCAGCCTGTTCGACACGCCGTTCGTGCTGATCTATTCGAGCGACATGGGCAGTGGCCTGCTCACCGAGCAAGCCGAGGCGATGGGCAAGATCACGATCGGCGGCGAGTTCGGTCACTCGACGGGCGTGCTGCGCCAGGGCGTGGCGCACGTGTACGAGGGCATCAAGAACGTGATGCGCTACTACGGCCTGCTCGACGGCGAGATTCAGCGGGTGGCGCCCGAGCGGCCCACACCGCCGCGCTTGGTGGCCGCTGTGAACCTCGATGAGTACATTCCCGCGCCGATCACTGGCGTCTACGAGCCGCTGCTGCCGGTCGGCTCGCCCGTGAAGCGCGGCCAGCAGGTGGCGCGCCTCTATGACTTCGAGCGCGTGGGCGAACCCGCCATGCCGATCTATGCGCCCAACGACGGCTACATCCTGATGCAGGCGTTCCAGGCACCTACACCCAAGGGCGCCACGATGCTGGTCATCGCGCACGACGTGGAGTAGTCGCGAGCAAACGTTCAATCGCACAACAACGGCCTTCCGCACACGTGGAAGGTCGTTGTTCTTGGGCGCATCACCAACGGGGCGCTATCCGCATCACATCCGCTACGTTTGCGCTTCCGCCATCACCTTCGTCACTGCTCGACGGCGCAGCACCAGACGCCGCGCCATCTCCAGCAACAACAACATCCACGTGATGGCAAGCACCTGCATCATCCCCGCCGTCGGACTGATGCCCTCGATCAGCGTGCCCTGCATCCAGGGGAAGAACGTGCCGCCCAAACTGCCCGTCGCGGACGAGATGCTCACCGCCGTGCCGGGCGCGTGCGGGAACAGCGAGGTGAGGATCGCCATCACCGTCGGGTAGATCGGCCCGAAGCTCATGCCCAGGATCACCACGCCAACCAAACTCATCGCCTGCTGACCCACATTCAGCACAATCAGCAGCGCGCCGACGATCGTGCCGATAATGCAGATCAACAGCAGCCGTGGAGCGCCGAGTCGCGTACCGAGCATCGCGCCGAGCAGACGACCGACCGTGATCGCTACCCAAAAACTGCCCGCCTGAAACGCCGCCGAAGCCGTATCGAGCGCCAGCGAAAGCTCCAGATACGTGGTGATCCAGCCGCCCACGCCCGTCTCGCCGCCCACGTAGAACAACAACATCACACTGCAGATCCACAACAGCGGGTCGCGCAGCGGACTCGCTATTTTCGCGCCTGGCTCACCCCGACGCAACACACCGGGCAATGGGCCTTCTAACAGGCGCATCAGGGGCGTCAAGCACAGCAACATCGCGATGCCGCACCACAACACCAGCAAACCGTTCCCCGTGTACCTGAGCGCATAACTCACCCCAATCGGCGCCGTGATCGCACCCAAGCCGAAGAACACATTCATCATATTCAAGGCCGATGCGCTGCGCTCGGCGAACACGCGGGCCACCAACAAGTGCGCGCTGATCGAAATGCCACCGCGACCCATCCCAGCGAGCGTCGCGCAGGCCAACAGCACCCACAAATTGCGGCTCAGCGCCATCCCAGCGCAACCCAGCGCCATCACACACAAGCTACTCAGCATCACCGGACGCTGGCCGTAGCGGTCATTCAAAGGCCCGCCTAACAACTGCGTCACTAAACCACCCAGCAACAGACAAGAGAGCAGCGCACCAACCGCCGCCAAGGAACTCCCTGTGTTCTCAGCAAATACCTGCAACGTCGGACCAAGACTAGCCGTGATAAAACCGAGCGTTCCCATACTACAACCAGAGATGAGAAGCGCGCCTTTTGGAGAGAGTTTCTTCATGATGAACCTAAAACCTTCGAAAAACGAACGGCAAGCCAGCAACTGGCTCGCCGTTTTCGGTGGTCGTTGTGCTGCAAACCATATCATACCACACGCACAACACCAGCCAATCGGTGCAGCGTACACAGCGGTAGATGGTATACTAAGCGACACAAAATGTATCGGTCTTGGTGCGAGCGCACTCTATCGCACAACGAGGTGAAGCGAATATGAAAGCTCTAGTATGGGAAGCGCCACGGGTCGTGGCAATGCGCGAGCAACCAACTCCCGAAATTGCAGCCAACCAAGCACTCATCAAAGTAAGCTACGCTGGAATCTGCGGCTCCGAACTCAGCGGCTACCTCGGGCATAGCAGCCTGCGCGTGCCGCCGCTCGTGATGGGCCACGAATTCGCCGGAACCATCGTAGCACTCGGCAGCGAAGCCCCCGCCGAACTCAGCATCGGCCAGGAGGTCGCCGTCAACCCGCTCAGCAGTTGCGGCACCTGCTCGTTCTGCACCGCAGGCCAGCCACAACTCTGCTCCAAACGACAACTGATGGGCGCACACCGCCCTGGCGCCTACGCCGAATACGCCGTCGTGCCAGTCGCCTCGATCATCCCGCTGCCCAGCGGCCTCTCCACCCGCAACGGCGCGCTCGCTGAGCCGCTCGCCGTGGCGATCCGCACCTCAGAACTCGCGGGCGATGTCGCAGGCAAAGTCGTCCTTGTGATCGGCGCAGGCCCGATCGGCCTGCTCGTGCTGCAAGTGCTCAAGCGCAACGGCGCCGCGCGCGTCTTTGTCGCCGATCTCGATGCCGCCCGCCTCGCCATGGCCGACGAACTCGGCGGTGAGATCCTGAACCCCCGCGAGGTCGATGTCGTCAAAACCGTGCGCGAAGCCACCAACGGCGAAGGCGCCATCGCCGCCGTCGATGCAGTGGGCACCGCCATCACCCGCGCCCAATGCGTCTCGGCCACCCGCTCTGGCGGCACCGTCGTGCTCTGCGGCCTCCACGAGGAAGTCAGCAGCATGCCCGCCGCCGAGATCATCCGCCGCGAGATCCACGTGCGCGGCACGTTCGCCTACACCCACAAAAACTTTAGCGACGCCGTCGCCCTGCTGGCCGAAGGCAGCGTCCGCCTCGACCCGTGGGTCGTCGAAGCGCCGCTCGCCGATGGCGGAAAGTGGTTCGAGCGCCTGATCGAAGAGCCAGGCAACGTCGCCAAAGTCCTGCTCATCCCCTAACACAACGCGACGAGGTGCTGGGAGCACATCCAGCACCTCGTCACCGTTAAGCCAAGCACATTTCGTTTTGTTGATCGAAGCAACCGCCGCCTTCGCGCCCGTCGCTGCGTGCCGCGCCACCACACACGAGGCCACGGCACACTGGCTATGATGGACTTGGGCGCCGATTCACGCCACCGCTACGATCCGCTCAACACTGCCGCTCGCGCCGCAAAACCGCGCTCCAGATCCTCGATCAAATCCTCCACCGCCTCCAAGCCAATGCTCAAGCGGTACATCTCATCGCCGATGCCCATACTGCGGCGAATATGCGGCGCATCGCGGTACGTCTCGCCCACAGGCAGCGCCAAACTCTCGTAGCCGCCCCAACTCACCCCGATCGAAAAGTAGCGCAACGCATCCACAAACGCGTGCTGCGCCGCTGCCGGAGCCGGATCGCGCATCTCCACGCTCAGCAAGCCCGAAAAGCCGCTCATCTGCGAACACGCCAACGCATGACCGGGGAACTCCGGCAAGCCCGGATAATTCACTCGCGCCACCTCGGGCCGCGCCTGCAACCAGCGCGCAATCTTCATCGCCGAAGCCGACTGGCGCTCCAGACGCACCGCCAACGTGCGCAGACCGCGCGACACCAAGTAGGCATCATCGGGCGAGAGCATGCCTCCCAACATCTCGGCCACCGGCTGGATCGTGCTGAGCAGCGGCGCATTGAACGCCAACACACCCGCCATCAGGTCGGAATGGCCGCCCAAATACTTCGTCGCCGTATGCATCACCACATCGATGCCCAGCGTGATCGGCTGCTGGTACAGCGGCGTAGCCCACGTATTGTCGATAATCGTGAAGATGCCGTGCTGCTTCGCCAGCGCCGCCACCGCACGCAGATCCTGCACCTGCATCGTGAGCGTACCGGGCGACTCAAGATAGATCGCCCGTGTATTCGGCTTGATGCGCCCGCTCAGATCCGCCGACTCATCCGAATCGAAATACTCGACCTCCACACCCATCCGCGCCAGCAACGTCGTGCTCAACGAGCGCGTGGGGCCGTAGCAACACGCCACCACCAACAGATGATCGCCGGCCCGTAGCAACGACAACAGCGCCGCCGACACCGCCGCCATCCCCGAGGAAAACGCCAACGCATGGTCGGCCCGCTCCAAATGCGCGATCTTCGCCTCCAGCGCGGCGCGCGTCGGGTTATTTACCCGACTGTAGACCATCCCCGCCGCGCCACGCGCACCCTCATCCCGAAACTCCTGGTACGTCTCGAACGAAAACAACGAAGCACGATACACCGGCGTATTGATAGCACCACGTTGTGCAGCGCGATCATCGCCCACATGCAGCAATTCAGTCTCGATAGAGGGCATGAACGTCTCTTTCCTTAGCAGATACAAATCAGAACGATACCCCGCACCATCGGCCCTACCGCCAACGATACTGGATGATACCAAATATCGGCGACCGCATCCCGAATCGTCACGGAGAAGAAGTAATGTCGAGGCACCGTCTAACGCCTCGACATCACAACAAACTACCCAACCAAAAGAGGATCACTTATTCAGATGTGGGTCGAGCGCATCGCGCAACCCATCGCCCACAAACGAAAACGTCAACATCGTAATCGCGATCATCAGGGTGGGGAACAAGCCCAAATGCCAGTACACCTGAATGTACGAATTTGCATCGGCCACCATCTTGCCCCAACTCGGCAGCGGATCATTGATACCGAAGCCCAAAAAGCTCAAACCTGCCTCGGTGAAGATCGCCGTCGGCACACCCAGCGTCACCGCGATAATCAGCGGAGCCAGCGCGTTCGGCAGCAGGTGGCGGCGCGCAATCTGGAACGACGTCGCACCGATCGCGTGGGCCGCCAGCACATAATCCTTGGTTCGCAGCGACATCAACTGGGCGCGGGTCAACCGACAAATATCCACCCAACCGATCAACCCGATCGCCACAATCACATTCATCAAGCCGCCACCCTGCGACTCGTTGGTAGCGCGCCACACCGAAACCAAGAACAGCGCGAACAGCCAGATCGGGATCGCCGTCAGCACCTCGACCCAGCGCATCACCACATAATCGACCCAACCGCCGAACATGCCCGCCAGCGTGCCCAGCACCACCCCAATCACCAACGCGATCGCCTGCACCGAGAAGCCCACGATCAACGAAACGCGCGTGCCGTAGATCAAGCGACTCAGAAAATCGCGACCCACCGTATCGGTACCCAACCAATGTTGCGAGTTGGGGAACTGGTTCGCCTCAAGCAAATTCGAAAAATCGTACGGCGCCGGAGCCAGCACATCAGCGAAGATAGCCGTCAGTATCAATGCGATCATCACCACCAGCGAGGCGACCGCCAACTTATTCTTGGAGAAGCGCCGCATCGCATCGCGCCACAGCCCCGTCTCCTCGCGCATATGAGCATCGGCTGATGCCACCACCGGATTTTCTACTGCAACGCTCATCGTATCCCTCTTAGGTCAGGCGAATGCGTGGATCGACAATCGTATACAAAATATCGCTCAACAGATAGGTAATGCTCCACAATGTCGCCACCAACAACATCGTAGCCATAATCATGGGATAATCGCGCAGATAGATGCTCGATACAAAGAATCGACCCAAGCCCGGAATACGGAAGATCGACTCGACAAAAATCGTGCCAGTGATCAGATTCGGGATCTGCGGGCCAAAGATCGTGATCAGTGGGATCAGCGCATTCTTCAGCGCGTGGCGTAGCACCACCGCACGCTCCGATAAGCCCTTCGCCCGAGCCGTGCGAATATAATCGGAACGGATCACCTCGACCAGACTCGAGCGGGTGTATCGCGCCACCAGTGCCGAAGGCCCAAGCGCCAGCGTCAGCACCGGCATAATCATCGTCTTCCAATCGCCGTTGCCCGTCGTCGGCCAGCCGCCCGTCGGCAGCCAGCGCATGCGCACCGCGAACAGCAACAGCAACCACATCGCGATAACAAAACTCGGCACCGTAATGCCGAGCGTCGAGATGAACGTGACTACATAGTCGATCCAGGTATTCTGTTTGACCGCCGCTATGATCCCAAACAGCAAGCCGCTTACAAAGGCCACCACCACCGCCGAGAGGCCCAACTGAATGCTCACAGGCCACGTCCGCCCGATCAGTTGAATCACCGTCTCGGTGGGGCTTTGGAACGAAATCCCGAAATCGCCCTGCAGCGCGTTCCACATATACCGCAGGTACTGCTCGTGCAGCGGGCGATCCAAGCCGTACTTCCGCAGAATATTCGCCTTGGCCGCCGGAGGCAGCGGCGACTTCTCCTCGTCGAACGGGCCGCCGGGGATCGAATGCATCAACAGAAACGCCACGATCGAAACGATGATGAACACCACAATCAGGCCAATGATCCGGCCAACGAGATAACGCACCATATCTCCCCCTTTGCATTTGTAGGGGCGGGTGTTGGGCGCGCAAACCGCACCCCCAACACCCACGCCTCAAACGCAGCACCTACGGAAGCCGACGGTTATAGTTGGCCACTTCCTGAGAAATGTACATCGAGCCGAGCAGTTTGTTATTGGCGGCGAAGCCCGGCCAGTGCTGAGCCGCAAAGCCGTTGTTATCCGGCTCAAGCTCGGTGCCCTTGAGGTACGGGCGATAGAGGTCGCCAGCCGTGCGGTGATAGATGAAGATGCCGCCGACATCCTCAACCAGCAGCCGCTCCGCCTCCTGGAACATCCGAATACGCTCAGCCGGATCGCCCGTAAACGCGCCAGCCTCGCGCACCAGCTTATCGAAGGCCTCGTTGTTCCAGTTGTGGCGGCCGCCGCCGAGCCACACGCTCAACATATTGTAGGGGTCCAAGAAGTCGAAGCCGTAGGAGACCATACCGAACTGGATCTCGGTCGGCTTCGCGTTCATCGCATCGGTGAAGGTCTTGTTCTCCTTGTTCGAGACCTCAACCTCGATGCCCAGATTCTGCTTGATCGAAGCAGCGATAGCCTGGGCCAGCGCCTGGCGCACGGGCGGCTCGTTGCGCAGCCAGAGCGTCAGTTTCGGGAAGCCCTCGCCGTTCGGGTAGCCAGCCTCGGCCAACAGCGCCTTGGCCTTCTCCACATCGTAGTTCTGAATATCCTTCAGCCCTTCCGAATTGGAGGCCGGGAAACCGGGCATCAAGAACGAGTAGGCCGGAATACCCTGGCTCGGCTTGATGATCGACTGAATCAGCGCATCGCGGTCGATCACATGGCTGAACGCCTGGCGCACCTTCAGGTTATCGAAGGGCGGATTCTTGGTGTCGAAGAACAGGTAATCGGTGCGGAAGTCGCCGTAGTGCGGGTGGAACTGCGCCGACAACTCTGGGTCAGCCGCCACGATATCGTTATCGGCGGGCGACAAGTTCGGGCCGGACACAAAGTCGATCTCACCAGCCTGGTACGCAGCGAAGTCGGTCGAAGGTGCGGCACCGATCACCACCACCTTCTGGATGTACGGCTTGTTCGTGCCCTTGTACTTCGGGTTGGCCTCGTACACCAGCCGATCGCCCTTGCGCCATTCCTTCAAGATAAACGGGCCCGACGAAACCGAGGTAGCCGGATCGGAGTTGTACAGGCCGCCGTACGTCTCCAGCGCCTTCTTCTGCAACGGCATGCTGTAGAGCAGCATCGCGGGCAAGTACGGCGCGGGCGAAACCGTCTCGAACTGGACGGTATGCGCATCGGGAGCCGTCACGCCCAATTGATCGAGCGGCAACTCACCAGCCACCACCTCGTCCCAATTCTTGATCACACCGCTGAAGAACCACGTGAAGTCCCAAGCGTGCTCGGGATCGGCTGCGTAGCGGAACGTCGCCACATAGTCCTCGGCGGTCACGGGCGTGTCGTCGCTCCACATCAAGTTCGGGTCGAGCTTAAACGTCCACACCAACCCAGACTCATCGACCGACCACTCGGTGGCCGCGCCGGGGCTGATCTCGAAGTTCTTGTCCAAGCGCACCAGCGCATCGGACAACACATCGGCGATCGCACCACCACGCTTGTAGACCGACTCATAAAAGTCGATCGTCGTAAAGTCGGCGGTGTTATCGTAGTGGACGACATACACTTGCTGATCGGCAGGGGCAGCATCGGGCGGCAGGGTTACGCCATTCAATGTACCATTGCCAGTGGGCTCGGCAGCAGGCTCAGCAGCTGGAGCGGCAGTGGGATCTGCGGCTGCAGGTGCAGCAGTAGGTTCTGAAGCGGCAGGGGCAGCGGGGGCTGCTGTGGGTTGGCTTGCAGGTGCTGAACCGCCACCACAAGCGACAAGCACAACAGCAAACACCGTTAAGAGGGCGAACATCGACCAAGTACGTTTACGGTTCATTCTGATGGTCTCCTGTCCAGAACAATCACCGGATCCTCGATGATCACAAGTGATTATGCATGTTCCAAGCTATTCCGATCTAACCAGCATCATTCGACCAAACCGTAAGAAACACCTCCTTTTGCCGATCACAAACCTCTATCGAAACAGCCGATTCACCTGCAACCGCAAGCAACCGACACGCCAGGTAATCGTTTTCATGCCCCACAAAGAGATGCTGCCGCTCTGCCAAGGGCCGTAACATGCCACAAGACAGCAAAACCCTTTACAACATAGGTCATCGAACAGACGGTTATCGCCGGATGATGTGCCTGCGGCTATCCGCATCATCAGAGTATGTTATGTCGATGGACTGCGCTTGCAACCCATCGACATCGCATACAGAAGAGATCTTGTCGTCACCTGCCAAATACGCTATCCCGCAGTAACATCAGGAGTAGCCGCGATAGGAAAATAATACGTCACACCTGGTTGGACTGGGAGATGCTGAAACACTAACCGCCGCGAATTCGCCAAATCGCGCGAACGGATCGCCTCCAGCAGCGCGCGATGGCTCGCCACCTCGTCGTACGCCGACCAATCGATCTCCGGCAGCCTCAACGACGGCATATGTTCGCCCATACGCCAAAACATATCCAGAATGACTAAACCTAATCGCTCAATCAGAGGATTTCCAGTCGCTTGCAGCAAGCGTCGATGGAAAGCGATGTGATTATCGTTATTGCGCTCACCCTTCGCGATGGTTTCCTGCATCTGCTGCAAAATACGCTCAAGATCGTCGAAATCGTGCTGATCTGCGCGATGCATGCACAATTCAAGCACAACCAGATCAAGCATTGCGCGAGCTTCAAAAACGTCGGAATATGTCAAATGTTGGGCGTCTAAGCCAAACAAAAGCTGCTCAAGCAGGCTGATCTCCGCACCATCGCGTACAAACGCCCCACGACCCTGTTGAACTTCAATCATGCCGCTGCCAGCGAGCATGTGAAGCGCTTCGCGTACAACAAGCCGACTAACACCCAGCATCTCCACCCACTCTTGCTCAGTGGGCAAACGATCGCCGGGTTTAAGCGCACTTCGCACAATGTGCTCTTTAATACTCTCGGCACACTGCTGCGTAAGATTAAGTCGCTGTGGTCTACGGATATCCGCACTCATGGCGCCTCGCAATAACGATCGAGGGAAAAACGAAGTAGCGGATTGTTATGTAAATCAAATAGGTGTATAATCATCATATCATCTGATAGATAGATTGTCAATTTCGCTATTCCGCATCAATACGCCAAAACCCACGAATTAGCCCTTTCAAAAGCACCAAACATGGCCAAAATTGACACTATTTGTCTTGCGTTTCGCGTTCTGTGCGTAGACGATTGTCTTAATGCTAGGATGCGCATATCGCTGTATTCGCACTAATTGTGCTGATACGACACCTTGAAAACAACAACCCGACACTTTTTGTGAAGAATGACACAAGTTCGATGGGGTAACGCAGCTTTTTGCAAAGATCACCGTATCCCAACTCTTTATATCTCCAGGCAACGCAAAACCGATGCGTAGCAAACGCATCGGCTTCACAAAACGGAAAGGAGATTGCAAGGCGACAACGGGCTATCTCGTTTGCTGAACAAGCCTACGATCAGTCGGGATGCAGCTCGGTATCCGGGCGCTCCTTATCGGTCACTGTGGTAGGGTGGAGTTGCTCATCAGCAGGATTCTGATGACGCATAGGGGGCTGACCCTCACTGCCGCGTAATCCTCGTACAGGCACATTGCCCGTCGTCACCGCATCATCTGCGAACACTCCGCTCGTCGTAATGCCCGTCAGACCCGTTGTGCCAGCCGATTCGCCCGCCTGATCGCTCGCAGTCGAGCTAGCAAACACATGATGCCGCCACGACAGCGCACCCAGCTCGGTATCGCTGCGGCCCCGATTCAGAGCCAAGGTGCGGCCAATCGCCAGCGGCTCATGCTCGCGCAACAACTCCTCGGCGCGGAACACCCCAGGGAACTCGACTACCACCTGCAACATCCACACCTGCTCGGACAAGCTCGGCAGACCGGGCGGCAACAACGACATATCGTCATCCTGGTTCGGATACGTACGCAGACGAACATCGGAATACGGCACACCGCGCTCCTCCAAACGAGCCATCGCCTCCGTCACCACCGACAGATTGTTGAACAGGGCGATAATCATCTCGGGCATTCTCTGCTGCTCCATCACAACCCTCCTTTCCTGAAAAACTCAATACACCATAGGGCTGCGCAAGAACAGTGCCAGTACGCAAGAGGTCGGAGCGCATATCTGTCCAAAAAGCCAGTACCACACCAAGCACAGACAAGCCGCATATGTTAAGATATAACGCGAACATCTATACTACTCACAACGCAGCATCGACGGGTTCGCGGTTAGTCATTATGGAGTAGACCAATGCTCTACGCTACCCGACGCTTCGAGTTTTCGGCAGCGCATCGCTATTGGCGCGATGATTGGAGCTCCGAGCAAAACGAGCGCACATTTGGCAAATGCACCAGTCCGTATGGACATGGTCACAACTACACCTTGCATGTCACCATCGCAGGCGATCCCGACCCGATCACCGGCATGATCATGAACATGACCGATCTCAAACAGATCGTTGGCGAGATCCTCGAACAGTTCGATCACAAACACCTGAACGAGGACACGCCCTACTTCAAAGAGCAGATCCCCACCACCGAGAATATCGTGCGGGTGTTGTGGCAGCTGATCGCCCCGCGCATGCCCGAGGGTGTCACGCTCGCGCGGCTGCGCCTGTACGAGATGGACGACCTGTGGGCCGACTACGCGGGAGAACAAGCGCAATTCGCCCGCTCCTACACCTTCTCGGCGGGGCACCGCCTGCATGCGCCGCAGCTATCGGAGAGCGAGAATCAAGCGCTCTACGGCAAATGCAACAATCCAAACGGGCATGGGCACAACTATCGGCTCGAAGTGACTGTCCAAGGACCAATCGACCCCGAAACCGGCATGCTGATCGACCTTGTAGCGATGGACCGCACCGTGAACGACCTGCTCGACACGCTCGATCACAAACACCTCGACCGCGAAGTCCCCGCCTTCGCCACACGTACCTCCACAGGAGAACAGATCGTGCTCTACCTGTGGGAGGAGTTGGCGCCACGCTTCCAAGGGCGGTTAGCCCACCTGCGGCTGTGGGAGACCAACAATAATATCTTCGAATATAGCGGCCAATAACAACGCTTACGTCCAGCCGGAAACCAATACCTACCTTTTGTTGAGGAGATACAGCATGAAGAGCAACGGTAACAGCCGTGCCAAGATACATAGCCACGCCATCGCCGATGACACGCCCGATTACAGCCACCAGATCATCCCGGGGCAGGGCAAACTTGAGGGGATGACCTTCCAAAGCGATCCGCTGATCGAGGAGGCCGTCGTCAGCATCCTCAGCCAACTCGGCGAGGACCCCAATCGCGAGGGCTTACAGCGCACGCCAAACCGTGTCGCCAAAATGTATGCTGAACTTACGGCTGGCTATCACATCGATCCCGAAGCGTTGATCAACGATGCCATCTTCCACGTCGAATACGATGAAATGGTCGTTGTCAAAGATATTGAGTTCTCCAGTTTGTGTGAACATCATATGCTGCCGTTTATGGGGCGCGTCCACGTCGCCTACATCCCCAAAGGCAAAGTCCTGGGGCTCTCGAAAATCCCGCGCATCGTCGAAATGTTCGCCCGCCGCCTACAGGTGCAGGAGCGCATGACCGTGCAGATAGCCGACTTCATGAACCAAGCCCTCGATCCGCATGGTGTCGCAGTCGTCGCAGAGGGCACACACCTCTGCGCCGTCATGCGCGGCGTGAAGAAGGCCAACACCAAGATGATCACCTCGGCCATGCGCGGCGTGTTTCGGCACGAAGCGAGCACCCGCGCCGAGTTCATGGGCCATGTGGAACGGCTTCAGAGCCTTGATTAAGCAGCAGATGGCCTAAAAATCCACAAAAAAGGCAGGGGTTTCCCCCAAGATCCTGTGGTGAAACCCCTGCCAAAAACGAGGTTTTACCGCATCAGAAAGCCTCACTTGACAACATGGCCAAATATGACTATAATTCGCGAAGTTGTGAGCCGAGGTGGCGGAATTGGCAGACGCGCTAGGTTGAGGGCCTAGTGGGCAGCAATGCTCGTAAGGGTTCAAGTCCCTTCCTCGGCACCACATACAGGGCGATTAGCTCAGTTGGTAGAGCGCCTCGCTTACACCGAGGTTGTCGGCGGTTCGAGTCCGTCATCGCCCACCAAAGCGAAAGGCCTGCCTTTCCGCTTTTTACAAGCGAAGAGAAACTTGCCAGGGTAGCTCAGTTGGTAGAGCGCATGTCTGAAAAACATGAGGTCACGGGATCGTCCCCCGTCCCTGGCACCAACATCAAACGCGGTTCCTGCATACCGCTTGGGGCCGCGTTTTGGTTGACAACAAGCGACGCACTCGGCATCACGAGGCGTCAACTTGCAAAAACCAATAAGCTATGCTATAATCGCAAGCGTTGCGGGAGTGGCTCAGTTGGTAGAGCGGCACCTTGCCAAGGTGCAGGTCGCGGGTTCGAACCCCGTCTCCCGCTCCATTTTAACAATCAGGTACCAAAAGCGAAGCGCGCAGAGAGAGAGAATGCGGGAGTGGCTCAGTTGGTAGAGCGGCACCTTGCCAAGGTGCAGGTCGCGGGTTCGAACCCCGTCTCCCGCTCCACTGTTCAAGCGTCTGATGATACATCAGGCGCTTTTGCTTTTCAAATTTTGCTATTTTTTCCCCATTTTTTAAGATCTCCTCACTGAGTCCATATTTGTGGTCGGATCGCTGCGTATACTCAAAACAAGGAGCTATACGACACGAGGAAGGCACATGCAACGCGAGTACGAACCACGCTTCCAGAAGCTGCTTGAATGTTGGTTGCCGCTAGCACAGCAGGTGATGGGCGACCTGGGCTGGCAGGCCACGCCACACGAGCTAGAGGCGCTGATCATCGATGCAGCCGACGAATTGGCCACGATAACCAGCGCCTCTAGCGCTCGGGCGGTGCTGTGGCGGCACTACATGCGCAACCCGCGCCCACACGGCCATACCCAAGCCCGTACTAGTGAACGAGAGGAATAAGCTCACGAAAGAGGGACTATTCAACTTCGACGCGGGGATGCGGTAGTTCGACCTGGATGAGCACACCGCCGCTCGGCTGGTTCTGGACCGAGAGCCGCCCATCGAGCAGTGCGACCCGCTCGCTGATGCCGAGCAGACCGTAGTGCCCTTTCGAGGCGAGCGCCGAGAGATCGAAGTTGGAAGGCAGTCCACGGCCATTGTCGGCGATGGCGATCATCAGGGTGCGCGGCGAGGTGTGTAACAGTTTCACATGCACTTCGGTGGCGCCAGAGTGCTTGCGCACGTTGCTCAGGCCCTCCTGCACGAGGCGGAAGATCGATAGCTCCAGCGCTTCGGGCAGGCGCCCAAGTTGCGCGTCGAGGTCGAGATGCACCGCGATGTTGTTGCGCGCCGACCAATCGCGGGTGTACGATTGCAGGGCCGCGCCCACACCCAAGCTGTCGATGGTGGGTGGCCGCAGGTTGCCGCAGATCCGCCGCACATCATCGACAAGGCTGCGAATGCCGATGCGCACCTCGGCCAGTTCGTTGGCAAAGCCGTATTCGGCGGCGTCGGCCTCGATCTCCTCAAGCTGATAGTTCAAGCTCAGCATATCCTGAATGACTTGATCGTGCAGTTCGCGGGCGAGGGCTTTGCGCTCCTGTTCGCGTTCGGTGAGCAGACGACGCTGCGCATCCTGCAGGGCGAGGTTCGCGCTGTCGAGCGCCGAGACTTGGACGGCCAGTTGGTCGATCAGTTGGCGGTTGAGCGAATCTTGGGCGGCGAGGTTCTGTTCGAGCATGGTCTGCTGATGCCCGAGTTTCTCGCTCTGCTCGCGGGCGCGGTAGTAGCTGTCGAGCGCCCAGATGATCGGGGTGAGTTGCTGGCGGTCATTCATGCCGACCAGTGCGGCTACCACGTCCTCGCGTCCCGCCGAATCGACCTGCAGATCGGCCACGCAGCGCCCTTGGCGCAGCACGAGGATGCGATCGGAGACGGCGAAGAGATGATCGAGGTTGTTGCTGCTGAAGAGGACCGCCGCCCCGTTGCGCTGCCAAGTGCGGATCAGTGAGAGCAGGCGCTGCTGATAGGCGTAACTGAGCGGTTGAGTCGGCTCATCGACCAGCACAAGTTTGGCGGGGCGCAGCAGAGCACGTGCGATAGCGACGAGTTGGCGCTGTTCACTGGTGAGGTTGTTGACTTTCTCGCGCAGGGAGGGGAGCTGCACATCCAGTTGATTCAGCACCTCTTGGGCGCGGCGCTCCATCTGGCGGCGGCTCGGCACGCGCAACCAACCCGCAATATTCGGCCAACCAAGCTCGTCGCCGAGGAAGATGTTAGCGATGATGTCGAGGCGATCCACCAGCTTGGGTTGCTGGCGGATCAGCGTGACACCCAACGATGCGGCGCGGAACGGCCAACTAACGCGGCGACCATCGACGTACAGGTCGCCATCGGTGGGAGCCTCCACGCCCGCGATGATCTCGGCGAGAACCGATTTGCCTGTGCCACTACGCCCAGCAAGACCCACTACTTCGCCTGGTGCGATTGAGAAGCTGATCTGACGCAGCACAGGAAGAGCATCGAAGTTCTTGGAGAGATTGATGCAACGCAGTATCGGTTCCATACCGTTCCTAATGCACAAAGACTACAGCGGAAAACTCCGGTACGAGGTCGCTCTAATGGTGCGAGAGAAGGTGCAACGCAACTCGGTCGGCCACCAAATGATTCTGCGACGTGAACGGCGCCGCATTGGCATTTGAGATCGCCCAATGTTGCCAAGCAATGGCGTTCGCCCAAGGCGATTGGTGTTGAGATACGTTCTGCTTGCTTTCATGATACACCTCCCCTTGATTCCATCAAAACCCACATGTATGCTGGAATCGAAATGCTACACTGTTCTTAGGGCGCCGGTAACGGTTTACTGAAGTCGTTCTCCTCCCACGCTTTTGCCATCGCATCGACGTTGTTACGCGTCACGATGTCTACACCAGTATCGATAAAAGTGGGGTAGCGGGTACCGTTGACGATGTAGTTGTAAACCATCTCCACCGATACGTATCCCCAATCCCAGTATTTTTGGCCGATCAACGCTTCGACATAGCCGCTACGCAGTAGATCGAGTTCGAGCGGGAGCGAGTCGAAGGCGACGGTCTTCACTTGGCCGCTGCGTGATCCGGCCTCCCAAAGCGGCATCGAACCACGGTCGGCGAAGAGCGGCCACAGGCCAGCGAAAAACCAGCCACGCAGGTCGGGATGCGCCTGCATCGTCTCCTCGACGCCCTGCACGCCGAGGTTAATATCTTCGTTGCTGGCGAACACGCGCACGATCTCGATCTGCGGATACGCTTCGTTGAGGCGATCGCGGAAGCCATCGACGCGCTGTTGCAGGTTGAGCGCGCCTGGCACGCCGGAGATCACCGCAACCTTCCCCTGCTCGTTGATCGCCTTGGCGAGCAGATCGGCTGCGATCGTGCCGCTGACGTAGTTGTCGATGCTGAGGAACGAGAAGCGCTTGCTATTGGGCGAATCCGAATCCCACGTCATCACGGCGATGCCAGCGTCCACCGCCCGATCGATCGGAGCGGCGCAAGTGTCGGGATCGTTGCAGGAAACGGCGATTCCATCGACATGCCGAGCGATTAGGTCGTCCATAATGCGCGCTTGCTCGACGGCATCGGCGGAGACAGGCCCAACCATGATCAGTTCGATATCGATGGGGCCATTCTCGCTTAGTTCACGGGCCTTCTGCATTGCGCCGCGCTGCCCGAGATCGAAGACGGGGTTGCCGAGCGATTTACTCACCCAAGCGATCGTGAGTTTACGCCGTGCGGTGGAGCCCTCCGGTGCGCCACAGGCGGTGAGCACCAGCACGACGATCAACAGCAGATAGCATTGTTTGAGGAACATCGAACGAAACGCGGGCATGTTGCACCTACACTCGCCGCCGCCGCCAGAAGTCGAGCAGAATAACGACGAGGATCATGGCGCCGATCGCCAGCCACTGCCAGGATGTTGAGAAACCAAGCAAGACCAGGCCGTTGCGAACCACCTGCATCAAGATGGTGCCCAACACAATGCCAATGATGGTGCCCTCGCCGCCGAATAAGCTCGCACCACCGATCACGGCGGCGGCGATGATGTCGAGTTCGTAGCCGTTCGCGGCCATTGGCGCTGCCACACCGAGCTTGGCGGTCATCACAATGCCGCTGCAGGCGGCCAGGGTATCGCTGAGCATGTAGGCCAGCAGTTTCAGCCTCCCGGTGGGAATGCCGACGGCCAGCAGTGCAGGTTCGTCGCTACCCAGGATGTAGATATAGCGACCAAGCACAGTGCGGTGCAGCATCAGGCTGAGCAAGGCCGCCAATATCAGCATCCAGAGTAAAGGCAACGGCACTTCCAGCGGGCCGAGCCATAAACTGCCTTGGCCGAGTTCGAGGAAGGGTTGCGGCAGATCGCGCACTGGAGCGCCGCTGGTGAGGCTGAGCGTGATGCCGCGCGCGAGGCCCATTGTGCCGAAGGTGACGATAAAGGGCGGGAGCTGAAATTGGCTCACGAGTATACCGTTGAGGCTGCCAACCAAGCCGCCGCTTAACAGACCCAAGCCAATCGCCGCCCAGAGCGGCCAGCCCCAATGCAGCGCAAGCGCGCACAGAATGCCTGCTAAGGCCATCACCGAGGCGACCGAGAGGTCGATGCCGCCAACAATGATGGCGAGACCTACGCCGAATGCGGCTATCGCGAACCAGGAGACGTAGATGCTGACGTTCAGCAGGTTGGTGCTGGTAATGAAAGTGTCGGTGCCAAAACCCAGCCCCATACCAGCCAGCAACAGCAGCAGAGCGACGATCAACTCCTGCCGCCGCACCAGCGAGCCCCAGCTCTGTCGAAGCATTCTCAGCAACACCGCCGGGTTTGTCGTAGACCAGTTTGTGGCGACCTTCTCCATTGAATGCTCCGTCGTTGGATCATGAAGCGTCACGTGAGTGGATGAGGTTGTATCAGCAAGAGGCGGGCACATCGCTCAATGCTCAAGGCAGCCGATCGCATTCGCCTCCTGCCATCATAGCATAGGATTTTTTTCTAATCACAATAGTACTATTGCCACTTGTTTAGCGGCTTGCGCGACGAGCCATCACATCGAAGATCACAGCGAGAGCCAGCACAGCGCCACGCACAATGTACTGGTACGAGATGCCAACACCCATCAGGTTCATACCGTTGATCAGTGAGGTCATCACAAGCGCGCCGATGATCGAGCCTGTCACGCGACCAACGCCACCCGCCGCCGAGACGCCACCCACATAGGCCGCTGCGATCGCGTCAAGCTCGAACAGTGCGCCAGCCGTGGTCGAAGCGGAGGTGAGACGCGAAGCGAACAGAATGCCCGACAGCGCCGAGAGCATGCCCATCGAGCCGAACACCACGTAGATGATGCGCTTCACGCTGATACCGCTCAACTCGGCGGCCTCGGGGTTGCCACCGACCGCATAGATGTGGCGACCAAGCACCGTTTGGGTCGTGACGAAGTGATACACACCCACCACAATGATCACGATCAACACGGTCCACGGCATACCTTGGTAACCAGCCATAATGGTTGTGACCGCGCCAACCAGCAACGAGATAAAGATCAGTTTGAGCACAAACAGGTAGGTCGGGATCACTTCGAAATTGTAGGAGAGCTGCTCTCGGCGAGTGCGAATCGAGCTAATGATAAACCACAGGATCGCCAAGGCACCCAACAGCAGCGTCAGCGTATGGTAGCCCTCGATAATTGGACCGATGGGAAGATCGGGGATAAAGCCATTGCCGATCGCATTAAAGGCTTCGTCAGAGATGATGATCGTTCCGGTACCCTCAGTGGATTGCTGAAGGAAGCCGCGATAGATCAGCCAGCCCGCCAACGAGGAGACGAACGACGGGATGCCGAGCTGAGCGACGGGCAACGCGGTGAGCAGGCCAGCCAGTGTGCCCAACAGCAACACCATCGGGATTACCACATAGACTGGAAGCCCCCAGAAGCTCAAGGCGATCGCCGACACTGCGCCCAAGAATCCAGCCAAGAAACCGACCGAAAGATCGATATGCCGGATCACAATCACCAACGTCATACCAACAGCCAGCACAGCGATATAACCAGTTTGGTTGAACAAGTTAGTGACGTTGCGTGGCGAAAGGAACACACCATCGGTCCTGAGGTTGAAATAGTACATGATCACGAATAGGGCAATGAACATGCCATAATCGCGCATATTATCACGCAACACTCGTTGCAGGTTGTACAAGAACGACGGCATTCTAACGCTTTCCTGCATAGGTTGGGCAGCCATGCTTGTCCTCCTTGGCGACTAATTTGTCGCGAGGTGCATAATAGTCTCTTGTGTGGCCTCGGCGCCTGCGAGCTCACCCGTAATCCGTCCACCCGATACGATATACACACGATCGCTCATGCCCAAGATTTCGGGCAACTCCGATGAGATCATCATGATACTCATCCCCTGCTCAACCAATTGGTTCATCAACGTATAGATCTCGTATTTTGCGCCAACATCGATACCGCGCGTTGGCTCGTCCAAAATCAGCAAATTGGGCTTCACAAAGAGCCATTTGCCTAAACAGACCTTCTGTTGATTACCACCGCTCAGGTTGCCGACCCGCTGCTCGATCGTGGGGGTCTTGATATTGAGGCTACTGCGATATTCGGTCGCGACGCTGATTTCGGCGGTCTCTTTGATCACGCCGTACTCTGAGGAGATCGCTTGCAGGTTGGCGAGGGTGATGTTGCTCTTCACATCTTGAATGAGGATCAGGCCGTTGCCCTTGCGATCCTCGGTAACATACGCGATACCTGCACGAATCGCCTGTTCAGGACGGCGGAAGCGCCGTGATTCGCCATTCAGAATCAGCTCACCCTCGATACGATAGCCAGGCACATTCCCAAAGATGCTGAGCGCGAGTTCGGTGCGCCCCGAACCCATTAGGCCAGCAAATCCCACAATCTCACCGCGCCGCACATAAAAGTTGATATCTCGCAGCACTTGGCGGCCAAGAGAAGGGCTGTAGGCGCTCCAATTGCGCACTTCAAGCACCGTTTCGCCGAACTCGTGAGACGCGCGCTTGGGGTAGATATTGTTGATCTCGCGACCAACCATGTGCTTGATCAGCACCGGTTCGCTCACCTCGCCTTTGTGGGCATCGAGCGTACAGACGCTATGACCATCGCGCAGCACCGTGACCGTATCGGCGATAGCGATCACTTCTTTGAGCTTGTGCGAGATCATAATACAAGTGACGCCTTGGTCCCGCAAACCGCGCAACAGATCGAGCAAGTTGGCGCTATCGTCCTCGTTCAGGGCGGCGGTTGGCTCATCGAGGATCAGCAGCTTGACGTTCCGGCTGAGCGCTTTGGCGATTTCGACCAACTGCTGCTTGCCAACGCCGAGATCCTTCACCTTAGTGGAGGGGTTAATGTTGAGGCGTACCACGTTGAGCATTTCGGTGGCGCGCTTGATCGTCTCGTTCCAGTTAACCCGTACACCGTCGCGTATCTCATTCCCTAAAAAGATATTTTCGTAGACCGTCATTTCAGGCACGAGCGCCAACTCTTGGTAGATGATTGCGATACCTGCGTTCTCGCTGTCGCGGATGGAGCGAAACTGCTGCACCTCGCCTTCGAACAGGATATCGCCCTCGTAGCTGCCGTGCGGGTAGACGCCGCTGAGCACTTTCATCAGCGTCGATTTCCCTGCGCCGTTCTCACCCACCAAGCAGTGGATCTCGCCCTTTGCCACTCGAAAGCTAACGTTGCTCAGCGCCTTCACGCCAGGAAATTCCTTGGTGATGTTGCGCATTTCGAGGATCGGTTGATCAACCATTGATGCTGCCTCCAGCACTTCTGTCGGCTACCGGGATACGAGCAGACGATACCAGGGAGACTGGTATCGCCCGCTCATTGTACATCTTCCAACCGTCAAATAGAATTACTTGAGGTTCTGGTAGTCGCTGGGATTGTAGTAACCCGAGTCGAACAGAGCGGCCTTAACATTGGCTTGATCGACCGAGATTACTGGCGACTGGATGGCCGGCACATCGATCTTACCGTTGTTGTACGAGCCTTTGGCATCCGGGGTCTTGTTGTCGAGCAGCGCCACAGCGGCAGCGATTGCGTCGGCAACCAGGGTGCGGACGTCCTTGAACACCGTCATCGACTGCTTGCCGTCGATGATGTACTGCACAGAAGCCGGAGCGGCGTCCTGGCCGGTGATCACGAAGCTGGTCACGTCCTTATCGGCGGCGAAGGTGTCACCGATCGCGCGGGCGGTGTCGTCGTTCGGGGCGAGGATGAACACGTTGCCCTTATCGGCGGCGCTCGCGTTGGTCAGGTTGGCCTCGGCCAAGCTCTTGGCGGTAGCAGGCGCCCAATCGGTGGTGATCTGAGCGATGATCTTGGCCTGCTCGTCGCGGGTGAGGGTGGGCTTATCCTGCAGGGCGATCGCCTCGCTGGAGTTCTTGATCACGAAGGTGCCATCGGCGATCTTCGGCTGCAACACGCCCCACGCGCCCTCGAAGAAGATGAAGGCGTTGTTGTCGGAGGCGGCACCCGCGTAGATGTAGAGCGGGTTGCCCTTGGTGTCACCAGCCTTATCGACCAGGTACTGAGCCTGCTGCGCGCCCACAGCGATGCTGTCGAAGGTCACGTAGTAGTCAACAGCGTCGGTGTCGCGGATCAGGCGGTCGTAGGAGATAACCTTCACACCAGCCGCACGGGCAGCAGCCGCCGTCGAAGCAGCAGCAGTACCATCGACCGGGGTGATGATCAGGACTTTGATGCCCTTGGTCAGCAGCGACTCGACGTTAGCCTTCTCCTTGGCCGAGTCCTTCTCGCTGAAGAGGATCTCAACCTGGTAGCCTGCCTTGTCGAGAGCTTCCTTGAAGCGCGCCTCGTCCTGCGTCCAGCGGGTCTCGTCCTTGGTCGGCAACACAATGCCGACGGCCAACGAGGCCGAGGCAGGAGCTTCTTGATTTGCGGGAGCAGCAGTGGGAGCAGTAGAGCCTGTAGATGAAGTACCACATGCGGCCAGTAAGCCTGCGAACACAAACAACGCAACCAACAGCGCTGTCATCCGATGGAATCGTCCGTGATGCATCGTTCATTCCTCCTATGGAATACTCGTGCGTACATCCGCAACTTTACACGCAAACAACGATACCTGGTGTGAGTAGGCCTGAGAAGAAACCTCCTTTCACCACGACAACGCAGAAGACGCCTTGGTCAGGAACTACTCTGCAGAAGAATGGCACAAAATGGTGCAAATACGATATCTAACTGCTCGCTTGTGGGTTAGGTGTAGTGTAAAAGATAGGGGGGTATACGGCAACCCCTATTCCCCCTAAAAAAGTAGAGGATATCCCCCAATCTCGAATAGGGGAAAACCCCTAATGTGAGATTATGAGTTATCAATTACAAGAATAGGGTATTTTGCGATCAAACCATTAGATCGTTAATTAATTCCCGCAAAGCGGCAGCGTTCAGGTCTTTTTTATCAAGCAACGCCACGGCTCCGGCATCTATTCCCTGCCGATGGAATTCACGATCTGGATACGCGCTGATCAGCACCACTCTGGTGGTTGGAGAGCGTCGTTTGAGCAGACGCGTACATTCGATGCCACTTTCATCGCCCAACACAACATCGACGAACGCAAGCTGTGGGGGAGAGGCATCGACCTGACGAAGCGCACTGGCGATGTCCTGCGCCTCGTTCACGCTGAGGGTGGGGAAGCTTTTGCTGATCATGCGGCGCATCTGGCTACGGTAGCGCATATTGTCATCGACGATCAGAATGCGCTCCTGCAACGTCTCGGCGACAGGCGCCGAGGAGAAGCTCGACTGCGTAATGCCGGGGTTCAGCAGGCCCGGGTGCTGCGCAAGGTAGGTGACGGCTTCGAGGCGGCTCTGCACGTTGATCTGCCGATAGAGCCGCGTCAGGTGGTTCTCGACCGTCTTGACGCTCAGGCCCGTCTGCCGAGCGATGGCCTGATTATCGAGCCCTTCTTGCAAGCAGCGCAGCAGATCGTGCTGGCGCGATGTGAGTGGAGTGATCGTGTGCACCGTCTCGCGCGCCCGCACCAGCTTCTCGACCAACGGGCTGCACACCCAACGCTCGCCCGCCAAGACGCGCTGCACAGCCAAGCGCAGATCGCCCAACGGCTGATCCTTGAGGTGGTAGCCATTCACGCCCACACCCAACATGCCCTGCACATAGACATCATCGTCGTAGGCGCTCACCACCAGGATTTTGAGCTGTGGAAAACGCGCGCGGATCTGACGGATGTCGCTGATCGGCTCGAAATTAGGCATGGTCACATCGGTGACCAGCAGATCGGGCTGCAACTGCTCAAGCGTTGAGAGCAGCGCGCCGCCATCACTGAGCTCAGCCGTGATCTCAATATTCGACAACTCGCGTAGCGCATTGGCGATGCCCGCCCGCACCACAGCGTGATCGTCTGCAAGAACAACTCGTGCCACATTCATACTATCGTTATAGCGGATCAGCGTGCTACTGACAAGCGTTTCAGCTAGGGGATTCCCCCTAAGCGATTGTTTCGTTGAAATCGATGCGATTGTCCGTTTGCCCGCAGCGTTCTGCGCACTACAATACTACCAGAGCATGCCGCTCGTGTTGGCGTGCCCAAAGTGATGAGGTAGCTATGAGCACATTC
The DNA here is from genome assembly GCA_937988885.1 of uncultured Roseiflexaceae bacterium. Lineage (GTDB taxonomy): Bacteria > Chloroflexota > Chloroflexia > Chloroflexales > Roseiflexaceae > CALKHR01. Next base: position 13,346 of record CALKHR010000071.1, on the reverse strand, counting down.
GCATATCACGTGGTCGATGTCTTTACGACGACACAGTTTGGCGGCAACCCGCTCGCGGTCATCACCGATGCGCGCGGCCTCAGCGACGAGCAGATGCAGCGCATCGCCGCCGAGTTTGGCTTCTCGGAGACGACCTTCGTGCTGCCGCCCGCCGACCCGCAGCACACCGCCCAAGTGCGCATCTTCACGCCCGTGAACGAGCTAGAGTTCGCCGGGCACCCCAATGTGGGCACCGCATACGTCTTGGGCCAGCTCGGCACGCTGTTCGGGCGCACGCTCGGCGACACGTTGACCTTCGAGGAGCGCGCCGGATTGGTCGAGGTGAGCTTGCAACGGCGTGGCAACCACGTTGAGCGCGCCACCATCACAGCACCGCGTACTTTGGAGCGTGGGCCGCAGGTGGACCCCGAACTGATCGCGGCCTGCGTCTCGCTCTCGCCCAGCGACATCGTAAGCAGCGAACACCCACCGCTGGTGGCCTCGGTCGGCCTGCAATTCGTGATCACACAGCTCGCGAGTCGCGCCGCACTCGCCAAATCGCGCCCCAACCTCGAACGCTTCGCCGAAACAAACGAACGCCTGAAACTGGAGGGCACCACCTTCTCAGTCTTCCTGTACGTGCCCACGCCGGGCGCACCCGAGCAGATCAGTGCCCGCATGTTCGCGCCGCTCGACGGCCTCCTCGAAGACCCGGCCACCGGCAGCGCATCGGCGGCGTTGGCAGCCCTACGGGCATCGCTGCTGCCCGCACAAGATGCCGAACTCGCGCTCACCATCGAGCAGGGCGTCGATATGGGGCGGCCCAGCACTATTCACCTGTTGGCCCGTAAAGAGGGTGGGATCGTGACCCGAGTGGAGGTTAGCGGCGCAAGCGTGACCGTGATGCGAGGCGAGATCATCCTGGATTGAGCGCTTACGAGCCGAGCGCGACCACCTGAGCGATCGCATACTCACGGGTATGCGATAAGCTCAGGGTGATGTCGTACAAGCCCTGCTGCTGAAACGTCTCGTACGCGCCACCCGTAAGCGTCAGGGTCGGGCGACCCGTCGAATCGCTCAACACCTCGATATCCAGCCAACTCACAGCCCCACTCTGCCCCGCGCCCAAGCCGCGCAGACCCACACCCAACGCCTTGGCGGTTGCTTCCTTAGCGGCCCAACGCACCGCTAGGGAAGCCACCCGTGTGCGATAGGCGGCCAGCTCGGCGGGTGTGTAGACACGCCGCAAAAAACGATCGCCCCAACGGGCAATCGCCTGCTCGATCCGCGCAATCTCGATCAGATCCACACCGCTATACAGCATTGCAAGGCACTCCGTCGCTAACGCTCCCGCCCGATCAGCGACAAATCGGTGATCTCGGTCAGGTAATCGTGGCCGCGCGTCTCGATGATAATCTGGCGGATATAACGGGCGGTCTTCAACTCGGGCAACTCGCGCAGATCAAGCTGCAAATGCTCCCACTCGAAACGCTCGATACGCACATAGCGAATGTAATCCTGCTTCACAGGCGCCTCGGCACCCGTGTAGACGCACGTGCGCGACCACGCGAGCTCGTCGGAAGGGCTGGTGTTGCGATACTCGATCATAATCATCATCGGGCACTCGGTGCCGTCGATGCCCGCGCCCTCGACCGTCTGCGCCAACACACGGGTCCACGCGCTAAACAGCAACGTGCGGTACTCCGAGACATCGAGATCGAGCAACTGCGAGATACCGGTGATGTACTGCGCCCGCGAACCGCCCTCGCGCCGGAACTGGCCGATCGTCGTGCGCTCGCCGGGCAGCGGGCACAGATCGGGCGTGCTGGGGTGGCAACTGTTAATCACCGTGAAGATACCGCGCTGCTCGCCAGCCGGAGGTCGCGTGGTCGAGATCACCGACCAGGTATCGGTGCCCTTGTTGTATTCTTCCGCCGTATGTTGAGAGAAGTTTCCATCGCGAATCAGCTCCCAACGGGCGGGCAGAGGCGCGCTCAGCAAGCCCTCCTCACCCACCTGCACCAACTGGTCCGCGCTGATCACCGTATTCTGGGTTGGCCCAATAATCTTCGCCTGGCCGCTCCGCACCGCCACCTCGGCCCGCAACACCTGTTTATCAACCGTCAGCACTGGATGATCGTCATCCGGGTGGGGGATATTGATGCTGTAACTGCCGCCCGGCTGCAACTCCACTTGCACGTCTTTGGCGATCTGCACCGTGTACAACACTTCATCGTACGGCTGGTTAGCTTGCAGATCGTAGCGTGCGTAGCCAGCATCCTGCCGGAATACTACCTCCTGGCGTCGGTCGTTCCAGCGCGTCACCTGATACTTGAGCAGCGTGATATCGGTGCCCGAGGGATGCGCCCGCAGATCGATCTGCGTGGCATCGGGCAGCACTAACGAGGCGACTGGGCCGTACCCCGCCTCCGGCACGGTGCGAATACGCAACCCCTCATCGAGCTTAAAGCAGATATCGGTGACACCACGGGGGCTATCGGCGCACAACTCGCGCGGCGTGATTAAATCTGTGCGACCCTTCGGCTGATACACCACGCCAGCGTTGGTATGAACACGCACAATGCCGCCGTTCGGCATTGCATCAATCGAGAGCATCGCATCGTTGAAATAACGCCATCCGCCATAACTGCTGATCGCCACTATCAAACAAAAGACCAGGAAAAAACCGATCAGCATAAACCAGGCGCTCAACTCGGGCCGCAGACGATGCTGAGATTGTTGTGCTTGTTGTGCCATACGTAAAAATAAGCGCTAGGCGACCACGAAGCCACCTAGCGCATCAGTTCCTACTTCGAAGAAGCCTCTGTGGCCAAGCGAATGTGCAGATCGCGCAACTGACGCTCGTCCACCGGCGAAGGCGCACTCGTCATCAGATCGACAGCCTGCTGCGTCTTGGGGAACGCCATCACCTCGCGGATGGTGCTCTCGTTCGCCAACAGCATCACAATGCGGTCGATGCCGGGCGCGATACCACCGTGCGGCGGCGCACCGTACTCGAACGCCTCAAGCATATGGCCGAACTGCTGCTGCGCCACCTCGCGGCTAATGCCCAACAGATCGAACAACTTCTGCTGCACATCGCGCTGATGGATACGGATCGAGCCACCGCCCGCCTCGTAGCCATTCAGGATCAAGTCGTACGCCTTGGCGCGCACCGCACCTGGGTTGGTGTCCATCAGCGGCAAATCTTCGTCCATCGGCGCGGTGAAGGGGTGATGCACTGCATCCCAACGCTGCTCTTCCTCGTTCCACTCCAGCAGCGGGAAGTCGAGCACCCAGCCCCAGGCCAGCAGATCGGGATCGGCCAGATTGAGCCGCGCCGCGAACTCGCGCCGCAGCCGATCCAACACCGTCGCCACAACCTTCGGCGTATCGGCCACGATCAGCAACAGGTCGCCTGGCTCGCCCTCCATCCGCTCGATGATCGCCGACATCTCCTCTGGCGTGACCTGCTTGCCGAAGCTGGAGCGCACCTGATCGGGGGAAGTGCCGCCCTGCAACGCCGCCCACAGCAGACCACGGGCGCCAGCCTGCTTGGCCAGATCCACCACCTCATCGAGCTGTTTGCGCGAGTACGAAGCCACACCGGGCACACGAATACCCTTGACCTGGCCGCCCTTATCGAGCGCCTCGCGGAACACCGCAAATTGCGAGTCCGCCAACAGATCGCCGATATTCACCAACTCCATCCCGTAGCGCAGGTCGGGCTTATCGGAGCCAAACCGCTCGATCGCCTCGGCGTACGTCAGACGGGGGAACGGCGTCAGCAGGCGCTTGTGCGGCGTCACCTCATGCACCAACTCGGTGAACAGGCGCTCGATCAGATTCAGCACATCCTCGCGGTCAACGAAACTCATCTCCATATCCAACTGAGTAAACTCAGGTTGGCGATCAGCGCGCTGGTCCTCATCGCGGAAACAGCGAGCGATCTGGAAATACTTATCGAAGCCCGCCACCATCAGCAACTGCTTCAACTGCTGAGGCGACTGCGGCAACGCGTAGAACTCGCCAGGGTGCAGACGGCTCGGCACCAGATAGTCGCGAGCGCCCTCCGGCGTCGATTTCATCAGGATCGGCGTCTCGATCTCCAAAAAATGCTCGCGCTCCAAGAAATCGCGAATGAACTTCACCACGCGATGGCGCAGGATGATATTCCGCTGCATCCGCTCGCGTCGCAGATCGAGGTAGCGATACTTCAAGCGCAGCGCTTCCTCCTCGCCGCCTTCCTTGCTGATGTATATAGGCGTCGTCTTGGCACTATTCAGCACAGACGCGACAACCGCGCGCACCTCGATAGCGCCAGTGGCGATATCGGGATTCACAGCTTCTTCAGGGCGCTTCCCAACCAAACCGCGCACTTGAATAACATATTCGGGACGAGCCTGGCTGGCAATCGCGTGCGCCTCTGGCGCGGTGTTGGCATCGAACACTACCTGAGTTAGGCCGTAGCGATCACGAAGATCAATAAAAATCAGAGGGCCATGGTCGCGACGACGATGAACCCAGCCAGCCAGCACCGTCTCCTGGCCGGCGTGTTCAGGTCGCAATTCGCCGCAGGTATGGGTGCGATACATAAAGTACGATCCTTATTCCTAATGTGTAATAGGCAAAACCGAGCGAAACGAGAGAATAGCTAATCTGCGCTATTATAGTCGTTCAAGGTAGCAATGTCCAGATTCCTCCATCGCCGTACCATCCGCCAAGCACTCTTGGTGTGGAAGAAGGGCGCGTCGTCAACCTCAACGCCCGTCGCTACGTACCAACCTCCGTCGTGTACAACGTTTGCGCGCTCGGACAGGGTGGCGCTGCGCGCCAAAACGCGCGCGAACACAAGGAACCACAGCGCAGCATCCAACGTTACTCATACAGCGAGAACATCAAAGGAGGCATAGTATGCAACGCAAACAATGGCTGCTGATCGTGCTCATTGGGCTGCTCGGCATATGGCTCTACCAAGCTCCCCACAGCATCGCCTGCTCGTGCATCCCGCCCGACCCCGTCGACAGAGAGTTCCACAAAGCCAGCGCCGTCTTCGAAGGCCGTGTCACCGACATCGGTCAGAGCTTCGCCTTCTGGCGAACACCCCCCAACACCCGCATCAGCTTCGAAGTTGCAAGGGTGTGGAAGGGCCCGACCAACCGCACCATCACCGTGCAATCCAGCCCGAACTCAGCCAGTTGCGGCTACGAGTTCACCATCGGCGAGGAGTACCTCGTCTACACGCATGGCGAACAGCCACTCAACGTCACGCTGTGTAGCCTCACCAAATCGCTCGCCGATGCCCAGAACGACATCAGCCAACTGAACGCCCTCGTGACGCCGACCAGCGACCTCGCCGAACCGCCGATCATCAACACCGATTCGCCTATCCTGCTGATGATGGGAGGGATCGTCGTGCTCCTGCTGCTCGGCCTGGCAACGTTCTTCTACTGGCAACGCCGTCAGCAGAGCGCCTAGAACGGCTCGATCGGCGGCTTGCGCAACGCCATCGCCGTCAAAAACAGCGTCAGCGTCAGCCAGCCGACGTACAGCGACATCCCGACGCTCACAACACGGGCGGCCCAACCGCGCCGCCACAGCTTCAGCGCGCCGACCGCGCCGCCCAGCACAATCGCCCAGCCCGAGAACATCAACCAGCGCGTGGTGATCGACGACAAGGTAAACAACGGCAACACCGCTTGCCACGCGCTCACCAACAGCGTCAGCACCAGCAGGATCGAGAGCAACGTGCGCTGCGCCACCGGCACCGAATCGCGGCCCACCCACAACAGCACCAGCCCAGGCACCATCAACAGCACCGGGAAGAAGCCGTAGTGCGTAATCAAGCCGCCCTCCCATGTCACCCACAGCGTCGTCTCGCGGGGGATCGGCGCGCGACCCGTCACCTCGACCAAGCCGCTCTGCGCTACACCCGTCACCTGCTCGATGATCATGCCCATAAACGCGCTGTAGAAGAACAGAAACGCGAACAGCGACGCCACCACACCCACCGTCAGCAGGCGCAACGCCGCACGGCGCTCGGCATCCGAGCGGGCGCGCCACCACAACAGCGGCACCGCCAACACGCCCAATATGCCCACATTGATAAACAGCCCGATATGGCCCAAGAACACCTGCGAGAGCAACAGCAAGGTGGCGGCCCACACGCGCCAATCGAACCGTGGCCACGTGACCGCCAGCAGCACAAACAGCACAATCGAGAACCACTGCGCGACGATCTGCGTCTCGAACGCGAACCACGAGGTCATAAAGCCTGCCGATGTCACCGCGTAGATCGCTCCCATCAGCAAGCCGATCTTCTGGCTGCGCAGCACCCGCACGCCCAGCACATACAGCAGCAACACTGTGGTCGCCTCGAACAGGCCCGCCGAGATCGGCAACAACGTGCGAATATCGATCCCCAACAGCGTGAACGGCGCCAACAGCAGATACGGCCCGGTCGGGAAGGGGAACGGCAAACCACGGTGCTGCGCCGGAATGTAGACCTGCCCCGTGATCGTGCCCGTGTAGCGATTCACGTGCAACTGCAAGTCGCCCGGCATCGCGTCGGGGTACAAGCGCCCGCCGTACTTCAGCGCGAAACTCATCGCCACCAGCAGGCCCAGCCAGCGCAACACCGACGAGCTAGCGGGGGCGCCCAAACGATCCAACACCGACGGGATCAGCCACACGCTCACCAGCGCCGAGGCCACACTAATCAAGCCGAACTGCACCATCCACGTGCTGCCGAAGCCCAAACGGGGCGCATCGTACAACACCAGCAACGGCGCGACGATCGCCACAGGCAACAGCATCAGCAGCGCATCGCGGCGCGGGAAGCGCAACACAATCAGCGAACACCACAGCAAGCCGACCGCGATCGGCAAGCCAAACAGCAACGCGCGGTCGGGCCACACAAACCCGCCGCTCGCCACCGTCCTCACGCGCACATGCCCGCCGATCGCCACGCCGAGTTCGTCGCGGCTATCGCCTTCCTTCTGCCAAACAGGAGTGCGTACCTCAAGCCGCAGCACACCATCGGGCAACGCTTCGGGCGGCAGATACACTTGGTAGCTCGATCCCTCCAAACGCAGCGGGAACGTGAACGCCTCCAGATCGCCTGAACGCAGCGTCAACAGCGTCGGCTCGCCCAGATCCCACTGCGCACGGTGCGAGATCACATCGAAATAGACGATCACGCCACGGCGGCCCAGGCCGGGCAACTCGATACTGGCCTCCTCCGCCTTCGACCAACGGTACCCCACACCCTCGGCGCTGCGCTCGTGTGGGTGGAATCCGCGCATAAACGGCAGATCGCTGCCCGTACCGACAATCCGCCCGATCTCAAAGGTATACTGCTGCGGCACCTGAGTACACACCAACAGGAGAGCTACGCAGCCGATCATCAGGGCCCAAGGCCGCCAATCAAACAGCGCCGTGGTCAAACTGGTCAGAGCCGCCCGAAGTTCAGCTAACCAATGTGCACGCGACTCTAGCGATTCGGTCCGTCCCAATCAGCACTCCAATTCCGCAACATACACTGATATGCGCCATCGGCATCAGGGTCGAAGCGCAAATACGTAAACGACGATGTATAATTCGCTGGATCAGCCAGATCCTGCCAGGAATACGGCTCAGGCCGATCGCGCAAATGCCAGGTCCACGTGCCGCTGTTGTAGTAGTAGCCGGTTCGCTGCCCAGACAAATAGATCGGCTTGATCAGGCCATCGATCGGCTGATGCGTATGGCCCATCACCACAATCTCAATGCGGGGGTCGGCCTCAAGCACCGCCCGTGCCGCCGCGCGAAACGCATCCTCGGCCTCGCCACCCAGCACGCCACCGCCCAACACGGCACCGTCTGGGTCAAGCATCGGCGGCTCAGCAGTCACCTCCTGCGTGATCGAATCGAGCGTAGGTTGATCGCCACCACCTTGACTCACCGCCTGCCAATCCTGCACCTCGAACTGCATTTGTACGGCCTGCTCGAACGCCGCCCGGAACTCGGGGTCCATCAAGCGCCGCTCAAGCTCCTGGCGCAACGCCTCATCTTCGAGCGTCTCGACCACCGTCTCGGCGTTGCGCTCCTCCGCGCTCAGCACCCCGCCAGTGATCACATGCAGCGAAGCGCCGCTCGTCAGCAGGAAGCGCGCGATCAGCGCCAATGCGCTCGCCGTGAAGCGGAAGTCGTTCGCCAAACCAAGCTTAACCACCCGTGAGATCGGCTTCACATTATCGATAAACCAACGCTCGCGCTCAAGCTGATTGTACACACGATCCACAAACAGCGTGCCGAAGCAGCGTTTCAGGCGCTGCACGCCCTGCCGATCGGCCCCAAACGGCTCGCGCATCTGATCGCCGAAACTGTTCTGGATATCGTGCTCGTGGCCATGTTCGATGTACACACGGCCAAAATCCGCCGAGCCGATCGTGTAACTGAACGCCTCGCGTCGCAATTGGCCAGGTGCGCCGGGTGGATAAATCGCATCGAAGATCAGGCGCCACACCTCGGACCACAACAGATCGATATCATGGTTCCCCACAATAATCGTGATCGAGTGGCCGTTCTCCATAAAACGTCGCAAATGCGTGAACACCTGCGGGTGGCCGCTCGCGATCTCAGGGCGCAAGCCCAATACCACCAGTGTCCGCTCAACCGACTCCGCCTGGGTCGTTCCAAGATCATTGGAGGGCGACGTGTGAGCTAGGTCCGGCAGGATCTGCGGATAGTCGATAAAATCCCCTGCAATCACCAACTCCACTGGCGTAGGGCTCGCGCCGATATGATCCAGAAAAGCGCACAACGCCTCGTCGTTCTGGAAATCCTCAAGCGCGTTCCACTGGCCAGTTCCAGCATCGCGGCCCGGTCCAAGATGAATATCACTGATCAAGTACACAGTGTGTTGCATCTTTACCTCCGCTATTCGGCTTAGGCCAACTGCAAGGCAATTATACTCGATACTCTACCTTTCCAATTGATGCCACATCCAACCTAGCGCAGAGCCGGTACAAGCGCCTAACGAACTTCAAAGCAGTGCTACAATAGAGCGACACAAACCACAAGGCCACCACCTCAAGCCACAAGAGGAATGAGCAAGGAAGAACGGTAACGTTATGACAACTTCAAACGATACGGCTAAAATTGCCGCTATTCGAGCCGAGCTCCCCGCCGTCCAACGCTGGACCTACCTGAATATTGGCACCAACGGGCCGCTCCCCAAGCGCAGCTACGACGCCATCACCGAGTACTTTCGGCTCGAATTGGAAGAAGGCCGCATCGGTATGCCAGCCTTCCAGCGCATTATGGAGGGACGCGAGCAAGCCCGTAAGGCCGTTGCCAACCTGCTGCAATGCAGCACCGATGAGGTAGCGCTCACCCACAACACCACCGAGGGCATGAACATCGCGCTGATGGGCATCGATTGGCAGCCCGGTGATGAGGTGATCACCGCCAGCAGCGAGCACGAAGGCGGCCTAAACCCCGTTGCCCTGCTCAAAGAGCGCTACGGAGCCACCGTCCACTACACCGACATCGGCTTGAACGGCTGTGATCCGATCGCCGAGCTGAAGCGCCTGCTTTCGCCCAAGACCAAGGCGGTCGTCCTGTCGCACGTTTCGTGGGCCACAGGCGCGGTGCTGCCCATGCGCGAGATCTCCGACCTCGCCCATGAGGCTGGTGCGCTCGTGATCTGCGACGCCGCCCAATCGTGCGGTATGGTGCCTTCGCCAGTCTACGAACTAGGTGTCGATGTTTACGCATGCTCCGGGCAGAAGTGGCTCTGCGGCCCCGATGGCACAGGCGCGCTCTTCGTACACCGCGACGCGCTGCCGCGCATTAAGCAGAGCTGGATGGCGTACTTCAGCCTGAAGCGACGCATGATCAACAACGACGTGCCGTTTGAGCCGACCGACGGTGCCCGCCGCTTCGAGGCGGTCACGCTCTCGCCCGCCACCGTCAAAGGCTTCACCACCAGCCTTGAGTGGATCGCCAACGAAGTGGGTTGGGAGTGGGCCTACACTCGCATCGCCGAACTTGGGCGCTACTGCTACGCCGCCCTGGCGCAGATCGAAGGCGTACGGCTCTACCAGTCTCACCAAGCACCCAGCGGCCTCATCCACTTCTCGCTCGATGGCATCGCGCCAGCCGCGCTCACCGAACAACTCGCCGCGCGGGATATCCTGATCCGCCACACCCCCGAGCCACAGCTCAACCGTGTGGCAACTGGCTTCTACAATACGGAAGAAGATATCGACCGCCTCGCGAACGCCATTCGCGACATCAAGGCAACGCTCTGATATCGATATTCGGTGAGCGGCGCGTGCAGCCGCTCACCATCACCAATGGCATTTGATGAATCTGCATAACACACAGCTAGAACGGGCGCAACTCGCGCTCCAAGGACTCTCGATCGGCGATGCCTTCGGGCAGCAACTCGCGCAGAGCGAACAACTCAGCACCCTGCTCGAAGATCGCATCGTGCCCGCTGCGCCCTGGGCCACCACCGCCATCACCGCCTCCGCAGTGGCATGCCTCGACGATCTGCGGCAGCACGGCACGCTGCGCACGCACTCGTTGCTCGCGGCGCGCCCCAGCGAAGCCGCCGCCACAGCACTGCTGCTCGGTGCCTTCTTCGCCGACGATTTCACGGGGATCGGGAATCACATCAAGGCGCACACCATCGAGGAGGGTACGGCTCTGAGCGCGCTCGCGCTCGCGGCTGCGTGGGCCTGGCGGATCGGCCAAGGCGCAGCGCCCGATTTCGTCACGCTGATCGATCTGGTGCTCGAATACCTGCCGCAGAACAGTATCAGCACGCGCCTGCAGCACGCCAACGCCCTCTCGCCCGGCATGCCCGCACCCTTCGGCGCGGCGTGGCTCGGCAACACAGGCAGCGACGACACGCGGGAGATCGCGCCCTTCGCGATCTGGTGCGCTGGCTCGTACCTCAACGACTACTCCGGCGCGCTCTGGCACACCGCCTTCGCCCAAGGCGCGTTGACCGCAAACTGCGCAATCGTGGGTGGGATCGTGGCGCTCGCCACTGGCGCGCAGGGCATCCCCCACGAATGGCAACAGAACCGCGTAGCCCTCCCCAACGGCTGATCGGGCACGCTCGCTCGCAGAATGCGGTACAATACCCCCACCCAGGCGTGCCTCACAGCGAACTCACCAACGAGTTCCCTTCTCGCCACCCTGGCAATGGGATACACATGAATCAACAAACACACCATATGACTACGCAGCCGCGCAGCGACCGCCGCATGCTCACGGCAGGGTTGCTCGTGGCGCTTGTGCTCGTGCTCGCCATCGCGACAGGCATCTCGCTCACCAATCAAGCGCGATTACCCGGTCTCATCACCTACCCCAACCTCACCGCTGGCGTGGCGGATGGGCCGATCACCTACGAGCAGGAGCCGCCAGCTGGTGGGCTATACGCCGCCGAATGGCAGAACTGCGGCATCTACAACGACCCAATCGACCCAGCACTGGCAGTGCACTCACTGGCCCGTGGCGCAGTCTGGATCACCTATCACCCAAACCTAGCGATCAGCGAGATCGCCGCGTTACAACGGGCAGTTCGCGACCGCAGCTACATTCTGCTCTCGCCGAACACCAAACAAGCCGAACCGATTATGATCACGGCGTGGGGGGTGCAACTGCCGCTCAACGATGCACAAGACAACCGCATGACCATCTTTCTCGCGCGGTACCGCCAGAACCCCAACGTGCCCGAAGCGGGCCAACCCTGTGAAGGCGGTGTTGGCGAACCGATCCGACCTGCTGGTGTGCATCAGCGCAACAGCAACTGATTCCAAAAAATATACAACCGCGCCGATGAGTTCGCTCATCGGCGCGGTCTTGCTCGCATCTTCACTCTTACGTACCTCTTTCTTTTTAGGCTACTTCTTTTATCTCCTTACGAAGCCAGCTTCGTCAACATATCGGCCATCGACTTCTCGCGCTGAGCGCGTGGCTGATAACGCGTCGTCTCCAACGACCAATCGATGTATGCACGAATCCAGTGTTGCAACCCCTGGATCACCTGCTCGATCTCGATATCGAGACCGCTGCCGAAGGAAGGTAAACGCTCGATCGCCTGTTGGAAACGTTGAATCTCAGCTTTCTGCATCGCCGTAGCCTGCTTCAGAGCCTTTGGCAGTGGATACTCCCGCGTGTGGTACAACACCGCCACTACGTTATGCACATCGCTCTGGGACTGCTCTTTGTGGAACGAGACTAAATCATTGGTCCAACAGATGCTGTTATTGGCATATTTCAGCACATTTTGCAGCTTCCGATGCTCATATACCTTATCTGGCAGATCTAAGTGGTTAATATATTCGATCAACGTAAAGTAGCCATACATAAAGCTCGTATAGGGGCGCATCATCGTATACGAGCGCAGATCGGGGACGCGCAGCCATGCCCGATTATTCGCCTCCCACAACGTCGCTCTACAGTAGGCATGGACGTGTTGTAAAAAGCGCTCGTACCACGCCTGATTGGAATACGTACGGAACCGTTGCGCAATATCGTACAGTGCGCAAAAATGGGGCGATGATTCGCTCACCCTGCCACCATGAAACACTGTTAATATTTTTTCTTGGTACGCACCCAACAAGGCCGGAGCACGCCCCAAACCCGATTTATCGCACTGATCATCGAATAAGACGCGCCACGCATGCCAATCGGCAACCAACTGAAGCTCTGAGGGGGATGCTTGAGGAAATGCCCGTGCGATTAACGTTCCATACTGGTGTTTCAGCAACAACTGCACATCTGCATTCCGGTGGATCAGACCGTAATGCTTAGCCCATTCGATTGTATTATGCTCGATCTGCTCGGCAACAGAGGGTTCCGCAACAGGGACGGGACTAACGAGGGAAGGATAAGGGTACGACATAGTAACCACACTCCTTTCAACACATCTAACAGACAAGGTTATGACAGTTAGGCCGCGTGGCGAGACAAATGGACTAGTAGAGCTTTTGTAGTACGAAGGGAGAGGTCTACAAACGATGCCTTACTACTTTATCGACAGATATCCAACTCCTTTGGTGAATTACACAACATTTACACCCATAAAACCAAGTATCTTACCAATTAAACACCACAAACTCAACTTAACATCACAACTATTACCATGAACGCATAATATAGTTTATCGATTATACGTTTCCAATAAACCCATCGCATATGCCAGGTGGCATAAATAACAGGAGGTATTGCGGAATATAGCCAGCACAAGAGGAAGCACGAATCCACTATACCAAAAACACCAATTTGCGAAACACGCAATTTGATCACATTTCTAACCAATGTTGCTACTAGGTTGGCGGGTAGATAACTCTAGAGACAGATCTTGC
>CALKHR010000070.1 GCA_937988885.1 uncultured Roseiflexaceae bacterium | reverse complement strand
CTTTCCTCCCAGCACCTGCATATTTGGAGCCACAATTCTTAAACGCCCTCTTATATTCCCCCGATGGTCAATATTATCTCAAGTTATCGACTGATGCGAATCCACAGGTGCAGATCTATAACCGCGATGGGGTGATGGTGGCCGATGCCTGGAAAAACGGTTGGGACCCTCGAGTGATGGGCTGGGCATACGATAGCAGTGGTGTCTATTTTCAGATGCAGATCAGCGGTGGTGCAGCCGGTATGATGATGCCCGCCCAGCCAATCTTCAAGCTCTCGCCCTACACGCCCGAGGAGGCGCGCTGGGCCTCGATACGCCGGATCGCCCTGTGGGTGGGCGTACCTGTGCTGCTGATCGGGCTGGGATGGTGGTGGTGGCGTAGAAGGTTGAAGCGCACTGCGAACGCTCGATAAGGCACAATAACAAACAGCTCTGGGCAAAACCCAGAGCTGTGCGCTTTATCAAAGAAATAGGCTACTCGCGGGGCAATTTGGTGGTGGAACCCTCGTAGCTGCTATAGATTTCGGGGTACTCCTGACCCGCGTTAAGCTCACGAATCGGTTGAGCGGGCACCTCAGTGCTCGGCACAATCGTCACTTCCACATCGCCAAACACCGTCTGCGCCTGAATATGCAAGCGAAGCTGAGCGAGATCAAACCGCTCACTCGTCCAGTTCGAGCCAGGCTTCTCCTCATCGCCAGTTCGCATATCCTCGATCTCAAGCTCACCAAACACGCCCATCATATCGAGATCAACTCCGGCGTGCTCGGGGATGCGCAGCTTCACATCGCCGAAAACCGTAGAAACGCGCAGGCGATGATCGCCTGCCTCAAGCGGTGCGCGCGTCAGATCAAGCTTGATATCGCCAAAAACCGTCGTCACACTCTCGGTCTCAAGGCGCGAAGAGCGCACAATCCGCTTGATATCGTTGAATATTGCAAACGTCATCGACTGTTCCTTTCTTATCTCATTTCTTCCCGTAAGACGCTCGCCACAATCTCAATGTTGCAGCACTACTCAATCTTTGTGCAGAAGAAGCGCTGTTCTGGCACAAACGGGTAGATCGCGCCAACCAAAATCCCCAGGTCATCGCGCACAAACTCCAAAAACAGCGGACGCCCCGCCAATGCGAAACGGTCGGGCTGAAGCGCGATCAGCCGGAAGTTGCGCATAAACACGGTGTGCAGCCGCAAACCATCCGCCGTCAACTCCACCTCCAGCGGATGGTTGAACTCGGGCGGGAAGGATGCGGGTGGCTGATACAGGCCCACATACTGCTCCAGCATCACCTTCACCGAGCGCTCCTCGAAGCGGATCGGCAGATCGAGCCAAGCACAGAGCTCGCGCTGGTAGGCCGTCCAATCGCGGGCCGTGGTATCGAGATGGAACTGCGCGAACGGGAAGTCGGCGGCGTAGCGTTCGAGTTGGCGCTGACTCTCCACAAAAAAGGCGATCATGCTGGCCACATCCTTGGGTTGGCCCTGTTGGATGGGATACTCGGCCACATCGGCGGCCACATTCGCGGCCCATCGCTCCCCACGCTCCTCGATCGTGGCCCGCATAATCGCAGCGGTGTCGCCCTTCAGAACGAACAGGCAGGGCTGCAACGGGCGCAACAACTCGTAGAGCGATTGAAGGTAATCAGCAATGCTGACTTCGGGCACACAATATGCCAACAACAGCTTCAGCGTCGAATGAAAGAACGCACCATCGACGCAGTAAATGACCGATCCCGATGCGACCTGCGCGCAGAACGTGCGCCAACAGTCCAATGCGATTGGGATCAGATCAGCACTTGGCTGCTCCAACGCATCGAAGAATGGGCCAAAGACCTGATCGTTCAGCGAATGTTCCTCCAACCAATGCACCGGCCTATCGGCTGCCTGAAGTTGTTGGGCTACAAACTGCGACAACGACGATTTTCCACTGCCCGGTGCACCCTCGAAGAGCAACAGTTGGCTTTGTTTCATACGCTTCCTTGAATGGTTGCTACATTGATCGATGCTTTTATCTTAACAACATTTATACAAAACCATATCGGCCAACTGAACGATACTCCACGTGCAATATTGTGGAGCGCGGTATAATGCGGGCACCTTGGGCGGCGAGCCACTCCGCCCAATATGCGAAACCCTTGAAGCAGAAGGAGCGGTAATGAAGCAAATCGAACGCTGGCAGCGCGACGCGGCAACCCAAACGGCCTGCGCAGGTTTCCGCAATGGGATCGATGCAGTAGTTGAGACGGCGATCGCCATTCAACAGATCGCTGCACCAACGTTCGAGGAAGCGCAGCGCGGCGCAGAAGTCGAGCGGCGCATGCGGGCACTCGGCTTGGCCGATGTCTCCACCGACGCGCTGGGCAACGTCTATGGCAAGCGACCCGGCATCGCTGGCGGCCCGGGCCTGCTGATCGCGGCGCACTTGGATACCGTCTTTCCCGCCTCCACCGATCTCAGCATTCGCCGCGAAGGCGACCGCATCTACGGCCCTGGCCTGGGCGATAACAGCATGGGCGTGGCGTCGCTGCTGCACCTGGCCGAGGCGTTCCAAACTCACAACCTCCAGAACGAGGGCGATATCTGGTTTGTGGCGAATGTCGGCGAGGAAGGGCTGGGCGATCTGCGAGGCATGCGCGCGGCTGTCGATCGGCTGGGGCCACAGATCGCCAACGCGATCGCGCTCGAAGGCACTGGGCCCGACCGCATCGTGCATGTGGGGCTGGGTGTGCGGCGCTACCGCATCGCCGTGACCGCTGCGGGCGGGCACTCCTGGCAGGATTTCGGCTCACCGAGCGCCATTCACTCGCTGGTGCGCTTGAGCGCCGAGTTGCTGAGCGCGTTGCAGAGCGTCCAACGACCGCGCAGTAGCTACAACATCGGCGTGATCGAGGGCGGCAACTCGGTCAACTCGATCGCGGAACGGGCCTCGCTGCTGCTCGACCTGCGCTCCGTGGAGCCGACGCTGTTGCAGCAGTTGATCACCGCCACCGAGCAGGTGGTCGAGGCGCGCCGCGCTGCCGAGCCGAATGTGCAGATCAGCCTGGAAGTGGTGGGCGATCGGCCCGCCGGAAGTGTGCCCGTCGATCACCCGTTTGTGCAGTTGGCGGCGGCGGCCTACGCAGGCGTCGGCATCGATGTACAGTTCGATGCCGCGAGCACCGACGCGAACATTCCGCTGAGCCGTGGCATTCCGGCGGTCTGCATCGGCATCTGCGATGGCGAGAACGCCCACCGCCTCGACGAGTTTATCGAGCCGAGCCGCATCCCGCTGGGCCTCCAGGCGCTGCTCTGGTTGGCACTCGCCGCCACCTCGGGCTAGCCCGTATGCAGGGGTGATAGACTGTGTTTGTGCTTGAGATCATCGCCTTCGCATACGCCTGGTGGCTCGGTTTGTACTTGGTTGTGCGCGATCCCGCTCGACCGTTGCTGCGCCGCGCTGGTTTAGGCTTGCTGGCCTACGCGCTGGCGCTGGCGATCGGCCTGCTGGGTTCGAGCGCGCCGATCGTGCTCGATGCCTACCTCGACCGCATCCACCAACTGCTCACCGTGCTGCCCGCGCTCTGCTGGACGGGCGCGCTGCTGGCGCTGCTCCCCGAAGATCTGCCGCTGCGCGCCAAGCTGGATCGGCTGTGGCGCGTGGTGGTGCTGCCATTGGCGGCGCTGCTAGGCATCGCGGCCTTCCTCACCGACGCCACGCCCCGCTTCGGCCCCGACGGCGCGTTGCAGGTGGGCATCGCCTACATCGCCCTGATCGTGCTGGCCCTGTTGCTGCTAACGACGGGCCTGTGGCTGGTGGCCCGCCTGCGCGAGCCGAGCGGCCAACGCAAACAACTCAGTCTGCTGCTGGTGGCTGGCCTGTTCTTCGGCCTGGGCACCGCGCTGGCGATCGGCATCCCGGGTATGCCCGGCGACAACCGCGTGGCGGCGGTGGGCTGGCTGGGCATCTCGCGCACCTGGGGCGTGCTAATGATCGGCATCGACCTGCTGCTGCTGGGCGTGGCGATCGCCTGGATGGACGCCTTCGACGAGGGCGAGGCGCTCTGGCCCGATCTGCTCAGATCGCTGATCGGCGCGACCCTGACGGCGCTAGCGTTCGGGGCGCAGGTCGCCCTGGTGATGGTCTTGGGCGCGGGCTTCGACCTGATGATGCGGGCGCTGCTGCTGGCGAGCATCGCCACCGCCATCGCTGTGCAAACGCTGGGGCGCCCCTTGCAAACACTGCTCGACCGCGTGGCCTTCGTGGGCGCGCCGACGCTGCGCCAAAGCCGTGCCGAACTGCGCGATGTGGCCGAGGCATTGCCGCGCCTCGATGCCGCCAGCGATCTCGCCGCGCTCGATGCGTCGGAGTTCGCCCGCCTGACGCGCCGAGCGTTCAGCCACTACGGCGACCTCGCCAAGCTAGCGACCAGCCCGCTCACCCGCCTGCCGCAGATCTCGGCGCGCCTCGCCGCCCGCCGCGCCAACGACGACCCCATCGAGCGGGCCACCGAGCTAAAGCGGCTGCTCTCCGAGGCGGTGGCTCGCCTCAAACCGCACGACAGCACGGCATTCGCCTCCACCGACGAATGGCGGCTGTACAACGCGCTGTTCTTCCCCTACATCGTCGGCCTGAAGCCCTACAGCCGCCGCGCCACACACACACAACTCGACCCCGTCGCACAAGAGGCGCTGGCCTGGTTCCAGCAGCAGGTGCCCGAACGCACGCTGCACCACTGGCAGAACGCGGCGGCCCGCCTGATCGCCGAACAACTGCGGGGCGATACCAAAACCGAGTGACTACTTGTACAATCGACACCCATTGAGAACGAAACGATTCAGCACTCCAAGCCTATCCCAACACTCCTCAAAACAGGTGGTGTCGATGCGCTGCGCGTAGCAGCGCATCGACACCACAAAAAAAGGGATGTACCTTGCTGCCGCAGGCGAAAACTGGTTTGATCGTGCCACAGACCAACCAAATGTGGCATGAAGTACCATTTTTCACCGAAATTGGCAGTACATTGCAGTAGTTTGTCTCGACTTGGCAGTGGTTGCCGGGCTATGCTGAGCGCATCGGAATAGCATAGAAAGCGAGGCAACATATGCAAGCCCTAGCTCACCAAGGACAAGCAACTCTACTCAAGCGCGTGTTGGTAGCCGATGCAGTCTTTTCGATCCTGAGTGGCGCACTGTTCGTCGTCGCTGCCGGACCAATCGCCGGACTGCTCGGCATCAACGCATCGTGGATCATCAGCGTGATCGGCATCGATCTCATGATCTTCGCTGGGTTGATGTGGCTGGCCGCGCAGCGCACACCGATCGTGAAGTGGCATATTTGGGGGATCATCGCCATCGACGCACTGTGGGTGTTGGCGAGCCTAGAGCTCACCCTGGGAGGTCTGGTAAGTTTCACGACGTTCGGCTTTTGGGCGGTGTTGATCGTGGCCGATGTGGTGCTGTTGATCGGCATCCTGAAGATCGTGGGGTTGCGCAAGTTCCAACGCTAATACTTGGGGATATAACGATGGGGGAGGGTCACAACGACCTTCCCCCATTGTGGTTACCCAGCCCCTGTGACCTAGTTGCATAAACCTGCAGGCTGGCTA
Organism: uncultured Roseiflexaceae bacterium; assembly: GCA_937988885.1. Taxonomy (GTDB): domain Bacteria; phylum Chloroflexota; class Chloroflexia; order Chloroflexales; family Roseiflexaceae; genus CALKHR01. The sequence goes on along the minus strand of CALKHR010000070.1, from coordinate 48,614 downwards.
GTGATGCAGGTATTCCTGCTCCAAGTGTTGGCAGTGCCTAGCGTGCCGCTGCCAATACTAGTGTCGATCGCATCGATCGGATTGCCCAGCATCACATTCTTCTTTACGGTGATGCGAATCACCGAATCGTTGCAAATCGAGATGCCCGCTTGGCCGTTGCTGTTGGCCTGGTTCTTCTCCACCAGATCATCTTGTGCATCGTAACAGATGCTGATACCATTGGCTGCATTCATATCGGCCGTATTGTCGTCGTAGTGGTTATTACCACCTTCCAATTGGCGAATACCATCGCCGCCGTTGTGGTTGACAATGTTATGCTTCACCTCAGAGCGAACCATACCAGTCAGCACAATGCCGTGGCCGGTGTTGTAGCTCACCGTATTCTCGCGCACAATCGTTTCGCCGGAATCGAACAGGTTGATACCAGCGACACTCGCCCCCGACACCGTGTTGTTCCGTATATCAACACGATCCGCCTCCAGAAGAACAATTCCCGCGCTCTGGCCCGATGCATCAATCTCAAAACCCTCCAACCGCACATCGTGGCCACCCAACAATTGTTGCATAGCAGGCTGATTGGCAGCAATCGTGACACTGCCGTGGATCACCGCCGATCCAAGCGGCTTAGCGACCAACTTGAGCGGCGTACCGATCAGGATCGTCTCGTAGTAATCGCCGGGGCAGACGCGGATCTTCGTGCCGGGTGTGGCCGCATCCACCGCCGCTTGTATCGATTGGAATGTCGCACCAGAGCAGGCCAAATCATCGTCCACGATCAGATCGGGACCGCCCGGGTAATCGGGCGCTGCCCAAGTTGGTGCAACACTCGTTGCCAGAGCGAATAATACTACCAATCCAAGTAGGGATAACGTTCGCATCGTACTCTCCTCTCCTTTCTTTCAACTGTCGAACAGCACGTCCAACAGTTAGGTAGGGAAATGTCGACGCATCCCGAGGTTTAAATTGGGGAATAAAGGGGATGTAGCTATCAGTATATCGCAGTTAGGAGGCCGTAAAATGAAAATGCTGTCATTATGACAACTTGTATATGGTACTTCATTCGGTTGAACGGCAGGAGAAAAATACCCTTGACAGCTAACGTTAGCTATGATACACTCCTTTTAGGTAACGTTAGCTGCGAGGATGCACGATGTTTGAAGTTGACAGCATCGCCGAACGAGTGATCCAGCGCATCAATGACCAATCGGCCATCTTACACGAAGCATTGCACTGGTCGCCATCGAGTCCCACCCTCACCGGGTTACCATCGGCCATTGAGCAATCCGCCGAGCAAGCTCCAACGCCGCTCCACGCCAACCTCGCCCTCTTCGTGGCGATCGCCAACGGCGAACTCGACCGCGATACGATCGACGCACAGCAACTCGCCGAGATTATCGAACGCCTGCAATGGCTGCTCGACCTGCTGTTCAAGCCCGTCAGCGGCTACTACGGCTACCACATCCCGCCCAGTTTCTGGACCGAGATACCGATCGGCCAGATGCTTGCGCGGGTGCAAGCTTGGCTGCGGCGCGATGACTTGATTAGCTACACCGACGCCGCGCAGTTGCTCTACCCCGATGTGGCCGAGCAAAACTTGCAGGCCGCCCGCATGCGCGTGAAGCGCCTGGTTGAGCGCGGCTTGCTGCAAAGCTACAGCGACCCACAGGCCGCAAATCCCACCCAGCAGGTCCGCATCAGCCGCCAAGCCGCCGAAGCGCTCCTGGCGACTGGGCAACACCTCACGAATCAGCGCGGCCAATGGATGTGATGCTCATCGGGGCGGGTCGGACTGAATACGGCTCACCCCGATCAGCGTCAGGTTCAGCGCTTGAATCCTGGCCAGCAGGCCGTGCAGCGCCGCTTGATCGGGGATGCGCCCACGGATCAGCGTGTCGCCCTTATCGAGATTGATAACCTGCAAGCCGTCGAACCACTCCGACCAAGCCGCGCCAACATGCCCCTGAACGCGAATCTCGTAGATCTGTTCCATCTCCTTCTCCAACCTCTTGCTATCCCCGCACCATCAGCGGGATCTGCGACTTCAACTCGATGGCGCAGGTGCAGGCGTGCGCCTCATCCTGCTGTTCGGGCCAGCAACCCGCCTCGGTTTGGGTGCCGCAGTGCCAGCAGGGCGCGAGCGGATCATCGACCAGCGCGAGGCCCAGCACCGCCGCCGCAGCCCGCGCACGCTCGGGATCGCCGAGCACAGCCAGGCGAACTACGCGCTCCGCATCGAACGAAAGCTCCGCCACCGTCGCGAATCCGGCCTTGTGAATGCCTGCGCCGGATGGACGATTCTCCGGCGCGTAGATGATCCAGAAGCGCTCGGCCCGTTCCTGACGCAGTATCCCCTGCAACAAGCGCGGGTAGAAGCCGTGGCCCTGCCATTCCGGCAGCGTGGCGAAATCCCACAGATACCGCTCCGTGTGGGGCAGTTCGCGCACCAGATCCACCTCGCCGATCGCGATGGTGCTGCGGGCCACCCAGCCGTAGGTGACGGGCGTGCCGTTCAGGTAGCCCACATACGGCACATTCCCCGCCTGACGCCGCGCCCGTATCTCAGCGAGCGGAAGTCGTTGAAGCTCGGCTTGTTCTCGATCATCGCGAGACTCCGCCACGACAAAGCCAGCGCGGGGCGTCAGATTGGGCAGCGCATCACCGCTCCACCAAGTTGCGATTGCCATAGCTCTTTCCTTTCACAGTCAGAATAAAGACGTATTACTCGCCGATTGGGCGACAGTCCAAGCAGGGCAGCGCGGGTGCTTCCAGCAACTCCGGCGGCGTGTTGAGCGGCGCGCTCAAGCTGCGCAGGAACGCCTCTAACTCGGCCAATTCACGCTGCGACAAGTTCAATGGGCGCAGTTCCGAGTGGCCGTGCGGCGCATCGGGGGCGCGATTGTAGTGCTGCAACACCTCCGCGAGGCTGGCGAACTGCCCGGCGTGCATGTACGGCGCTCGTTCGGCCACATTGCGCAGCGAGGGCACCTTGAACTGCCGTTCGAGCGTGTGATCATCGGCCTTGATAAAGCGCAACTCGCCACACTCCTCCGGCTCGGCATCGCTGAAATCGCTCAGGCAGTTGAAGGCGTCCTCAAGCACCAGCCGCACGCCCTGCGCCCGCCCCATATCGAGCGACGCGCCTGGCACCTCGGGCACGCCCGTGTTATGGAAGTCGTTGTTGGTCAGCAGCGGGCCGTTGTGGCAGTTGATGCACTCCGCCTTGCCCACAAACAGGCGCATGCCCGCTTGCTCGGTGGGCGTCAGCGCAGCACGCATCCCCGCCCGATCTCCGTTCATCAGCGCTTCCACGTAAGTATCGAAGCGCGATGCACCGGGCTGCAACTTGCGCTCGTAGGCGGCGATGGCCTTGCCGATGTTAACGAAGATCTGCGTCACCGCCTCGCGATCCTCGGGCCGCATCGCTTCCCACGCCGCTCGCGCCTGCGCATCATCGACGGGGCCAGCGCTCGGCGGGAAGCGCGTCGCATCGGACAGATCGGGCAGCAGGCCGAACAGCGCCTCGTACTCGGCGCGGTAGTTCTGCGCGATGATGTGCGCGTACTGCATGCGCGTGCCGCCGTGCTCCACCACGCTTTCGAGCGGGCCGAGCGCCTGCGCCCACAGGCTGTCTTTGCTGCCATCCCAGAAGAACCACGGGCTGTAGGCGACTCCGGCCAGCGGCATCGTGCGGCGCGCGGTGGTGCCCACGCCCTGGCCCAGCGGCAGGCCATCCTGAAAGCCTTGCGCTGGCACGTGGCAGGTCGCGCAGGCCACGCTGCCATCGACGCTCAGGCGCGTATCGAAGAACAAGTGCTGGCCCAGCGCCACCGCTCGCTCATCATCGGCCACGCGGTTGGTGGGATCGCTGGGCAACGCCGGCAGATTGCCGATCCACAGGCCGCGCAACAACTCCAACTCTCGCTCGCGCTGTTGGTGGCGCTGCCAGGCAAGCGCACCCAGCGCCACCAGCACCACCAGCGCCACCGCCGCCAACCACAGTCGTTTCGTTCGCATCGTGTTCCTCATCCTCTAGCGCTTCCGCACCGCGAGGCGCTACTTCAGCAGCATGTTGAAACGCACCGTATCGTGCTGGCCCGCAGCGTCGATGGTGAAATCGACCACCCACCAGCCGCCCATCTGAAACTTCATCCCTTCGACCAAATACTCACCGTTGCCGAGGTAGCGCGTCACCTGCGGGCGCGTCGGCAGGCCGTGGCCGTGCTGCGGCATATCGCCATCGACGCCGATCACAGCGTCGGCGATCGGCTCGCCATTCGCATCCGTAACGCGGATCGTCCAGCTATGCAGCTTGTTGATCGCGATCGGCTCCTGGTTCGGCGTGTAGTGAACGTGGAACAGCCCCTGTGCGGTGGGCAGCGTCGTCGAGAGATCCAAATCGGCGGGCACGTAGTTCATGCGGTAGAGCATAGCCGCGAAGGCCACCAGCAACACGAGCAGCATGCCGACAACACCCATCACAATCCAGCGGAACAACGAGCGCGGAGCAGGAGCGGTTTGTGCAGTCATTACAGAACGCATTTCTATCCTCACAATGTTTCAGCAGAACTTCGATGAGGTGAGTGTAATGGCGAGACGGGTGAGCCGCCATCACCCGCCGCGGGTGAACCGAGAGGTGATAGCGGCGGAGTGCGGGCTAACGAGCGGGCATCACCCCGCGCCGATTCCACAGTGCCCCGAGGCCCAAACCGAGCAGCGCCAGCAAGCTGATCCGCACAATCAGGCCGAAGGGCAGCAGCGGCGCCTCCTGCGAGACGCGGCCAAGCGGGTATTCCAGCACGTAGACGGCCTGATTCGCGACCTCGCGACCGAAACGGTGCGCCATATCGTTGAAGGTGGTCGTGTACACGTACTCACCGTCCTGGTGAATCTGCTCAATCATCGGCTGTTGGCGCTCGCTGGCCCAATCCGCGAATGCGGCCAAGCGCTCGCCATCCAATTCACCAGGGACGATCAGCCGATCCAGCGCGGGCGTATCGGCGAAGCTCCAGCGCGGCACCAGGGCCAACCCGTGACGCGACAGCACCACAGCGCGCTCCGGCGCCACCGTATTGACCGTCAGCGCCGTCTGATGTGGGTAGGTATCGACCACCGATGCCAGCGCGAGTTCGCTGATGCCCTCGTACAGGGCCACACCCAGTTCGCTCTTGCTGGTGGAGAAGCCGCTGAGGAACGCGTTCATCACGGGCGGCACCATGCTCACCGTATCGGCCAGCGCCGTGGCGGGCGGCACAAAGCTCGGGTCATCCAAAAAGTGCGCGTACGGGTAATCGAGTTGCTCGGCGACCGCCAAGGCCGCTGCGTCGCCCAACAGCCGCTTCAACACGAACAGCGACGCATCCACGCCCGCCGTCACGCCCGCCGAAGTGATCAGGTTGCCATCCTCGACGTAGCGCACTCCACGCACCAACTCCACGTTCGGGTGCGACTGCTCGATCTGCGCGAAGGTGTAGTGGTGCGTCGTGGCGCGGTGCCCATCCAGCAAGCCCGTGTCGGCCAGGTTCTTGGCACCCGCGCAGATCGAAACGAGCAGCGTATCGGAGCCGCTGTGATCGCGAATCCACTGCATAATTGTCTGGTATTCGGCGGCCTGCTCGAACGGCAGGAACGGAATCACGATCACATCGGGGTTACGGCTGATCGTGGCGTCGTACTCCGCGAACGAAAAGTGCGGCACGATATCCACGCCCCGCGCCAATGGCGTGCCGGGGAACAGGTGCGTGATCTTGCGTTGCGGCGCGACGGCGTAGATATTGAACGCGCCCGAGCGGGCCAGCACCTCGTAGGGCGCGAGGAAGTCGCTGCCCTCAGTGCCGCTGTTGGCGGCGATCACCACCGCCGTGCGCTTCGTGGCGTCGAACGGCGGCGGCGCGGGCACGAAGCCGTCGAACGGCGGCGGTGACGTATCAGTGCGCGCACTGCTCGCCAATCCAAGCACCATCCCGACAAAACCCACCAACACAGGCACTAACAGCATCGGCACAATGTACTTCGCAATCGTTCGTCGAGGCATCGTCTCACTCCTTGCAACAAGCTAATCAACATTCGTAGCAACCTACGAGGCATACTGTAGCTGTGTAGAGGGTGAACGAGCCTCACCCCTTGCGGGTGAAATGAAGGGTGATGCTATAATGTGGGTCTATCGCAACAGGAAAGGCTGACCATGACTGCGCGGACTGATTCACCACCATTACTTGCCACGAAATTCCGTCTCCCACGTCCACGCCCCACCGCAGTCGCACGCCCACGCCTGATTGAGCAGTTGTTACGCGGCCTACAGATGCGCCTGACGCTGATCGCCGCGCCGGCAGGGTTCGGCAAGAGCACGCTGTTGGCGCAAGCCCTCGCAGCCGCGCAACAACGCCCGAGCACCGCCGCGACACAGATCGCCTTTGTGGCGCTCGACGCCAACGACAACGACCCCGCCCGCTTCTGGTACTACGTCTGCGCCGCATTGGAACGGGCAGCAGAAGGACTCGGCGCATCGGCGCTGGCGATGCTGCGGGCCGCGCCCAACAACACCGATGCCGTCCTGGCCGAGGTGATCAACGCGCTGGCCGAATATCCCGACGAGACGGTGCTGGTGCTCGACGACTACCACACCCTGACGCACCCCGACATTCACGCCAGCATCGCGGCCCTGCTCGACCACGCGCCGCCGCAGTTCCACCTACTGATCGCCAGCCGCATCGACCCGCTGCTGCCGCTGGCCCGTTGGCGCGCCCGTGGCGAACTGCTCGAAATCCGCGCCAACGACCTGCGCTTCACCGCCGACGAGGCCGTCGCATTCCTGGGCGAAACGATGGGCCTCTCGCTCGACAGCCAGGCCGTCGCCACGCTCGAAGCGCGCACCGAAGGATGGGCGGCGGGCCTGCAACTCGCCGCGCTCTCGCTCCAGGGCCAGCGCGATGTGCAGGGATTTATCGCCAACTTCAGCGGCAGCCACCGCCATATCGTCGATTATCTGATCGAAGAAGTGCTAGATCGCCAGCCCGCGCCGATCCGTTCCTTCCTGCTGCAAACGGCGATTCTCGAGCGGATGAACGCCGCGCTGTGCGATGCGCTGATCGAGCGCGACGGGCACGACACGCCGCGCGCCACGCACATCCTGGCCGAACTCGAACGCCAGAACCTGTTCCTGATCTCGCTCGACGACGAGCGTCAGTGGTACCGCTACCACCATCTGTTCGCCGATCTGCTGCGGCATCACCTCAAGCAAGAGTATCCCGAGCGAATCGCCACGCTGCACCGACGGGCGGCGCTCTGGCACGAGCAGCAGGGCAACATCACCGATGCCATCGAACACGCGATGCAATCCAAGGACGAGCCGCTCGTTGTGCGCCTGCTCGAAACGCACGCCACGCAACTGGCCGCCCACGGCCAAACACAGACGTTGCAGCGCTGGCTCGATCACCTGCCCCGCGCGACCATTCTGAAGCGCACCAAACTCAGCCTATTGCAAGCCCAAGTGCTGCTGCTCAACCGCCAGATCAGTGCCATCGAGCCGTTCGTGCAGGCCGCCGAGGCCAACCTCGCCGACGACCAATCAGACGATAGCGCTGGTGTGTGCGGCGTCCTGCTCACTATGCGCGCCCACCTCGCCATCGAGCAGGGCGCGTTCGCCGAGGCGCTCACGCTGGCACGCCAGGCCCAAGCGATGCTGGGCGAGCAGTTGCAGTGGGCGCGCAGCGACAACGGCCTGGTGCTCGGCTACGCGCTGATGGTGCTGGGCCACACCGACGAAGCGCTGCAGGTGCACGCCGAGAACGCCCGACGTTCGCGCATGGCGGGCAACGTGGTCAGCGCCTTGTTCAGCGCCACCGAGGTGATTAAGCTGCGCATGCTTCAGGGGAATCTCGCTGCGGCGCGGCGCAGCGCCGAGGAAGCGCTGGCGTGGGCCACCGAGGAGGGTTGGCAGCACCTACCGCCAGCCAGCGCGCTACACATCTGGCACGGGAATGTGCTGATCGAACAGGGAGAGTTTCAGGCCGCCAACGAGGCGTTGCAGCAGGCCATCCACCTCACGCAGCACGGCCCGGCCATCACCGCAGCGCGAGCGCAGACCTTCCTAGCGCGGGTGCAGCACATCCTCGGCGATCGGCAGGGCGTCGTGGCCGCGCTCGATACCGTCGAGCGCATCGTGGGCAATTGGGGGCCGGGCGGGGAACGATCATTCTTCGCCGCATGGAACGCTCGGCTGCGCCTCCTGAGCGGCGATCAGGCCGCCGCGCAGCAGTGGGCCAAGCAGCGCCAACCCTGGCGCGCCGATGAGGCGGCGTCGTACTTCCGCGAGATCGAACTGCTCACCCTAGCGCTGGTCGCCGTGCTGAGCGATGAGACGAGCCAAGCGCACCTCGCAACAACGCTGGCGATGCTGGAATGGCTGCGCAACCACGCAGAAGCGGCGGGCCGCACGGCCATCGTCATCGAAACACAGATCCTCGAAGCGCTGGCGCATCGCCGCGATGAGGAACAGGCGCATCGGCAACTCGACGCCGCGCTGAGCCATGCGCTGCATACCCGCGCCATCGGCACCTTCGTCGAGTTCGGCGCGCCGATGCAGGCGTTGCTGAGCCAACACAGCCAGCGCCGCAGCACCAAGCCAGCCGTCAAAGCGTACTGCCAGCAGGTGCTCGCGGCCTTCCCCAGCGCACCACGCAGCGCCGAACCAGCACCCGCACTCACGCTCACGCCATCCGCCCAGCACCAGCACGATGCGCTCACCGCACGCGAGCGCGAAGTCCTGCGCCTCTACGCCGCCGGGCTGAGTAGCCCCGAGATCGCACAACACTTCGTGGTATCGATCAACACCATCAAAACGCAACTCAAAAGCATCTACACCAAACTCGATGTGCACAGCCGCTCGGAGGCCGTGGCCCGCGCCAAAGAGCTTGGGCTGACTCGGTGACAAGGTGACTAAGTATCCACAGGTTACACAGATTAACTCAAATTAAGTTGAAAAGCTGTCTTAGCGCATCGTTTTAACATTCACTGTTCTCATTGCCATTTCTCGCGTCGCCTAGCGGCTCGCTCGAAATCTCGTCGTTCTGCATTGCGGTGCTCATTGAGATCTCTCCCCATTCGCTTCGCTCAGGGCTTCGACCGTTCGAGATGACAGTGCTTTTCGTTGAAAGAAAGTGGCGCATCTACTCAATCATGCGATTCTGCATTGCTGCCGCAGGCTAAGACAACTTGGATATAGCCACTGTCCAAAGACCGTCACGTACCGCAAAGCATAACAACGGGCGCACCATACGAGGCTGCCTCCCACTTGGGGTTTCGGGGGCATTCGCCCCGGTCGGGGGTTTCCAAAGGGGCCGCGACCGGCCCCTTTGGGCTTGCGTAGCAGCGCACCTCCTCGCGAGCACGCGCATTCACGCCGAAGGCGAAAACAATCCTACACCAACATCAACTCGCGCTGCGGCGTGGACAAATACACCAACCCATCCTCCGTCACCAACACATCCTCCTCCAGCGCTACATAGCCCGCCTCCGTCATCACACCCAACTCAATCGTGAACACATTGCCCGCCTCGATCACACCATCGGGCGTGCTGCCGTAGCGCGGCCAGCGCGGACCGAGCGTCGTACCGCCATCGTGGCAGGCCCGCCCCAACCCGTGACCGAACGCGTGCTTGTACTCCTCAAAGCCCGCATCCACAATCACCTTGCGCGCCGCCGCATCCACCTCCCAGCCGCGCGCGCCGGGCCGCAACACCGCCGCCCCAGCATCCAACGCCTGCAACACCACCTCGAAGGCCCGCTGAATGCTCGGCGGAGGCGCCTGCTCGCCGGGCCGCAACACATACCACATCCGCTGGATATCCGAGCAATACTCATCCTTGCGCACACCCAGATCGATATGCACCAGATGCCCAGGCTCCACCACCAACGTCTCGCTGGGGTGCGAATGCCCGATCGCCGAGGACGGCCCAGTATTCACGATCGGGCAACCATCCCACGACCACGCGCTCGGCAAGCCACGGCTGCGGAACTGCTCGTGCACAAACTCAGCGATCTGCGCCTCGCTCACGCCGGGCCGAATCTGCTCCGTCGTCAGATCCACGATCTCCTGCGTCACCGCGATCGCCGCCTTAATACGCTCAACCTCCGTCGCCGTCTTGCGGGCGCGCAGCCGCCCCAACAACGGCGCAGCGCTCACCAACCGCTCGGCGAACGGCGTGCCCTTCAGCAGATCGTTCAGCATCAGCCACATACCGTGCGTCAAACCATCGGCAGTCTTATCATCAGCGCTATAGTTCAGGCCAATACTCGCGGGATTCAAGCGCGTCAACGTCTCCAGCAACGGCTCGCGCAAGCCCTCATCGTAGCCGATCACACGGTCGAAGGTGCCCAGACCCTCCAGCGGCGACGCATCGTAGCGCCCCACAATCGCCACCCGCTCGGTAGGCGTGAAGATGAACGCCGACGGCCACGTCACATCAACACCCACTACCAACTCCACACCCGGATCGGGCGTTACCGATGTCTCGCGCACGAACGTCAGCCAGCAATCCAAGCCCGTCTCGGCCAACAACGCCTGAGCCTGCTCGGCCTTCTCACGTAACAGCATAAACCCTCCAGAAACGCGCTACTTGTTCTGCTCCGCAAACGCCAACTCGGTCGGCAAGCCATCCAGGCTGCACATATTCTTCTCCTGCCGATACACGATCAGCCCTTCCTCGCCCTTCGCCTCGGCCCAGCGCTGCATCGTATCGCGGTGACCCACGAACTCCATCAGCGGCACACCGTACCCGCACGACGTCTGCACCCGCGTCACATCCACCACGATAATCTGGCGCGTACTGAGATACTCCGGGAACAGCCCCGCCAACTCCTGCCATTCCGCGTGCTGCGGCAGCACCGTGCGCCCCTTGCCGTAGAGTCGCAGAATATTCGGCGGGCCACTGAACGCGCAAAACATCAGCGTAATCCGGCCATTCTCCCGCAGATGCGCCGACGTCTCATTGCCGCTGCCCGTCAAATCCACATACGCCACCCGCAACGGCGACAAAATCCGTAAACAATCAAGCCCCTTCGGCGACACATTCACGTGCCCCTCAGCACTCAGCGGCGCCGACGCCACAAAAAACACCTGCTGCTCGCGAATAAACGCCGCCAAGCGCTCGGTGATCTCATCATACACCTTAGCCATACCCGCACCTTTCTCGCATACTCGATCCACAACGCCGACATCGCCACAAACCAGCAAAGGGTTATGGGAAGAAGGACGCGTCGGCAACCCTCACGCCCGTCGCTACGGGCCAACAACGTCGTGTACAACGTGTGCGCGCTCGGGCAGATGTGGCGCTTCGCGCCAAAACGCGCGCCGCTGTACTCGCGGCCATCCAATGCACACCAGCGAATTACAAAGCGCACCACCTCATTCTAACACCGCGCACGGCCCACCACATCGTCAGATCGGCCAGTTGACGCCGGACGCAAAGCTTGGTACCGTTCCCGCAATTAACCAATGGGCCGAGGTCGCACGCTGCGGCTGCGCCTGGGGCTTAAGCGCTACGCCCATCAGCCGCGCTACGCCCTACCCGATTGGTGAGACGCCCTTCAAAACGCGATGACGATGCTCTGCCCACACAAAGCATCGTCATCGCGACAAAAAAAGAGAGCGGCTTTTGCCACTCTCCCCGTCCAAATGCGCCGAAATGCCTAGTTCGACATCTGCTCCTCGGTGATGCGGGCCGCGCGCCAGTTCTGCAAACGCAATCGCCGCGCCAGCGAACTCGCCAGGTTCTGCATCATCTGCATGCCCATCACCGGGTCATCCTCAGCCAGCAGCGCCAGCGCCTCGCGATCCAGCGCCAATAGCTCGACGCCTTCGGGGCCAGCGCAGAGGTCAGCGCTACGAGCGGCGCCATCAAGCAGCGACAACTCACCCACCACCTGACCAGCCTGCAATACCGCCAAGCGCACGGGCTTTTGGTTCGATTCGATCAAGCGGTTCGGGCTCAGCCACACCTCCATCGTTCCCTTTTTGATGATGTACATCTCTTCGCCACGAGAGTTCTCACGAGCGATCAACTCGCCGGGTTGGAAGGTGTGCGTGTGCAGCAGCGAAGCCAAGCGCAACCGTTGGGCCGCATTCAACTTGCCACTGATATCGGTGTTGTTGAGGAACTGCGCGTTCTCCTGAATACGTAGCGCATCGGTATCGTGCTCGGCGACGCCACGCTCGGGCGGTAGGCCCAAGAACAGTGCGATATGCCGCAACGTCACGTCGGTCTGCTCGAACTGCGGCCAGTGCCCAGCGTTCGGGATCAGGCGCAGGTCGGCGCTCGGCCATTCCTCGGCCACCACACCCGCATCGCGTAGCGGCACAATATTATCCTCCGCGCCCCAGATCACCAGTGCGGGTGGCTCGACTCGCGAGAGTTGCCCGCGCAGATCGCCCTCCAACATCGCCTTGTAGCAGGCTGCCCGCACGCGGCCCTGCCCGATCCGCCGCGCATCGGCCCGAATGCGCTGGTAATCCTCCTCGGAAACCCGCGCTCGCTCGGCGAAGTTGCTCGGCTTCAGCAGATGATCGGTGTAATCGAGCGGCGTCTTGGAGAGGATGTACAACAACCATTCCATAAAGCGGAAGCGCTCGGAGAGCACGTGCGGCGCCAGCAACAGGTTCACCCGCGTCGAGAGCCGCCCACTGAGCGCCGGATTCAGCAGCACCATACGCTCCAGCAGCATTGGGTAGCGCAACGCGAGGGTCGTACTGATCTGCCCGCCCATCGAGTGACCCAACAGCAATATGGGCCGCTCGCTCAATTGGGTGATCAGAGCGGCGATCAGATCGGCATAACCGGGGATGGTGGGACGTTTTGGCGGCGGCGATTTGCCAAATCCAGGCAGATCAACAGCGATACAGCGGTACCGCCGACTTAAAAGAGGAATCACAGGAGCCCACGTAAACGATGAACTCGACCAACCGTGGATCAGCACTGCAATTGGACCATCCACGGGGCCATGTTCCTCAGTATAAATTGTCTGCCCATTGATTGTATACAGTGGCATTCTCGTCTCCACAGGGTTCGCGAACGTATACCATCCGCAATCTCACGGAACGTTTGAGTTTCGTTCAGGATCACCGTGCAATCAAGCAACTCCACTAATTCAAGTATAGCACGGCTCCAAACCAAAGGAGCGCCAAATATCTCTCGTAAGCAAAGTGAGGCCACGAAGTACGATCGTACCCCGTAGCCTCTCAGGAACGTAATGCACAAGCCGAACTACGGCAGGTTGCGATATGTCTCGCGGGGCGGGCGCTCGGTGCGCGTCGCAATAGCGCGATGGTACAGATCGACGTATTTGCGGGCCGACGCCTCCCAAGAGTGATCTGCGGCCATCGCCCGCAGCATCAACTGTTGCCAGGTAGAGCGATAGCGATAATTCTCCAGCGCCCGTACAATCGTGGCGTACAGCGCCATCGAATCGTAGCTGCGGAACGAGAAGCCGTTGCCCTCGCCCGTGGTCGGGTCGAAGTTGCGCACGGTATCGGCCAGGCCGCCCGTCTCTCGCACGATCGGGATGGAGCCGTAGCGCAGGGCGATCATCTGGCCCAAGCCGCACGGCTCGAAGCGCGAGGGCATCAGGAACATATCTGAGCCAGCGTAGATCTTCTGCGCAAGCGGGGCGTTGAACGTCAGCAGCGCGGAGATCTGCTGCGGATAGCGCGCCCGCATCTCGTTGAGTCGATCGTGGTAGCGCTGCTCGCCCGTGCCCAGGATCACGACCTGTACATCGTGGTGGCGCAACAGCGGCTCAAGCACCGCGTCGATCAGGTCGAAGCCCTTTTGATCCGCCAGACGCGAGATGGCCCCGATCACCGGGGTGGTGCGGCTCTGCGGCAGATGCGCCTCGCGTTGCAAATCCAGCTTGCACTCCACCTTCCCAGCCAGGTTGCTCGCATCGTAATTCGCGGCAATGTAAGGATCGGTGGCGGGGTTGTTCAGCTCGGTGTCGATGCCGTTGAGCACGCCGTACAGGCGATCGCGGCGGTCGCGCAGCAGCGGATCGAGTCCTTCGCCGAACTCGGGCTGCAAAATCTCGTTCGCGTACGTCTCGCTGACGGTGTTCAGGATGTCGGCGTAGTAGATGCCGCGCCCCATAAAATCGACCACATCGTTCAGGTGCGGCATATCGGGATGCGCGATAAACCCGAACTCGTCCACACCCGCGATCTCCAGCACGCGGTAGCCGAAGATCCCCTGGTAGGCCAGGTTGTGAATGGTGTAGACGCAGGCGGTCTGCGCGTAGAACGGATCGTGCTTGTAGACGGTTTTGAGCCAGTTCGGCACGATTGCGGTGTGCCAATCGTGGCAGTGGATCACATCGGGCCGCCAGCCGAGCAGCTTGATGCCCTCCAGCACCGCCCGACAGAAGAAGATGAACCGATCGGCATCATCCTCGTACATATAGATGCCGTCGCGGTTGTAGTAATGGTCGTTATCGACCATATAGACCGGGATCTCGCCTTTGGGATGCGTCAATGTTGCCTGAAGCAGCGCAGCTTCCTCGGTGCGATCGTCCAATGGCACGGGGAAGGGTGGTTGCACTTCCGTCAAATGGAAGCGTTCGCGATCGATCCGGCCATAACGCGGCATAGCAACACGGATATCGTGGCCCTGTGCTTTCAGCGCTTTGGGCAGTGCGCCCGCCACATCGGCTAGGCCGCCGGTCTTCGCAAAGGGCACCATTTCGGCTGAGAGCAGCAAAATTTTCAGTGGCTGTTCCATCACGTATCCTCTTTAAACGTTCTGTTACGAAGCTCTGCGTTGAGTCAGATATTGCTCAAGCGCAGCCGACGCCGCACGTGCCACTTCAGCAGGCGAACCACTCGCGTCCACGCGGCAAAGCTGGCCTTCCGCATCGTAAAAATCGAGTAACGGTTGGGTTTGCTGGTGATAGACCAAAATGCGTTGGCGCACGATCTCGGGCCGATCATCATCGCGCTGGACCGGATGCCCGCCCCGCTCACGGCAGCGTAGCATGCTGGCCAAATCGTCGATATGGATCGGGAACGGCTCGCCCGCGCCCTCGCACATGCGCCGACCACTGAGCCGCCGCACCACATCCTCGGTGCTGACCTCCAAGGCCAACGCTAAATCGAGCGTGCGGCCATAATCGGCGAGCATTGCGCCTAAACCAAGCGCCTGCACCATGGTTCGCGGGTAGCCGTCGAGCAGAATCCCATCCTCGGGGTCGAGCGTTTCGAGGAACGATCGCAGCATGCGATCCATCAGCGAATCGGGCACCAGATCGCCGCGATCCAAGTAGGGGATCACCTGGCGACCAAGCGCAGTGCGAGCCTGTATTTCACTGCGCAGCCGTTGGCCCGTCGAAATGGCGATCAAGCCATGTTGGCTGACAAGTTCCTCGGAGATGGTGCTTTTGCCTGCGCCGGGAGGGCCAAGCAACACAATATTCAACGGTTGAGGGGGCATACTATCTCGCGATTTCAAGCAGCCGACAGCAATATGCGCTAGGTCGAGCATTTCAGCGCCGATATGCAGCCCACTGCATGAGCGTATTCAAGAAAACACAGCAGCTATTATACCGCTGAATGTCGCTTTTTCGATCAAGAGATTACACCCGAGATTGAATGTGGGCGCGCCAACGCTCAATAATTTGTCGGGCGATGGTGTAGGGTTGCGGCAGTTCCGGCAGGTCGTCGAGCTTGAACCAGCGGGCATCCGCAAGCTCGTGCGCGTCGATCACAATGTCGCCGCCGGCGTAGCGCGCGGTGAAGCCGATCATCAACTGGTGCGGGAACGGCCAGGGCTGGCTATCGACATAGCGGATCGTATCCACCTCCACGCCGACTTCCTCGCGAATCTCGCGGGCCACGCACTGTTCAAGCGACTCGTTCGGCTCGACGAACCCGGCCACGAGGCTGTAGCGCTTGCCCCAACCGGGCTTGGTGCTGAGCAATACACCGTCGGCATCGTCGTGGATCAGCACGATCACGGCTGGGCTGACGGGTGGGTAGATCGAGAAACCGCAGGCGGGGCACTTCTTGCCCCAGCCATCGAGCGGCACCAGGGCGTTGCTGCAGGATGGACAAAAGCGACTGATGCGCCCCCAACGGAGCAATTGCGCGCCGTAACCTGCCAAATCGCAGAACCCGGCATCGGCCTGGGCCAGCAGCGCGCGCAGGCCATAGCGCTGAAAGCCCTCCGGCAACTGCTCGCCAACCAACTCGCCGAACATCACGGGCATGTCGTTCAGCATACCCAACAGCAGAGGCGTCTCCACCGCGCCAACCGCTGGCGCCTCAGTGGTTCCCGCTAATGGGGCCAATGGGCCATCGTTGGGCAGCACCACTTCATCATTCTGGAACAAGAGCCAAAGTGCCGAGCCAGATGCAGGGGCACTTGGGGGATATACACGTTGAAAACGGGATGTCATCCGCAGCGTACTCCTCTCAACAGCCATATACCATCAATATCTTCCAAGAAATTACTTTATAAACCAAAATATATTTATATTAAAACGAACGACACATTCTACTACACTTATGTATATATCCCATCTCGATATTTAAATAGCCCAAAAACTGCGTTAATAGCCGTAACGTTGAAGATATTCCAGCGGTTCATAAACAGAACTCACCAAAGCTGCCAGCATTTGGAAGAGACCACTCGTTATGAGTGGTCTCGTTGTTTTGCGTTATTAGTCGCATAAACGCGAACGTAGTTGCTCGATCTCCTGCTCGGTCAAGCCGTATGTGCGCAGGAACGCCAATGGGCCATCGTATTTTTCATCGAGGTGCGCGAGCATCATCCGCATCGCCTCGGCGGGCGAGCCGAGTTGCTGGCGTAGCATTGCTTGGCGCTCGGGGTCGCCCTCGAAGCGAGCGATGATCTGCTCGTACAAGGGCTGCAGGTAGTTATCGCTCTGGGCATAATCCTCGATGATCGTCTCGTGATCGACGCCCGCCACAGCCAGCAACAGCGCCACAATCACCCCTGTGCGATCCTTGCCCGCGAAGCAGTGCACCAACACGCCACCCTCGTCGGCAGCGGCGACCGTCTTGATGACTTCGGTGATCTGCTGCGGGAAGTGCTCCAGCATGATGATGTACATTTCACCAGTGTGGCGGATCTGCTCAATGCGGGCCAATGCTTCGAGGTTGGCCTCATCGAACAGCGACATGTGAAAATAGCGAGGCTGGCCCGGCTCCACAACCTCCACATCGAATGGATTCGGCTCCATCCTGACCTCGGTGGGTGAGCGCAGATCGATCACGGTGCGCACGCCATGCGCAACTAGCGCCGCACGACCGTTGTCGTTCAAGCGGCACAGGTTGTCGGCGCGCACCAGCGCACCCCAACGCAGCCGAGAGCCGTGTTTGGTTGGGTAGCCGCCAAGTTCACGCGCGTTGTAGCAGTGATCCCAAGGTAAGTGGCGAGATGCAAGTTCCATGTAGTGTTTGTTCCTTTCCTCAGTTCGTCTACCTGCTTGTATCGACCTTGGCGTTACCTCCGCCCGAACGGCCCGAACACGTAGGTGTCAGCGAAGCAAACGAGACGAATATTCGGCGTGAGTATAGCAGGTAGGCATCGGTTGATGCAAACATGTTCAGACGATTATTCGTCCATCTAGGTCGCAGGGGGTGACATCCACAGATTTCACAGATTTCACAGATTGATACATTGAAAGTATTGAACATCTCGATGTTCAACGAGAAGCGCGGCCCGTGGCTTCAGAAACTGGCACTTGAAAGGGACGTGTAGAACGAACCCAGGCGCTCAAGGTTGAACAAGGCAGGGAGATTCTTCACTTCGCCTAACGGCTCGTTCAGAATGACTCTGATCACGTTATGTACTACTACTCAGAAACGAGCGCTTGAAAGGGTCGTATAGAATGAACCCAGACGCCCAAGACTGAACGAGACAGGGAGATTCTTCACTTCGTGCTGCGCACTCGTTCAGAATGACCAACATCGCTACCTCACCGATTCACCGAGTCACCGAGTCACGAACGTCATTGAAGAAACCTCATCCGCCTCAGAATCGTTCTCCAAACAGTGGTATGTTGTAGTACGTATCAACAGCTAACAGGCGGCGCATGAAAACGAATCAACTCCTTGCCCCTTGGAAGGGCGACAAACGCTACACCGACATGGCCAAGCGAGCCAACGCGCTCAAGAAGAGCGGCCAGAGCGCCGAGCAGATCGTGGCGGCGATCACTGCCGAGTTCGGGGCGCCCCAAGAACTCGCCCGCCTGCGCGACGAGCCGCAGCCCTACCGCGTCTACGGCACGGTCGGCGAAGATATCGAGCAGAGCGCCGTGGCACAACTGGAGCTCGCGCTGCGCCTGCCGATCGCCGAGCGGGGCGCGCTGATGCCCGATGCCCACCCAGGCTACGCCCTGCCGATCGGCGGCGTCTTTGCCGCGCATCGCGCCGTGGCCCCCGCAATGGTCGGCGTCGATATCGGCTGCCGCATGCACCTCACGATCTTCGACATACCACCCGACGAGCTACTGCAACGCCGCGACGAACTGTTCGCCGATCTGCAAGCCGTCACGGTATTCGGCGCGGGCCAACAGCGCAAGCGCCCCGCCGACCACCCCATCCTCGACGCCGAGCACTGGAACATCACCAGCCAAACGCGCGGCCTCCGCCAGAAAGCCGTGGGGCAACTGGGCACCAGCGGCAGCGGCAACCACTTCGCCGAACTCGTCGTGGGCGAGATGCTCGACGATACGCCGCTCAAGGGCGTACCCAAGCGCTTTAGCGGCCTGCTCACCCACAGCGGCTCGCGGGGCATCGGCTTCGCGATCGCGCAAGCCTACATCCGCCTCGCCGCGCAAGAGACCGCCCAACGAGCCAAAGCGCCCAAACTCTACGAATGGCTCGATCTCGACAAGGAATCTAGCCAGGAATACTGGGCCGCCATGCAGCTGGCAGGCGCGTTCGCCCAAGCCTGCCACGAAGTCATTCACGAAGCCTTCGAGCGCCGCGCTGGCCTGAACGCGCTCACCGTCGTGCAGAACCACCACAACTTCGCCTGGCAGCACGGCGACCTGATCATCCACCGCAAAGGCGCCACTCCCGCCGAATCCGGCACGCTCGGCGTGATCCCGGGCAGCATGGGCAGCGCGTCGTACATCGTCGAGGGCTTGGGCGAAGAAGCAGCGCTGTGGAGCGCCTCACACGGTGCCGGACGACAGGGCAGCCGTGCCGCCGCTCGCAACAGCATCAGCATGCGCGACGTACGGGCCTGGCTCAAAGCCCAGGATGTGCTGGTCGAAGGGCTGAGCGTGGACGAATCGCCGCAGGCCTACAAAGACATCGAACACGTCATACGCATCCAAGTCGAAGCTGGCCTGGTGCGACCACTCGCCCGCATGCGGCCCGTCGCCGTGATTATGTCGGGCGAACCAGGCGACGAGTGACCCAACAGCCCATGCTATACTTTCGCCAGAACCGTTCAGGCGAAAGGAGACATTATGACAACTACCGTTCAGTGGCTGTTGTTCACCAGCACAGTCCTTGCAGATAACCCCTTGGGCGACCCCGTCACTCGCATCACGCCCGTGGTGCTGCCGCCCGACTACGACGCCAACAGCAGCCGCCGCTACCCGGTGCTCTACGGGCTCACCGGCTACACCGGGCGCGGAGCCGCAATGCTCAACTCGCGGCCTTGGGGCCAAAACCTGCAAGATCGGCTGAATCGGCTGTACAGCGAGGGGATGCCACACGCCATCTTCGTATTGCCAGACTGCTTCACCGCCTTCGGCGGCAGCCAGTACGTCAACTCCAGCGCCGTGGGCAACTACGAGGATTACCTGGTGCGCGAGATCGTGCCGTGGATCGATAGCCAGTTCCGCACCATTCCGCATGCCGGCGGGCGCGGCGTATTCGGCAAATCGAGCGGGGGCTACGGCGCGATAATGATGGGCATGCGCCACCCCGACGTGTTCAGCGCGGTCGCCGATCACAGTGGCGACGCCGTGTTCGAGCTCGGCTACAAGCCCGATTTCCCCAAGACCGCCAACGCGATCAACGCCGCTGGCGGCCTAGAGAAGTGGTGGGAGAGCTTCAAGGCCAAAACCAAAAAGCGCCACAGCGACATCGAAGTGATGAACATCATCGCTATGGCGGCCTGCTACTCGCCCAATCCCAACGCACCGCTGGGCCTCGACCTACCGTTCGACCCCTACACCTGCGAGATCATCCCCGAGGTCTGGGAGCGCTGGCTGGCCTTCGACCCCTACGAGCTCGTCGAGCGCTACGCCGACGCGCTGCGCTCGCTGCGGCTGCTGTTCATCGACTGCGGCAACCGCGACGAGTTCAACCTGCACTTCAGCGCTCGTCGCCTGGTGCGCAAGCTGCAAGCGCTCAACATCCCGCACATCTACGAGGAGTTCGACGACGGGCACATGGAGATCGACTACCGCTACGACGTCTCGCTGCCCAAACTGCTCGCCGTGCTCGATCAGGGCTAGCACCGCACCTACTCGAACAGATCGGCCTTGAGCTTCGCCAGGGCCAACTCAGCCGCCGCCCGCCCGTGCGCCTCAAGCGCCTCGGCCTGACCGAACTCCCAGGGCAAGAAATTGCCGATCGCGGGCAACAAATAACAATCGATCGTCGCCGGATCGGGGTGATTCGAGCGGCTCCACAAACTACCCGCCGTCAGCAGCAGCTCAAACATATTGCTTGGGCGCTGCTGCCCGGTGGGCGGCGGAAACAGATCGACGGCGATCACATAATCGGCGCCCAACTCGCGCGCCAAACTTACCGGCAGATTATCGATCACCCCGCCATCGATCAACAGCCTGCCATCCAACTCCACAGGCGGGAACAGCCCCGGGATGGCCGCACTCGCGCACAAAGCGCGGGGCAACGGGCCGTGCTGCAACACCACCCGCTCGCCACTCAACACATCGCACGCCACCGCCGCAAAAGGCTTCTGCAACTGCTCGAACGTCTCGACCGGCAGATTCGTGCGCAGAAACTCCTCGAACGGCTCGATATTCAGCAGGCTCAAGCGATTCCCCCAGGTGGGGCGGCCCAAACGCAGCCAACTCACCGTACGAAACAAGCGGCTGATCTCGGACACTGGCATGCCCGACGCGTACGCCGCCCCGATCACCGCGCCGACACTGGTGCCCACCACCACCTCCGGCACGATGCCCTCGCGCTCCAACACCTGCAACACACCGATATGCGCCGCACCGCGCACCGCACCGCCGCTCAAGGCCAGACCAATCCGCTTAGGCCGCCGCCCGAACACTTTCCAAAGCTGCATACCATCCCTATCGTATCGACGTACCACACGAGAAAACTGGCCACCGAGCACAACCTCAGTGGCCAGCACCAAACATCCAATCAAAACGCTGCGTACACAGGCTTAGTCGCGCCGACCGCCCAAAATACGCAGCAGCAACAAGAACAGGTTGATGAAATCGAGATACAGCATCAGCGCGCCGATAATCGCAACACGCCGCGCCGTCTGATCATCGCGAGCCTGCATACTCATTATCTTAATCTTCTGCGTATCCCAGGCCGTCAAGCCGATAAAGATCGCGATACCGGCATAGGTCAGCACCCAATACAGCACCGAGTTCGCCCAGAAGATATTGATCACCGAACCGATCAAGAAGCCGATCAGGCCCATCACCAAAAAGCTGCCCATCGACGAAAGATCGCGCTTTGTGGTGTAGCCGTATAGGCTCATCGCGCCGAACGTGCCCGCCGTGGCGAAGAACGTCATCGCGATCGACTCCCGCGTGTAGACCAGGAAAATCATCGAGAACGTCAAGCCGTTCAGCACCGCGTAGAACAGGAACAAACCCGTCGCTACGGCGGGAGCCAGCCGCCCGATCGCAGCGCTCAACCCGAACACCATCACCACCTGCGCAATCAGCAGCACCCAGATCATAAACGGATTGCCGAACAGCAGGCTCAGCATCGCAGCGGAATTGGCGGTATACGCCGCAACCGCGCCCGTCACCAGCAAGCCCGCCGTCATCCAGGCGTAGACCTGCTGCATAATACTGCCTTGGCGCAACTGCGCATCGGCGCTTAACAAAGGCGTTGAACCAAACGACATAGCATCCTCCTCTTTTTTTCCCGTTCCACCAAAACGCTCGTACTCCAACACCTGTATCATACCAAATTTTCACCAACCTATGCATTAGAGCAATATAAAACGATCTCTCCAGAAATGCTGATATTGTTTGGGAAAGAAAAGGCCGCCAGCGCCCCAACCCCCGTCGCTACGGGCGAACAACGTCGTGTACAACGTGTGCGCGCTCGGACAGGTATGGCGCTACGCGCCACAACGCGCGCACCCGCTGTAGTCGCGGCCCACATCGCCTGCACAATGCCAATCACAGCCGACGCGCCGCCGCCGCCAACCGCCGAATGCCCTCCTCGATCTCGGGCTGGGCCTGCGTGGCGAAGTTCAGCCGCAAAAAGCGCTCGCCCTCCGACGGGCGGGGGAAGAAACGCGAGCCCACCGCGTAGCGCACGCCGGACTCCAAGGCTAGCGGCTGCAGCGCCACCGCCGAAAGCGGCTCGGGCAGGCGCACCCACATAAACAGCCCGCCCTGCGGCGTCAGCACCTGCGTGCCGGGAGGCAGCCAACGCTCGATCGCCTGCAACATCGCATCGCGGCGCTTGCGATAGATCTGGCTCGAACGCACGATGTGCGCCTGATAACGCCCCACCGTCATATACACCTCCAGCGCCCGCTGCGTAAGCGTGGAGGTCGCCAGATCGTAGACCCGCTTGAGATGCACCAACCGCTCGAAGATCGGCCCCTCGGCCACCAAATAGCCGATCCGCAGCCCGGGCATCAGCACCTTCGAGAACGTGCCGACGTAGATCACCCGTCCACCCGGATCGAGCGCCTTGAGCGCGGGCTGCACGCGACCATCGTAGCGCAGGTCGCCCACGAAATCATCTTCCAAAATTGGGATGTTGTAGCGATCAGCCAGCGCGATCAGTTGGTGGCGCCGCGCCGTGCTCATACAGACGCCACTGGGGTTTTGGAAGTTCGGGATGGTGTAGATCAATCGGGGGTGCTGCTGCTGCAACAGCGGCTCCAACTGCTCGACCTGCATGCCCCAAGCATCGGTCGGACAACCGATCACCTTCACGTTGAGCGAGCGGAATAGCTCCAGCGCCACATCGTAGGTTGGCTGCTCGACCAGCACCGCATCGCCAGGGCGCAGCAGCACCTGCGCGATCAGCGCCAACGCCTGCTGCGAGCCAGTCGTGATCAGCACCGTGTCGGCGCTCGTGCGCAAGCCCTGGCTCGCCAGCACATGCGCGATGGTGGCGCGCAACGGCTCGTAGCCCTGCGGATCGCCGAAGCTGAACGCCGCTGTGCCATCGCGCCGGATCACCTCGCGGATGGCGCGCTGAAACTCGTTCGCCGGAAAGTGGCGCGGGTCGCCGAACCCCGTGAACGAGATCGGGTTCGGGTGCACATTGAGCGGCTCCTGCGCGGGCGCCTGCGGCTGCGATTGCTCGGAGGCGAACTCCAATTGCCAAAGCGGCCAGCCGTTCTGGCCCACCGCGCCGGGTTGCGCGAACTGCGTCGCTGGCGCCGCCACAAAGGTGCCGCTGCCCGTGCGCCGCAGCACCAAGCCATCGGCCTCCAACATCGCGTAGGCGTTCTCCACCGTCACCCGGCTGATGCCCAGGTCTTGCGCGAACTGCCGAGCGGCGGGCAGACGCGTGTCGGGCGCGAGCAAGCCCGATTCAATGCTCTGCCGCAGGTACTGTTCGAGTTGCACATAGATCGGCGTGTCGCTCTCGCGATCGATCGGGATACGCATCCATCCACCTCCTCACCAAATGGCATGGTAAGTATAGCAGATTCTGCCGCATTTTCGCCGATTTTGTACATAAAATTGCCAATTGGCCTTATCAAAAGTAGGGTGAATTGGCTCTATCAAGCATACCAATATTCGTCTACCATGCGGTTAAACATATGCAAACAAGGAGCGCGCAATGAAAAAACGACCGTTCGGCGATACAGGTATGCAGGTGAGCGTGGTGGGCTTGGGGGCCTGGCAACTGGCCAATCAGCAGGACTGGAACCTGACGGACACCAGCGAAGCGCTGCGGATCGTGCATGCGGCGCTCGACGCAGGCTGCAACTTCTTCGACACCGCACCCGGCTACGGCGGCGGCCAAAGCGAGACGCTCCTGGGCGAGGGGCTGCGTGGCGCACGAGATCGCGTGATTATCTGCACCAAATTCAGCTATCACGACGAGAACGGCGACAGCTTCGACACAAAGTACATTCGCCCCGTCCTCGAAGGGAGCCTGCGTCGCCTGCAAACCGATTATGTCGATATCCTGCTGATGCACAACCCGCCCCGCGAACTGATGGATGGGCGCGTTGCGGATCAGTACGAAGAACTCGAACGCCTCAAACAGGCTGGTCTCATCCGCGAATATGGCATTTCGCTGGATTGGCGCGAAGAACTCGAACTGATGATGGAGACCACCAAAAGCAAGGCCGCCGAGGTGATGTACAACGCGCTCTATCAAGAGCCACGAGGCGCCTTCAACGCCGCCTACGAGCGCGGGGTGGGCCTGATCGTCAAAGTGCCGCTCGATTCGGGCTGGCTCTCGGGGCGCTACCGCAAGGACACGCATTTCAACGACATTCGCAACCGCTGGCCGCCCGAAGTCGTCGCTCGGCGAGCCGCACTGGTGGAGAAATTCGCCGAACTGATCCCGCCCGGCGTCTCGCTCACCCATGCGGCGCTGCAGTACACCCTCGCGCATCCGGCGATCAGCACCACCATCCCCGGTGCGAAGTCGGTGGAGCAGGCGCTCGACAACTTCGCCGCCGCCCAAGGCGAACTCCCACCCGAAGTCGTTCAGGCGATCGACGAGCTGTGGGAGCGCGAGATCGCCCACGATCCGCTGCCCTGGTGATGCCAACCACCACTGTGGGGTGAATCTTCTGCGGGAAGATTCACCCCACCTTTGCTGCAGCCTGTACGAAAGCGCATCCTTTCTCGGCAAAGCGTAGTACAATTTGAGGAGCACATCAATATGCGCAATGTATCCTCCACACCAGAAAGAGATGCGTATGCCCGCCCCTCAACAGCATTGCCCCCACTGTCGACAGCCTGCGCAAGCCGATCATGCTGAGTGCGGATGCGGCTGTGGCTGCAATACATCACACACCATCACGCTCCACGATACCCTCACCACACGCGATGCGAAGAGCCAGGATATGACCAGGCTATTCGACGAACTGAGCGACCAGACCACGCTGATCCACCAGATCCAAGTGCAGATTATGCGCAAGGTCTTCACCTATGTCTTATCGGTCGCTGGGGCGATTGCGCTGCTGATCGCGGGTGCGGCCTGGTTCACCAAATCCGTCGGCTTGTGGTAAACAGCCGACCCCCTGCCAGAGCAGAGGGTCGAACATACTCACGAGGGTGTATCAGGGCGCTACAGCATCAGGAAGTTGTAGCTGTACAGGAAGGTCGCGTGGGCCAGCGACGCCGCCAGCAACAGCAGCGAGAACAGCTTGTACATCACGCTCGGCACGCTGCGCCAGGTCCGCACGATGCGGAACAGCAGCCACGCGCCAATCAGCCCGAACAGCCAGAACAGCAGGAACTGCACAGTCAGCGTCTCCATAAACAGGAACGGATTGCTGCCCAGGCGTATCACCAGCACCGCCACGTTCGCCATGCTGAGCACACCCACCAGCGACAAGCCCGTCAGCAGGCGCACAGGTGTTGAGGCTGGCTGCCGCCGCCAGAGACTGCGCACCCACAGCGCCGTGCCCACCAGCAGGCCCAGCACAAAGGTGATCAGCACGCTGCCCTGCACCACCTGATTAAAGAGCGTCGTGCTGCTCAGCGAGCGCTGCAACTCGTCGCTGATGATGCCGTACGACAGCCCCTGCACGCGTCCCTGCGCATCGGTCTTGAAGAACAGGCGGCTGGTGTCCCACCCGGCGAAGTCGAGCATTGCGCCGTCGGGCGTGCTGCGCTCGTAGAGGTACGGCGCAGTCTCAACGTAGCGGCGGTCGATGCCCATCGACGGGATCTGCACTTGGATGCTGCCATCGGCGTTGGCGCGCACCACCGTCTCGGAATCGGTCAGGACGAACAGCGCCTTCAGCACCGTCGAGTCCACCATGCGAGCCGATTGGTAATGCCCCGCCACCTCGGCGCTGTGGTTCAGATCGGGTGCGGCGCTCGGCTGCGTGTAGGTGCTGCCGATCAGCGTTTCGAGCAGGGCGATGCGCAGGCCCGCCATTTCGCTCGCCATATTAGTCAGCGTCACGATGCCGAAGCGCTCCTCGGGCACGATCGAGAGCAATGCCGTGAATGCGTCGGTGTTGCCGCCGTGCTCCAGCACGCGATGCCCTCCCGCGAAGCGCTCCCAGAAACCGTGGGCCACACCCGGCATCTGCGGGTGATGCGTGAACGACACTTGCTGCATCGTCTGTAAGGTGCTGGGGTTCGCGAACAGCGTGTAGGGCGCGCTGCCGTCGACGTTCATATGGGCGATCATAAAGTGCGCCATGTCGGTGGCGGTCGAGGTCATCGAGCCAGCCGGGATGTCGTTGATGTAGGTGTTCGGCAGCGCCTGCCAGCCCTCTGGCCCCTGCGCGTAGCCCGTCGCGCGGTGCTCTATGACACCGGGAATCTGGTCGTAGCGGGGATCGAAATAGGAGTGCTCCATCCCGAGCGGCGCGAAGATGTGGGTCTGCACATACTGCTCGAACGGCACACCCGAGACGCGCTGCACGATCAGGCCCGCCAGGCTGGTGCCGAAATTGGAATAGGCGATGGTCGTGCCAGGGCGATAGATCTGCTGCGGTTGACGTCCCGGCCCCAGAAACGTCTCAAGCGGCAGCAGATCGTCGGAATTGGAGACCATCAGGCCTTCAACGCGCTCCTCGAAGCCCGCCATATGGTTCATCAAATGCAGCAGCGTGATCGGCTCCTCGAAGCGCAAGGTCTGCAAATAGTCCGTTGGCAAGTAGTCGCGGATGTCGCGGTTGAGGTCGAGCTTGCCCTGCTCCACCAACTGCATCACGGCGGTCCAGGTGAACAGCTTCGAGACCGAGCCAGGCTCCATGTAGGTCGTGGCCGGGTCGATCGGCGTCTGGCGCTCGATATTCGCGTAGCCGTAGCCTTTCGCGAACACGATCTGCCCATCCTTCACGATCGCGACCGCAGCGCCCGGCACCTGCTCGCCGATGTAGCGGCTCATCACCTCATCGACCTGCGCCTCCAATTGCGAGAGCGGAACACCCGACGGCGTGCTCGGCTCGGCGGCGCCCACCAACTGCGGGAAGCCGACCAGCAGCACCATCACCAACAAGATTCGCCACAATATCGCTTTCATCATACCCTCCGTTATCTTTTAGGCGATGTGTATCGCTCATTTCAAGAACCTACAGAGAGTGTATCAAGCGCTTCTTTCGTTTTTATCTCGTATTTCTTACGCGTTTCTTACGCTACAATACGTTACAGCCGCATTTACTCGCTGGCCCGAAAGGAAAACGACCGTGGAGCCAACGATCCTCCTTATTGAAGATGATATTGAAATCAGCACGATGGTGACGAATCACCTGCAACAAGAGCAGATGCGGGTGATTCAGGCGTTCGATGGCCAAAGCGCCATCACAAGCTTCCAAAAACACACCATCGACCTCGTGTTGCTCGATGTGATGCTGCCCAAACGCAACGGCCTCGATGTGCTGGCGCACCTGCGGCAGACCAGCACGGTGCCGATCCTGATTATGTCGGCGAAGGGCAGTGAGGTGGACAAAGCGCTGGGCCTGGGGCTAGGGGCCGACGACTACATCGCCAAGCCGTTCTCGCTGATCGAGTTGACGGCGCGGGTGCGGGCCGCCATCCGCCGCTCGACGCAGTACGCCCAACCGCCCGCCAACCAATCCCCAACGGTCGTGATCGGCGATCTGGAGGTGGATGTCGATAACTTTGTGGTCCGCAAACAGGGCCAATTGCTGAAGCTCACCGCCAAGGAGTTTCAGATCCTCAAGCTGTTCGTTACGCATCCGCAGCGGGTGTTCACCAAGGCGCAGATCTATCAATTGGTGTGGGGCGACGATTATTTCGGCGATGACAACGCGCTGAATGTGCATATTCGGCGGCTCCGTGAGAAGATCGAGGACGACCCCGCCAATCCGCGCTACATCCAGACGCTCTGGGGCATCGGCTACAAACTGGGCACGATCGAATGATGAGCTATCTGCTGATCGCTGCGCTTGCGCTGAGCCTGGGTGTGTTGGCGTACCGCCATTACCGCCTGCGGGCCGCACTGCGCGATGTGGCCGAGCAACTGGAAGCGGCCCGCGCGCCACAAGCCCCTGCGCAACTGCTCTACCCCACCGATTCGCCCGAACTGCAAGCCCTGCTGGCGAGCATCAATCAGGCGTTGCACGATCTGCAGCAGGTGCGCGCTGAGAATCGCCGCAATGAGCTGAGCATGCGCCAAATGTTCTCGCATATCTCGCACGACCTCAAGACGCCGCTGACCGTGATTTTGGGCTACCTGGAGACGTTGGCGCAGCAGCCAAACCTGAGCGCCGAGCAGCGCGCCGAATTGCAACAGCAAGTGCATCGCAAAGGGCAGGAACTTGTGCGCCTGCTGAACAACTTCTTTGAGTTGGCGATGCTGGAGGCCGGCGATCGCGAAGTGCCGCTCGCGCCCGTGCTGCTGAACGAGGTGTGCGCCCAGAAACTGCTCAGCTACTATGAGTTTCTGGAGCAGAACGCGATCCGCGCGGAGATCGACATCCCCGAACAGCCGCTGTACGCGCTGGCCAACACCGATGCGCTTGGCCGCGTGCTCGACAACCTGATCGCCAATGCGCTGCGCCACGGCGCCGACGGCGGGATGCTGGGGTTTCGGCTGCGCGCCGATGGACAGCACGTCGTGTGCGAGGTGATCGACCGAGGGCAGGGCATCGCCGAGCAGCATGGCGACCGCGTGTTCCAGCGGCTCGCCACGCTCGACGAGGCCCGCAGCGGCAGCAGCGGCTTGGGGCTCAGCATCAGCAAGCACCTGACCGAGTTGATGCACGGCACGCTCAGCTACCGCAGCCAACCTAATGTTGAGACGATCTTTACTGTGCGGCTGCCCCGCTACGAGGCCGATCGGCTGGTTGGCGTAAGAAACGCGTAAGGTTTTCGTTCGAAAAAAGCAAAGGCGAAGCACTATACTTTGAGACATCGGAATGACAGCGAGAACTCTACGCAACACTTTGTCATCTCGAACAAGCCGTCAGGCGCAGTGAGAGATCTCTGCGCGGCTTCATTGCTATACGATGCACACTCCGTTCGGAATGGCAGTGAAGCACAAAGTAAAACACTGTCATCTCGAACAAGCCGTCAGGCGCAGTGAGAGATCTCTACGAGGAAAACAATGCAATGAGATTCCTCTCTCCGTGCTGCGCACTCCGTTCGGAATGACTCTGAGGACGATTTGCTTCGTTACTTAAAAGCAATGAGAACATTGGATAACGAAATCATAGGCATACAATGACGATCTACGCCATCCAGACCGCTCGGCTCAGCAAGCGCTACGGCAACCAGCAGGTGCTCAGCAATGTATCGCTGCACGTGCGGCAGGGCGAAGTGTACGGGCTGCTTGGCGCCGCGAACGCGGGCAAAACCACCCTGCTGCGGGTGCTGACCGGATTGGTGCGACCTAGCAGCGGCGAGATCGCGCTGTTCGACCAGCCAATGCAGGGCCATGCGCCCGCGCTGCTCAAGCGCATCGGCGCACTGATCGGCACGCCGAACTTCTACGAGCATCTGAGCGTCGCCGAGAACCTCGACCTGCACGCGAACTACCTTGGCTACTACAATCGCAACGCGCTGAACGACAGTCTAGAGCGCTTCCGACTCGGCGATGTGCGCGATACGCCCGTACGCAAACTGGCGCTCGACCAGAAGCAACGCCTGGCGCTGGCCCGCGCGACGTTCACGCAACCCGAACTGCTGCTGCTCGATCAGCCCGTCAACGGCCTCGATCCGTTTGGGATTCGTGATCTGCGCCAGTTGCTGCGGCAGTTGAACCAAGAGTTCGGCACGACGATCCTACTGGCTGGGCATCTGCTCAACGAGATCGAGCAGCTCGCCGATACGATTGGGGTGCTGAAAAACGGCGCGCTGATCGAGGAGGTGGCGCTGGATACGCTGCGCAGCGCGCCGACCGTCTACATCGAGATCGTGACGAGCGAGCCGAGCCGTGCTTGCTTTGTGTTGGAGCAGCAGCTCGCGATACGGCAGTTTCGGCTGCACGATGAGAAGCGCCTGCGTATTTACGACACCGAGCGCGACGCCAACCAAATTCTGCGAGCGCTGGTGCTCCAGGATATTCCGATAGAGCTGTTTCAGCAGCGCACACAGACGCTGGAGGAGTACATTCTTCAGCTATCACACGAGGGGAGGCGTGATGCTGCGGTTGATGCAGCTTGAAATGCGCAAGACGCGGGTGTGGCGCTCGGCCCTGGTGGTGATCATGATCCAGGTGCTGTTGGCATTGCAAATGTTGGTGGCGTTCCTGACGGCTCCCGTGCTGGAGTTCCCGATCTCGCAGCCCGATCTGTTGTTTGTGGTGATGCTGAGTATCAGCAAACTGGTCGTGATGATCTACGGGGCGGTGCTGCTGAACTGGGTTGTGCTGCGCGAGTACACCGAGGGGACGATCGGGCAGTTGTTCCTGTACCCGAGCGGTCGGCGAGCGGTGCTCAGCGCGAAGCTGTTGCTGATCGGCGTGACGGTCGGCGTGACGATGATACTGGGCATGGCGTTGGCAGGCTACGCGGTGCTGGCGCTCGATGCGGTGATCACGTTTCTGCCGAGCCGCGTGTCGCCCTCGCAGATCAGCAAGTACGCTGTTCAGATGCTGTTCCACGTGGTGACGACGGTGTTGATGAGTTTCATCCCGCTGGTGGTGGGGTTGCTGCGCAAGTCGCAGGGCGCGCTGCTGTTGTCGGCGATTGTGTTGGCGCTGGTGGTGAACAGCAACAACGATGGGTATAGTTTGGCGACGGAGCCGCGCGTGCAGACTGCGCTGGCCTTGTGCGGGCTGTTGGTGATCGGCTATACGCTTGGGTGGGTGGCCCAGCAAGATGTGACCGACTAGGGCCAGAGGCGAGACACCACACTGCTGTAGTTACCTGTAGCCCTGCGCCCGTCGCGCTGGATGGCACTCCAAAGCCCGGAGCATAACCACGGGCGCAGCCTCAGAGGTTGCGCCTTTTTGCGTCAGCAGAATCACCCACATTGCACACAGAACTGGTATAATCGCGCAAATTCGCTTCCAACGGAGACAGTCGTGAGTGACAACACCCTTGTTCAACGGCGGTTCCTAACGACCGTCAGCTATACGATTGCCGAGAATGGCGTACAGATCGATGAGCGCGGTTTCCGCGAGCAGACCAGTTATTTTCAGGCGTTCGAAGATATCCCCAGTCAGCCGTTTCGCCTGCATCACTTCCAAAGAACTGGTATCATGCTGAGCGTATTCTGTATTTTTCTCGCGGTAGTGCTGCTGGTGGGCTTGATCAATACTGGCGAGCTCGATCTGTTGAGCGCGCTGTTTGCGATTGCGTTCGGCGGTGTTCCAACGCTGCTGACGTGGCTGACGCGCAGGGATGTGGCGGGCTTCGGGAAAAAGGGCGACATGTTTGTGCTGCACGGCAGCCTCCCTTCGCGCCAGGAAGTCAACGCGTTTCTGGAGCGGCTTCACCAAGCCAAAATCGCGTATCTGCGCCGCACGTACTTCGAGACAAGCGATAGTGACGGAGTGGAGCACCAGCACGTGCTGCTTTGGCTTCACAACTTGGGTGCTATCTCGGATGCTGAGTTGCAGGCGCACGGGGTGGCGCTTCCGAAACAAGAGGAATGATGTTTTACATTGGTTGTGCGATCTGGGGATACAAGGCCTGGGTCGGTGATCTGTTCCCGCCGGGCAGCAAGAGCGCCGATTTTCTGTCGCTCTACAGTCGGCGTTTGACGTGCGTGGAGGGCAACACAACGTTCTACGCCATCCCGAAGCCCGATGTGGTGGCGCGCTGGGCCGCCGAGACGCCCGAGGAGTTCCGCTTCTGCCTCAAGTTGCCCCGCGATATCAGCCACAGCGGGCCGTTGGTGAACCAGATCCCGGCGACTCACGATTTTGTGGCGCGGATGTCGGGGCTGGGCAAGCGGTTGGGGCCGTTCTTTTTGCAGTTGCCGCCCGCGTATCGCCCGCACTGGATCGCCGATTTGGAGCGTTGGATCGCGGCGTGGCCCAGCGAGTACCAACTTTCGATCGAGGTGCGCCACGAGGAGTGGTACACCGAGCCGGGCGAGACGGCGCTGATGGAGTTGCTGGAGCGCTACGGCGTGGGGCGCGTGCTAATGGACGTGCGCCCGTTGCGCCACGGCCCCGTGCCCGGCGACGACGCTGATATTCCCGAGAACCGCAATAAGAAGCCCGATGTGCCGTTGCACCCGTTGCGCAGCGGCGATACGGCGTTTGTGCGCTACATCGGGCACCCGCACGCGCCGCTCAACGACGAACTGCTCGATGAGTGGGCGGTGCGCGTGGCGCAGTGGCTCCGCGAGGGGACGACGGTGTACTTCTTCTTGCACTGCCCGGTGGAGGAGCGCTCACCCGCGCTGTGCCGCAACTTCTACGCGCGATTGGAGCGCCAGATCAGCCTGCCGCCGCTGCCGTGGAATACGATCGATAATGGCTTGCAGCAGGCGACGTTGTTTTAGAAATTCATTTATGTAAAGTATAACAATAAAGCGTCAGCAATGGCGCTTTGTTGTTTGGGATGAAGACAGTTTCGCTGGAGACAGAGCTATACAATTGTTGGTGATGTATTTTCGAATAGAAAATATAATATCAACAATGGACCTGTTTACTTCGATAGGGAAATGGCTATATGTCATACGATGCACTCAAACGACTCACGGCAACCTTTTCTGTCCAAGATATTATGACCCCTACCGAACAGCTTCAGCGTGCGGATACACTAAACGATGCATTATACCTCTTACACGAATATGATGTTGTACCTTACCCACGCTCCGATAAAATTCTTGGGTTCTTCCAACGCGGAAATTCTGCAAGATATGTCATCGAACCAGCACATTTGATAAGCAACAGTACAAATCTGGCAGCATTACCCAAGTTACTATGTCAGCAACCCTTCTTCTTTGTCATTTCAGGCAATGAGGTTATCGGTTATATTCACTATTCAGATTTGAATAAGCCGATAACAAAAGTGCCCTTCTTCGCGATGTTCCAACTCATCGAGCGAACGTTCTGGGATAAAATGACGCATCGCATTTCGGAAAAGGATTTGAAGATTTTGTTTTCCGGCGAAGCGTCCAAACTTATCCAAAAGAAGGAAAATGCCGCGACTCGAAATACAGATATTGGTTGGACAGGTGTCTTTTCTTTCCCCTATATCCTTCGTCTGGCTAGGCATTATGGACTAGCTCAAGTTACCGATAATGAAATCAAGCTCCTTAAAGAGACTCGCAATCGTATAGCTCATTCTGATCAGAACTTAGTGTCATCATTTGATGATGTGAGTAAGTTGGCTGAAGCTGTTGATATATTCCAACATATCATCAAGAGATTATTTGACCGATAGCGTACCCAATCAATAGCAACGTTTCTAGCCTGTCATAAGGTTCCTAATGCAGTAAAAAGCACTTGACAGGCCAACATCAATCGCGATGACAGAGCTCTTCGCTGAGTTCCATCGTCAGGTCGCTGAGATCCTTCACTTCGCCTGTCGGCTCGTTCAGGATGACTCTGCTTTTCGATGCCCCTAACATCACATTAACTCCTGCCCCTATCAACAGATCGATGCCACTTGCCACACCAATTTCAAACAAATTATCAAAAAGGGTTGACGAAACCCGCAGATTCTCGGTACTATAGCACAATGTAAGCGTCACCCCTATACTCTTGTACCTTGCACACTCCTCAAACTGAAGAAGGAGGCGCCATGTTCACCCGTCTGTCTCGGTCGGTAACAGTGGTTCTCTTGGTGTTGCTCGCACTTCCGCTTGCGAACGTAACACCGCTCTACAGCGCGCCAGGCACTCCGCCAGGCCCAACGCATAGTTCGGATCGGGTGGGAAATAGCGCCGTTCCCGAACGATGGATCATTCGCTTAACAAATCCGCCGTTAGCTCAAGCGCCAGGGATGATTGCCGAATATGCGACGATGGCGCTAGGCAATCAGGCGAGCGGGCGGCTGCAACTCGATAGCCCAGCAGCGCAGCAGTACCGCGCGCAGTTGCTTCAGCAGCAGAATGCAGTTTTCTCGGCGCTTCGCCGTTCGTTCCCATCTGCCAAACTCCACCGCAACTATCAGGTGGTGTTCAACGGCATTGCCGTGGCATTGCCCGGCGTCGCTAATCCAGAGGCGAAGTTGCGCGCCATCCCCGGCGTCGCAGCGGTGTATAAGGATCTCAGCTACGAACCGACAATGTTCGCGAGCATCCCGCAGATTGGGGCAGACCAATTGTGGGCGAGCCGACAGATCGGCGGCCAAAGCCGCGCTGGCGAAGGTGTCAAGATCGCGATCATCGACTCTGGTATTCAGCACACGCACCCCTTCTTCAACCCCGATGGGTTCACGTATCCGCCCGGCTTCCCCAAGGGTGAGGCTGCATTCACCACGCCAAAGGTGATCAGCGCACGGGCGTACTTCCGCCCCGACCTGCCACCGCTGCCGGGGAGTGAGACGCCGCTGCCCGGACCAGATGGTTCGAGCCACGGCACGCACGTGGCCGGTACTGCGGCGGGCGTCGCGAACACCACCGCCACCATCGGCGGCTTGGAGCAGACGATCTCGGGTGTGGCACCACGCGCCTACCTGATGAACTATAAAGTGTTCTACCAGAACGACTCGCCGTTTAGTGGTAGCGCGTTCACCGTCGAATTGATCGCAGCGCTCGAAGATGCGGTGGCCGATGGCGCCGATGTGATCAACAACAGTTGGGGTAGCCGCGCCGAAACCGAGCCGTTCGCCAATCCGCTCACGCTGGCGGCTGAAGCAGCCGTCGATGCTGGGGTGACGGTGATTTTCTCGGCGGGCAACGAAGGCCCGAACGAGAACACGGCAGGCTCGCCCGGCTACACCGATAAGGTGATCACGGTGGGCGCGGTCAGTTCACCCCGCACCATCGCTAGCGGTTTTGTCGATGTAGTTGCCCCAGAGGGCACGCCAGAAGTGCTGCGCGAACGCCCGTACGGCACCGCCACGTTCGGGCCGCCGATCGAAGACGAACTGTTCGGACCAGCACCCTACCTGCCGCTATCGGCGATCGGCCTATCGAGCCTCGCCTGTGAACCGGCTCCCGCAGGGGCGCTGGCTGGCCGAGTCGCGCTGATCGAACGAGGCGTCTGTCCCTTCAGTGCAAAGGTCTACAACGCCCAGTTGGGCGGAGCGATCGCCGCAATCATCTACAACTCTGAGGCTGGCGGCGAAGAATTGGTCACCATGGCGGCTAGCGATTATGCCGATGCTGTGACCATCCCTTCGATCTCGGTTGGTCGCTCGCTGGGCCTGGGCATGACCGATTGGTACGCTCAGCACGGCGAAGCGGCGCTGGTGCAGATCGACCCACGGGCGCGGGTGATCGACCAATCCGGCGATGTGATCACCTCGTTTAGCTCACGCGGGCCGACCTTCCAAGGCACGCTCAAGCCCGATGTGGTCGCTCCGGGCGAGAATATCTTGTCGTCGGGCTACGGCCCCGGCGCTGGCGAAGAGGCGCACAACTCCTACGGCATGGCTTCGGGCACGAGCATGGCCGCCCCGCATGTCACGGGCGCTGCTGCGCTGCTCAAACAGATCCACCCGAACTGGTCGCCAGCCGATATCAAATCTGCGCTGATGTCCACCGCAACGACGGACGTGTGGCTGGATGAAGATAAGACCGAGCCAGCGGGCGTGCTGGATCGCGGTGCTGGCCGCATCGACCTGACACGCGCCGCCAATCCGGGCCTGCTGTTCGATCGCCAATCGCTGTCGTTCGGCGAGGTGGTGTCGCCGCACTATCGTGTGCTCGCGGTACGCGCGCGCAATGTGTCGGGCACCCGCCAGACCTACACGCTGAGCGGGCGCACAACGGTCGGCGATTTCGGCATCACCGTATCGCCCCCCACGCTGACGCTGGCTCCCGGCGCGACAGGGCTGTTCGAGGTGGCGATCAACCTGCCGCCCGGCTCCGCACCGATCGATTACGAGGGCGTAGTGGAACTGCAAGGCGGCACGGGCACGTTGCACCTGCCGCTGTGGGCGCGCGCGCTTCCTGCCGAGCGCAACGCCAACAAGGTGCTCCTGATCGATAACGACGGCAGCAGCAGTTGGGGCTTCGACGATTACTCGGGCTACTACGGCAATGCGCTTGGCGCATTGGGCGTACCGTTCACGTATCTGGATATCGATGCGCTGGCTGGCGAGGAGCAGACTCTGCCATCGCTCAGCGAGTTGCAATCGTATGACATCATCCTGTGGTTCACGGGCGATAACTTCCTGCCGAACGGCAGCGCGACCGTGCCCACACCATTGACCGACACCGATCAAGACCTGCTGATCGCCTACCTGCAGAGCGGCGGCAGCCTGATCGCGACCGGGCAGGATCTGAGCGAGGCATCCGACATTAACAGAACGCCGCCCGACGATCCGCTGTTCTCCCGCTCGGATCTGTACCACTCCTACCTCGGCGCGCGCTTCGTGCAAGACAACGTGTTCGGCGATATGAGCCCTGCGGAACGCACGGTGACGGGCACGGCTGCGCAAATCTGGACCGCCGACATCGCGCTGGATCTCACACCGAGCAATGCGCCAAGCGACCAGACTGGTGCCAGCAACCAGGCGACCGTCGATGAAATGACGGTGATCGATATCGACCCGCGCACACCAGACGAGTACACCACGCCGATCTTCCGGGCAGCGAGCGTGAACGCGCGCGAGGCAGGAACCGTCGGCCTGAACCGCTCCGCCGAGCCGACGCTGGAGAATCCGTCGCTGGGTATCCCGTATCGCACCACGTTCCTCAGCTTCGGCCTCGAAGGCGTGCGCAACGACATGGGCACAACATCGCGCTTGGAGCTGTTGCAGCGCTTGCTCTACTGGCACGTCGATCGACCATCGGTGACGATCAGCGGCTCGGCTGAGGTGACGCAGGCCGGCCAAGAAGTGACGTTGACGGCCAACGCGCAATCGAACACGCCGACCACGTTCATCCGCTACCGCTGGGACTTCGGCGATGGCACGCCGATCTTCGAGACGGATCAGGCCACCGTGGTGCATCGGTACGCACAACCCGGCTCCTACCAGCCGCGCGTTGAGGTCACCAACACTTGGGGCCACAAGGCCATCTCCAGTGGCGTGAGCAGCGGGCAGACGAACGCCACCGCGCAAACCACAAACGCCGTTGGCAGCCGCACCTTCGCCGAGACGGGCCACACGCTGCAGGGCCGCTTCTTGGAGTACTGGGAAAGTAACGGTGGCTTGGCTGTGTTCGGCTTCCCGATCAGCGCGCAGGGCGGTACGCCCACCAGCCAGGTGTTCGAACGCACACGGCTCGAATACCACCCGCAGAACGCCGCACCCTACGACGTACTGCTGGGGCGATTGGGGGCCGAGGCGCTAGAGGCGCAGGGCCGCGATTGGCGCAGTTTCCCGACGGTGGAATCGGCACCGACCGACTGCCTCTACTTCGCCGAGACGGGCCATAGCCTGTGTGGCGCGTTCAAGGCGTACTGGGAATCGCACGGCCTCGAGTTCGACGGCAAGCCCGGCACGAGCTACGCCGAGAGCTTGGCGTTATTCGGCTTGCCGCTCAGCGAGCCGCAGATGGAGACCAACGCCGACGGAGCGACGGTGCTGACGCAGTGGTTCGAGCGCACCCGCTTCGAGTACCACCCCAATAACCCGGCAGCCTACCAAGTGCTGCTGGGCCGCTTGGGCGCGGAGGTCTACGGCGGCGTCGTGCAGTAGCACGATACGTGCAACGGAAACGGGCGGGGGCATTATACTGCTCCCGCCCGTCAAATGAGGCTCGGAATCACCCCGTCACCCAATCACCTTGTCATTAGAGATCGCGCCGATTGAACGACCACACCGCCAACAACAGCGCAACCACCATATAGATCACTGCGAAGATCACCATCGCATTGCTGGGCGGCGAGCTACTGTTGAACGGCGTCGGCACCGCGCGCAGCAACGGCGGCTGCATCAAATATGAAGCGCGCCGCCACAGCGCCTCCACGGGCAGCACGAGGCTGGTGATGATGCCGATATTGACAGCGGCCCGCGATTCCAACAGCGCGCCGATCTGCTCCACCCACGAGCCAATGAACGACAGGCCGTAGAGCATAAACAATAGCACGCCATTGGTGAGCGTGGAGAAGCGCGTGCCGCCCAACAGCGAGAGCGCCAACAACACCAACGCCTCCAGCAACAGCAGACTCAAGCCGCTCACTATGTTCGGTGGCTGATACCCAGAGATCAAGCGCACCAACAGCACCACCCCACCCGCGATCAGCGAGATGTACAGGCAGATCATCGCCGCGTAGCCGAGCCACTTGCCAATCACAATATGCCAGCGTCGGATCGGCTTGGTAACGAGCGTCTGAATAGTGTGCGTGCTGATCTCGCCCGCCACACTATCGGCGGAGGCGAAGATCGCCAGCATAATCGTGAGGAAGTGCGTCACGTACAGGCCAGCCAGCATCAGCATGCTGAATCCGATCTGCCGCTCCGATGTGCGAAGTCGAGGCGGTAGGCTATCGTTGATCAGCCATAAGCCCAGGCCGTAGATGCCCAGAAAGAGCACGCCCAAGCCTATCGCGAACAGCACCATGCGCCGCCGCCACGCCTCGTGAAATGTCAACCAAGTGATAGTCGCAATATGTCGCATGTCTGCCTCACTGCCCGCTGTCTTGCGTGCCGACCACTTCGAGGAACAGTTCTTCGAGCGTGTTGCGCAACGGCGTGAGCCCGTAGAGTTGCGCGCCGCTGCTCACGATGCGCGCGGCAATCTGCGGGATCTGCTGATCGCTGGGCAAGGTGATCACGAAGCGCTGCACATCGCCAGGGAGCGGTTCGAACTGCTCGGGCGTGCTGCTGCTGAGGTTGTACAGCTCATTCAAAAGCTCGGGCGTGGCCTGCCCGATCCGCACTTCGATGCGCGCGTGGCCCGCCTGCAACTGGTCGAGCGTGACGGTCTGCAACACCTCCCCCGCCCGAATGAACGAAACGCGGTCGCAGGTCGCCTCGACCTCACCGAGCAGGTGCGAGTTGAGGAACACGCTGATGCCGCGCGCCTTCAGTTCGTGGAGCAGGCGCCGCACCAGCATACGGCCAAATGGGTCGAGCGCCGAGGTCGGCTCGTCGAGGAACACCAACTCTGGTTCGTTGAGCAGCGCCTGGGCCAAGCCGATCCGCTGCAGCATGCCCTTGGAGAAGCCGCCGATCACATCGTTGGCGTGTTCGCTCAGGCCGACCAGTTCGAGCACTTCGGGGATGCGTCGGCGCAGGCGATCGACCTCCATGCCGTAGAGCCGCCCGTGCAGTTTGAGCAGTTCGGCAGCACGCATCCATTCGTGAAAGCGGAAGTGTTCGGGGAGAAAGCCGATCCGAGCCATGGCGGCGGCGTGACCGGGAGGGTGGCCGAGCACCCGTGCTTGGCCGCCGGTGGGGGCCACCAGGCCCAACAACATCTTGACAGAGGTGCTTTTGCCAGCGCCGTTTGGGCCGAGAAAACCGAAAATTTCGCCTTTGGGCACTTGCAG
Source organism: uncultured Roseiflexaceae bacterium (assembly GCA_937988885.1). Classification (GTDB taxonomy): domain Bacteria; phylum Chloroflexota; class Chloroflexia; order Chloroflexales; family Roseiflexaceae; genus CALKHR01. The sequence goes on along the minus strand of CALKHR010000070.1, from coordinate 8,779 downwards.
TGTTAAATCGGAGACAGCACGTTTGTGACCGAAGCTCTTTTGCAATGCTCGCGTTTCAATCACCAACTCGTTCATGAGGCGCTATTTTCTTTCAAACAGGATGAGGCTGGCGAACGACATGCCCGCCAGCCTCAAACGCAGTTAGCGTACCGATTCAGCGGCGGCGATCAGCGCCTCGACACTGGTATCGCCCACCAACACGTAGAGGTAGCCGTTGTCCTGCCAGTACAGCGTGCGGCCCGCCTCATCATCACCAAAGACCATACCCGTCTGCGAGCCGATCCGCACCTGCGAGAGTGAGGTGATATCGCTGGGGAACGGCAGCACCAAGGTGCTCGACCAGTCGATCTGCTCGCTGAACTGCGCCGCTTCCTCGGCGCTCAGGCCCAGCACACGCAACCCAGCCTCGCCAAGCTGTGCCAAGTCCACACCATCGGGCAGCGTCACATTCGGGCTTTGGGTCTGCAACAGGCTCAACTCAACATCGCCATCCTTGTAGGACTGCATCACCATCGCCTTGCTCTCCACCACGATCGGCGCGCTGCCCAGTTCGCTTGGCAGCGTCACATCGGTGATGCCGAGCAGGTCAAGCAGGTTCTGCGCGCCCTCCAGATTCACCTGGAAGCGCAGTTTTCGGCTATCCTGCACGAAGATTTGAGGCGTACCAGCGCCGTTGATCTGCGCGACAGAGAAGCCAGCCGCAGCGCTCGCCTCATCGATGCTGGCGACCTCTCGCGGCTCGGATGGCGTGCCGATCACCTCTGGCTCACCCACGAACAATGAGCTTGGGTCGATATTCAGGTCACGAAGCTCCTCAATGCGCTCGGTGCTGATCGGCACGAACACAATCTGCTGGACACGGAAGATTTGGAGCAGTTGATCGGCTGCGGCCCGCACTGGTGGGAGGGCCAACAGGCCCAACAGAACCACGAGAGTGGCTGCAGCAGCGAGCCAACCGCGACGTGGGCTCAACCATTGAGAACGTACCATTTCGAACCTCCTGAGTGGTTGTTTCGTTCTGTGAGAGGGCGCTGAAGCTGGCATCTGCACAGTGCTCCGCAAGCGCGCGAACGCGGCGTGTGGGTCGGGCAGCGGGCCAACATCCAGCAGACGAGCGACCTGCGCGGCCTGTTCGCGCAACTGGTTCAGTTGTTCACGGCATGCCTCACAGTGCGCAAGATGTGTCTCTACCTGACGCGTTTCGGCATCCGGCAGCGCCCGATCGAGATACGTGCGCAGGGTTCCTAAATCGTAGCAATGCATCGCCGTTCCTTATCACTTCGAGCGTTCAGATGGCGGATCTGCAGTTTCAGCCACCTGCGCGGCGTGATATGCCGCAGTAAAGGCTCGTTCTGCACGGGCCAACAAGGTTCCAACTGAGCCAGACGCAATGTTGAGCACTTCGGCGATCTCGGCATAGGATAGGCCGCTGTAGCGCAACAGCAGCAGATCGCGCTGACGATCGGGCATCTCGGCCAGCAGCGCCTGTACATGCGCCCGTTCCTCGGCTCGCAACAACCCGCTGTATGGGTCGAACACCTCGCTCGGCTCGGCCAAACGCTGCAGGCGCGCCCGTTCGCGGCGTCGTCCCCGCAATACGTTATAGCCTCGGTTCAGCGCGACACGACAGAGCCAAGCCGAGAGCGTCGCCTGTTTGGTCAACTGTGGCGGATTGTGCAACAGCGTGACAAAGGTCTCCTGCGCTGTATCCTCGGCCTGTTGTGAATCTCCAAACAACCCAAAGAGCACCCGATACACCAGGTGGTAGTAGCGCACAAAAAGTTGTTCGAACGCGGCTTCGTCGCCACGACGGAGCTGCTCCAAGAGCAGTGCGTCTGATTCACCCACGCCAATTTCCTTCTCACGCGTCGCTCTTACATCTACAACACCGCAGGGGTCCGAAATATGACAGCACTTGTTCAAGGGTATTGTAGGAACCAACTCAGGCTTTCGCAAATGTCTTCATATTTCGTTCATAAAGCTGCAACACATTCACGAGTATCTTCGTCCAAAGACACAAGAAATGCTGCTATGACGGTTTCTAAAACATTGTCCTGTTGCGGAATGGAATAGGGAGGGATCATGGAAACATACACTGAATACGATACTGAGCAGGCACGCCAGGCCGAGCGTTCGTCGGCGGGTCTCTCGACGCAGCGCTTGCAGCAGGTACCTGCGCTGGCGAACACAGCGCTCGGACGAAACAATCTGCCCGCATTGGCACTGATCGGCCTCGGCGTATTATGGCTCTTGGGTGGAGTTGCCAGTTTCCAGTTAGAGCTTACTGCAGGCATGATTCTACTCACTATCGCAAGCTGCTTCTTGTTCTTCGCCTTCTGGAAACGCATTTATGGCTTGCTGATCCCTGGCTGTATCATCGCTGGCCTCAGCGTAGGCATCACATTTGTCAATCTCACGAACGGCGCATCGATCCTGTGGGGTCTCGCCCTTGGTTTCCTTGCCCTGCCCTTCCTCGGCAAAACGCTGTTCAATGTCAATAGCAACTGGGGCGTCTACCCAGCCATTCCGCTGTTCGCGGTCGGGGTGCTCATCGCGATCTTGAGCATGCCGAGCATATTCGCTGGCGCGCTGCTCTGGCTGCCGCTGATGCTGATCGGCGCGGGGTTGTACCTCGGATGGGGACGCAACCGCCTCTAAAGCGCATCAACTCCGGGGATTCGCGCCCACTAGTTGCCAGCTAGTGGGCGTTGTGATTCTTAGCATATTCATACCTTCTGCCAATTGGGTTGCTCAGCACTACAATGGTCTATTGCGCCCACAACAAGGCTCCAGCGTGTACACTCCACATCACAAAGGTTGTGCTACAATGCCCTCACCGTGCGCCCAAACAACGCGCACGGCAATCACATCAACACCCATCGCTGCGCGCTCAGCGTGTGGCGCTAGATATCAAGGATAAGTTGCATGTCCCTTCGACTGTTCGCGCGGAGCACACTGGTGCTGGTGCTCCTCTGCTCCCTACTCGCCGCCTGTGGGCAACCCCACGAGTTCCATGGCACCTTGCTCGAACCGCCCGATCCCGCCAGCGACTTCACGCTCACCGATCATCGCGGCCAACCGTTCACGCTCAGCGAGCAGCGCGGCAAAGTCCAGATCCTGTTCTTCGGCTTTACCACCTGCCCAGACTTCTGCCCGACCACACTGTCGGACTTGGCCGCCGTGATGCGCGAGTTGGGCGACGATGCAAAACACGTGCAAGTGGTGATGATCTCGGTCGATCCCGAGCGCGACACCACCGAGCGCCTGGCGCGCTACGTCGAATCGTTCGATCCTAGCTTCGTCGGCCTGCGCCCCACCGAACAAGAGCTCGAAAGCGTGTTGAAGGCCTACGCCGCCTCGGCCTCCAAGTACGATACCGACTCATCGGCTGGCTACTTGGTGGAACACTCCACCTACCTGTACGTGATCGACCAAGTGGGCAGGTGGCGGCAGATCTTCTCGTACGGCACACCGATCGCCGATATTGCCAGCGATCTCCGCGAATGGGTGCGAATCGGAGCGTCCTGATGCGTAAGCTGTTGCTGGGGCTACTGATGGTCTGCTTGTGGGCCTGTGGCAGTCCGCAAGCAGCCGCCACACCCACGCCCGTCGCGCGCAGCGGCCCGATCGCCATCAGCGATGTCTGGATTCGTGCCACCGCGTTCGGCGAACCCGCCAGCACACCAGGCGAGCACAACAGCCTAGAACCCGGCTGGAGCAGTGCGGTCTACCTGCAGATCGACAACAGCGGCGACACGCCCGACCAGTTGCTGCGCGCCAGCACCGATATCGCGCGCCTCGTCGAACTGCACCAATCGATCAACCAAAACGGCACGGGCCAAATGCGCTACGTCGAAGGCATCGAAATCCCCGCCCACAGCCAACTCACGCTGCGCTCGGGTGGCTTTCACCTGATGCTCGTCGATCTCAAGCGCGACCTGCACCGTGGCGAGACGGTGCAAATCACCCTTGAGTTTGCGCAAGCGGGCACGATCAGCGTCCCCGCCGAAGTGCGCTAACCACTCATCCTTCCTCTCAGAAGCTTTCTGAAAAGCATCAGGACGTTGTGAAAAGAAATACCTGCGTGTCAGCATACAAAAAGCGCATACAGACCACCGAACAAGGACCATACCGAGGAACCAAATGATACAGGCATAACAAGGAGACACATGCATCTCAAAACGCGAAGTTTGTTTCTCTCTTTGTCCACCTGATGTTCGTCTCTTCCACATTGGAATGCTTTCCGAAAGCTTCTCCACCCCGAAACAGTGGAGGCGCTACGCGTAGCAGTGCCTCCACTCCACAAAACAGAATACACCTTGCTGCCGCAGGCTAAAACAGATCCTCAACAAACATGGCCCATCTCGATGCGGCACACCAACAGTTATGACACATTAACCTTAACGTAAAGAAACATAACCAACGCATCTACACACACCTGCTACATTTGGTATAATAGTAAGCCGAAACATTCGCAGAGATGGTTGCCGATGCAGAACTTTCAGCACAATCAGGATCGACCAACACCCGTGCTAGCCACCTGGGCTCAGCACTGTTGGCGCTTGTTCACCGTGCTGCTCCTGGCCCTGAGCCTGAGCGTTCAACCATTCACTGCGACGATCGCCTGCTTGGCACCCACCATCTACTGGCAGAACGCGTCGTTCTCCGCTGCGCAGCCAGCAGTACAGGCCAGCCAGCCGCAGCTTAAGCTGATTCACACACACGCGCCAGCCTCCACCGACGATGCCACCTGCTGGATCGTCAGCAACAGCGCCCCGCGCCAGGCCATCGCCAACTCGTTTGGGCCAGATCGGCTGCTGCTTGCCTTGGGAATGCTGCTGTTGGGCGCACACCTGCTGCTCCAATACCTGCCACAGCGGCGGCTGCTGATGGTGCCATATCTCGGCTATCCCCCACCGACACCACCTCCGATCGCGTAGCGCGCTCCTTCGAGATACTCGATCCGTAATTGGGCGTCGTTCGCCCGATCCGACTCAACCTGTTTTCATTGTGCGCACAATTCCTCGCATCGCTTGGCAGTGCCTGCCGATACAGCGTGTGAGTAGAGTTGATGCACCATTACTCAATATGTAGGAGAGGTTTCACATGGCATCTCATAACCGCAAACGCTCGAATCGCCGCAAGTCGCGAAAAAACTCGTTCAGCTCGTTCTATATCCTGCTCGGCGTGGTGCTGGTGGTTGGCGTCGCCCTGATCGCTGGCTCCATCCTCAGCCCGAAGCAGACCGTCGCGGTCAACGCGGTGCCCGCCGAACTCGACCCCACCCTGCCCTCCAAGGGTGATCCCAATGCGCCTGTGACCGTCGTGGAATACGCCGACTTCCAGTGCCCGGGCTGCGCCAACTTCGCCCTGCAGATGCAGGAATCGTTCATCCGCGACTATGTTGATACCGGGAAAGTGCGCTTGGTGTACCACGACTTCCCGCTCTCCCAGCATCGCAACGCCGTTCCGGCAGCCGAAGCCGCCCGCTGCGCCAACGAACAGGGCGAGTTCTGGCAGATGAGCAAAATGCTCTTCGCTAACCAGGCTGCTTGGGGCACGAATGCGCAACCCAACGGGCTGTTCGTGGCCTATGCCGAGCAAATGGGCCTTGATAAGGCTGCGTTCGAGAAGTGTCTCGCAGACAAAACATACCGCAATCAGGTGTTGAGCGCACAGCAGGCCGCGATTCAGGCTAACATTATGCAAACGCCAACCTTTGTCATCAACGGCCAGCAGTACACATCCGGCGAATTGCGCGCCGCTGTTGATCGAGCATTGGCCGAAGCTAGCAACTAAGCAGAGCAGTTCGGGGAGCGTGACTCATCGCGCTCCCCAGCACACGATGTGACGGAGGATCCCATGTCTCAGACCTCCCAACTCCCGCGAATGGCCGCCGCCCTGTTGGCGCTCCTTGGCCTCCTCGATGCGACCTACCTCTCGCTCGAACGGCTCACCGGCGGCGTACTGGCCTGCCCGGTCGGCGGCGGCTGCGAAGTCGTTCAGGCCAGCGCCTACTCCGTACTGCTCGGCATCCCGGTCGCCTACATCGGCATGGCGGGCTACGCGGCGCTGCTCGTGGTCGCACTGCGCTCGCTGCACGACGACTACCTACTGAACATCCCGGTCATCCCGCTGCTCGTGGGCCTATCCACGATCGGCGTACTCTTCTCAGCCTACCTGGTCTACCTCCAATTCTTCGTCATCTACGCGATCTGCTTCTGGTGCATGGTCTCGGCCACCTTCCAACTGTGCATCTGGCTGATCGCGCTCTACGAATGGCGACAAGAACGCCTCGAAGCCCAAGCAGCGGCCCATTAACGCGAAACAGCGTGTTCCGATCTGCTCGGGACACGCTGCTCGCCATTCAGCCTCTTTTTTTGGGGAAGAAAAGCGCAACCTCGGCATCAACGCCAGTCGCTCTGGGCCAACGCCCCGCATCCGCAGCGGTGAGCGCTCGCATATGCCTACCCGGCATCGCTCGCGCAAACGGCCCTAGCCCGATAACGCACCGTATTCCAACGAATGCTGTCCCCGCCCATCCGTCAAGAACGCCACCAACCGCATCCCCTCCTCCTCGAGCGCCTGTTGCTCGGCGGAAGGCAGCGCATCGAACAGCGCGATCCGCAATGTGGCCACATCGCGCTGCCGCCGGAGCGACCACTGACCCGCAAAGAAGCCGTCGATCAGCACGCTCCCCGGCAGCATCCCGTTCGGCGACGAAGTGAGCCAACTGCGATGCTGCGGCGGAATCACCCGCCGACGGTCGGCGTGGCTCAACAGCAGATTATCGAACTCCGGCAGGAAACGGGGCGGCGCGGGGGTCTCGGCATCGGGGCGCGGCGCATCCGGCAGATCGAACAACTCCACGCCATCCTCATCGCGGAAGCTCACCAACTGCGGGCGCAAACGCTCCACCACCTCGCGCAGCCGCGTCATACCCGACCACGTCTGGATGTCGCGCACGCTGGCAGGCCCAAACGCCGCCAAATAGCGCAATACCAAACGCTCAAGGGGCGGATCAGCCTCAAGCTCACGGCCCAGCCACGACTCCAGCGTAGTGTGAATGGCCAAGCCACCCTGGCCCCACACGCCACGGGGCGGCAACTGCGCCAATGCCAAAAGCGCTCGCGCCGCATGCGCCAACGCCATCGGCTCGTGCTCGGGCCAGCGCTCGACGAGACGTGCCCCGAGATCAGCGAACGTCATCGGCTGCTCCTCAAGGAGCGCGCGGCTGAACGTCGTCAACTCATCGAGATTCACACCAACCAAGCGTTTCGAGTAGGTGCTCCGCAGCCCGCCCTCGATCATCGGCTGAAGCAGAGGCCGCAGCCACAGCGCGTCATCGGCGCTCACCAGGTGCACGGTCGAGCGCATCAGCGCCATACGCACGGCGCGCCGCTCGGTCAGCAATTGGGCCAACTCGCTCGGATGCGAGGAGCGTTGGCGCGTCCACAGGCCCACGTAGGGCGCGTAGGGAGCCTGCGCCTGCATGCCGCACAACAACTCGATCACCTCCAACGCCGATCGTTCAACCCGCTCCAACAACGCCTGCCGCGCCAACAACGCCCGATTCAGCGCCCGCTGGCTCAGCACGGGCGAGCTTGGTACTGCTCGTTTCGCCATAACACCTCCCTTGCGTGGTGCACTCATGGGCAGTATAGCAGCAATAGCGGACAAAATACATCCGCTTTCCCGCACTTCACGTTGGTACGAGTAATCGCACAGTGGGTTGGGCTGTGATAGTTGAACATAGTGATGCAAGGAGCGATTACGGCACCATTATGCTTGGAGAAGTTCACCAAACGCAATACTACTACAACACATAGTTTTTATCATCATCTTTAAGCAGCAATCACAAGCGACAACGTGCAAAACGGGTACATAACCATTAGAGCATCTTATTGTCTCTTGATTCGAGGCACCCTGCCAAGAGACACACGGAGGCTAGTATGGCTGAAATACCCGATCTGTACGCGCTTGTGATGCGCCTTCAGCCGCTCCAAGGACAAGCACCGTTAGATGCGCATGGACATGGCGCCCAAGCCCTGTTTCTCGATGTCGTGCGCCAAGTCTCACCCGCCTTGTCGGAGGAGTTGCACGCCCACGCACCAAGCAAACCGTTCACTGTAGCAGTCTTACCCACACCCAAACCAGAGCGGAGCGCCCCGGAGTTGGTGGAACTCCGCGTCTCCTTCAGCCGCGCCGAACTCTTCCCACCCGTCACACAAGCGCTGCTCAAGCAGAGCAGCCGCTCACAGATGCGCTTGGGGCGCACTGCACTGCAGTTAGTCGATGTGATCGGCACCCCAGCGCCGCAGGGGCACGCTTGGGCTGGTTATTCCTCATTTGCGGATTTGGCGGCGCAGGTGCGGCCCGTCAACCAGCTTACCCTACAGTTCAGCACGGCCACCGCGATCAGCCAAGGCTCACTCAGCAATGGCCGCCAGCGCCTGGGGCTCTTCCCCACACCCGAATGGGTATTTGGCAGCATTGCGCGCCGATGGAACGAACTGGCACCGCCGCACCTGCATCTGGATTCGCGCACCCTCAACGCGGCGATCTGCGAGACGCTGATCTCGCGCTATCGCATCGAGACGCAGCAGATTTTGCTGGGCAAAGCGCCGCAGAAGGGCTTTGTGGGGCGCTGCACCTACGAGTTGCCCCAGGACAAAGAGGCGGCCCGCACACTCACACTGCTGGCCGATGCGGTGTTCTTCTTGGGCGTGGGGATGAAAACGGCGCGAGGAATGGGGCTGTGCCGCCGCATTGATTGATG
>CALKHR010000069.1 GCA_937988885.1 uncultured Roseiflexaceae bacterium | reverse complement strand
CCTTACCGCCCAAAGCCTCAACAATCTGGCTGAACTGTTGCGTGCCCAAGGGGAGTACGAGCAGGCGAGGCCATTGTACGAGCGCGCCCTCTCCATACACGAGCAGGCACTAGGGCCAGATCATCCCTCCACCGCAGTCAGCCTCAACAATCTGGCTGAACTACTGCGTGCCCAAGGCAAAAACGAGCAGGCCCGACCGCTCTTTGAGCGCGCATTAGCCATTTGCGAACGCAGTTTAGGCGTTGATCATCCAACGACTCGCATTATTCGTGGCAACGTAGCTGATCCTCACAGCTGAGGGCGATAAGATGACCGCTTCGGAATGACGTGGCACTGACCAAACATCATCTGTGAAATCTGCGTCATCTATGGATATCCCAAAACGGCGTCATCAGCGGATATAAAAAAGCCTGCCCGGTAGCAACCGAGCAGGCCCAACACAATAGCGACCAGAGCGCTACAACACACTATGCGCATCATCGAGTGTCTGCAACACCCGATGCGCCTTGAGCGCGATCCACAACGCCAACCGATCCTCGGCGTTGTCCAAGTCTAGCCCACTGATTTCGGCGATGCGGCCCAGGCGATACAACAACGTATTGCGATGCACGTGCAGCGCCTCCGCCGTGCGGGTCAAATTGCCCAAATGCGTGAAGAACGCCTCCAGCGTCTTGAGCAGTTCCGCATCCTGATTGCGGTCGTACTCCGCCAACTGCGCTAACGTCGAGCGGTAGAACTCCCACAACTCCGGCGTCTCGCGCAGCAGCGCCAGCAAGCGGTACACGCCCAAATCGCCGAAATCGAGCACATGCGAGGTATCGAGGAGTTGCCGCCCGAGCAACAGCGCCTGCTCCGCCTCGCGCAGCGAACGAGGCCACATCGCTACTGTCGGCGCCTCGCGACCCAGCGCCAGCGTGATATTCGGCATCTCGAGTACCATCTTGCTGCGCAATTGTTCGGCGATCTCGCGGGGGCGCAGGTTGTGATCGATCAGCGGCAAGTACGCCAGCACACCATCGGCGCGGCGCATCGTAGGCGCAGGCAGCTTCATCGAAGTCAGCGCCGCGCCCAGCAGCCCTGCCGCATGCGCCGCAGCCGACGAACTGCTCTCGCCGACCGAACAGAGCATCGCCACGTGGGGGCGGCGCAGTTCGTAGCCAAGCTCCTCGCCGCGACGCAGCAACGCCTCGTTATCGCCAGGAGTGCCCGCCAGCACCGCTTGGACAAAATCACCACGCAGCCGATCCTCGGCGGCCTGCACCGCCTGCTCCTTGGCAAGCTCCAGCGCCAAAGCCACCGCGCCCTGCCGCGCCGCCAGCCGATCCCAATCGTCCTGCGTATCGCCCGCCAAAGCCAAAAAGCCCATTCGCTCGCCAACGGGCCCCAACGGCTGCACCCAGATCGAGCGGCCAAGCTGCGTTGTTGCGCCCGCCGTAGTTGGACGTAATGTCTGAAGAGCGACGCGAGCGGGACCGCGCGCCGAGAGCGCCCGCAGTTCGCCAGTGATGCTGTAACAGCCCACGCCCTGACCAGTGCGCTCAGCGATGATATCGAGCAGGCCAGTCAACCCCGCGCCCGCCAGCGAACGCTGTGTGAGCAGATCGCCGAGCTGCGCGGCGCGCCGTTCGAGCTGCGCCTCGTAATCGCCGATTAAGCGTTGCACCTCGCGCTCTGTCTCACGCGGGTCGGTATCATCCGGCAGATGCAGAAGCGGAATCCGAGCGTTATCGGCAGCAAGACGCGCTTCCTCCGAAATCTCACCGATAGCGCCGATCGCCGCCACAGGCACATACGACAAGCGCTCGATCAGATTAACCAGAGTCAACCGTTCATCGAGCGCCTGAGCCGCAGCAACCGAAATCAACGCCAATTCGCCACCCCGCAGATTCACAAACGCAGGAAGCGTGGCCCGCAACGTGGTCACCCAAGTGACCTGATGTGCCAAACCCGCCACACCAGCAGCAACTGTTGTGTTCGGTGGCAACGCTAAACGAAGTACGTCTCGAACTGAAATAGGGGGCATCGTATTGTGACCTCGCATTGTCACCAATACAGCTTGAGATAACGAAGCTCAACGATCTCGTGGCGAATGCATTCTGATCAGCAATCCACCACCTGATCTTCGGTTTGAGCGATACGCCATCAAAAACGGTCTTGTACATATCGCACAAAATGAGAGCTACTTGAATTGTATACCATTGTACCAGAATTTGTGTAAAGCGCTGCAACATGGAAGCACCTTCCTTCCATGTTCGATTTACACAAATCGATGAATAGTAGGAGATCGTTCGTTAGAACGGCAAAGGAGGAAAGATTGCGTCCAACAAGCCCAATGCCGTGTCGTCGCACTGCAACGCACCCGTGGCGCGAAGGTCGGCGGCGCTGCGATAGCCCAAGACTAATTGCACGAACCCCGCCAACGTCACGTTGCGCAAACGCACATCGGCAGGCTCGCTGCCATCGAGCAGCGCGGCGTGCCCATAGGTGAACGCCAACGTGATCCGCTCGGAATCCAGCTCGAAGCGAATATGGCCGCTCCAACTTGCGTAGCGCGAACGGGCCAGCCGCAGCTCCAACACGGGCGACAACGCCGTCAGCGCCCCCGCCAGATCGACTACGCCGTATAGCGCGCTATCGGGCTGCAGCGCCGTCGCAGCCTGCACATGGGCGGCACCACCCAACTGCAGCGCCGCGCGACCCACCGCCTGGCTCAACGACGTGCGCATCACCACCTGCGCCAAGCCCTGCTGCGCGGCCCAAACCTGCAGCGCCGCGCACAAGTCTCGGGCCGCGCCAGCATCCACCGCCGCCGCCTCGCGCACCACCATCGAGCCAGAAAGCGCCGCATACGCGCTCACACGGCCACGCGAATCCTCGAGCACCAGCACCATCGGCTGGTTCGCCAGCCAAAAGCGCCAATCCGGCGGTCCGCGCAACTCGGTGAGCAACGCGGCATCGGCGTTGGCATCGACGATCGCTGCGAGATCATCGAGATCATCGGGCTGCGCGGCGCGCAACGGCAGCCCCAACGCGCTCGGCGAAGCCTCCAACACCACCTGCTGCGTGTGCAACACCGGCGCAAAGCCATACGGCGTATAGCGCGGGTCGGCCCGGAGCACACGGGCGAACGGCAAGCCCTCGGCGTAGAACGTGCCCACGCTATCCAGCAGCAGCGCCTCGTGCAGCGTCGCATCGTCGCCGAGCGTCGCGATTCGCGTCACATCGCCGACATCGAGCACCGACGCGCCCAAGCGCACCCGCCGATGGCTCAACAGCGCGCAGCCCACCACCACATCGCCGCGCAGGGCAATGCGCGTCAACGAAGGACGATAGCGCGGGCTGCTGCGGTGCAAAGTCGCCTCAGCCGGATCGGGCAACAGCGCCTGCATCGCGGCCCATTCACCCGGAGCCGTCGCAGCACGAAGTTCAAGTTTCTCTGACATAGGCGAGATGCATTATACCACTAGCGCTCGTAGCCACTCACCATCTGTATTTTTGGGAAAAGAGAGCGCGTCGTCAACCCGAAAAGCCAGGCCCCATGCCCACGTGATACCCAGAGCTGGCGCCTCGACGACAGCTTGCGCAGCGCTGCGGCGCGTTAGCCGCCGGACAACGTCAGCGTCCAACCAGTGCGCTCGGCGAAATCGCGCTGGGCGGCCTGCACCTGCTCGGGCGTGAGCGAGCCACGATAACGCGCTACCACCAGCCGCCGCCCCTGATCGAGCGATGGCCGCCCTTCCACCTGCGCCGATTCGGGCAGCACCTCACCCACCGCGCGCTGCAACGCCTCCTGATGCGCCTGTGGGTGCAGCTTGATCGTCCAGCCAGTGCTATCGGCCAACTGCGCGATCCGCTCGGCATGCACGCTCGCCGCCCGTTCGGGGAAGTAGAAACGCAGCGTCAGCGTGTGCGACGTCAGATCAACGCTGATCTTATAGCAGCCCAGGTAGCCCGGGAACAACGTACGGGCGCATTCAAGCGCCTCCTGCTGTGAAACCGGCTCCCGTCCAGGGTTCGCCACCACCGTCAGGCTTGTTGGCACTACCGTAGGCGCACTGGTGATGATCTCCAACCGCCAGCCCGTCTGCTCCAGGAAGGCCGCCTCCGCCGCGCGCAACGTCGCCGGATCGGCCTCGCCCTCGCAGCGCATCTGCACCACCTCGGTATCCAACTTCAGCGATGGCGTGCGCAACAAGCGCAGGCCCGGCGGCAACAACGCGGTGGCGGCATCGGCCAGCGCCTGCTGATGGGGCGCGCTGCTCACACTCACCTCGACACCCGCCTCCTGGGCCAGCGCCGCCAACTGCGCCGCGTAGCGCTGCTGCGCCACCTTCGGGAAGAAGAAACTCAACGTGATCGCGCCGCTGCTGGCGTTGATGCTGCGGCGGTAGAGATCCGGCGCATCGCCCAAGTAGACGTCGATCAACTCTTGCAGCTTGGATTGGTTCGGGCGGTTCGGCCCCGCGCGCAGCCCACCCGTAGCCAACTCTCGGCGGATCTCATCGCTAAGGCGCAAGCGCCACAGCCCACTCGCTCCCGTCACTGGCGCGAAGTGTACCTGCGGCCCGTTCAGCGCCGCCGCGATCTGCTCCTCGGCATCGTCGGGAGGCGCATCGCCGAACCACAGCCGCATCAACTCGCGCAGACTGAGCGTCTGCACGCCCGAGCCGTCGTTGAGGCGCTGCCACACTACTTCCAGCGCAGCCGCGTCGAACGGCGCGCCCTGCCCGATCGCGAGTGGAGCGCTCGGCTCCGGCGCGGTGCGCAACACCCGCCGTTGGCCACCCTGCTCGTTGGCGGCGACCGTGAGCGCATCGCCATCCTGCGGCAGCACCACCTCGGCCAAGCCGTGCAACTGCGCCGCCAGCGCCGTGCGGGCATCGGGATCGCCGTGCACCAGCGCCACCGTCTTCGGCTGCAGCGCCCGCACCAAGCCCGTCAACTCGCTGCCGTCGGCGTGCGCACTGAGCGCGTACTTCGCCACCTGGCAGCGCAACGGCAGCGTGCGCCCCTCGATGGTGATCTCGCCGCCACCCGATTGCTCGGCCAGTTCGAGCAGCCGCCGTCCGGGTGCCTCCTCGTCCTGATAACCGGTCACCACAATCGCCGCATCGGGTCGCTCGACCAGCCGCGCCGCGTAGAACGCGCTCGGCCCGCCCGTCAGCATGCCGCTGCTGGCGATGATGCAGCAGGGCGGCCCTTCCAAAATGCGTTCGCGCTGCATCGGCGTCTCAACGCTGCGCACGGAGCCACCCACAAACGGCTTGCCGCCCCGCAACAGGTGGTTGCGCAGCGCGGGCGTGAGTGCCTCGGGGAAACTGACGTAGGCCGCGCAAACTGTGCGCACCAGCCCATCGATGTAGATCGGGAACTCGGGGATCAGGCCGTCGCGTTGGGCGGCTCGCAGGATCAGAATCACTTCCTGAGCACGGCCCAGTGCGAACGCCGGAATCAGCACGTGGCCCCGTTGCACCCATTCGGCCACCGCCTGCGCCAGGCGCTGCTCCTCCATCCGTCGGTTGGGGTGCATCCGCGCGCCGTAGGTCGATTCCAGCACCAGCAGGTGCGGGCGCTTGGGCGCGGGCACGATAGCTCCGAGGATGCTGCGCTGCGCCGCCACGCTCACATCACCCGAGATCACCAGGCGACCATCGGGCGCATCGAAGCCCAAACTCACCGCGCCCGCCACGTGTCCGGCCCGCTTGGCGTGCAGCGTCACATTCGGCAACTCGGCAATGCTTTGCTCATCGGGGCGCAGTGGACGCAACACCCGCAGCATTGAGGCCACCAGCGCATCGTCGTACAGCGGAAACTCAAGCTCTTCGGCAGCGCGGCGGGCCATCACGCGCACCGCATCGGCCAACATCACCTCGATCAAGCGGATGGTGGCGGGCGTCGCGTAGATCGGCACGTGCGGCATATGCTGGTGCACCAACGGCAGCGCACCGATATGGTCGGCGTGGGCGTGGGTCACAAAGATCGCCGAGAGGTGGTGCCGTTCCAGCGCGGCCAGGTCGGGCAGCCGATCGCGACCGCCCATCCGCACGCCAGCGTCGATCAGCACCCGCCGTCCCGCCAGTTCCACCAATACGGAACTGGCTCCTACGCCACTCGCACCACCAAGAAACTCGATCTCCATCAGGGAACCTTCACTCGATACGCCGTAAATACCGGGCCACTCGCATCAGGTAACAGTGGACCTCGTTCCTGTTCATCAAGCAGTATACCGCGCTGTTCCAGCAGCGTCCGCGCCGATTTGCCCAGGTTGGTGCTCGGCAAGACCACCAGCGCATCATCGGGCAACTGTTGCGGCAGCGAGCGCTCATCGAAGGTGTGCACGGGCAGTTCGAGCGTCAAAAACTCGAACACCGCGTTCTCGGCCAGCGCGGCGGGCACGTAGACCCGCGCCGTCGCCTCGGGGCCGCGTGTATCGGCGATATTGCGGATGTAGGTGCCGATCTGTGTGTGGTACGGGTAGGAGGTCGTCCAGACCAGCGGGTTGCTGGGCATCGACACGAAGTAGACCCAGCCGTTCAGCACGAGCACGAGCAGCACGCTTGTCAGCGCCGCCGAGCGCATCACCACGGGGCGGGCGCGCATCACGCGCAGCACGCCGATCAGACCCAGCGCGCCGATCAGGCAGGCGATGGGCAGCGCGTCGATGCTGCGCATCGCGTGGGGGCTCTCGACCGACAGGACGCTCGGCGCAAGCCCGATCGCAAACGCTCCCAGCACGAACAGCGTGCGCCAATCACGCCAGCGCGGCAACAAGGCGGCCAAGCCCAGCAACAGCCCCAAACCGCTAAGCGCATCCAGCATCGGCGCATCGGGGTTGACGTGTCGCCCGTTGTTATCGCCCCGCACATTGAACATCAGCAGGTGCTTGCCCACCGCATCGTCGAGTTTGGTGAGTAGCGCGCTCTTTTCGTCGGGCAGTTCGGCCAGCAGAAACACCGTGCCGACGCGCACGTTGAACGCATCGGGATCGGTGAGCGCGTAAATGATCAGCGGACTCGCGGCGATCACAAAGCCCAGCCCGAACGTCGCCACTCCCAGCGTCCAGCGCCGCCACTGCTGCCAGGCCCGCAACGCCAGCAAGAGCGTCAACAGCCCTGCCGTCGCCAGGCCGATCCGCCCAGTGTGGTAGGTCTGGAGTGCCAAGCCCAGGCACGCGCCAGCCAGGAACAGGCCGCCGAGCGCCAGGTTGGGCCGCGCCTTGCGCCACCAATCGAAGCAGACCACCAGCAGCCAGAGCGCGGTCAACTGCAACAGCGGATCGAAGATGGTGGGGAACGAGAAGCGGCTGATCGCGATGCCCCAGTGCGAGCAGGCCAACAGCGCAGCGGCCAGCAGTCCGGCGGGCACGCCGTACAACCGACGCACCAGGCCGTAGAGCGGCAGCACGGCGAGCGCGCCCGCGAAGGCCGTGATGCTGCGCAACGTCCAGGCGTGAATGCCCAGGAACTTGATCGCGAAGGCGAACGGCGCCAGGCCCAAGCCCGGCAGATCGACGCCGTGGGGGATGTAGGCGGGGCGGTAGCTTGCGTCGGTGAGCATCTTGTAGGCTTCGAGGGCGTGACGGCCCTCATCGCGCCACAGGCCGTAGGGCAACTCGGGCAGGCGGTAGTAGCGCAGGGCCAGCGCCAACACGAACAGTCCGAGCAGCGCCAGTGTGGGTGCGAAGCCGGAGGCACGCTCGGTTGGCGTATCGCTCAGCCAATCGAACCACTGTTGCGGCAACAGCAGCATGCCCAGCAGCGCTAAGGCGATCCCCAGCCAAATCGCGGTCTGGCTGAACAAGAGCAACTGGCCGATCACCAGCAGGCCAATGCTGCCCCACATGCGCTGTGTGTCGCTGAGGCGAGCGCGCCAAGGCGCCACCCAGACCATCACCAACAGCACGCTGGCGCTGCCCAGCAACCAGGGTGTGGGTGGCAGTGCCACGGCCAAACTGGTCGGTGCGCGAATCGCCCACACGATCAGCGCCCCCGCCACGATGGCGAGCGGAATGGCGACGCGCATGCCACGGCGTTCCGGCGCGCCGAGCGGCCACAGCTTGTCGAGTTGCCAGAGCCAGCTACTCACCAGCACCAACGGCCAGAACAGCAGCAGGGCGCGCCAGGGCGGCTCCTGGCCCGTTGGCTTGATGCGCAGCCAGTCCAGCGGCATCCCGCGATCCGTGGTGTCGCCGGGCACGCGCACCGCTTCCATGCTGAGTTCCAGCGGGGCGAGGCGCAGGCCCGCGTCGTAGGCCGAGCCAGGCAACAACACGCGGTACACCCGCCAGCCCTCCTGCATCGGCACCGTGCCCAGGTCGCGGCCACCGCGCCGCAGGTGCAATGTGCGCTCACCCACCAGCGCGGCCTCGTGGTACGCGCGGAAATCGAGCGAGTAGGAGCCGAACTCGCTGCCCGGCAGCCACACCAGCGCCTCCGGCTCGCTCCAGCGGAACGAGGTGCCGTTGGCCGCATCGCGTTCGCGCCGCAGCATCCCCGTAATCCAGCGGCTATCCCCGCCCTCGCCGAGATCGAGCGTCCAACTCGGCGATGAGCGCAGTACCAGCATCAGGCCGACCAGCGCGATCAGCAGCGTGAGCAGTACGGGCCATATCGGGATGATACGTGAGACTATCCGTGACGACGAAGTAGGAACTGCATGCGAAGACGCTGCTGCCTCGATTGATCTGTGAGCCATGAACTGTTCTCTTCAGTAGCGAAATCGCAGGCAAGTATACCATAGCGCTGCGGTTTAATCGCTCGCAGAAGAACTGCTCAGGTTGGCGTCTCGCTCGGCTTTGCGGTCGGCGGCGATCTGCGCGATGCTGCCGCGCGGCGCGAAGAAGGTGACGATCAGCGCGCCCACCGCCGCCACAAGCGCGATCACAAATACGACCTGGATAGCCGAGGCGAGCGCGCCGCGCAGGGCGCCCTCCAAGAGTGCGCTGGGATCACTGTTTGGCAACGGGTCGATCAACTCATCGACTGAGACAGTGTTCGGATCGAGGCCCGCCGCGATCATCGCTGAGGCCAAGCGCATGCTGAGCGCCACGCCCATCACGCTCACGCCCAGCGTGCCGCCAATGCTGCGGGCGAACTGCACCACCGAAGTGGCTGAGCCGAGATCGCGCGGCGGCACCGTACTCTGGACGGCGATCAGGAACGAGGGGATCGTCAGGCCCATGCCGATACCCATCAAACCCAGGTTGATCAACAGCACAATCTGCGGTGTGTTGGCGTTGTTGAAGGTCATCGAGAACATACCCAATGACAGCAGGCTCATGCCCAGCAGGGCCAGGGTGCGATAGCTCATGCGCAGCAGCAGGCGGCTGCCGATAATACTCGCGCCCACCCAACCCAGCATCATCGGCATCAGCGTGATTCCGGCCTGCGTGGCGCTAGTGCCCAACACGGCCTGCACAAACAACGGCACGAACGAGATGCTGCCGAACATCGACCATCCCGCCAGCACGCCGTTGGCGCAGGCGATCGCGAACGTGCGGTCGCGGAAGAGCCGCAGGGGCAGCACCGGATCGGGGGCGCGCTGCTCGACCCAGAAGAGCGCAACAAACAGCATCACCGAGCTGAGTAGCAATACCGTGCTGAACGCGGAGCCTAGTTCAAACAGCCCCAGCAGGAGCGCGACAACGGCAGCCGAGAGCAGCGCCGCGCCAAGGTAATCGATCGCGGGGCGCGTCGTGCCAGTTCTGGGCCGATCCACCCACGAGAACCAGACCAGCGCGCAGGCCACCAAACCGAACGGAATGTTGATGTAGAACACCCACGGCCAACTGATCTGATCAACGAGGAAACCACCCAACAGCGGCCCAATCACCGAGGAGACGCCCCACACACCCGAGAACAAACCCTGCATCTTGGCGCGCTGTTCGAGCGTGAACATATCGCCCACGATAATGAAGGCCAGTGGCATCAGACCGCCTGCGCCCAAGCCCTGCACCACGCGGAACAGGATCAGTTGCTCCATCGACTGCGCGATGCCGCACAGCAACGAGCCTCCTAGAAAGAAGACCATCGCAATGGCGTAAATCAGGCGGCGACCGTAGATATCGGAGAGCTTGCCAAACAACGGCACCGTGGTCGTCGAGGCGAGCATATAGGCCGAGAACACCCAACTATACCATTCGAGGCCGCCAAGCTGCGTTGCGATCGTCGGCATGGCGGTCGAGATAACGGTCCCTTCCATCGAGGCAAGGAACAGACTGAGCATAATGCCAATAGTGGTTAAAACCACGCGTTGTCGCGACACGTGACCGTCCTTCCTGTTGATATTGCAAATAGACGTGGGATGAGCATTGTGGCGGCGTTGTCGCGCTCATCCTACCACGATTTTTGCACACTTGTTTGATTTTCCAACCTGTACGGATGAACAGGGGAAGATCCCGCCTTTGTGCTGTAGATGTGTGTACCGAAGGTCAGGCTGCGACCTGTCCCTTTGCTCCATCGCGAACGCGCCTTTAGGTGCATCCTAATGCCAAACATGCTTGTTATACTCCAACGACAAATGAGTATACAAGGAGCAATGCTATGCCAACACAAACACAATCTACCGTGCTGATTACCGGTGCCTCGCGCGGATTGGGCCGAGCGCTTGCCTCCGCGCTGGCCGCGCAGGGTTGGCGGCTGCTCATCACGGCGCGTGGAGCCGAGGCGCTCGAAGCGGTGCGCGCCGATTTGGCCCAGCACACCACTGTGGTGGCGCTGGCGGGCGATGTAGCCGATCCCACCCATCGTCGGGCGCTCGCCAAGGCTGCGGCGCAACTCGGCGGCCTCGATGCGCTGATCAACAACGCTAGTCTGCTCGGGCCAAGCCCGCAGCCGCCGCTGCTCAATTACCCGCTCGATATGTTCGAACAGGTGCTGCGCGTCAATCTGATCGCGCCACTGGGCCTCGTTCAAGCGATGCGCGAGCATCTCCGTCCGAACGCTCGCATCGTGAACATCAGCAGCGATGCCGCCGTTGAAGCGTATGAGGGATGGGGCGGCTACGGCAGCAGCAAGGCCGCACTCGAACACCTCTCGGCCATTTTGGCTGCCGAGCAGCCCGATTGGCGCGTCTACTGGGTCGATCCGGGCGATATGAACACGCAGATGCACCAGGAAGCCTTCCCTGGCGAGGATATCAGCGACCGCCCGCCGCCCGAGGCGAGCGTGCCCGGCTTGCTTGATCTGTTGCACGGCGAGTGGCCGAGCGGGCGCTACCAAGCCCGCGCGATGCCCGTGGCAGGTGGCGTATGATCGCACTCAGCAACCGACCCGTGAGCCTGCTCGACTCAGCCCTGCACGATGGGCTAGCCTTTCGCTTGCCCGCCGAGCTGGAGGCCGCCGAGCCGCCGGAGGCCCGTGGCCTCACCCGCGATCAGGTGCGCCTGCTCGTCTCGCACTACCGCGATGATACGCTGCTGCACACGCGCTTCAGCGCGCTGCCCGACGTGCTCACCTCCGACGATGTGTTGGTGATCAACACCAGCGGCACACTCAACGCCGCCTTGAACGTCACTCGTGCTGACGGTAGTCCGCTGGAACTGCACCTCTCCACGCAGTTGCCCGCGGGCTTGTGGATCGTTGAGGCGCGCCAGATAGGCCCGCAGGGCACGCAGCCGTTCTTCACCCTGCAGCCCGATGAGCGCTTGCAGTTACCCGGCGGTGGCAGCGCCCACATCCATCGGCCCTACCACGCCGATGCTGAGGCCGCGCGCCTGTGGATCGCCACGCTGCACCTACCGTGCGCCACCTTCGCATATCTGGATGCCTACGGCTTCCCGATCCGCTACAGCTACGTGAAGCAGCCCTGGCCGCTGGACTACTATCAGACCGTCTACGCCAACGAGCCGGGCAGCGCCGAGATGCCATCGGCGGGGCGAGCGTTTACGCCTACGCTGCTCACCACGCTGATCGCCAAGGGCGTGCAAGTGCTGCCGCTCATACTGCACACAGGTGTCGCCAGCCTCGAATCGCACGAGCCGCCCTACGAGGAGTACTTTCGTGTGCCAGCCTCGACCGCGCGGGCGGTGAACGCGGCGCGAGCAGCGGGCGCACGAGTGATCGCGGTGGGCACCACGGTGGTGCGGGCGCTTGAGACGGTCAGCGATGCGCAGGGCGTGGTCCACCCGGGCGAGGGCTGGACCAGTGTGGTCATCACGCCGCAGCGGGGCGTCCGTGTGGCGAACGGCCTGCTCACGGGCCTGCACGAGCCGGGCGCGACGCACTTGGCGATGCTTGAAGCGATCGCGGGACGAGCGCATATCGAGCGCTGTTACGCCGAGGCGCTGCGCGAACGCTACC
The DNA here is from genome assembly GCA_937988885.1 of uncultured Roseiflexaceae bacterium. Classification (GTDB taxonomy): domain Bacteria; phylum Chloroflexota; class Chloroflexia; order Chloroflexales; family Roseiflexaceae; genus CALKHR01. The sequence continues at coordinate 5,802 of CALKHR010000069.1, read as the reverse complement.
TCTGGCACGAGTTTGGCGATCTCCACCTGCTCATTCCATAAAAATTTGACATAATAACAAAAGGCCATACCTTGTCGTATGGCCTTTCTGCTGCTTGAAGCGAGTGGATCACTCGGGATGTGCGGCGAGCCAGGCCCGTGCGGCGGCGGTGTCTTTGTTGATCTGTTCGATCAGCGCCGCAATACCATCGAACTTCTGCTCGCCCCGGAGGCGGTGCAAAAACTCGAGTCGCACTGTCTCGCCGTAGATATCGCTGCTGAAATCGAGCAGGTACGCCTCGATGGTGCGCTGCGTGCCGTCGAAGGTGGGGCGCACACCGATGTTCGTCACCGCGCCGAAGCGCTGATCGCCGACCTGCGCCCGACAGACGTACACGCCATCTGCTGGCAGCACGTGTAGCGCTTCCACCGAGATATTCGCGGTGGGGAAGCCGATCGTGCGGCCCCGTCGGTGCCCCTCAACCACCGGGCCAGTCACGCTGAACGAACGGCCCAGCAACAGGTTGGCGGCCTCGATGTCGCCAGCGGCCAGCGCCTCGCGAATGCGGCTGGAACTGATGGTGACGCCATCGAGATGCAGAGGCTCGATGGGCTGCACGATGTAGCCAAGCTCTTGGCCGATCTCGCGCAGCCGTGCCAGGTTGCCTTCGCGACCGCGCCCAAGCGCAAAGTCGGGGCCGACCCACAACTCGCGCAACACGAGCGCTTGGGTGAGCCGCGTCATAAATTCGTGGGCGGTTTGCGCCATCACATCGTGGTTGAACGGCAGCACAATCAGCAGATCAACACCAAGCTGCGCGATTTGTTCTGCGCGCTCTTGGATAGTCGTCAGGTTATAGCGACCACGCTCAGGACGAATCACGAGATCGGGATGTGGGTCGAAGGTGAGCACTGCGCTTTGGTACCCGAGTGTTTGAGCGCGCCGCACCACGCTGCCGATCAGTTGTTGATGCCCGAAATGGACGCCATCGAAAGCGCCGATTGTGAGCACGGTTGGGCGCTCATTGATAGGAAGGGGTAGGCCCTGAACGAGTTCCATAGGCAATCCATATGTGAGAGCTTGTCCAATACGGCTATTGTATCATCTCTTGGCAGCGTGAGTGCGCAGATCGAGCGTTTAGCTCCAATCGAACACCTTGGTGGGACGCCAGCGCCCATCGGCGGGGGCCAGCAAGGCCAACAGTGCGCCATCGGCGGTTTGGGCGTAGGCCCGCTCGCCCTGCAACTCATCTCGTGCGATAGGCAGGCCATTGCGGATGAGGCGCTCCTCGGCAGCATCAACCGTGACGCTCGGCCAATCGGCGACCGCAAGCGCGGGTGGCAGAAGGACGCTATCGAGCGGCATCTCGCCACTCCTCAGCTTATCGAGCGGCACCGCCTCCTCGATCACGAACGCGCCCACGGCGGTGCGGCGCAACGCCTGAAGGTGCGCGCCACAGCCGAGCGCCTCGCCGATGTCGCGCGCCAGCGAACGGATGTAGGTGCCCTTGCTGCAGATAATGTCGAGCGTGAGCAGCGGCGCGCTGTAGTCCAACACGTTCAGCAACTCGATGGTGATGGGACGGGCGGCCCGCTCGACCACAATGCCCTCGCGGGCGAGTTCGTGCAGGCGGCGGCCCTCGTAGTGCAGCGCGGAGTACATCGGTGGCACCTGCATAATCGAGCCACGAAACTGCGCCAACACCGCCTCTAGCGCGGCGCCATCGAGCGGAGGAACGGGGCGCCGTTCCACCACCTCACCTTCGGCATCCTCAGTGGTGGTCGTTTCGCCCAAGCGCACCACGGCTTGATAGCGCTTCGCGGTGGCCTCTTGCACGTATTCGATCAGCCGTGTGGCTGCGCCCAGTGCTACAACCAACACACCTGTCGCAGCGGGGTCGAGGGTGCCAGCGTGGCCAACGCGCTTCTGGCGCGCTACGCGGCGGATCTGCGCCACCACATCGTGCGAGGTGATGCCCGCTGGTTTATCGATGGAGAGAAAACCGTGCATGATTCCACAAGCGGCACGATCAGACCAGCGTGCCGAGAAGCCTTTCTGTTCTATGCAGAATGATCTTGGACCAGTTGGCGCAGGCGTGGCAGCACTTCGTGGGCGGCTTGTTCGGGGCCCATCAAGAGCGTAGCACCCGCCGCTTGGGCGTGGCCACCGCCGCCCCACGTTTGGGCCAGCGTGCCGACATTGAACGGCGGTATGGAGCGCAGGCTGATCTTGGTGGTGCCGTCGTAGCGCTCCTTGAACAGCACCAAGGCGCGCAGGCCTGCGATCCGCTGCATAAAGCGCACGACTTCTTCGGCGGCTTCATCGGCGGCACCCGCCGCCTCAAGCATGCTCTGCGTCACCGCAGTCCAGGCGATCAGCCCATCGGTTTGGAGCGTGCTGAGCGCCATGCCCACCAAGCGGGCCGTGCTAGCGGGCAGCGCATTGTACACTTCGTGCACCACACGAGCCTGATTCGCGCCCGCCTCCACAAGTGCAGCAGCGGCGCGGAAGGAGTTCGGCACCGTGGCGGTCGTCTGGAAGCTTTGCGTATCGGTTGTGAGGCCGAGCAGCAGGCAGGTGGCGAGATCGGGCGTGATATGGGCGTCCATCGCCTCGAACAGCTCGTACAGCAACTCACAGGTCGAGGCCGCCGCAGGCTGAATGAAATTCAGTGTACCCAGGCCGTCGTTGGTCGCGTGATGGTCGATAATGATGATCGGCAGCGAGAGCAGCGCTTCGGCGTGATCGTCGTAGATGCGCCCGATCCGCGACATACTTGCGGTATCGACCATAATCACCAGATCGACCTCGGGGAGCGCCATATCGTGCTGATAGATGCTGATCTGCTCTGCACCGGGAAGCCAAGCGGCATAGTCGGGGATGGGCGACGATGCCAGAGGAATGGCATGTTTGCCATACGAACGTAGAAGGTGCCATACGCCGAGCAACGAGCCGATCGCATCACCATCGGGATTCACATGTGTAAGGATCAGGATACGGTTAGCGGCTGCGATGCGCTCTAAGATTGCAGGAGCCGCTTGGCTGGCGTCATCGTAAATCATGTTCAGGTTCTGTGCAGGTGTTCGGCATCCGATCAGTTAATGCCTAGCAGCATTGTGTGACCGAGCCTACCCCGGCTCCTTTCTATCGGTGTCAGAGTCGATCGCGGGAGGATTCTGCTTGCGCTCCTCGGCCACTTTGCGCAACACATCATCGATATGCAGGCTGTAGTCGAGCGACGTATCAAGTATAAAGTGAAGTTCGGGGGTCGTGCGCAGGTGTCGCAACTCTTGGGCGACACGTCGGCGCAGGAAACCCTTGGCCCGTTCCAGACCGGCCATCGTCTCTTGGCGCTGGGCTTCATCACCCATCACAGAGATCCGAACGCGGGCGTGTTGCAGATCTCCGCTGACCTGAACACCCACCACCGTGGCAAAACCCACGCGTGGGTCCTTCAGTTCATACTGAATCACTTCGCCCAGAATCTGTTGAATGCTATCGCCAACTTGTTCGGTTCGTTTCGACATAATGATTCCGCAGTGAAGAGACGCGTGGGTGTAATGGCACGACGTACCACACACCCACACGCCCTGACACTATCCTAAGCTGTGCGCTCGACCTTTTCTTTGTGGTAGAACTCCATCGTGTCGCCGGCCTGAATATCGCGGAAGCCATCGACGACCAGACCACATTGGTAGCCCGCCGTGACCTCGCGAACGTCGTCCTTCTCGCGCTTCAAGCTGCTAATGCGACCATCGTGGATGACCACACCGCTGCGGAGCACGCGCACCATCGAGTTACGGTTGACTTTGCCGTCGGTGATCTGTAGGCCCGCAACCACATCGCGGTTCGGCAGGTTGAAGGTCCGCAGCACTGTCGCATCGCCCTCGTGAACTTCGCGCCACTCCGGATCGAGCATACCCAACATCGCCTTCTTGATATCCTCGGTGAGTTGGTAAATGATGTTGTAGAAGCGGATATCGATGCCATGCTGCTCGGCGGCACGTCGGGCCGACGGATCGGGGCGAGCGTTGAAGCCGATGATGATGGCATGCGATGCGATCGCCAAGTTCACGTCGCTCTCGGTGATCGTACCGGTACCCTTCTGGATGATCTTGAGTTGCACGCCGCTCGTGACCGTCTGGCCCAGAGCGTGCTCGATCGCGCCAATCGAACCCTGCACGTCGGCGCGCAGGATGATGTTCAACTCCTTGACCTGGCCCTGCTGAATCTTGTTGAACAGGTCATCGAGGCTGACACCACGATTGGCGGCCATCGCCTCCAGACGCTCCTGGCGATGTCGCTGCGTGGCGACCGCGCGGGCGATCGACAGATCGTCCATCACCTGTACAATGTCGCCGGCCTCCGGCACGCCATCGAGGCCCAAGATCACCACTGGAGTGGAGGGCTCTGCCGAACGCAAGCGTTTGCCGCTATCGTTGAACATCGCCTTGATCTTACCGGTATGGCTGCCGGCGAGCACCGTATCCTCGATGCGGAGTGTGCCGTTCTGGATGAGCACCGTGGCGACTGGGCCGCGCGAGCGGTCCATCTCGGCCTCGATGATCGTACCCACCGCCGGAGCGTTCGGGTTCGCCTTGAACTCATGCAGATCGGCCACGAGCAGCACCATCTCCAGCAGGCCATCGATGTTGAGGCGCATCTTGGCGGAGACCTCCACCGAGGGCACATCGCCACCGAACTGCTCGACGATCACGTTCGCGTTCGCCAACTGCTGGCGTACTCGGTCTGGGTTCGCCTGCGGCGAGTCGATCTTGTTGATCGCCACGATCATCGGCACTCCAGCGGCCTGCACGTGCGCGATCGCTTCGAGGGTCTGCGGCATCACACCGTCGTCGGCGGCAACCACCAGAATAACAATGTCGGTGACTTGTGCACCGCGTGCGCGCATCTCGGTAAAGGCTTCGTGACCCGGTGTATCGAGGAAGGTGATCTTGCGACCTTGTACCTCGACCTGGTACGCGCCAACGTGCTGCGTGATACCACCGGCCTCGCCCTCGGCCACGCGCGACGAGCGAATGGTGTCGAGCAACTTGGTCTTGCCGTGATCGACGTGACCCATGATCGTGACGACCGGTGGGCGCGGGCGCAGATCTTCGGGCTTCTCAGCAGCGAGCACGTCTTTGATGTTCTCGACAATGCCCGCCAATTGCTCGGGCACATGCTCAACCGTCTCGATGCCGAAATCGGCAGCGATCACGCCAGCGGTTTCGTAATCGATCTGTTGGTTGATATTGGCGACCACGCCGCCCTTGAGCAGCGCTTTCAAGATCTCGGAAGCGCCGACACCGGTCGCCTCGGAGAACTCGCGCACCGTCATAACGCTCGGTAGCTCAATTGGGCCCTTGGGACGCACTGGTAGGCGCGGCGCAACAGGTGTTCGGCTGCTTGCTGGGAACGTGCTGCGTGCGCCTGAGCCGCCACGCGCTGGCGTGGAGCCGGGGCGTCCACCACGGGCCGAACCACCCGACTGACCACGCATCGGTGGCCCATCGCTCTCCGTCCGCAGGTTGCCATTGCCACCACGGCCACGACCACCACGGCCACGGCCACCGCGACTGCGGCCACCGCCGCCCTCGCTGCCTTCGCCGCCGAAGCCACCGCTGAAGTTGCTACCACCGGAACGGCCTCCGCCACCGCCGGAACGGCCTCCGCCGCCTCCGCCGCCGGGACGGCCTCCGCCGCCTCCGCCGCCGCTGGGACGACCGCTGCCACTTCCGCCTCCGCCGCCGCTGGGGCGACCACCGCCGCCTCCGCCGCCGCTGGGGCGACCACCGCCGCCTCCGCCGCCGCTGGGGCGAC
>CALKHR010000068.1 GCA_937988885.1 uncultured Roseiflexaceae bacterium | reverse complement strand
GAGTCATTCTGAACGGAGTGCGCAGCACGAAGTGAAGAATCTCCCCGTCTCATCCTGCTTTGAGCGTTTGGGTTCCGCTCTACCTTGTCCATTCACACGTCAACTTCTGAGTAAAAGGGGCAGAAACTGCACTAGCTTGCCCATTCAGCAGTCAGTCCCAAATAGAGTCATTCTGAACGGAGTGCATAGCACGAAGTGAAGAATCTCCCCGTCTCATCCAGCCTTGAGCGTTTGGTTCCGCTCTACCTTGTCCATTGCACTCCGCCTCACCCTAGCGAACAATAACATCACCATTATGTGAACATATGACCTTTCAAGGTAAATATTCACAATAGAAGAAAAAGAACGATCGTGGCTCAGCACAGGCATCACCACGATCGTGTGACAAGTGAAGAAACGCTACGGCAGCGGCAGATCGAGGGCGCGGGCCACCCATGGAAGCGCCGTCTCAAGCTGTTGGCGCTGCACCAAGCGCACACGCGGGCCGTTCGGCACGGGCGGCAGCCCCGCGCGGGCCGCGAAGAAACCCGACACCCACGCGGCCTCCTCCGGCGCATCCGGCAGCAACTGCTCGGGCGATGGGCCACCCTCGTAGGCCAGGCTCGGCAACCAGAACGCCAGATCAAGCTTGGGGTTCGACAGACAGGCCAGGTTCCAATCCACAATCACAGCCCGATTGTCGATGAAGCACATATTGTCACTGCGCAGATCCCAGTGGCACAGACTCGTGCCATCGGTGCGGCAGCGCCGCTCATAGTCGAGCAGTTCGGGCAGCGCAGCGTCCAGCCAATTGCCATCGGCTAGGCCGAGCGCCAGGAACGGTGCGGGGTCGTCGGCGACGCTCTGCCAGCCCAACTCGCGCTGCGGATGCACGGTAGCGAACGGCTCAAGCTGCGGGGCAGGCGTCGCGTGCATCACCTCGATCTGCTCAAGCGCCATCACCACCTGATGTGTATCCCACGGTGGCGGCCACGTCCCCATCGAGAACTCCTCGGTGATCAGTATGGGCGATTCGGGGTTATCGTCGTAGGCCAGCAGCGAGGGCATAAACGGCCCTCGTAGCCGCTGATACACGCTCAATTCGCGGTGGACAAAACTATTGACGAGCGGGGTTGAGCCGATTTTGACAAAACAACGGCCAAGCCGCGTCTCGCAGATGAGCCGCAGAGCTGGCGTGTAGCCGCCCTGCACAGCCCGGTGCTGCACAAGCGGCGCGCCAAGCAGGCGCTCGATCCGATCGATCAACTCGGCGTCGAAGGTCCGTGGTTCGCTCATACGGTGCTCCTTCCGCTACACCCTCGTATGAAGGCGGTATTGTAGCAGATGCAGCCCCTGGTGCGCAGAACCATGTCATGCTGATACCCATCCCGACAAAAACCCAGGCCCCGCACATGGCGGAGCCTGGGTGGGTGTGAGGAGATGCGACTAGAAGCCGCCGCTGGTAGTACCCGCGCTGCCGGAGCCGGGTGTGCTAAAGCTGTTGTTCGAGCCGCCCTGCCACTGGTCGGCGGTGTCGGGGTAATTGCTGTCGTTCCGCTTGATACACTTCCACTCGATGGTCGTGTTGGGTGGCAGGTTGCTGATCGTGCCCGTCCACGTCGGGTAGGCGCTCGGGGTGAGCTTCACGGCGCTCGCGGGCGACCAGTTGCCCAGTTGCGGCACGTTGCCCACCACGTAGACCGACTGGCCTGGGACGGTGGTGCCGTTGCTGCAAGTGAACGTGGCCGAGACGGGCATCTGCCCCAGCGTGAACACGAAGGTCTTGGCGCTGCCCACACTGAGGCTGCTGGACTTGGCGATCACCAGGTTGCCGCCCGCGTTGTACCAGCCGCTGCTGGCGGCATCGAAGGCCGCCTTGGTGGTGTACTGCGTCAGCGGGCTGCCGTTGAGCGTGACCGCCGAGGCCTGCGTATTGTCGGTGACGAGCTCCACCACGTTCGCGCGGCTGCTCGGCGCACCAGCGTACGTGCCGCTCGACGCGCCGATGGTGACGGTGGCGTTACCGCCGCTCAGTTGTTGGCTGATCGTGGTCGTGCGCACCGCGCCGCTCTGATACGCGATGCTGCTGCCATCGTCCTCGTAGAGCGTGAAGCTGCTGGCGGTGCTGTCGGCGTAGACCCGCGCGATCAACTCATCGCGGGTGCTGGAATCGCTGCGCTGCCCCAGCGTGTTCATGGTCTTGTCATCGACGTACATCTTGGGCAAGATCGCTCCCGCCCGCACGAACGTCGGCAACCGGAAGACGCCGTTCACGTACAGCGGCAGGTTGTTGAACCACTGTCCGGTGCTGGTGTATCGGGTGTTGGTCGCGTAGTCGATCCAATCGCCCGCGGGCAGGTACATGTTGCGCTGACGCTCGCCTTCTCCTGCCACAATGCCAACCAGGATGTCGCGCCCGATCAGCTTCTCATGCCCCATCTCGCGCACATTCGGATCGTTCTGGTAGTAGAACACCAGCGGCGGCACGATCGGTTCGCCGTACAGGTAGGCGCGGTGGGCCAGCGAGTAGTAGTAGGGCGTCAGTTCGTAGCGCTGGCGGGTGTTGGCCAAGTTGCTGGCGACATGCCCGATCTGGTCGGGCGCAGTCTCGTTGCAGTTGCAGACGTTATCGGTGTGCGGGCGCACCGGAATGTCGAACCACATGCTGTTGGCGTACCACTGCGTGTACAGCTCGTCGAGGTCGCTGTCCAGCATCTCGCGACGGAAGCCGCCCACATCCGAGCCGTAATAGTCGATGCCCGACATCGACATGTGCATTTGGGCGTTCTGTTGCGCGGCGAGCGCGGTCAGCTTCGAGCCGATATCCGCCGACCAGACGGCGGTGCCGAAGCGCTGAATGCCTGCCGCACCCGAGCGCGACAACATAAACGGACGCTGCTGCACGCCGTTGCGGTTGTAGCCGCGCGCCACGCTCTCCAGCCATTTGAGGTTGTAGATGTTGTGATAGTCGGCGTGGTTGTGCTTGCCGGGCAGCACGCCCGCCACCCAATCGCCTGAGTCGTACATCTCCGGCTCACCCAGGTCGAGCCAGTGACCCAGCACGCCGTCCTCGATCAGCGCTTGGCGTTTGGTATCGTGCCAGTAGTCGCCAGCGTCGTCCTGTGTCCAGTCGATCATGCCGCCGCGCCCCCACCAATCGTTGCCGGTGAGGTAGACCGGATCACACGTGCTGCACCCTTCACGCACCAGGTAGCCCCGCGAGGCCATGTCGCTGTGCTCGCTCAGGTTCTTGCCGATGTACGATTCCTCGATCAGAATGATGCCGAGGCCGTCGTCGGCGTAGTCGCTGATCGCCGTGGCGTGATTGGGGAAGTTCGTATTGTCCCAATCGAGCGTGCCCATTCTGGTGTTGTCGGAGCCTTGAGTGACGCCGCCGAACCACTTGAGGTCGAGCACGAAGCCATCGACCGGGAACTCGCTGGCGCGCAGGTCGTCCAATCGATCATCGATCTCGTCCCAGTTGTCGTAGCTGTACTCAGAGACCCACAACCCCAGCGCCTGCTTGGGCGGCACGGGTGGACGCCCGGTCAGTTCCAGGTAATCAGCCCGCAGGTCCGGCAGGTCGGGGCCACCCATCACGTACCAGCGCAACTGATCGCCCCAGCTCTCCACCGTCCACGGGTCGCCCGTCAACGTCCAGGTCTGCTTGTAGATGTTATCGTAGAACAGACCGTAGTTGATGTTGTTCGGTCCGACCGCGAACAGGACCGGGATCTGCAAGTTGCCAACCGGGCCGTTGTCGGTGTCGTAGACCATAGCGTTGCCATAGTCGCCGCCAGCCGTGCGCGTGCGCCCAACCCAGTCGCCATCGGCGCTGCCGCCCATCATGAACTGCTGGCCGAGACCATAGGCGTGCTCGATCGACTCCTTGCTGATCGAGAGGCCCTTCCAGGCGTTGCTCAGGTTGTACGGGCAGATCTCGTGCAGCAACGTGTCGGGCGTGGTGGTCGTGTCGTACATCTCGACGCACAGGGTGGAGCTGTCGATCTCGGCGCGCATCTCGCTCGTTTCGAGCGTATTGCCCACCTGCACCAACACGCTCGGCCCGTCGTAGTCGGTCTTAGCGACCTGCGGCGTAGTGGCGATCGGCTCGGAGGTGCTGGGGCCAGGCCCAAGCGCCGATAGCTCGAAGTGGAACAGATCGTCGTCGAGCACTTCCACGATCAGATAGTTGTTGCCCGACGTGTACTTGAAGCGCTCCGCCGAACTGATGCTGGTGAGCTCCAGTTCCAGATTGTCGAGGTTGATCGCCTGCGCGTTGCCAGTGTCGTAGCCGATGCGGATGGTGTGGGTGCCCTGCCCAAGCGATGCGCTGAGCGTGGCAGTGCCCCAGGTATCCCAATTCGCTAGGCTCGGCAGGCTGATCGTGCCCGCATTCACGCCGTCGATCGTGATGGTGCGGGTGGCCGTGCTGCCCGTGGCGTTGGCGTAGCGGAAGCGCAGGGTGTAGTCGCCTGTCGCATCGGCGTTGATGTCGAACGTGACGCCATCGCCCAGCGACTCGAAGTTATCCACAAAGCCCGTGCCAGTGTAGCCCGGGTGATCGGTGTTGGTGGCGGTGCCCACGCCCGTCGCAAACTCGGCCTCGTAGGCGGCCTTGTTCACGCCGTTCAGCACCACGGTGCGGGCGCTGCCGCTGGCGGGCAACTTGACCAACGTGGCTTGCAGCGCGGGATCCCAGTACCAGCCCTCGCTCGCGCTCTTCAGCCCGGCCAGCGTGCTGTACGATGTGAGCGGGCTGCCGTTGCGCGTCACCGACGTGGGCTTGCTGGCGATCACTTGCAGCGTGGTGGTGGTGGTGATGGCTGGAACACCCACGGTGATCGTCTGGTTGAGCCAATCGGTGTCGCTGGTGATGGTGCGATCGACGCCCACCGCATCGTCGAAGTAGTCGTAACTGGCCTGCTCGTGTGGGTAGATGCGGAAGGTCAGGTTGGTGTAGGTATCGACGTTATTGCTGATGTTGCCGCCCAACTCGTAATCGGCGTTGAGGTTCAACGGGATGATCGCGCCGGGTCGTGCGTACACCGGGATGCTGGCGAGCGAACCGACGCCGTAGCTCTTGGTGCCCGGGCCTGTGAAGCGTCCGCCGTTCCAGAAATCGTACCACTCGCCCGCCGGGATGTAGACGTTGCGGGTGGTGGCGCTGGCCGTGGTGACGGGCGCGACCAACAGCTGATCGCCGAACATATACTGCTGATCCTGCACAACTGCGTCGGGATCATCGGGGAACTCGATGCTCATAGCGCGCATCATCGGCACGCCGGTCTCGCTGCTGCGCTTGGCCTCGGTGTAGATGTAGGGCAGCAGGTTCATACGTACATTGGCGAACATGCGGAAGATCGGCACCACATCGGTGTTACCCGTGCGGGCCTGCACATTCCAGGGGGTGCGTGCCTCGGAGATGGAAGGATTCGCCTTCTCGGAGTGATACTGCATAATCGGCGAGAAGGTCGCCATCGCAGCGGAACGCAGATACAGTTCGGCACTGGGGAAATCACCAGTGAAGCCCGCCATATCCCAGGCCCAGTACGGGATGCCCGATTGCCCCGCGCTCAAGCCAGCGCGCACCGCCTCTTGGAACGCCTCGAAGCTGGAGTTCTGGTCGCCAGCCCAGTAGATCGAGGTGCCCTGCGCGCCGGAGGTACCCGCGCGGCTGAAGATCACGCCGTTGCCGCCCGTCTTGCTGGCGACGTAGCTGTTGTAGGCGTCGGTGTAGCTGTTCGGATAGGCGTTGTGCATCTCGTCGCCCTTGCGCCCATCGTAGAAGCTCACATTGCGCCCGAAGATCGCCTCGCTGCCGTCGGTCTTGAAGCCGTCGATGCCGATGTCGTCGAACAGGTAGGCGCGCTTGCTCATCCACCAAGCTGTTGCAGCGGAATTGGTGAAGTCGGGGACCATGCTATCGCCGAACCACTGCCCGCTCGGCACGCGGTAGGGGCTGCCGCTGCCGTTATCCACCACGTAGCCCTGCGATTGCGCATAGCTCTTATCGTTGAGATGCTGCTGCGGCGCGGTGGACGGGTTCGTGTCGAAGTTCTCCTTGAACACCGGGATCTGCCAGAGGATCACGCGGATGCCATTACTGTGCGCAGTCGACACCATACTCTGCGGGTCCGACCAAGCCGCTCCGCTCGGGAACGTGAAATCGCTGTAGCTGTGCGCCTGGTTGCCCGGCTTCGCGGTGTAGGTCGAGCCGTGCCAGATATAGAAGGTCGCCTCGTCGCTCCACTGCTCCAACACCAGTACGGTATGCGGGATGCTGTAGGTGTTGGTGTTCGCGATCTCGGCCAAAACCTCGCTTTGCGTATTCCACTCGTTCGCCGACATCCACAGGCCGAACGCCCACTTCGGCGGGAGTTGCGGTCGGCTCGTCACGCTGGTGTAGCGATCGATGATCTGCTTGGGCGTGCCAGTGAAGAAGTAATAGTCGAATGTGGAGTTCAGCGCGCCGCCCGTATCGGTGGTGAAGCCGACCATATCGTTCAGATACGTGCCGATGTTGAAGATGGAGTAGCGCGTGCTGGGGATGTAGATGCCGTATCCCGCCGAGTTGATGAAGAACGGCACCGAGAGATAGGTGCGGTGCGTGCTACCCTGGTCGCGGTACTGGTTGTAGACATAATTGTGGACATCATGACCGCGTTGGTTCAGGTAGTCGTAGCGCTCACCAAATCCTTCGAAGCGTTCGCCCAGCGGGCTGAGATAGTGATCCTCGATCTTGGTGACGGTCGTGCTGCCGTCGCTGGCCCACCCGAGGTTGCGGAAGATCGTCGAGTCGTACTGCTGCGTGATCAGTGTGGTGCCATCGCCTTTGTAAACCGCAAGGCGGAAGGGCGTCTTGTTCACCTTCAACACCAGATCGGTGGTTGAGAGCGTGAGTGTGCTGGAGGTGTTGGCGACACTGTAGCTGTTGATGCCGCTGATGTTCAGGCCCGTGCCCGTGGGTGCGAGTTGCAGCCGGAAGCTGTCGGTGGTGGGGAAGGCGATGCGCACCTTGGGTGTGAAACTGCCCTCGCTGTCGCCCGTGGTGATATCCACCGAGGTACCGTTGTTGGTGTAACTGCTCACGTTGGTCACGTGGCTCCACGAGGTGACCCTGAAGCTGAACGGCCCCGTGCTGATCTGGCCGCTGCCGTTCACATCGGCGTGAACGGTGTAGACGATGTGGTCACCACGTGAGAAGCTGCCCATCGTGATGCGCCAGTAGGAGTTGTTGCCGCTGTTGTACTGCCATGCTGCGCCGATCGGCGTCTGGTTCACGCCGTTCTTGGTCCACGTGATCCACACGCTCTGGCCCATTTCGATCGGCCAGGTGGTCGCGTTCAAGTACACGGTGTCGCCCGCCATTGGGTCGCGGGGCACGCGTTCGGTCTGTTCAGTTGCGTACAGTTCGTCGTTGCCGTAGGGGTTGTGGTAGATGCCGCTTAGGGCCGATGCTCGGGGAACAGTGATGAGAAACTGACAAATGAGTGTTAGAAGGAACAACCATCCGAGCGGTCGCGAACGTCGCAATCGCATGCGAGCCTCCTTATAACATTGAACATCGTTGTTCGGGCGGCAACCTCATTGTCGCCGCCCGATTACCCACGCGCTACACTAGCTCGCAGGTCGCACGGTGATGCGCTGCGATTGGTCGGATGCGCTCACATCCACAGCCGCCCCACCGACGATCGCCACGCGGCAAGGGTGCCCTAGCGCGGGCACCTCGATCTCGGTGCTGCCATCGGCGGCATAGTGGATTTGAAAGCGTCGTCGTTGACCTTGCGCATCGTTCCAATCGTAGCTGTCGGTGCTGCGTCCATCCGCAGCGGGGTAGAGCCAGAAGGTGAGGTTGGTGTAGCTATTGGTGGCGTTGCCGACGTTTTCGCCCAGCACGCCCATCGGGCCCAGGTTCAGGGCGAAGAGAGTGCCAGCACGCACGTAGACGGGGATGCGGTCGAGCGGCGCATCGACCTCGATCCAGCGCCCGCCCTGCTCCAGCGCGCCATCCCACAGGCTGCGCCACTGTCCAGCAGGAAGGTACAGCCGCCGCGTGGTTGCGCCTTCCTCGACCACCGGGGCAACCAGCAGGTCGCGCCCGAAGCGGTATTGATCCTGAATACGCCATGCCTGCGGATCATCGGGTGTGTCGAGCGCCAAGGCGCGCAGCATCGGCTCGCCCGTTGCGGCGCTGTAGGCGGCCTCGCTCAGAATGTAGGGCAGCAGGTTCATTCGTAGCCGCGCAAACTGCCGATACAGCGGGATTACCCGCTCGTCGCCGGTGTGCTCTTGGATGCGCCACGGCGTGCGGTCCTTCGAGGGCGCGCCGGGTGGTGTGTACTCGCTGTGATACTGCATAATCGGGCAGAACGCCGCCATCGCCGTTGCCCGCACGTACAGCTCGGCGCTCGGCAGCGCTTCGCTGAAGCCAGCGATATCCCAGCCCCAGAACGCCACGCCGCTCAGGCCCGCCGTCAGGCCCGCCACGATCGAGCGGCGGAACGCCTCCCACGTTGAGTTCTCGTCGCCAGCCCAGTGCGTGGGGAACGCGCCCACACCCGTGTGCCCGGCGCGGCTGAACGTTACCGCGTCGCCGTTGCGCTTCTCGCGCGCAAAGCGATAGTACGCGCCGATGTACAGGTTCGGGAAGGCGTTGACCAGCGCATCGCCCCGCTGGCCGTTGCTGGCGCGCAGTCCGCGTCCCTGCAAGTGCTCGCCACCATCGGTCTTGAAGCCGTCGATGCCCAGTTCCTCCAGCAGGTAGGCGCGCTTGTTGAGCCACCACGCTGTGGCCGCAGTATTGGTGAAATCGGGGATGTAGGCGTCGCGGAACCAAAACGCCGGGTTACGGTACGGCTGCCCATCCTCGTTGCGCAGCACATAGCCCTGCTCTAGCGCGTACTGCCGATCCGCGTCGTGCTGGGGGTGCGGCTCGTCGATATGCTTGAGCGCGGGGATCTGCCAGAGCAGCAGCCGGATGCCAGCCGCGTGCAGCGCATCGATCATACCCTTGGGGTCGGGCCACGGGCCGTCGCTGGGGAACTCGAAGTCGGCCAGGCGCAGTCTGTCGGAGCCGGCTACTGGCGTGTAGCGCGCGCCGTTCCAGATGTAGAAGGTCGTCTCGTCGCTCCACGCTTCGATCACCAGCACCGTCGCGGGGATGTCGTGCTGGTGGGTGAGCGCCACTTCCCGCTCCACACGGGCCTGGTTGTTCCACTCGTTGCTGCTCATCCACGGCCCGAAGATCCAGCTCGGCGGCATGTCGGGCTTGCCCGTCAGTTCGACGTACGAGCGCAGCATGCTGCTCGGCGTGCCAGCAAACAGCGTGAACGTCAAGCCTCGTTCGCCGCTCGGCACGCGCGCCAGCTTGCGCCAACGGTCGAAGGCGGTGCGTCCCAGATCGTAGCTCGCCATGCCTGTGCCGCGCAGCAGCAAGCCGTAGCCACGGCTCGACATAAAGAACGGGATCGGCAGGTAGGTGCGGTTGCCCTGATTCTTGTACTGCTCGTACACCACCACATCGTGCGAGCGCCCGTGCTGGTCGAGCGCGTCGAACCGCTCGCCAAAGCCAACTAGCGCCTCGTCGTTCGCGAGATCGCCCAGCAACTCCACCGCCGCCAGGCTGCCGTCGCCTTCCTCCAGCCAACGCAGGCTGAAACGCGCCGCCTGAGCGCCCTCGGTCTGTGCGCCGTAGCTGAAGCGGCCCGTGCGCGCATCGACGGTTAACGCGATCGCGTCGTTGCGCAGCGTCAATGTATTGCCTGTTAGCTCATTTGTCGGTGCCACAGCATCGCTGATCGCGAAGCGCAACGTGTTTGCGGTGCCGTCCGGCGCGATCTCGATGGTTGGCCCCGCCCCGCCGTCCTCGTTGAGCGTGGCCAGCAGCAGCGTTTGGCCCTGCTGCACCGCCGCGCGGATGCCAGCCAAGCGCCGCCAACGCCGCGCTGTGAACGCGAACCGCTCGGTGCGCACGCGCTCCTCGCCGCGAATCGCCTCGATCCAGTATTCGACCCGATCACCAGCCTCGATCACACCCAACTCCACCAACCAGCGGTCGGTATCGGTGGTGCGCGCGACTGGTCGGGCGGGGATCGGCGTCTGTGGGCGACCGTTGCGCGTCCACGATAGGATCACCTCATTGGCGGCGTGGCCTGGGCTGGTCAAAAAGCCGATTGCGACCATATCGCCACCCACCGGATCGCGAGGAATGCGCTCGTCGAGTTGGGTGTCGTACGGGCCATCGAGGCCATACGGTCGGTGGCTGATCGTGAGCGATTGGGACATACGTCTGTTCTCCATCAACAAAATCAATATCAAAGATGGTGCTGATGCTAGCTGCCCAGCGCATCATTCAAAATCAGATACATCGCGTGCGACCACAGCAACGGCTTGGCGACCGGCCCCCAGCGCTCGACCCACGGCTGGTACATCTCGGGCGTCAGCGTGTGGCCGTTGACCTGCTCGGGCAGATCACCTGCATCATCGGCTTGCGCCGCCACCCAATCGCGCAATGTGCGGGCGCGCTCAAGGTTGCCAGCCTCGACATAGTGCCAGCCGAGCCACGCCGCCAACAACACCCACTCGCCGCCGCCGAAGTACACATCTTTGTTGTAGCGGTACACGCCGTTATGGACGAGATCGCGCTCGATCTTCTCGATCGTGGCGCGCATCAGTGGATCGTTCGGCTCCAATACGCGGTACGGCGTGGCAACACCGATCAAGCTCGCATCAACTTCGCGATCGCCCTCGTAGTAGATCGGCTCGCCATCCTGCAAACTCTCCGGCTTGCCCAGAAACTTCACCAGATGCCCGTGCTTCACGCCTTGATCGAGGATAAAGGCTCGGATACGGTCGGCTTCCGCCCCCACGCCCGTGCTCGGATCGTACTCGGCGAGTGCGTGCAGGCCGCCGTACAGCGCCGCCATCGTCGAGATGTGCTGCTTGTCGTTGAATTCTTCCCAACAATCGAAGCAGGGCGTCTGCCAGAAGGTGCAGAGGTAGCGCGCCAC
Organism: uncultured Roseiflexaceae bacterium; assembly: GCA_937988885.1. Classification (GTDB taxonomy): domain Bacteria; phylum Chloroflexota; class Chloroflexia; order Chloroflexales; family Roseiflexaceae; genus CALKHR01. The sequence continues at coordinate 5,546 of CALKHR010000068.1, read as the reverse complement.
CAGCATGGCCTGCGGGCGTAGCGCTTCGTAGAGTGCTCGGTTATCGGTGCGCCGTACATGATCGACCAAGCCCCACAGCCAGGTGCCGTAGCCGTCGAGTTGGAAGTTCGTCCACGATTCGTTGGCCTCGTAGCCGTCGAGCGTGAAGCGCGTGTGCATCTGCAACTCGGGGTCGATCTGCTCTCCCGCCTCGTGCTGCGCGATCAGGGCCGTGATTTTTCCCTGGAACCGCTCGATGACGCTGGCGGCCCATTGGTGGAAGCGCTTGCTGCTCTCGTGCTGGCCGACCACATCCATCGCATAGGCGGTAAACGTGCCATCGCGAAACCAGCTGTAGCGGTAGTTCGAGAAGTTGGGCGATGCGATGTATGCTCCGCTCGGCGCTTGATACTGTAAAATCACATCGATGCTATGCTTTACAAGATCGGTCATTGGGTTTTCCTCTAGTTTGGTACAAGGAACGAAACGGCGAGCCTGCAAACAGGATTCAGAGCGCCTGCAGAGCCGTGGTTGTACGTTTCATCAGCAACAGTGAAATAAAACAAAGAGGATTTGAGTGGAAAGACTTTTTGGTGCGCTGGGCGATGCGACAAACCAACAAGCAATCGTTCGCACCGCCCAGCACCTTTAGCTATGGAGCTACTGCAACAGCGCTTCGATCTCGATCTTCGCTTGATCGAGCGCCTCTTGCGGGGTCAGCGTGCCGGCCTTCGCTTCTTCCAGCAACTTGCCGACGGCATCCTGCATCTGCGACTGCTTCTCGATCACGGGCGGGGTGACCAGTGTGTCGAGCGCATCGAACACGACCTGGCGCGATGCTGGCGGGGTCTGGCTCAACCAGTCATTGAACAGCGATTGGTCGTTCAGTGCTGGCAACTCCCAGCTTGCGGCCACGCGCAATGCGCCTGCCTCCGAGCTGCTGGTAAAGAACTGCGCCCACTTCCACGCCGCATCGGCCTGCTTGGTATCCTTCGAGATGGCGACTGCGTTCGCGAAGAAGTGGTGGGCCTTCTGCGTGTTGCCCGGCTCTAGGGCGATGTCCCATTCGAACGGAGCGTCGGCGAACGACGAGAACATCCAGATGCCCGTGCGCAACATCGCGATCTTGCCCTGCTTGAACAGGTCGCCATCCGAGACACCACCCATGTCGGCGTCGGTCGGGGCGATCTTGTACGTATTGATCTTATCGACCATCCAGGTGAGCGACTCGACACAACCCGGCTGGTTGATCGTTACGTTGCCTGCGCTGTCGAATACACCGCAACCCGACTGTGCAGCGGTCTTGTAGAACTCCCAGAACTGCACGGGGCTGAAGCTACCCCACACACCTGTCTCGGGGTTGGTCAGTTTCTGCGCTGCTTCGAGCTCCTCTTTCCATGTCCAGCTTGGATCTGGGTAGCTCAAGCCAGCAGCATCGAACAGTTCCTTGTTGTAGAACAGCACGACGTTCGAGAAGCTCTGCGGCAGGCCGTACTGCTTGCCTTGCAGACTGAAGGCCTCGTAGGCGCGTGGGTAGAAGCGGTCGGTGAAGCCCGGCTCAGCGTTCGCTAACGGTGTGAGATCCATCAACACGCCCTTGCTGGCGTACGATACGAAGTTCTCGTAGTTCAACTCGAACACATCGGGCGCTGTACCACCAGCGATCAGAGTCTGCAGCTTCGTAAAGTACTGATCAAACGGCGCTGTTTCCACCTTCACCGTGATGTTGGGGTTTTGAGCCTGGAACGCGGCGATCATCTGATCCAAGGTGCCGAGTTGATCGGGCGCTGCCGAGAAGGTGAAGTACGTAATGGTGACAGGTTCCTCTGCAGGGGCGGCGGTTGGTTCTTCGGCTGCCGGAGCAGCGGTTGGCTCAGCAGCAGGAGCAGCGGTCGGTTCGGCAGCCGCAGGAGCAGCGGTTGGCTCAGCTGCTGCGGGTGCAGTTGTCGGTTGAGCAGCTGGAGCAGGAGAACCACAAGCTGCCAGAACCAGCGAGAGCATCAGTGCAACGATCAGCAACGGTGCAGAGAATCGTGACTGCATACAGAATCTCCTTTAACACATCGAACAATCAATCATCCAAGGAATACAACCAGAACCAAACGCTCGGATTGTCACCTCCAGCTATTTCAAGCCGCTTAGTGCCACACCGCGCACAAAGGCGCGCTGAGCGACCAAGAAGATCAACACAATCGGTAATACGGTGATCACTGCGCCCGCCATCACCATGCTCCATTCGGTGGTGTAGCGGCCCTGCAGCAGCGATAAGCCGACGGGCAGGGTCATCAGGCGCTCGTCGCGAGTGATGAACAGCGGCCAGAGGAAGCTATTCCAGCTCCCCATCGTGGCGAACACGCCCAACGTGGCCAGCGACGGGCCGATCATCGGCAGTGCCACGTGGCGGAACACCAGCCAGTGATTCGCGCCGTCTAAGAAGGCCGCTTCCTCGTACTCGCGGGGGATGCCCAGCATCGCTTGGCGCAGCAGGAACGTGCCGAATGCACTGCTGATACCCGGCAGGATCAGCCCTTGGTACGTATCCATCCAACCCAAACGCTGCACCAGGATGAACAGCGGCGTGATCGTGACCTGCGAGGGCACCATCAGCGTGGCCAGGTAGAGCATGAACAGCGCTTCGCGCCCGCGCCACTGCATACGGGCGAACGCATACGCCGAGAGCGTGCTGGTGATGATCTGCGCTGTGACAATCGCAGTGGTCACAATCACGCTGTTCATCAGCATGCGCAACAGCGGCACGGTGGCCGCCACGCGGCGGTAGCTCTCTAGGGTTGGCGAACGGGGAATAATCTCCGGCGGCACCACTAATACCGAACCGGGCGCTTTCAACGAGGTCGTGATCATCCACAGGAACGGTACGATCATCAGCAGCGCCACCAGGATGAGCGCAAAGTAGTGCAATACGGTGGTGAACCACGCTTGGCGGCGCGCGCGGGGCCGAACTTCGGTATTGGTAAGCGAAAGACTACGCATCGAAGGCCCCCCGTCGTTGCAAACGGAACTGTATCAGTGTGGCGATGAATACCATCACAAACAGCACCCACGAGATCGCGGCGGCATAGCCCATCTCGCCATAACTGAAGGCGTGGCGCACCACCTGCTCGACAAGCACCGTCGTAGCGCCTGCCGGGCCGCCCTGCGTCATCACCCACACTTGGTCGAACACTTGGAACGAGTTGATCAACGAGATAACGGTGACGAAAAAGAGCGTTGGAGCGAGCTGCGGGAGCGTGATGTAGCGCAATTGTTGAAAGCGCCCCGCGCCATCGAGCGAAGCAGCCTCGTAATAGTCGTTCGGGATGGCCTGCAAGCCAGCGAGGAACAGCACCAAGACGAAGCCGAGGTCTTTCCAAACACTGGTCAGGATGATCGCGGGCATCGCCCAATCGGGATCGAACAGCCAGCCCGGTCCGGTGATGCCGATCAGGCTGAGCAGATAGTTGATCAGGCCGTATCGCGGGTTGAACAGCCAACTCCATAGGAGCGCCACGGCCACCCACGATGAGACCACGGGCAGGAAGTAGAGCGTGCGGATAAAGCCGATGCCGCGTCGTGGCACGTTCAGTAGCAGGGCCAATCCCAGGCCTAACACCGTCACCAGCGGCACATAGCCGAAGATAAACGACAATGTGTGGCGTAACGCTGCCCAGAAGTTGCGATCCCGAAAGAGTCGTGTAAAGTTATCAAACCCAACGAAACGTGGTGGTGTGAGTAGGTCCCAAGAAAAGAGCGTGAGCACCAGCGAGGCGAGCAGGGGGATGATGGTGAAGAGCACTAGCCCTGCCAACCCTGGCGTGAGGAAAAAGAGAAGCCACCCGACACGCCCAAATCCGCGTTCTCCAACCATAACGAACTCTCCATCGAGGCTGCTAACAGTTCCGACGCAACGGCTTTGTTAATTAATTCACTAAACGAAGAAAGAAAAGGCGAAAAAAATTAGTAGCTCCGGCTTGTCAACGATGGGCGCTCTTCTTCGCCACGGCGCAGGGCAGGCTGGAACAGTTCGCTCAGCAGCAGGCTAGCTGCACCGCGCGCCCATGCCTCATCGCCCCAAGGCTCCATCACAATGCGCAGGTCTTGTGCCAAACTGTTGAAACAATGCGCCTGCAACGATGCCTGAAACGGATCGATCACCAACGAACCCGCCCGAATCCCCTCGCCACTAATGATAATCAGCGAAGGATTCAGCACATTCACCAGATTCGCCACCGCTAAGCCCAATGTGCGCCCCGCAGATGTGAAGATCGCCATCAATCCGGCATCGCCCTGGCGCGCTAGCTCGATAGCTTCCGCGATCGTCACAGGGTAGCCAAGCACCTGCTCGGCCCGCTGCATCAGCGCGGGGTCGCTCACCAACGTCTCTAAACAGCCGTATTTGCCGCAGACACAGCGTGGACCGTCCGGCACAATCGTGGTATGCCCGAACTCGCCAGCGCCGCCTTTAGCGCCTCGGTACAGCCGTCCATCCAGCACCATACCCAAGCCAATGCCGCGCCCCAAGCTGATCACCAAGAAGTCGTCGATGCCTTTGCCCTGCCCAAACCACTGCTCGGCCACCGTCAGCGCGTTCACGTCGTTATCGATCACCACGGGCAGATTGATCTTCGCTTCGAGTTGTTCGGCCAGTGGCAGGTTGTGCAGGCCGAAGTAGGTGGCGTAGTGGACCAGCGAGTGCGCGCGATCGATGATGCCCGCCATACCCAAGCCAACTCCGAAGATCGCCTGATCGGCTTTGCTGCGCAGCGCCTCGACAGCGGCTGCCAAGGTTTCCACGAGCCCTTCGGCGTCTTGTCCGTGCAATGGCTCGTTGTGCCGCGCCACAATCGTTGCGTTTAAGTCCGTCAGCACTGCAGTTGCAGCGCTCTCGGTGAGCTTAATGCCAACTGCGTACCCTGCACGTGCATTCAGTGCCAACAACACTGGGCGGCGGCCACCTGTCGAGATTCCACTGGTCTTTTCGTAGATCAGCCCCGCCTCGATCAACTCCGCTGTAATCCCCGAAACTGTTGCTAAACTGAGATTCGTTTGGGCTGCAATGTCGGTGCGAGAGAGTTCACCGTAGTGACGGATCGTGTTTAACACGATCGACTGATTGATCTCACGGATCAGTTGTTTGCTGCCGGCACGCAGTGAGTTCATGGAAGCTCTAACATTCTACATTCACTGAAGTAAGTCGAGTATAGCACGACACCCATCGCTCGTCAAGCGGAAATTCTGGCGGAAAAGGACGAGGCGGCGGGGATGAAAAGGTGACTTGGTGTCGGGGCGACCAGGTGATGGGGAAGCATTATGCGCCGCCAGGCGAAGTGGAGGATCTCAACGAGGGAGACAAAGGAGAGTAGCGTCATCCTGAGTGCGGAACCCAGACGCTCAAGGCTGAACGAGACGGAGAGATTCTTCACTTCGTGCTGCGCACTCCGTTCAGAATGACAATGAGGAAGCAACGAAACAAGCCATCATCCTGAGCGCGGAACCTAGACGCTCAAGGCTGAACGAGACAGAGAGATTCTTCACTTCGTGCTGCGCACTCCGTTCAGAATGACAATGAG
>CALKHR010000067.1 GCA_937988885.1 uncultured Roseiflexaceae bacterium | reverse complement strand
GAGAACACACGATGAGATTCTTCACTTCGTGCTGCGCACTCCGTTCAGAATGACAGTGAGGGCGATGAAAGGCGATGAGATTCTTCACTTCGTGCTGCGCACTCCGTTCAGAATGACAGTGGGGTGCAGTGCGCTCCGTTCGGAATGACGCTGAGGGCGATGTGCGCTCCGAATCTGTGGATATCTAAAATGAAGGGAAGTGAGCGATGCAGGAGACGCCAACTTTTACCCTGTACACCATCGGTTATCAGGGCCAGACCATCGAAACATTCCTCGATATCCTCCAGGCGCACGGCGTTACGCAGATCATCGATGTGCGCCAGTTGCCGTTCAGCCGCAAGCCCGACTTCAACAAAAAGCGCTTTACTGCGCACCTCACCAATGTCGGCATCGACTACGCGCACTTGGTGGAGCTTGGCACACCCAAGGAACTGCGCGACGAAGTGCGGCGCACCCACGATTACGAGGCGTTTTTTGCAGCGATGGATGCGCTGGTGGAGGAGCACCCCGAAGCGGTGCAGCAGGCGCTCGACCTGGCGCGTAGCCGCCCCTCGGCGCTGATGTGCTTCGAGGCCGATCCGTCGCAGTGCCACCGCATGTCCGTTGTGCGAGCCATCGAAAACATCGTCGGCGATGCCTGCACGGTGGTTCATCTCTAGCCACGCTTGTGTGACAAGGTGACGAGGTGACTGGGTGAAGGGGTGCAGCGCGCTCCGCTGGAATGACGCTGAGAAAGCAACGAAAAGCACTGTCATCCTGAACGAGCCGCAGGGATAGGGTCATTCTGAACGAGCGAAGCGAAGTGAAGTGAAGAATCTCACCGTCCTGTGCTACCTTGAGCGTCTAGGTGCTCGACAACACAACGAAAAGCACTGTCATCCTGAACGAGCCGATAGGCGAAGTGAAGGATCTCAGCGAGGAATCATCGTAGTACATAGTGAGTGCACAGGGAGATTCTTCATTTCGTGCTGCGCACTCCGTTCAGAATGACTCTAAGGGCGATGAAACACGATGAGATTTCTCACTCCGCGCTATGCGCTCCGTTCGGAATGACAATGGGGGTGCAGCGCTCCGCTGGAATGACGTTAGGAGAGCAACGAAAAGCAGTGTCATCTCGAACGAAGTGAGAGATCTCAGCGAGGGAGACAATGAAAGGCGATGAGATTCTTCACTTCGTGCTGCGCACTCCGTTCAGAATGACAGTGAGGGCGATGTGCGCTCCGTTTGGAATGACAGTGAGGGTGTGGTGCGCTTCGTGGGAATGACTCTGAGAGCGATGAAAGCAACGAGATTCGTCACTTCGTACTGTCGCCAAAACAATTCAATCTAATCTGTGGATGAAACTAAAACAAGCGGGGCTGCCCTGATGTCAACCCCGCTCGCTTCGACCAACGTTACTCCGCTTTGGGCGGCACGATCGGCAGGATCAAGCGTGATGGATACTCCGCATTGTGGAAGATGCGCTGCTCCGCCACCTCCATTCGCGTGCCGGTCGCCATCGACTCGCCCGTATTCAGGTTACGGTCGTACTTCGGGAAGGCGCTCGAACTGATCTGCACGCCGATGCGATGCCCCTTCGCGAACACCTGCGAGGTGGCCCAGCAGTCGATATCGTAGCGGTACACCTTTCCCGGCTCGATCAGCTTCTGCGTCTCCATCCCCTCGCGGAAGCGCGCCCGCACCATGCCATCGCACAAGCGCTGCGCAAAGCCGTTCGGATGCACATCGAACAACATCGCCATAAAATCGGTGTCGGGGGCCGACGAGCTTGCGAACAGCTCCACCCGCACATAGCCCGTCACTTCCACCGCCTCGTCGAGCGGCGGCGTGACATAGACCAACACATCGTCGCGGCGCTGAACGGCAGCGTAATCATCGGCACCGCCGATCTGCGACGACACCTCGTCGGTGATGAACGGCGTGGGCCGCGCCGGATCGTAGCGGTACTCATCGGGCGGCTCGTCGGTGGGCGCGGTGGTGCTCAGCGTGCCATCGCCGAAACGGCTGTTGGCCTTGCCGCCGCTGTGCAAGTAGAACGATGTCGTCTGCGTGCGGGCCAACGGCCACTCGTTCTCATCGCGCCAGCGATTTTCGCCCATCACAAAAATGCGCACGGGCGGCTCAGTATCGATGCCGTTCTCGTTCTGGCGCAGCCAACGGTCGAACCAGCGCGCCTGGTAGCCCTCCAGATCGATCAGCGCCGTCGGCCCGAAATCCACCTCGCCGATCGTGCGGCTGCGGTTCACCTGATGAATCCACGGTCCGATCAACATCTTCTGATTCTTGCGAGCCTCCGGCGTGGGCGCGCGCTCAACCATGCCCTGGAAGTTCAGCGGCGTGCCGATCAACTCATCATCGTACCAGCCCGAAATATGCAGCACTGGCACATTCACCCGATCGAACTTATCCTGGTACGCGATCGCCCGCCAGTAATCATCGTACTGCTCGTGCGCCAACTCCTCGCGCCAGTGCGGACTCACGCGCCCGGCCCGCTCATCCATCGTCAGCAGCGGCAGGTGCTCGTACACCTTCATCCAATCGACCGCATCGGTGTTCTGCAGCGCACGGCCACTCGTCATATGGATCCAGCACATATGCATCGGATTTGGCGTACCAGTCGGCCATTCCACGAACGGATCGGACGGCGTGACCAGCACCACCATCGTCCGCAGATGCGGCGGTTGCTCCAAGGCGGCCAGCCACTGGATGCGCCCCGCGTACGACCCGCCGATCGTGCCCACATTGCCATCCGACCAGGGCTGCGCCGCGCACCACTCGATCGCATCGTAGCCGTCGCGGCCATCGTTGCGATACGGCACGAACTCACCATCCGAATCGCCACGACCGCGCACATCCATCCATACATACACAAAGCCGCGCTTCGCGAACTCGCGCCCGACCTCCAGCGCTCGGCTGCTCGTCTTCAAATACGGCGTGCGTTGCAGAATCACCGGATACCGGCCCGGTGCCTTCGGACGGTAGACATCAGCAGAGAGCGTGACACCATCGCGCATCGGAACGCGCTGGTTGAAATCGATCCAAACCTCGCAAGGCTCAGTTGCGGAACTGGTAGACATACAACCTCCTTACAGAACGCACTGCCCAACACCACACCCTTGTGGTTAGTCGTAAAGAAGAATGAGCGAAAGGGCGACGAACAAACAGAATTATAATAGTACGACATCGAAATATCGCAACTAACGGAATATCAATGAAACCAAACACCAACGTCCAAGCCTTCCTGGCCACCAGCTTCTCGCTTCTGATGTGGGCCTCGGCCTACCCGGGCATCCGCGCCGCACTCAGCGGCTACACCCCAGGTCACCTCATCCTCTTTCGTTTCTCCATCACCGCGTTGGTGTTAGCGATCTACGCCGTCGTGACGCGCATCCGCCTGCCGCATTGGCGCGATCTCCCGCAAATCGCGTTCGCTAGCATGGTCGGCGTCACCGTCTACCAACTCGTGCTCAACTACGGCCAAACCATCGTCTCGGCGGGCATCTCCAGCCTGCTCGTCAGCACCTCACCGATCTTCACCGCACTGCTCGCCAGCATCATGCTGCGAGAGCGGATCGGCAAGCGGGGCTGGCTAGGCATCGGCCTGGGCTTCGCGGGCGCAGTGCTGATCGTGCTGGGCACCAAGAGCTCGTTCGAGTTCGAGCCAGTCGCGCTGCTGCTGCTGTTCGCCGCCGTGCTGCAGGGCGCATTCTTCGTGCTGCAAAAGCCACTGCTGCAACGCTACACCCCGCTCGAAACGACCGCCTACATCCACTGGGTCGCCATCATACCACTGCTCTACTTCACGCCAGGACTGCCCGAACAGATCGCAAACACACCACTCAGCGTCACAGCAGTGGTGTTTTATTTGGGCATTTTTCCATCGGCGCTGGCCAACCTCTCCTGGGCCTACGCACTCTCACGAAGCCAAGCCTCGCGCATGGGGAGCTTCCTCAACGTGGTGCCCGCGCTCTCGCTGATCATGTCGTGGGTGTGGTTGGGGGAAGTGCCGACGATCGTGGCACTACTGGGCGGCGTCGTCGCAGTCTTTGGCATCGTACTCGTCAACACGCGCCACCGCCGTGCATAAGCCGCGCTACGTCTCGTACCAGCCGCTGCTCAAACGGAGCGCCCGCCGCCACACATCGCGCTCGTTATCCAGCAGCTCCTCCTTGAAGCGGTAATCGTGCTTGCGGATAAACTCATCTAGCTCGGCCTCCAAGCGCCGCCACGCCGCCGCCTGACGGGCCGCCAAATCGCGGGCGGTGGCCTGATCGGCGGCCCGCAGCGTATTCGCCAAATGAATGCGGCACAGACCGCCACAAGCATCGAACGCCTCCGCAAACTCGGCATCGCCAAGATTCCGCAGCAACCCTGCGATCAGCGGAGCCTCAATGCGGGGGCGCTCCTCGCACATCGGGCAAGCCGCCTGCGGGCCGATCCGCGAAGCCAACTGCGCGCCAACGCCCGAACCCAACCGATCGCGCAGTGCCCCGAACGGCAGCGCGCTCGGCGCGGCGGACTCCAACTCCGCAGTCATAGCTCGCAGAATATCGCGGCTCAAGATCGCGATCCCCAGCCCGCTGCGGCCCTCCGACAGCATGCCCGAATGGTACAAGCATAAGCCACGGCTGGCACGCAGCGCATCGCGGCGGCTGATATCATTCACCTGATCGTACAGAAACAGATCGACGGCCTTACGCTCGATACGCTCAACCAGCACACACAGCGGGCAGGCTTGGAGCCGCATCGCATCGAGCAAATCGTCACGGGTACGTGGATCGATGGTCATTGGAGCCTCGTCGTAGGAGCGGCTGCATTGCGACCATTGTACCACGTTCGCTCAGCGGGCCACCGGAGCATTCACAGATTACACAGATGAGAGAGGGCCAACCGCGCCGTACCGCATTAGCACCAGCATTTTTGGGGAAAGAGAGGCCGCGTCGTCAACCCGTGATTCCCGTCGCTACGGGCAAACAACGTCGTGCACAACGTGTGCGCGCTCGGACAGATATGGCGCTGCGCGCCAAAACGCGCGCCGCTGTACTCGCGGTCGCACAGCGCACAACATCGAAGTGCTCGGCATCTCAATGAATTAAACGACGCATTATTCAGCGAACAGCGCGGCTAAAGTGCGTAGCACCTGCTGTTGAGTTGCGGCATCGATGCTCCCAAGCCGCTTCACGAGGCGTGATTGATCCACCGTGCGCAGTTGATCCAGCACAATCTGCGCGTCTTTGCCATCGAAATGGCAGGCCACCCGCGTGGGATAACCGCGCGTTTTCGTGGTCATCGGCGCGATAATCGCAGTTCGGATATGCGCATTCATCTCATCGGGCGAGATGATCAGGCAGGGCCGAGTCTTTTGGATCTCCGCGCCGACCGTCGGATCAAGATTCACAAGGTAGACATCGAAAGGCTTGATCACCACTGCCACTCAGACTCTTCCCATTCGGTTGGAGGAATATCAGCATCGAGCAACTGGTCGTCGCCGCGCTCGGCCATCCGACGGAATTGCTCGGGCCAATCGGCACGGGGATGAACACGTGGCCGCACGATCAAATGATCTGCCTGCACCTCAAGCTCGATCTCAGAGGATAAGTCGAGCTGATCGAGGATCACTTTGGGGATACGCAGTCCCTGCGAGTTGCCGATCTTCACCAGCCTGGTTTTGATGACAGTGGGCATTGTATCAAGCTCCTCACGAAGGGATGTAACGTGCTTACATTGTAATCACGTGGATGACATATGTCAAACCCTCATTTCGCCTCTGACGGCTCGCAAAGCATTGCAAATAGCATTGTGTTTCCATTGTAGATACGCAGCGAGATTCCTCATTTCGTGCTACGCACTTCATTCGGAATGACAGAGAAAACAGCGAAAGCGTAGAAATACACTGTCATCTCGAACAAATATGAGAGATCTCAGCGGGGAATACAATGTAATGCGGTGACATTCTTTCATCCACATCAATAAATACAAAAACAAACATAATCTGTGTAATCTGTGGATAACAATCAAAAACCGACATTTCACCACAAAATCAGCTACAATACTAGGAATACGTTTCTTGTACCTAACAACTAAGGAGAACACCGTATGCCGACGTTGCCATGCGGGCACGACGTTTCCGACGTTCAGCAGCCCCACTACTGCTCGTACCTGCGCGTCACCGAGCTACTCGCGCTTCAACCGTCTCCCGCCGAGCTGCGCCACCACGACGAACTGCTGTTCATTATCACTCACCAAGCTTTTGAGCTGTGGTTCCGCCTGATCCTGCACGAGCTCGACGGCGCGATCGCCCTGCTCGACGCCGATAACATCGGATACGCCACCTGGCGCATGCAGCGCGTCTGCCAGATTATGCGCCTGCTGGTCGAACAGATTCACATCACCGAGAGCATGGCCCCGCAGGATTTCTACGCCTTCCGTGCGGCGCTCAGCCCAGCCAGCGGCACCGAATCGCTGCAGTACCGCGAGATCGAGATCCGCTCGGGTCTGCACGACACTACGCGCTACCGCCCCATGCTCGATGTGCCGCCTGGCCCGCCCAACACCGCCGCGCCGCAGACGCGCATCCTCACCGAAGCGCTCGAAGCGGCCTGGCAGCAGCGCTCGCTGCACGACGCCTGGCTTGATGTGCTGGCGCGACGGGGCGTGAGCGTCACAGAGGTGTACGCCCCGCTCGAACAGCGCCAGCACCACGACCTGTTCCTGCTGGCCGAAACGCTGCTGGAGTACGACCAACTGTTTGGGCTGTGGCGCATGCACCACCGCAGCATGGTCGAGCGGGCGCTCTCGGCGATCACCAAAGGCACCGGGCACACCACCGGAGTGCGCTACCTCGACCGCACCATCGGCCACCCGCACTTCTTCCCCGAGCTGTGGGAGGTGCGCGCCGCCATTTGGGAGCAGTGTGGGTGACGGGGTGACGGCTCGTTTAGGATGACAGTGCAAGACAACGAAAAAACATTGCTTTTGACCTGTCAGGTGTCGTTTGATGCGTCCTAAAGCCATAAAAAGTCACACCTGACAGGTCGGCAAAGCGCTGCAATGTATTGCGTTGAACACCACAATGCAACACGGTGAGATCCTTCACTTCACCTGAAGGCTCGCTCAGGATGACAATGCCTTTTCGATGCTCCCCGTCACCTTGTCACCTTGTCACCTTGTCACCTTGTCACCTTGTCACCTTGTCATAGCCGTGGCGGCTTGTTCGGAATGACAGCGCCTTTCGTTGATATAAAAAGCAAAATACCCACCAAACCAGAAGCCTAAACGGCTTTGCAATAGATACCTACATCACCGAAAAAACGTGGTATCGGCCTTCTGCTACGCGCAGAAGGCCGATGCCACAAAAAGAAGTAAACACCTTGCTGCCGCAGGCTAAAACGGCTCTGCAAACAGCAACTGCTTAACTGGATTGGCTATCACGCAACCCATCCACAAATACAATCTGCGTAATCTGTGTAATCTGTGGATGCTTCACTCCTAATCCAGATGGAAGACCTCTTCCAGTTGCTCCATAATCCTGTTCTCGAAGTACGGAGCCATCAGCGCCTGCCAGCGCGTATTCACATCCTCTGTCGCCATGGCGGCCTGCGCCGCCTCGAAGCTCTCGGGTGTCTCGAAATACCCGAACAACAAGCCATCGGGCCGCAGGAACAGCGAATAATTGTGCCAGCCGTGCCGCGACAGTGCATCCAGCATCTCCGGCCACACGTGCCGATGATGCTCCTTGTACTCCTCCAGCTTATCCGGCTTCACCTTCAGCAAAAACCCAACCCGTGTCATCGTTGAACTCCCTTCTGGCTACGAACCGCGCTGCGACAACACATCCCGCTCATACGCCCGGAACGCATCGATCAACTGCAAGCCGACCGGCACGCCCTGGCGCAGGCAGTAGTAATCCCACACTGCCCCAAACGGCAGTCCCTTCAACTCTTCCAACAGCGCCAGACGCGCGCTGTAATCGCCCTGCACCTCCAGGTCGCGCAGCAACGCGCTCGGCTCCAGCAGCGCCATCAGTAGCGACCGCAGCGTATTGCGCGAGCCGATCGCCCAGGCCGCGATGCGGTTGATGCTCGCATCGAAGAAATCCAGCCCGATGTGCACGCGGTCGAGATAGCCGCCCCGCACGATCTCCTGCCCGATCGCCTGCAGATCGTCGGTGAGCGTCACCACGTGGTCGCTATCCCAGCGCACCCCCCGACTGACGTGCAACAGAATCTCGTCCAAGTACAGCAGCGTGGACGAGATCTTGTCCGAGATCGTCTCGGTCGGGTGGAAGTGCCCGGCATCCAAGCACAGCAGAATCTTGCGGCTGGTCGCATAGCCCATGTAGAACTCGTGCGAGCCGACCGTGTAGCTCTCCACGCCCAAGCCGAACAGTTTGCACTCCACCGCATCGAGGTTGTGGCGCGGGTCGAGCGGCTTGGCCAACACCGTATCCAACGAATCGCGCAGGATCTCGCGGGGCCGTCGGCGGTCGAACGGTGTGTCCTTGTAGCCGTCGGGGATCCAGATGTTCGTCACGCAGGGGGTGCCCAGCGCCTCGCCGAACCACGCGCCGATCTCGCGGCTCGCGATGCAGTGCTCGATCCAGAATTGGCGCACGCCCTCATCGTAGCTCGCCAACGTGAAGCCACTGGCCGCCATCGGGTGCGAAAAACAGGTCGGGTTGAAGTCGATGCCGTGACCCTTCTCCACGGCCCAATCGCGCCAGGCCGTGAAGTGCTCGGGGCGCAACTGGTTGCGGTCCACCTTCTCGCCGTCGAACTCCGCGTACATCGCATGCAGGTTCAGGCGGTGCTTGCCCGGGATCAGCGCATACGCCGCGTCTAGGTCCTTGCGTAACTCGTCGCCGTTGCGGGCCTTGCCGGGATAGTTGCCCGTGGCCGCGATGCCGCCGCCCAGCGCTTCGCCGCTGTTCTCCAGGCCCGTCACATCGTCGCCCTGCCAGCAGTGCAGGCTCAGCGACACCGTAGCCAGCCGATCCAGCGCCGCATCGGTGTTTACGCCCAACAAGGCGTAGCGCTCCTTCGCGATCTCGTAGGCCGCCTCGATCTGCGCATCGGTGGGATGTTCCGTCATCGTAGCACCTCACTCATCATCTATGACTCAGGGAGCAATGCCAACAAGCGTTGATACGCGGCATCCCACGCATCTGTGCTGTTTGGTGTGTACCGCTGTGGCGTAAACGAGCGGCGCACCACTGCCCGCAACTCATCCAACGAACCAATATGGCCCAGCGCCCGCGCCTGCAACAGCAGATTGCCCACTGCTGTCGCCTCGACCGGCCCAGCCACCACTTCGCGGCCCGTCGCATCGGCGGTGAACTGATTCAGCAACTGATTCTGCACCCCGCCGCCCACGACGTGCAGGACCGTCAAGCGTTGGCCCGCCACCGCATCCAAACGCTCAAGCAACCAGCGGTACTTCAGGGCTAGGCTCTCCAACACGCAGCGGATCACGGCGCCCGGCGAATCCGGCGCGACCTGTCCCGACTGCTCGCAGAACGCCTGAATGCGGGCGGGCATATCGCCCGGCTTCAGGAACACATCGGCATCGGGGTCGATCAGCGATTGTAGCGGCGCGGCTTGCTCGGCCAAGCGCGTCAACTCGGCGTACGAATACTCCTGGCCCTGCGTCGCCCACGTCCGCCGACACTCCTGCACCAGCCACAAGCCCATAATATTCTTCGAGCAGCGGAAGGTGCCATCGACGCCGCCCTCATTCGTCAGGTTGAACGCCAGGCTCTGCTCGGAGATCACCGGTTCGCGCACCTCGATGCCCATAATTGACCAAGTGCCCGAACTCAGCCAGGCGAAACCATCGCCCTCGGCGGGCACCGCAGCCACCGCCGAAGCAGTGTCGTGGCAGGCTGGAGCCACCACGGGCAGCGTCAACACGCCCAACTGCTCGGCCAAGCCGGGCCGCAGCGTGCCCAGCACTGTGCCGGGCATCACCACCTCAGGGAAGATGCGGATCGGGATGCCCAGCGCCTCTAGCAGCGGTCGCGCCCAATTGCGCATCCGTGGGTTGAAGCACTGCGTGGTCGTCGCATTGCTGAACTCGCAGGCCGCACGCCCCGTCAACCAGAAGTTCAGCAGATCGGGGATGGTCAGGAACGTCTGCGCCACCTCTAGCAATGCCGAGCGGGCGCGGACCATCGCCAGCAGTTGGTAGAGCGAGTTGATCTGCATAAACTGGATGCCCGTCTGCTCGAAGATCTGTTGGCGCGGCACCATCGCGAACGCCTTTTCCAGCATGCCATCGGTGCGGCTATCGCGGTAATGAAATGGATTGCCCAATAGTACGCCATCGCGATCCAGCAGCCCGAAATCGACGCCCCAAGTATCGATACCAACGCTGGCAAGCGGGCCATGTTCGGCGGCCTGACGCAAACACGCCGTTACATCGCCCCACAGCCGCAGGATATCCCACCGCAAGCCGTCGGGCAGCGCCACGGGGATATTGGCGAAACGACCAACTTCGCGCAGTTCGAGCCGCTGCCCATCGAACTGCCCTAAGATCGCTCGGCCACTCTCCGCGCCGATATCGATCGCGAGATACTGAGCTTGATCCATCATTGATCCTCAACTAACTTGGTTTGACAGAGGGTATTGTGCGGAAGCCGGATGTCCCGATGATAGAGCGCATCGCCGCTCCTGTCAATTAGGAGGCGAAACTTCTTTGCAATGAGCCGCAGAACGGTCTGAGTGAACTCGTCTCGGCTTAGTAGCCTGCTTCCGGCTGATAGGCGCGTACATAATCGATCGCAAAGCTCTGTGGGTAGTTGGTTGTCGTCGCCTCGGGGAAACGGTACATCGTCAGCATCCACTGCATGGGGTAGTTTGGTGATTGATGGATGCGGCGCAGATGCCGATTATCGAGATAAAAATCGATATGCGTGGGCGTCCACTCCAGCGCGTAGATGTGGAAATCGCTGGCCCTGATGTTCACGACATCGTTGTAGAACTCGTCTCGGATGGTGGGATCTTGCCAAGGGTGCAGGCCATAGCCGATCGTGCACGTAGTTGACGTAACCGATTTGCCAAAGAGCTCGAACATACAAATTTCGGCGCTCTGCTCAGGCTCCTCTTCAAACCCGATCAGCCAGAGGGCCGCGAGGAAACCGGGCGTCGCGACACCCTTCGCCCGACACTCAAAGTAGCCGTATTGAGGCGTGTAACATCGCTGTGTGGCTTGTTCCTCACGTACGACAAGTTCCGCCTTAAAGCGATGCTGGCCTTGGGTGCTGCCCAGAGGCCCGGCAAAGACACCGGTCTGCAGGGCCGAAACCCGCAGATCTCCATCAAACTCGGGGCACCAGGGCTGTTGGTCTGCTTGTATCTCCAGCAGCAGTTGCGAGTCGCGTAATCGATACGAGGGGGCCGAGCGCTCACGCGAGCTCCACTGCGGCAGATAGGCGGGCACCCACTTGGTGAGATCTAACGCTGGTTGTTCGAATTCATCGTGCCATTCAAGCCGATAACCAGGTTTTTCCAGGGGATTGGCAGGGTAATCGGACATAAACTCCACCTCTCCTTTCCGCTTCGGTATCATACCAAATGCGGCTGATCGCTCACAATACCTTCCTACGGTAGGCGAAAACGGCATTTCCTCTACCGCATCCCAATGCCAAAAACAGCTCGATACTAAGGGTACTAGACGTGAAATGGGACCGCCATAAATAGACTTTTTCTGCTTCCCCATCTATAATTTAGCCATTCTATCAACGTTGCTAGCTATCTATTGGATCACAGCCTTGCAGCACCTGCAGGGTTAATTGTTGCGGAATGGTGACGCGGCGGGGTCGCGTAGCCATACGCAACTTAGGGGGAAGAATGATCCAAGCCGTAATCTTCGATCGTGATAACACCCTGCTGATGTTCGATAAACAGAAGATCGCGCACTTCGGAGCGAAGATCTACGCTATCGCGCCGCACGTGCCGATCGCAGCAGCGGAGACGCTCTGGGAGACGTGGCACGGAGCCTGGCCCCGCACCGTCGAAGAAGAACCGGCCTTCTGGCGCGCTTTCACTTCGCATCTCGGCCAGCGCTACGGCCTCACCGATGCAGCCATCGACGCGCTCTGCGAACTGTTCGAACAGTACCACACCTGCTTCAGCCCCTTCGATGACGCCAACCACTGCCTGCACGCCCTGCACGACGCTGGCTTGCGCTTGGGCCTGCTCACCAACTTCGAGCTGCCCAGCATCGATCGGACGCTCCAGCACGCGGGCATCGACCCCGACTTATTCGAGGTGAGCCTGTCGAGCGGCACGCTCGGCACCTGGAAGCCCGACCCACGGGCCTACCGCGCGATCGCCGATGCGCTCGATCTGCCGCCCAGCGCCTGTGCCTTTGTGGATGACGACCCGATCAATGTGGCGGGCGCCCGCGCCGAAGGTATGCACGCCTTCCTGCTCGATCGCAAGCATAAATACCGCGATCTATCCGAGCAGATCATCGAATCGCTGGAGCCGCTGCCGTTGATGTTGGCGCGCTCGGTGACGGTGGGCTCGCTGACCGTGTAGTGCTTCAGCTGATCACGCGCCCGTGGCGTACCCGCACAGGCCAATGCCGCGCCAGATACTCCTCCAACGCCTCGCGCAGAATGGTCGATGTGACGTACTGCGGTTGCAACTGCCACTCGGGGTCGATGTAGCCGCCATGCGCCTCGAACTCCCAATCGCTGGCCGCCACCCGATAGCGCCGTTTTGGGTCGGCGGGGCGACCTGCCACCAGCAGTTGACCGTTCACCCACGATGCGCCGCTCAGATGCAATAAGCCTGGCGCCTGCCCGCGCAGAAGCCGCGATGGTGTTTGCCCAACAACCGCGTCGAGTCCACGTTCCACCATGGTTCGCAGCATCTCTCCGGTCATCATCGTGACGCCGGGTGTTGCGATCGATGGGCACGCCTTCCATAGGGCGAGGCGGGTCAGCGGGCCATCCTCCAACGGCCCGACGAAGGCCTGCCCAACCGCTGCGATGCCGACATCGGCGTTCATATAGCTGCGTAGCATATCGGCCAGCAGATTACCCACGCCGCACTCGCGGTCGAGGGCGAAATCGAGCGGCTCGGCCAGATCGCCAACGATGATATCGAGGAACTGCTCGATCTCGTGCTCCAACTCCTCTATCCGCTTCAGCAGTGTGGCCGATTGCGGGATCGTATTGGTGATTTGCAACGTGCTGACCTGTTCGACCACCAGACGGTCGTTGCGCCACGATAGATCGATGCGACCGAGGTGTTCGGCAAAGCTGCCCGCCTGCGCAATGGTGATGCTGCCAAACTGCTCGCCCTGAGGTAGCAGGCTGTGCGAGTGGCCGCCGATAATCAGGTCCACCACGCCCTGAAGCGTCGCCGCTAGTTCGCGGTCGGCCTCTAGCCCCATGTGCGAGAGCAGAATGATCGCTTCGGCCCCATCCTGGCGCAGCGCCGCCGACATATCGAGGATCGTGGGCAACAGCGGCGATACGGTCAGGTCGTAGAAGCTTTCGTAGCTGCCATCAACCGGCGAGGTGATGCCGATCAGGCCGAGGTAGTGCCCATCGGCCTCCAGCAGGGTGGTTGGTTGCGTGCCCGCGAACGGCGCGCCGTGTGGCTGACGCACATTCGCCAGCAGCATTGGGTAGCTCGCTGCCGCAGCGTGCTCGGCCAGGATCTCAGGCCCGAAGCGCTGTAAGCTCGCATTGCCAACCACCACCGCATCGCAGCCCATCGCGCTCAGCAAACGGTGCATCGAGGCGCCTTTGCTCAGGTTGCTCATGCGCTCCGTTAAATCCTCGCTATCGCCGGTATCGAAGTAGAGCACCGTCTCGTTGGGGTGTTCGAGACGGGTCTGCTCGATCAGCGTGGCAATACGTGTCAAACCAGTTATTCGCCCGTGGATGTCGTTGGTATGGAGAAGAATCATGCTCGCCTCGCACTTGTGCCTTCGTAGCTACAGGAGCGCACTGAAACGCGGTTGCTATTGGGGCAGTTAGAAGTTGCGGCTATGATACCGCACCTTGGGCGATTGCGCTTGAGGCTGGGGTTGGCGTATCTGTACGGCGTCGGATACACGAATGGACGAGACAGCAAGTCTCGCCCATCCTGCATATTCCAACGATACTACTTGAGTTAGGGCACGCGCTCGATGCGTCGCACCGACCCGGTGGGGGCACTAAACGGGATCAAGTAGACGGTGTCAGAGGAGCGTACACGCAGCAGCGCGCCTTTTGTGAAGCGATAGTACTCGGCTCCATCGCCCTGCTCGGGCGCGGTGGCCCAACCGAGTGCTTGCCGCACACCGTCAACCTCGCGCCACACCTTGCCGAAGCCGCGAATCGGCTCGTACAGGCCGGGAGGCGGAGTTTCGCCACCACTCTCGGGTTGTCCCTCGTACCAGGTGTCGTTCACTACATTCCACTGCATCGTTCCATCGGGGTTGGTGTGCAGGATGCCGATGGCGTTGCCGTAGCGCGAGCCGAGCCGCTCGATCCAGAACATCGCGCCGCGCTCGAACGGCTGGTAGGCTACATAGGCATCGGCGAAGTAGGCCGAGGCACAGCCTAATTCCTCGCGGTACGCCCAAGCGGTGTTGGCCAAGCTCGGGCCAAGCTCGAAGCAGGTGTTATTCAGGCCGGTTGTGGTGCTGCCCAGCAGGCCCAGCAGCACCTCGTAGGGTGTGCCCGCTAGCTCGGGGTGGTGCTCCATGCGGCGGCGCTCGAAGTACTGTACGGTGCCGACCCATTCGCCCGTATGCTCGGTGGTGGCTTGGCTGATCGGGTAGCCGAAGCGCTCCAGGCCGCCGTTCTGTTCCCAATAGCGGAGAAACACACCGCAGAGGTTTTGGCCTGTCAGTTCGAAGTAGCGGCAGCCGCTGCGGGGCGCGTTATCGCGGGGCAGAGTCTCCCAGGGGCGACCCTGCATTTCGAGCAGTTGCGCGCCCAAACGTCCGGCCATCACACCCAAGCCCTCGTTGGCGTGATCCTCCAGGCGGTCGCGCTCGAAGTACTGCATCGGGCCTGTCCAATCGCCGTTGTAGGCTTCGTAGCGCTCGGTGATCGGGTAGCCGAACACGGCCAGGCCGCCGTTGCGCTCCCAATACTCGCGGATCGCGCCACTGATGCAGTAACCCGTCTCGGGGAAGCAGCGCTCATCGGATTGCGCCTGTGCCGAGAGCGGCAGCATAAGAATAATCAGTAAGGTGAAGAGTAGTTTTTTCACGAGTAGCTCCTTCCACTAATGTATCGGAACCATCGATTTGTAGTATAGGCTCGTGTTATAAGGCATGGATTGATAGATTGCTCTTGTGTGCCTCAAAAAGAGATGAGAATGCTGATAATACGGTAAGCATGACGTATTCCTTGTTGGGTATCTTTTGTGCGTGATGAGCCTGGTGGTTTTGTGTACGAGTGGATAAGGAGTGGTAACAAAACGCGGGCTGCTTCACAATGAGGCAGCCCGCGCACCAGAGGTAATGATATCGAGGGATTTAGCCGTTCTCGGTGCGGTGGAAGATCTCGGCGTAGGCCATACCGTGAGCTGCGCCGTTATCGGCGAGCCGCTTGCGCACGAACTCCTCGACCTGTGCGAAGCGCGCGCCGAGCTGGCTGTCGTGCGCCCGCAACGCAGCGATCTTGATGTCGATGGTATCGCTGACATCGATCGCGTAGTTTGGCTCGGGCGTACCAGTAATGAGGATCTCGCGCACCTTGTGGGGCATCAAGCCCTCATCCAACAGTTCGGGGAAGTCCCACGGATTTTGCGAGGCGGGGTAGACGGCTGCTAGCGTGGCTTGGCCCGCCGCCAAGTGATCGGGGTGGTACGCGCCGATCGAGAGTTGCGGCTTCCACGAGCGTTCGGGGGTCTGGCAGACCAGACGGGTCGGGCGGAAGCGGCGCATCAGGCGCACCAACTCGCGGCGCAACTCGATGGTGGGTTGCAACAGGCCGTCGGGCAGATCGAGAAAGATCACCTGGCGCAACCCTAATATTTCAGCGGCTGCCAATTGCTCGGCATGCCGTATCTCGGTGATTTTGCGGCGCGCATCTGGCCCCACGTCCAGCGCATCGTCCGAGCCTCCTGCGGCGGCGTCGGTGCAGACGACCAAATACACATCCCAACCATCGCGAGCCCAAGCAGCCATTGATCCGCCGCACATAAACTCGGCATCATCGGGGTGTGCCACAACCACCATTGCAACACGAGATTCCTGCTCACTCATGGTAGATTCCTTGGTTCGATAAATAGGTTCTCAATACCCCGGTAGGGTATCAGGGATGCGAGGGCTTGTCAACCTCCTTAAGGCTGTTTCTTGACGCCATTTATTGCAATAGGATGCGCTTTTCACCCTCTACCTAAGTGAATCTTTTTTGCGAACTGCTCTTGAGTAGATAGAAAACATCTGGTTGAACAATGGTGGCATAGCACTATGCCTGTGGCGCGGTGTGCAACATCGCTTGCCATAGAGATTCTGGTATCATTTTGACAGGGGGATAAACGTCTCTTCTCCAACATCGTTGGGGCTAACCGAAAGCAAGGGCAGGTAACGGAAGAAGCTTGAAGAATGCGCATTCGGAGAGCCTCAATGTTATGTTCAACGAAAAGCACTGTGCGCCTGATACGCACTCCATACCGCAGTTGAGGGTATGCTATGTGGCAGATCGAGGCTCCGAATCGCTACATCCATGCCAACGCGAAAGCGCTATGGTATAATCCCTGCGGCTGCCAATACGGCATTCCTGTATAGTGCTCATCTCTTGGTACGTTGTCTGCATGATCAAACATGGAGATAACGAGCAAGAAAGGATCGAACATGCCCGCACAAAAATGGTCGAGCCCACCAGCGATGGAGATCGACCCTGCGAAGAACTACCGCGCAACTATCGAGACAACTCGCGGCACGATCGAGTTGGAACTCTACCCGGCTCACGCCCCCAAGACAGTCAATAACTTCGTGTTTCTCTCGCGCCAGGGCTTCTACGACGGTCTCACGTTTCATCGCGTGATCTCGAACTTTATGATCCAAGGTGGCGACCCGCTGGGCACCGGCACTGGCGGCCCCGGCTATCGCTTCGAGGACGAGACCTACGGCAACCCGCTCAAGCACGAGACGGGCGTGATCTCGATGGCGAACGCTGGTCCTAACACCAACGGCAGCCAGTTCTTCATCACCCACAGCCCGCAGCCGCACCTGAACGGTCGGCATACGGTGTTCGGCAAGGTGATCAAGGGCCAGGAAGTTGTCGATGCCATCCGCCAGGGCGACAAGATGACCAAGATCACGATCACCGAGTACTAGGCGATCATTCCACCAGAGGCGAAGCCCCAGCCCGTTCCAATCCGAGGAACTGTCGGCTGGGGCGTTTCGTTTGATACCACACTCTTTTGCTCGTTCTACAGCACCCTCGCCGCTATCAGCAGCCTCCCCCGACATTATACCGATAGACTCGACTCATAGAGGTTACGCAATTCCTCGTTGCGCCGCAACCGCGCGAAGAGATTGCGCTTGGTATTGTAGACCTCTTCGACAGTCGCGAAGAACTGCGGATACTGCATGAAAATCGTGCGTGGCGGCGACTGATTCACAAAGCTCTCCAGCAGCACCACGCGCTCGCTGGGTGTTTCGACGAGTTCGTTGGTGATACGCCAGATCGTAGCGCGGTCTAGCTCGGCAAGCGCCACCTGCTCGGGCGTGGGGGTGCTGTGCGGCACGATGGCCTGCTGCACGCGCTCGTTGCTGCTGTGTCGCCGCACCAAGTCGATAATCGTTGTGGTGACGCAGGTGCGCAAATAGCTCAGTATCATGGCTAGGTTTGGGAAGTTCGCAAACCGCTCGGGCGTGAGTGCCAGCCAGGCGCGTGCGAATGCCTGATCTGCGATATCGGCAACCCATTCGTTGGTGCTGACTTGGGCGCTACAGCGCATGGCCCAACTCATCAGCAGGTTACGATAACGAGCGTGGATAACAGCCCATGCCTCGGCATCTCGGTGCAGAATCGCGCAACGAAACAGTTCGTAGTCCTTGCTTGTCTGTTCGTCCATGATCTCCCTCTTATGTGAATGAGTAGGCATCACAAGCACATACCATCTGCAAATGCTGCTGCGTCGCCTGTGGATCTGGCCTCATCGACAAATCAACAAGCTTGTCCGTTGGTATGATTCAGGGCGTATCAGATGATTTTGAAGTTGTGTATATAATGTGTCCGATTCTCGAAAAGAAGCTTATTATTTCAGCAATTGCTCCAAAAATTGCTGATCAGACGTTGTTGGTTGCTTCTTTCATCCATTGCTTGTTGATGTTGGGCCAGGTTTGTTTGGGGTATGACGCCGACGGATGAGCACCCACCCAATCACCAGCACTGCAAGCACGACGATCGCTAACAGCGCGTAGGGAAGCCAATACCCTCGTTCTTGCATCCGTCGCGCCTCGTGGGCCAGCGCCAGGGCACGCTCGACATCGCCATCCGCAAAGGCGAGCTGTGCGTCGTTGAGCCTATTCGACACGATTGTGCCAAGCAGCGGCATGCGGTTGTTCGGTTCCTCGGTGATAAGTTTCGTCAATGCGCTCAGCTCATCGAGCTTGCCCTCGATCTGATTCATCACCACCATCGTCTCTTCAGAGTTGTTGGTGCGCTTGAAGGCGTTGCGCCAACTCTGCCCACATGGCCAGCCCTTCGCCGCACAGGTACGCTCCAACGCGGGCACCCGATCGAGCATCTCCTTCACTTTATTGATCTGTTGCTGCGCGTCGTCCAACTTATGCTCGGCCCACGGTTGCTGCCATTGCGTACACACGACCTGCAAACCCTCGCAGCGTTGGGAGATTGCGCGCCCAACATGCAGCGTATCGATGGATTGCTGCACCTCGGTGAGCAGTTGCGGATCCAATGAGCCGATTTGTTGGTGAAGGCTCGTCGGCTCGATCCCACTGTTCTGTGCCGAAGTGCGGAGCGCCGTGTATTGCCCTAGCAGCGTGTGCGATTTGTTGAGCTGTTCGCGAAGCGAGCGCAAACCAGCGATTGTATCGGGTAGCGGATTCCAGTACTGGTTGCACTCCAGCTTCAGCCGCGCGCAGTCGCCCATAATCGCCCCGCTGTTCTCGAGCACGGGCATCAGTGTGTCGAGCCATTGACGAGTGCCGTCTAAATCGCCGCTGATGAACGAGGCGCTCAGCGACGGTGGTGCCGTTAGCCCCTGCTGTTTGAGCAACAGTTCGGCTTGCTCGATACGACTGTGCAGGGCATCGCGCTCATCAAGACGTTCGTTCCACGTTGCAGGGAATACGCGCCCTCGGAACAGGTGCGAGAGATTGCTGGAACTAGCGCGCTCCGCGAGCACCATCAACTGCCAACTGGAGATCGGCCCGTAGGTGCGCTGCGCTTCGTTCAGCACATTGCGCAGAGTCTCAGGGCCGATGGCCGCCGCGAGATCGCGAAACACTGCCGCACCAACCACGTATTCGCAAGTTATCGAATGGCGTTGCTGGTGGTTCCACTCCATCAGGGCCTTGCCATCGCAGGGTTGCGTGTCGACGTAAGGTCGAGGAAGGTCGGTCACACGTTCGGTGAGATATTCGGCGTAGCCCTCGATCATCCATGGTTCGGCGAAGTTATGGCTATTCGCCCAATAGTGCGTGCCCGCATGCTTGATCATTCTTTCTGGACTGGTAGAAGATATATAGATCGCACCTTTGTCATCAATCAAATCATTGTCTCCGACCAGTCCTTTGTTTTCAGATTCGACTACAAGGACGCGCATATAACTGCCATTGAGCGGCACTCCTGCAATCTCGTTTAATTCTGATAATGCTTCCTTGAGCTCCTTGAGCGCCTTATTGCCCGTGAGGTCATCTTTTTGCGGCGCACAAACGCGCAATGTCAGTTGATGGGCGTCCAATTGGAATGGTTCGTCATGTACGTAAGGTACATACGGAACCGGAAGACCAGCTAGCCAACTACCGAGATTACACATAGGGTCCTGTGGGGGTGGGCTAGCGAAACTTGAACCGACTGCGAGCAATAAACAACCGACACTCAGTAGTAGAGCGCGTAACCAAGACATGACAACCCTCCTATCGATAATGGAAGTTCGTCACAACGCAACTACCTAAAGGGAGGAGATAGACGGCGCAACGTATCACAATTGCCCTCAGAGGGAGCCGCGGTGTGAAAAGTTTTTTACATTTACTAATGTAAGAAAAATTGTTTTTTTACGAACGGAATGTGAGAGGATGTGGTATACTTCTGAGAAGACAGAGCTATGATGTGGCGGGCCATAGCTCATCCACAGCCCGCCAGTAATGACTAGCGAGCCAGGAGAACTACTAGAACGAACAGGACAATCAGCATGATCCCAATCATGGGGCCAGTGCTTGGTGGAGTGGATGCTTCAGGCTCGATGATAACAATTCGTTTCGGTTCGGACGAGGCTGCGGGTGATGCGGAGAGTAACAGGACAAGCAGGGCGAGTAGAGACAGGAGAGCGGCTTCCATAACACACCTCCTTGTGACATATCTCACCGCCAATTCAGTGAGTTTTGTAAGGTTATGTAAGAAACCTTACATCAGAATGATAATGTATGTAGTAACGATTGTCAATAGGCATGAGATAACAATTCGTAAGGAATCTTGCATAATGATTTGTACTGAGGTATAATTCGCGTAAATATTGGCAGGAGGAGCACGATGCTAGGATTTCAGCCAGAATCGTCTCAATCGGCCTCTAATGTGAATAACGACCTCAGTTCTGCGCTTTTGCAACTTCTGCCTCCAGGGACGCGTATTCCTCCCCTGTATGATCTCGTCTATCAAATTCTCCGTAAGTGGGAGCTAAGTGAAGAATATGCTCGGCTCGGTTGGGCGATGCGTTGGGTCGAGCTAGGCCGCATCCTCCCCGAGCAGCTCGCGCCCCTGCTTGGCGAGCGCGCCGCGAAGAGCGCCTCGGCATTGCTCTCCACACGTGTTGGCTCCAGCCCATCGCCGCATCGCGATTTCGAGCAGGTGCGCCAACTGTTCACCCTCACCTACCTCGATCAGCTTGCGTGCGTGGTGAAAATCGCCGAGTTGCTGGCGCAGTTGCGCCACAGCCCCGATGCCGATATTGTGTTGAGCCACGAGGTGATCACGGCGGCTGCGCACTGCTGCGAGCGTTTGGGGATGTGGCAGATCCGTGGCGAACTGCTGGATCGGCGCGCCCAACTCGATGATCCGCAACTGGCGCAGCACGCGCTCAAGCTGCTCGAAATCTCCGAGCCTGCCCGACAGAACCTGTTCGAGGCGCTGCAGCAGGATCTGCAGGCGTTGCTGCTTGGCCGCGGCCTCAACCCCACGATCAAGCGCCTGCCTCGGTATATTTACAAAGAGCTTGACGAGGTGCACGAGCAACGCCGAACGCCTAATGTGCGCCCCGATGCGGTATTGGTGGTGCTCGAACAAACGGCGGATTGCTACGTCGCGCTGGGCGCTATCAACAGCACGTATCGAGCGAACGGCACGCTGCTGCGCGATTACATCGGCGGCCCCCGCGATAACGGCTACCAAGCCATCCACACCACCATTAACTTCAAGGACCCGCACAGCGGTCAGACCATGCCCGTCGATATTCGGCTGGTCACGCCCGAGATGGAGCGCTTCAACCGTTCGGGTTATCTCGCCGAGCTGATGGGTGTGATGCCCCCGTTGCAGCAGGAGGTGTGGTGGCACGATTGCAGCCGCTGGCAAGCCTCGTACGATGGCTCATCGAACGAGATATTTGTGTTCACGCCGAAGGGCACCGCGATCTTCTTGCCACGCAATGCCACAGTGCTCGATTTCGCGGTGCGCATCCACCGTGATTTGGCGGTCTACTGCCAGGGCGCCAATCTCAACGGCAAGCGTGTCGGGCCGGGCGAGCGGCTGGCAAGCGGCTATATTTGCGAGGTGCTGATCAATCAGCAGGGCGAGACGGTTGATCAGCGCTTGTTGGCGCAGGTCAGCACACCATTGGCACGCACGAGCATCCGCCGCGCGCTGCAAAAGGCGAAAACTGGCGCGGAACGCGGTCGCGATACGTTGCTGAAGTTGCTGAAGAAACGCCTCGCGGAGCAGGAGGTATTCGCAAGCCCCGATCAGATCGATATGGAGCTTGAGCGGATCAGCCGCAGCCGCAACTATCACAGCATCGATGCCTTTTTTCGGGCCATCACACGGGGTGAGCTTGCGCCCGATCCCATTTTACGCATCATCATCAACAACTTATTGATCCCGCGATTGGAACTCGATACCCTGCCGAGCGAAGTGCGTCAGCGGGCCGAGCGCATTCATCTAGCACTGTGCTGTCGGCCCCGTCCGTCGCAACCGCCCATCGCAGTGCCGATTCACGGTGGGCGCGAGATCAGAGTGCATCAAAAGGGCTGCCGTTACATCAATGCTCTCGCCTACGAGTTGGAGTGGAACCCCAACGAACAGCGCGCTTATGCTGCCGAGGTGCTCTACGAGTGTTGGGATCGCCCGGGCTTGCTCTATCGATTCACTGGTGCGCTCAACCAGATCGGCGGCATTAACATTCGCAAACTCGTGGCCGATGTGCCAGAGCCGCGCTTGGCGCGCATCAGTTTCTCGTTCGAGGCTCCTTCGCGCCAGCATCTTGAGCAGGTGCACCAGATGCTCGACGAGATGCCCGAGCGCCGACACTTCGTGATGAGCGAGATCACGCTGATCGATAATTTCCGCATCACCTCGCCGTTGGTCAACCCGTACAACCCTGCTCCAGTGAGCCAACGCCCCTTCTTCGTCGGGCGGGCGCACGAGATCCAGGAGATCACTTCGTACGTCGAAAGCCCAGGCGCGCGGCATATTCTGATCCGAGGTCCAAAGCGGATCGGCAAAAGCTCGCTGATGAATCATCTAGGGCAGTACTATTTCAAAGATCACTCGATCATCGGGCGCTTGGATTTTCAGAGCCTGCCGACCGAGATGCTGCGCTTCGAGCGGCTGCTTGAGCGTTTGGCCGAGTTGTTGCGGCAGGAAGCGGGCACGCGGGGCAGGATCTACCATTTGGACACAACCCTGCTGCAGCGGACGCCCATCGATGCCTTCGCTAACTTCCTCGACGATATTTACAACCCCACCACATCCAACCGAATCATCGTGCTGCTCGATGAGCTAGGTGTGCTGGCTAGTCGTCTGCTCGCAACGGGTCAGGAGAGCGAGTTCTTCGAGCATTGGCGTGCGCTGCTCAACGATCCGCGGGTGTATGAGCGGTTGGTGTTTATCGCCGTGTTGCCCGACCATCCTGTGGAGCGGATGCGGCGCAAGGCCGAACAGCCGTTGTTGCGCTACGGTGAGCTTGGCATGCAACTCTCGCTCTCGGTGTTGAGCGATGCCGATGCCCGCGACCTCATCGAATCGCCGGTTCGCGATCATCTCGATTACACCCCCGAGGATGTCTCTCTGCTGCTGCAAGAGACAGGTGGGCATCCCTACTACATTCACCTGGTGTGCAGCCATATCGTCAATGAGATTAAAATACAGCGCAGACGCAGCGGCTTGCGGGTGCATCAGCGCCAAACCGTGCCCAACTCCTTGATCCAAGAGGCGCTGCAACGGGTGCTGCACAACGATGATGCGTTCCATCACCTGCTCGCCGATAGCACGCCCGAGACGACTAGTGTGCTGCGGGCGATCGCCACGTTGAGCCGTTCGGGCGACCGACTCTTCCCCTATAGCCGCATCAGCAGGCTGCTTGAACGCAAACACCATCGTATCGATAGTTCCGCGATTACGGCAGCGGTGAAAGAGCGCCCCGATCTGCTGGTGGAGCAGGATCAGATGGTGGGCATTCGCGCGGCGCTGATGGCGCGCTGGCTCGAACGAGAGGGAATATAGCAACGAAGGCGTGCACAGCAATTTCCCGGCGGAAGCCGAATCGTGGATAGCGCAAGATTACGTAGGTGATGGCCACGTTTGCCAACAGCAGGAGGCTGCAAACGATGAATCCATATCGTCAAAATACCCTTCTTGAAGGGATGCTTGAGAAACCAGATCGCTTTATTGGGCTGCGCGATGAGCTAGAGTGGGTGCTCGCTCGCGTCACCGAGGAACGCCCTGCCGCGATCTCGCTGGTTGGCCCATTGGGGATCGGCAAAAGCGTCCTGATCAGGTATCTCGTCGAGCCGAACGGTGCGCGGCGCACGTTTAGGCACGCCATCGGCGAGCAGTTTGAGGATGATCCTGAGCGTCTGCTGTTTATACGACTCAACGGCGGCGAGCCGGAGAGCGATCGTGCGGCCAAGAACTGCCTGATGGAGGTGTTGTTCGGCCTGCTCTGCGATTCGTTGAAGGAACTGTTTGCCATCGACGATGTGCGCCTGATTCCGCTGGAGCGGATTACAAAACAGCCCAAAGTGCGCGATCTGCGTGCGCAGATTCAGCGCGCGATCGAGCGTGTGCGCAACGAGGCCGACGATCAGGAACTCTACGAGCGCTTCGAGCAGACGATCGGCACGCCCTCGCTTGATGCGTTGTTGAAGCTGTTGAACGTGCTGAGCGGCTGGGGCTTCCGCGCGATCTTCGTGATCGACGACTTCGATCAGATCGCGCCGAAGTTGAGCCGCGCCGATTTCGATCATTTGCGGGTGTTGCTGACCGCCGCCTCGTTGGTGATCGCGACGCGCCTTTCGCTCAGCAAACTAGTGCCCGCCGAGGTGCAGACTTCGCCGTTCTTCAACCTGGTGCAACGGCTCGGCATGCGCAGCCTCTATTTTTGGCCGCCGGAGGAGGCCGAGCGCCTGATCACCGAACCACCTAAGTGGCAGACGCCGCAGGTGCTCCAGTTCACCAAAAACGATGTGAAGTTCATCTTGGAGTTGACCGGCCTGCATCCCGACCTCATCCGGGTGGTGTGTGAGGCGTTGTATATGCGCTACGCGCGTCGCTCGCCGACGCTCGGGCAAGATGTCATTCCCGAGAGCGATCGGGTGGTGTTGCGCGCTCAACTTGGCACGCTATTTGCCGATTCGTTTGCGGCATTGTGGCATGCGTTGCCGGAAGATCAGCGCATTATGCTCAGCCGAATTGCCAACGACACAATTACCGTTGATAATTCACTCACGTCAACATTGATCGCTGTGATCAATAACGGCTACATCACGTGCGAGAAAGGGCGGTATCGTCTATTTTCCTTGTTGTTCCACGATTATGTGATCGAGCAGACGAACGCTGGACAGAATCTTCCACTAGAGACAGAGCCACGGCCCGTGAAAGCGCAACTCACCGAGTTGGAGCAGAAGTTGCTCGGCATTTTGGCCGCACGTTCGGGCAGCATCGTCGAGCGGAGCGAGATCATCGCACAACTGTACCCCAAAGCGTCCAAGGACGAACTGCATTCGCATAATAGCCGTCTCGATGCGCTGTTGTTTCGGTTGCGTGGCAAACTCGAAGGCGGAACACAACAAATCGAAAGTGTGCGGGGACAAGGCTACCGTCTCGTTTCCGTCAAAGAATAGGAGTATTCATGAGTCCAAAACTGCTCGCTTGTTATCGGCTGCCGGTAGCCACGTCTACTCAGGTCGGCCATGTTCGTGTCGTGTTCGATCGCAATCAGCAAGCCTACCTTGCCGATAGCAAAGTCGTTTCAGCAGTTCCTTCGGGCGATTTTCTGGTGTTGACGGCTGCTAATGATCAGGTGTATTACGTGAAGAGAGACCAGTTTTTGGCGCTACAGTCGGCTCCGAAGCCGGGCAAGCGCCGTAAATAGTTACGCTCTTTGGTATGAAGGAAGGGCTGCGATTGGGCATTGGGATGCTCAGTCGCAGCCTTTTTGTGTGGGTGGGGCGAAGCGCAATGCGATTCTTTGTCATTCCGAGATGTCGATATGGCGGGGCAATATGGAGAGGGGCAGAAACTCGTCTTGCGCGCCCATTCAACGACCAGTTCTCAAATAGAGTCATTCTGAACGAGTGCGCAGCACGAAGTGAAGAATCTCTCCGCCTCAACAACCTTGAGCGTTTAGCTTGCGCTCATCCCATCCAACGGCTAGTTTCTGAGTAATGAAGTGCGTAGCACGAAATGAGGAATCTCGTCGCTTTCGCATTGAGATCCTTCACTTCGCCTTCGGCTCGTTCAGGATGACGCTGCTGTTCTTCGCTTTCACGCTGAGATCGCTCATCTCATTCGAGATAACGGTGTGTTTTCGTTGAAACCATTGCCCCCTGAGTCATTCAGAATGGAGCGCAGCGAAGAGAAGGATCTCCTGTTCTTTGCGGCCTAGAGCGTCGAGTCATTCAGAACGGAGCGCAGCGGAGTGAAGGATCTCACCGTCTTTTACAAACTTGAGCGTTTGGGTTTTCAACGGCCTTTGGCGAGGAATACTTCTATCAGAAAATAAATACCATTGAAAACGAAATTAATGTCGAAATAAGTAGTTATTCCGCTGGATGTTGGAGGTATTCGCGAGTAAGAACATAAGGGGGATAAAACACCGTTTTACCGAGGAAACGCGCAAAATAACCACTAATTATGATACAATCGCCGTACCGATCTTTGCAAGGAGCACAACTATGCGTGTACTGGAAACGCGAGTATACCGTGGCCCAAATCTGTACGGCTATCGTCCGGTGATTCGGTTAACGCTCGATCTCGAAGAGCTAGAACAGTATCCTTCTGGTGTGCTACCTGGTTTCAACGACCGATTGGTGGCGCTGATCCCCACCTTGCAAGAACACGGCTGTTCGTACGGTGAACCAGGCGGTTTTATTCGGCGCTTGTACGAGCCAAACGACGAGGGCAGCTATGGCACGTGGCTTGGGCATGTCATCGAGCATATCGCGCTCGAAATCCAATCGTTGGCTGGCTCGCCTGTCACCTATGGCAAAACGCGCTCGGTGCCCAATCAGCCCGGCGTGTACTACGTGATCTACTCCTATCTGGAAGAACAGCTTGGTATTGAGGCTGGCGAACTGGCGTTGAAGTTGGTGCGCAGCCTGCTGCCCCCCGAACTGCCCAGCGCCCTGCCCGCCGACGAACTGGCGCAGTTCGATTATCAGCGCGAGCTAGAGGCGCTGATCGAGCGGGCCGTGGATGTGGCGCTCGGCCCGACCACCGCCGCGATCGTCAATGAGGCCCGTCGCCGCGATATCCCCGCCATTCGGCTCGATACACACAGCTTGGTGCAGTTGGGCTGGGGCAAGTATCAGCAGCGCATCCGCGCCTCGGTCAGCGGCAAAACCAGCAATATCGCCGTGGAGACGGCCAGCGATAAGGAGTTGACGATCAAACTGCTGGGCGATGTGGGCATTCCAGTGCCGCGACACATCGTGGTGCGCAGCGCCGATGAGGCCGTCGCCGAAAAATTGGGCTACCCGCTGGTCACCAAGCCGCTCGATGTGAGCCACGGGCGCGGCGTCTCGATCCGCCTGATGAGCGCGGAGGAGGTGCGCAGGGGTTACGAGGTCGCCAGCCAGTTCACGCGCTCGGTGATCGTCGAGACGTTCTTGGAGGGCCACGACTTCCGCGTGCTGGTGATCGACGGCAAAGTGGTGGCAGTAGCCGAGCGGGTGCCCGCGCATGTGGTGGGTGATGGTGTGCACACCATCGGCGAACTGGTCGAGATCGTCAATCGCGATCCGCGCCGTGGCATCGGCCATGAGAAGGTGCTCACCCGCATTAAGATCGGCCATCAAGCGCACCGTCTGCTGGAGCAGGCGGGCTACACGCTCGATACGGTGTTGCCTGAGGGTCAGGTCTTCTACCTGGCCTCGACCGCCAACCTCTCGACGGGCGGCACCGCGATCGATCGCACCGCCGATATCCACTACGAGACGCGCGAGATCGCCCGACGCGCCGCGCTGGTGATCGGCTTGGATATCGCGGGCATCGACATCATCACGCCCGACATCACGCAGCCGCTGCGCGAGGTGGGCGGCGGCATTGTCGAGGTGAACGCAGGCCCGGGCTTCCGCATGCACCTGCAGCCCAGCGAGGGTCAGCCGCGCAACGTCGCCCGCCCCGTGATCGATATGCTGTTCCCGCCCGGCAGCGCCTCCCGCATTCCGCTGGTGGCGATTACGGGCACCAACGGCAAGACCACCACGGCCCGCATGGTGGCGCACATCCTCAAGATGAATGGCGAACGCGTCGGCCTCACCACCACCGACGGCATCTACATCGACGGGCAGTTGTATATGAAGGGCGATATGACCGGGCCGTGGAGCGCTCGCGTGGTGCTGAAAGACCCGACCGTCGATTCGGCGGTGCTAGAGACGGCCCGTGGCGGCATTCTGCGCGAGGGCATTGGCTTCGACCGCTGCGATGTGGGCGCGGTGCTGAACGTCAGTTCCGATCACTTGGGGCTGCGCGGCGTCGATACGCTGGAGCAGTTGGCCGAGGTGAAGCGCTTGATCGTGGAGATTGTGCGCGATGATGGCGCATCGGTGCTCAACGCCGATGATGCGCTGGTGGCGGCGATGGCCGAGCACGCCGAGGGGCGCATCGTCTACTTCAGTATGCAGGGCGGCGAGGGCGCGAGCGACCTGATCAAGCAGCATATCGCCGATGGCGGTTGTGCGGTGGTGCTTCAGCCGGGCGTTCGCGGGGAGATGCTGGCGATCTACGATGCCGACCAGTACATCCCGCTGCTGTGGACGCACCTGATCCCCGCGACATTAGAGGGCAAAGCGCGCCACAATGTGGCGAATGCGCTGGCGGCGGCGGCGATCTGCTATGCGCGGGGCGTCTCGGTTGAGAATATCCGCCAGGGCTTGCGCACGTTCGCCACCAGCTTCTATCTTGCGCCGGGCCGCCTGAACGTGTTCGACGAGCACCCCTTCCGCGTGATCGTGGACTACGCGCACAATCCAGCGGCAGTGCAGGCGCTGGCCGACCTCGTGACGCAGTTGCGCCCGAACTACCGTCGCGTGATCGGCGTGGTGGCGGCACCGGGCGACCGCCGCGACGAGGATATCGCCGCGATCGGCGCGATCGCAGGGCGCACCTTCGATCTGCTGATCATCAAAGAGGACAATGATCGGCGGGGGCGCGAGGAGGGAGAGATCGCGGCGCTGTTACAGCGGGCCGCCGAAGGCGCGGGCATGCCCAGCGACCGCATCGAGACGGTGCTCGATGAGCTGGAGGCGGTGCGGCATGCGCTGGCAACCGCGCAAACCGAGGACCTGGTGGTGATCTGTGCCGACGAGATTCGTGCTGTATGGAAGACGGTGATTTATTACAAACCAAACGCGTAGGGTGATGGGGTGAACCAACAGTGCGGCGGTGGGTACACATCCATCGCCGCACTGCGTTGGGGATTATCCACAGATTACACAGATTGAGGATGAACCTACTCACTAAGTTACCTTGTCAACCTGCTTGGGTGGCGGTGCTTGCTCGGTGGGCGTGTCCTCCGATGCTAGAGAAGTCTTCACCTCAAACGGCAGTTTCGCGCCTTCGAGCGATGCGGCTTGTGCGAGTTGTTCACGAGTGACTTGGCAATCTGTGAGGTCGGCTTGACTCAGGTTGGCTCCCTGTAGGTCGGCTCCTCTTAGAATGGCTCCTCTCAGGTTGGCTCCTTCCAGGTTGGTCCCTCTCAGGTTCGCGACTTGCAGATTGGCCCCTCGCAGAATGGCCCCTTCCAGGATGGCTTCTTGCAGATTAGCCCCTTCCAGGATGGCTTCTTGCAGATTGGCACCTTGCAGGTTGGCCCGTTGCAGGTCGGTCCGTTGCAGGTCGGCCCGTTGCAGGTCGGCCCCTTCCAGGTTAGCTCCTTGCAAGTAGGCACCTTGCAGGTCGGCTCCAATCAAGAGTGCCCCAATCAGGTTTGTCCTACTCAGATTTGCCCCACTCAGACTTGTCACACTCAGATTTGCCCCAATCAGGTTTGTCCTACTCAGATTTGCCCCACTCAGATTTGCCCCACTCAGATTTGCCTCTCTCAGATTTGCCCCACTCAGCTTGGCCTTACTCAGCTTCGCTTTACTCAGAATCGCCCCATTCAGCTTCGCCTTACTCAGAATCGCCCCACTCAGGTCCTTCCCACTCAGGTCTGCCCCTCTCAGGTCTGTCCCTCTCAGGATCGCCTCTTTCAGGTCTACCTCACTCAGGTCAATCTCATTCAGGATCGCTCCATTCAGGTCCGTCCCACTCAGGATCGCCTCTCTCAGATTTGCCCCACTCAGGTTTGCCTTACTCAAGATCGCCTTACTCAGGTCTGCCCCTCTTAGGATCGTCCCTACCAGGATCGCCCTTTCCAGAATCTTCCCACTCAGGTTCGCCTCACTCAAATCTACCCTACTCAGATCTGCCTCTTCCAAGAGCACCCTTTCTAGAATCGCCCCAGTCAGGTTCGCGTCACTCAGGTTTGCTCCTCTCAGGATCGCCCCAGTCAGGTTCGCTCCTCTCAGGATTGCCTCACTCAAGTCCGCCCTACTCAGATCAGCCTCGCTCAGGATTGCCTCGCTCAAGTCCGCCTTACTCAGAATCGCCCCTCTCAGGATCACTTCACTCAGGTTTACACCATTCAGGGTCGCTTATACCAAACTGACTATTGCAGGTTTCAGTTCAACTTCTATATCAATATCGTTTCCTTCGTAGGCCGTAATGAGCTTAGCTTCATATAAAAATTGTAGGACAGTAGCTTTTCTGGCTCCATCTAAAACTCGAAGCACTGTTAATGTTCTCGCCCGTGCAACGCTGCGAACTTCGTCGCCAGCTTTGGATGCTCGCAGTTTATTATTGTTATCGAGCAAAAGTTGGCTCATTTGGTCGAGATAAGCGTTTAGTGCCGCTTCCTGTGCGCGTTGTTCCTCAAGATTGTGAGCCTCCTGAATACGTTGTTCTTCAATCTTGCGTGCTTCTGCCTCGCGGCGTTCCTGGAGTTTGAGTGCATAGCGATTCTCTGAGCGATTAAGGAAAAAGCCGCCAATTGCCAACACCAATGGCACAAGCAGTAGGTCTAGCCAATCCCATAAGGTCTTAAATTGGGGAATCGCCTGTTGATCTGCGGTCAGTTTAGGGGTGCCGAAGCCTGTCCAATCGGGCTCGGGGAACACGCCTGTAGCGTAGCCTGCGATGACAACCCAAACAGTGTAGAGCACTACAATCACAGTAGCGATGCCTAAAACGATGAGCAACCACCGCAAATAGCCCTGCCACTTTTGCATATGTTCCTCTGCGTTTGTAGCTTTTTTGTCGGGTTATTTGTATTTAAGAAATGTTTAGGAAATGTTTTCAGTGGAATAAGCAATCAAAAGTCTGTTTAGTATGTATCATACCATTTTAATGTAACGAAAAGCGCTGTCATTTTGTAATATGCCCTACAATGACAAACGATGAGATTCCTCATTTCGTTCTGCGCACTCATTCGGAATGACAATGAGATACTTTTGAATGCAACGAAAAACACTGTCATCTCGAACGCACGTGA
>CALKHR010000066.1 GCA_937988885.1 uncultured Roseiflexaceae bacterium | reverse complement strand
GAAGTAGTCGTACCTCTCATTGCAGATGGGGGCGCAACGTTTGTCGTTGTGCCCCGTTTGATTCTCGGATCACCTGTTTCGGGAGATGTGGGTATCGGTTGAAAACCTGCATCACGCCATAAACATCACGTGCCGTTTGGGTAAGCAATCAGTTGGATGTGGCATCGGAGCATTTCTGAAAGCATCAAGAGGTTTGTGGGTAGAGCGATATGCGCATCAACATGCAAAAAACGCATACAGACCACCGAACAAGGACCATACCGAGGAACCAAGTGATATAGACATAACAGAGCGGATTCCTTGGGGTCCAGGGGCGATAAGCCCCGGTCGGGGTTTCCAAAGGGCCGCGATCGGCCCTTTGGGCTTGCGCAGCAGCCGAGTTGCTCGTGAGTACTCGCCTGCCCGCCGAATGGCGCATCCCACGTTCTCGCCAAAGGAGACACATGCATCTCAATATGCGCAGAACGTTTATCTCGCCTCTTCTGCATTGGCATGCTTTCAGCAGCCTTTCATCAAAAAGGTTCGCCCTTCTACTTCAGTAGAAGAACGAACCTTCAAAACCGCTCCGTGCAGGCGAAAACTATCGGCTTGGCGGCTCTCTTAAAACATTGCGCGTATACCATTGCTTTGATGTTGGCAAGCGTTCAACTCGAATACGCAGCAACCTCCCCCGCCCGATAGACTTGGCGGAACCAGGCGCGGGCGCGCAGCAGGCGCAACCGCACGGCATTCGGTGTGCAGCCCATCGCTGTAGCCAATTCCTCAGTCGTGTGCCCTTCGCCATCGCGTAGCACCAACAGTTGGCGGTAGCGCTCGGGTATTTGGGCGAGCGCCTGCTGAACAGGCTCCTGCTCGTGGATGCTTGTCTCCAGCATCGTAGTGCTCAGCGTATTCTGATTATCTTCTAGAAGGGGAATAAAGCGGATCGAGCGGCGGCGACGTAAGTAATCGTAGGCTGTGTTGGTGGCGACGCGGTAGATCCACGCGTTGATATTGATGATATCATTCTGCTGATCCTGTTTGCGCAGGAGCTTGACGAAGGTTTCCTGACAGAGATCTTCGGCAGTGGCGAGCTCGCCAACCATTCGATATAAATAGGCTAGTACAGCACTATAATATCTCCGATAAAGCGCCTCGATTGTGGTATCTGATGCTTCGATTACTTGCTGTTCCATAACCGATCGCAGTGAAACATCATTTGGCAAGAATAGAGCTTACTTGCGAAACAATGCCTCCTATTGGTCGCCTCGTATAGCAAAGTGGTGCGCTGAGACGTATCACAGCGCACCACTGCTCTCCTCCCCGATTTACTCGATCGTTACACCTTGCAGACTTGTCGTCATGCCAGGGTAGGTGTTCGAGTCCTGCGGCGTGATGCTAATGCCCTTCACATACGGCTTCACCAGGTAGCTCGACTTGCTGGTCGAGCGGATGATGTAGGGGGCATCGCCGACCACAAGGCGCTGCGCCTCGAAGTACAGTTCAGCACGCTTGTCGGGATCAGCCTCAACATCGGCCTGGTGCAACAGCGCGTCAACCTCGGGGTTGCTGTAGCCGATGTTCTGGGCGAACTGGCTGCTCGACTCCCAGAAGACGCTGAGCCAGTTCTGCGGATCGGGATAGTCGGCGCACCAGCCACCACC
Source organism: uncultured Roseiflexaceae bacterium (assembly GCA_937988885.1). Taxonomy (GTDB): domain Bacteria; phylum Chloroflexota; class Chloroflexia; order Chloroflexales; family Roseiflexaceae; genus CALKHR01. The sequence continues at coordinate 20,459 of CALKHR010000066.1, read as the reverse complement.
CGAGACGAGTTGCGGCGCGGTGTTCACGTCCTTGCGCAGGTTGTTGAGAGTCTGGCCCTCAACAGGATCTGGCACGAGCGAGATGCCCAACGAGTTCTGGTACATCTGGATGATGTACTCGACGCGAGCTTGGTTGGCCGGGTTGTTGCTGTTGTACGAAATCTTGATTTCGGGCAGCCCTTGGCCATTCGGGAAGCCAGCCTCGGCGAGCAGTTCCTTAGCGCGCACTGGATCGTAGGCCAAGCGGGTGTCCTCTGCGTCGTATCCAGGGTACCCCGGCGGGATCCAGCTGACAGCAGGAGCGCTGGTGTCCTTCAGAGCGTCGCGGATGTACGCCTCGCGGTCGAAGCCAACGTTAAAGGCTTGCCGCACCAACTTGTTATCGAACGGAGGCTTGGTGTTGTTCAGCTCCAGCGATTCTGTACACGAACCCAGCGGATCGATGTACTCCTGCGACAAGACCGGATCTGCCAAGATAGTGGGCACATCGTTGGGATCGGGCGCAGTGATGTCGATCTCGTTATTCTTGTACGCTTGCAGCGCCACCGAGAGATCGCCGATGAACAGCAGCTGAACGGTATCGAGCGCAGGGCGACCGGCCCAATAGTACTCGTTGGCTTCCAGCGTTATTCGGCTCTGCGACTCATCGAGGACGGTCAAGCGGAAGGGGCCGTTACCGATGTGGTTGGCAGCATCGAGGAACCATGTCTCGCCGCCAGCATCGATCAGCTCCTGCTTGGCCGGGTAGAGCACCCACAGCGAAGCGAGCGTGTGGAAGTACGGCGTGGGCTGTGTGAAGTCGAACTGGATGGTGCGATCGTCGATCGCCTTCACACCCAATTGCGACAAGAGCTCGGGGATCTTCGCCTCGTCATCGGGCATCGTGGCGCCGAGCACCGCATCGGCACCCGTGATCATGAACAGCGTGCTCTGGTAGTCGCCGACAACGCCGCGCGGGTCGAGCGAGCGATACGTCGCGTTCACAAAGTCCTGAGCCGTCAACGGCGAGCCGTCGCTGTAGGTCAACCCTTCGCGCAGCGTGAAGGTAATCGAGGTTGCATCCTCGTTGTACTCCCAGCTCTCGGCGGCGGCGCCAACCGTGTTAAGGTCCTTGTCGAGACGGGTCAGACCCTCGTAAATGAGGTTCAGAACGCCGATCTCGTTCGAGACAGAGGCATCCTGGGGATCGAGCGTGTCGGGCCAGGTGTTCAGGTTGATCCGGAGCTCCTTGCCGCCGGATGTAGAGGGTTGATCAGTGGGTGCCTGTGTAGCCTCAGGAGCATCAGTAGCATCAGAAGTGGTGGGTGCCGTGGTTGAAGCACCGTCACTGGTGGGGTTCGATGCGGGGGCGCTTGTCGGCGATGACGCCTGCGGTGTGGAGCCACAAGCGGCCAACAAGGGCACAAGCAAGCAGAGCAATACGACAAAACGTTGGATTGGCGTGATTCTCATGCTTTGTTCCTTTCTTGGTTCATCCGAAATGAAAATCTATCCCTAAACGACTCAGCAATATAGACTCCACAACTTACTGAATCGATGAGATCCACGTTGCACTTTCATAAAGTGCATTTGTGGGCGTTGAACAAAGATTCGCTCATCCTACTCATTGTAATAGCAAGCTATTTAAATGAATGCAGTGCTATAAAATTGTCAACGGCGATAATGCTGATTATAATATTGTTGATTCGGTTTTGTCGTTAAGGAGCTGAAAAGATCTTGTAAAGTATGTAATTGTGTTTGCTCATTGTAAAAACAGAATAGTTATAATAATGTATCAATTGTAAAGTATGTAAAATCTTGCTTAGGGGACTGTTGGAGCTGAAGAGGGGCATGCTATAATAGCGCTATGTGGCAACAGCAAAGGCACAAAATCATCGCAAAGGCTCTGCCAATTGCAGCGATCATCCTCCTTATAGTGCTCGCTTCACTGCAGTACTATTGGGTAGGCCAAATAAACGTTGGCGAAGTTGAGCGCCGTCGTGCGAACTTGAGTATGGGAGCGGCTCGCTTTAGCGAGGACTTCGATCGCGAACTCGCCCGCATCTACTTAAGCTTGCAGATGGATGGCGTCACCATGCGCGACAAGAACTGGAAGGCGTATGCGCGCCAGTATCAACACTGGTTCAATACCGCGCCGTATCCTCGTCTTGTCGATAAAGTCTACCTTGTTCAGGTCTATGAAGATGGTCGGCTCTACATCGCCTCCTACGATACCGAAGTGCAACGTTTCCGCACCAGCGAATGGCCACAATCGCTCGAATCCTTGCGAGAACGCTTTGTTAGTGCCGCAAAAACAATTCATGTCGAAGGCTCAATGGTGGTTAGCAGCGCCCCACCACCCGTCGTTGATGATCCTCCCGCGCTCATCATTCCCCTCTCGCGGATGGCGTTGTTAACCGATCGGCAGCAGTTCGCTGTGGATGCCGATTTTTTTGTCGGCGACACCGTGATCTCTGCCTCGCGGCGACCGTGCGCGTACTGCTCGGCGCAGTTCAATCCAGGGCCTGTGTTCGGCTACACAGTGGTGTTGCTCAACCGCGCCTACATGCAGCAAGAGTTCATCCCAGCGTTGGCACGCCACTACTTTAGCGGCCCAAACGGCCTCGAATATGAGCTGACGATCACCAACCGCACCGATCCCTCCAAAGTCTTTTACCAGTCGGATACGCGCCAAACGAACCACGATTCCCCAAAACCCGATGCCACAATCTCGCTGTTGCGCGTCCGGCTCGATGAGTTTAATCGTCTGCTGCTCGATAACGCCTTGGTCGTTAACAATGGCGAGATGAGTGGCGACGAGCGCCGCACCTGGCGGATCGCCATCAGCACCGTCGCCTCGGCGGACGCAGGTGGTGCCTCATCGAACGAAGATGAAGGCATCTGGCAATTGACGTTGAGGCACCGGGCTGGCTCGTTGGATATAGCGATTGCAAAGCTGCGCACACGTGATCTCCTGATCAGCTTCAGCATCCTGCTGCTGTTGACCGGCAGCATTGTGATGTTGCTGATTAATGTGCGCCGCGCGCAGCGTCTCGCACAACAGAAGATGGACTTTGTTGCGGCGATCTCGCACGAGTTGCGCACGCCGTTGGCTGTCATCCGTTCGGCGGGCGAAAACTTGGCCGATGGCGTAGTGCTCGACCCGCAACGGGCCAAGCAGTACGGCGTCCTGATCCATCAAGAGGGCCGCCGCCTGACCGATATGGTGGAGCAGGCGCTTGAATTCGCCGATCTCCGCTCGCAACGCCGCAGCCTCGATATGCGTCCTGTTGATATTGCTGATCTGTGCGAGCGCGTCATGCTCGATTTCAAGCCTATGCTCGCGAGCCGCGATGTTAAGGTGAAGTGCGATATTGATCCAGACCTGCCGCAGGTCAACGCCGACCCGAACGCGATGCGTCGGGCGCTTCAAAACCTGATCAACAACGCCATTAAATACGGCGGCGATGATCCATGGCTCTTTATTGGCGCGCAAAAGGTCGCCACGAATCACGGCACCGAAGTGCGCATCACCGTGCAAGATCGCGGCATTGGTATCGCGCCGAGCGATCTTCCTCACATCTTCGATCCGTTTTATCGGAGCCGCTCGGTGATCGATAGCGATATCCACGGCAGTGGATTGGGCTTACATCTCGTGCAGCAGATCATCGACGCACACGGCGGGCGCATCAAAGTCGAAAGTACCCTTGGGCAAGGCACGCAGTTCACGATTCATCTGACAGGAATCTCGACCGAAGAACCAGAACGCCTACCGCAATGGTGGAAGACGCGGTTATTGAGAAGGTGAAAGCCGAATAGGTCGCGCAATGAATGCACGTATTTTGTTTGTTGAGGACGAGCCAGGGCTCCTCATGACCCTTACCGACCGATTGCGCAGCGAAGGCTACACAGTCGAAGTCGCAAATGATGGTGAACAAGGTTTACAACGGGCCATCAACGAGAAGTTTGATGCGATTATTCTGGATGTTATGCTGCCGCGCAAAAACGGCTTCGATGTGTGTCGCGACCTGCGTCAGCGTGATATCAAAACGCCGATCATTATGCTGACCGCGCGTGGTCAGGTCGTCGATAAAGTGGTGGGTCTCAAACTCGGCGCCGATGACTATCTAACCAAACCGTTCGAGATGATCGAACTGCTTGCGCGGCTCGAAGCGCTGCTGCGACGCGCGCCCGTCGTTGAGGCACCGCAGAACAATTCGCCAGAGTTTTATCGATTTGGCTCGGTGCATGTCGATTTCCGCCGTACCGAAGTCACCCGTGGCGGGCAGTTGGTCGAACTATCGGCGCTGGAGTTCCGGCTGCTACGCTACTTCATCGAGCATCGGGGCATCACCCTCTCGCGCGACACGCTCCTGAACGATGTGTGGAGCTACAACACTTTCGTCTCGACCCGTACGGTCGATGTGCATGTAGCGTGGTTGCGCCAAAAACTCGAAACGAACTCGCATCACCCACAGTATATTTTGACGGTGCACGGCATCGGCTACAAGTTCGTGGGGTAAGTCGTTCGCGCAGAGAAACGCCTTCAGCGGACAAAACGTAGCGTCAGCAAATACTCAATCGGATATGCTAAAGCCCTTGGCATCGCTTGCCAAGGGCTTGATTGTATTGAAGAACACGCAAAACATCATTGAAAAAGGTGCTGTTCAGCATTCAACGTTGAGTGATGCTGCAGCTGCTCTGGGTCGATAATATGGAATTTCAACGCCTGAGACACAGCCTCCATCCGGCTTGATACACCCAGTTTATCGAACAAACTTGTGGAGTACTGTTTCACCATCGCCAGCGTCACGTGCATCTGAAGGGCGATTTGGCGGTTTGGCAGGCCCTGAACCATCATCATAAGCACTTGCTGTTCGCGCTGCGTCAGGTTGAGCGAATGAGTCGTGTCTTGATCGCGGATGCGCTGCAACACATATTGAGTCGCATCGGGCGACAACGTGTAGCGCCCGTGATACGCATTGCGAATAGCGTTCGCCAACTCGTCGGTACCGATATCCTTGTATAAAAACCCGACCGCCCCAGCCCGCAGCGCCATTGCAATCAATTGCTCGTCGCGGAACGAGGTGAGCGCGATGAGCTTGATCCAAGGCATGCGCTGATTGATCTCAAGGATGGCTGGGACGCCATCGCCCTCGGGCATAATCAGGTCCATCAACACAACATCTGGCCGAAGCTGTTCGCAGAGCGTGACAGCAACGCGCCCATTATCGGCCTCGCCGGCGAGTTCGAGATCGTCAAACCCATCAAGAAACAATCCTAAGCCCTTACGAACCATTTCATGATCATCAACCACTAAGACACGAATGGTTTGACTATTATTCATCATCGTCGACCTCCTCAGTCGTGGAAGGCACTCGATAGTGAAGTGTTACCTGTACTCCCTGGCCAGGGGCACCTTGGAGATCAAGGGTCGCTCCTATCGCAGCGGCTCGTTCACGAATGATATCCATACCTAATTGGCCTTTGTTGAGTTGCTCGCGCTCAAACCCAACACCGTTATCGACGACACGGAGTTGCAGTTCATCGCCCACGACTTTGAGCGAAATCGAGACGTGCGTGGCGTGGGCGTGTTTGATGGCGTTGTTTAAGGCTTCCTGAGTGATCCGATAAAAAGCGATTTTATCGTCGGTGGGCAGCATTGGGATATTACCGATCGAGAGGGAGATCTGCGTATCGGTGCGTGCGCCGGCTGCATCGACGAGATACCCCAGCAGTGTCGCGAGATCGGCCACCACGAGTGAATCTGGTCGGAGCTCATGCAGGAGCGAGCGCATCTCGCCCAATGCTCCGCGCACCAATCGCCGCAACTGCTGGAAGTGCTTCCCCACCTCATCGGGCTTGCGCTCGAAGATGCGCGGCATCATCTCGACGAAGATATTGGCGGAAAAAAGCGTTTGGCTCACGGCATCGTGAAGTTCGCGGGCCAAGCGTTGGCGTTCCTCGAGCGTGGCGAGTTGTTGTGTTTGTTGCACAAACAGCGCATTCGAGATCGCCTTCTCGACACGGCTAGCCAAGCCGTAGAGCTGTTCGATATCAACATCTTGGTAGCAGGGTGTGGAGCTGCTCAGCACAATAAAGCCAACCGTGTGTGTTGGCCCGCAGATCGGTACGGCGATATAGTCGTTCAGGTTGGGATGGTAGAAGTGCGGGCCGAGCAGATGTGAGGCATCTTCCTTGATCTGAAGCGGATTCTGCGTTTGGAGGATGTGATACAGAAACGGCGCATCGGCAAGCGTCAACAGAATGCGTTCCCCCGCGAGCGAACGCCTCTCGGTCTGCCGACACCCACGGCGTTGCGCCAGCCAGATCTTCTCGCTGCCGTTGAGATCATCGAGCAACAGAATATCCGCCCGATCGTAGGGCACCAACGTGTGCACGTGATCGAGGATCAGATCAAGCATCGTATCGAGATCGAGCATCCCGTTGATCTCTTTGATGAACGGATCGGGTGTGGCTTCTGGTTCGCTCTGATGCAAGATCGAACGGCGCTCGGTACTGTTGTGCAGGAGGCACTGGAACTGAAACGCTCGACCATCGACGTCGCAGACAAGCCCAATCGTCATCTCGACGGGGACACGCCGCCCATCGTAGGCGAGAATGATATGTTTTTTGTTTGTGACACGGATGCCTGAGATAAGTTGAAGCTTTGCGAAGCTGTGACGCAGTTCTTCGCGCTCGTTCTCGGGCACCATCTGAAAGATCGACATGCCGATCAGTGAGCGGGCGGGGCTGTTAAAGAGCTCAGCGGCGCGCTGGTTATAATCGACACAGATCCCTTTGAGATCGCAGATCAATAGGGCCTCGGAGATGAGTTCGCACAAGCTGCGATAGGAGTGCTCGTAGTTCATGAGGTGCCGTGTGGAGGCATCTCGTGGGGATGTGTGAAATGGAATAGGTTCAATCATGAGATCTTCCTATCGTAGCACGTATTCGGTACGAGGCATCAAATGAACCTTTATCATTCAACGTGTGTTGATGTTATTTTACATTGCCAATATTACCATTCTGCACTTGTATATGATATAAATGGAAAAAAGATGTGGTGTAATTGTGCTAAATCGGTCTTTCGATGTATGTATGTGCAGATATAAGTGTGATATGTCTATTGGAAGATGGATAGGTATTTAAGGAGAGGAAATGTGTTGTTGGAATGTGATTGTGATGCATTATTATCGGTGTACGCAGCGATTTGAATAGTGCTGTTTCGGTAAAGTGTAGCTATGAAAATGGTGAAATGTCTCTGCCATGTGGCATATCTTTTGTTTGCGAAACTGATGCGTTGAGCGATTACGAGATGAGGATGGCGATCAATTGAGGCGATCCAACAGCAAATGACGTAATTGCTGGAATGTGATGTTGAGATGCGGCACAGGAATCATCGAATCCTGGAGGCGGGCTAGGGGTGACGTTGTGTACATCGTTGTACTCAACGTGTTGCTCACGAACATTCGGGGAGAGCGGGGTTAGACTAAGCGAGAAACCGAAGCTTCATTTCGGGCATCGTGGGCGCGCACTCGCAGCGCCTGGTACGTTTCGGCCAATTCATCCAACAGCCCGAGACCTACCGAGATGCGTTTACGCCAGGCTTGGCCATGGGGCTCCCAAGCGGGGTGCGCGTGCATCAGTTCGGCGTAGTATTGATCCGTATCGTGCAGCACTTTCTCAAGTGCTTCCAGAAATTGGCTTATCATGCCGAAGCGCCCGGCTGCGCCCACCAGCACCATCAGCATCTGCTCGCGGCTCGCCACCGGGACGCGCAGCCCCAGCGAATGCCCGATGCGTGTGAGATCGGCGCGGCACAGCATAATGCCCACCTGATGCGGCGTGAGGAAGCGTTGCAGAATCTGACGCAGCACGGCTCCCTCGTTGCCCTTGTGGCGATTCCAGCTCAAAATGGTGAAGCGATCGGTGCGAGCTTGTGCCTGCGCTGGACTCGATGCACTTGGCGTAAACTCGGCCAAATCGTACAACACTAACTCGGTAGCGATGTCGGCCAGTAAGCGGTACAATGGCGCGCGCGCTATCCGCCCGATCGCCGCTGCGCAGGCTGGCAGCCACGTGCCGATATGCTCGTGGAGCAGGCGAGCGAACTGTTCGGCGGCTTGGCTGCTCTGGTCGGCGCGGGCCGATAACGTAGCAGCAAGGGCGAGCTCAATGCCGATGTGGTCGGGTGCGACGGCGCGGCGCGTGGTGGGGGTGAAGCCGCAGGATTGATAAAATGCAACAACGTGTTGGGTCGCTGTGGTATTGAACATCAACTCGTTCCCACGAAAAATGGATTCGTAGGGCGAGATGTTCTGGCCAAAAAGGCGATGATGCTCGGCACTCATATCGGCCAACCATTCATCGAGTTCAGGCCCGCGCGGCACATACTCGATCATCCCTGGCAGTTCGCGCAAGTTGCACGCTAACTGAAAGTCAGTTTCATCGAATAGTGATTGGGCAAGCAAACGGTAGAGTTGGGTGCGTGGGTTAGCAGTACACAACATCACGATCCTCCGCCCCTGATCTGGTAGTTGCTGGCTTTCACGATTGGGTGAGTGCATGTTCCCCTATCCACTTCCGAGCTTGGCTTGCGCTTGCGGGTTTAGCGACTTATTGTGGCAATAATACGTATTCATTATACTATGGGTTGCAGTTGAACTTGGGCCGTAAATGTTTGCAACACGAGGAGGGTGCGATGCACATCATCGGCTTAGATCATGTACAGCTTGCCATGCCTGCTGGAGCCGAGGCCGAGGCTCGCGCCTTCTACGCTGGCCTGCTTCATTTGCGCGAGATCCCTAAACCCGAGCAGTTAGCCGCTCGTGGTGGTTGTTGGTTTACTGCCCCTGGGTTTCAGCTTCATCTTGGTGTCGAGCAGCCGTTCTCTCCCGCGCGCAAGGCGCACCCTGCATTGCTAGTGAGCGATTTAGAAGCGCTGAAAGAGCATTTGAGTCAAGCGGGTGTTGAGGTCACTCCGGATACGACGGTGCCTGGTGTACGTCGTTGTTATATTGCTGATCCGTTTGGGAATCGGATTGAGTTGATCCAAGCAGGCGATGGCTTTTATCAGCAAGAAGGAGCATAGCTATGCGCTCACCCTCCAGTCAGCAATTGTCCGTGGCCGAATTAGTGGTTCTCCGTGATCCCAATGTTGACCAGGCGAAAGAGGCGCTCAAGTTAACGTTGATCGATCTGATGGCGCGACGGGTGTTACTTCAGCATCAGGAAGAGAAACGGGGCTTCTTCAGAACCCAGAAGATTCTGCGATTTCAGTTAGCTCCCGATGCGCAGGAGCGTGTCCATCAGTCGTCTCCTGCCAGGGCGGTGTTGCAGGTCCTGTACAACGCGAATGCGGCACAGGGCTGCGATATGAAGGATATTGTGGAGGCAGCCCGTCGGAAGTTCGGCAACAGTCTCTCAAGCTTTCAAACGAAGTATATCGTTCCTTCGCTGATCGAGCGCGGCCTGATCGAGAGGTATCAGGCCAAAATGTTGTGGATTTTCTCTACAATCCGTTTACGGCACACCGCCGCTGGCGAGATCGCCCTGCAACAATTGAACGCGCAGCTTGAGGAGGCCCGTAATATCCCTACGATGCTGACGCAGAATCCCGCTCACGCGGCTGCATTGGTGCTCAGTCTAGGTGGTGGCATCCTGCTCCTTGAGGAACTGCGTTCGCATTACGCTCAGATCTCGTCTGCTATGCGCCAATATACAGCGAGTGACGCTTATCCCATTGTTTCTCCTTACTACCACGATAGCCCCGCTGTCGAGCCTCTGGTGGATGTGTCTGGGCGAGAGAAAGAGTTGAATGAGGATGAGGCTGATCACGAGCAAGATACGAATTTCGAAGGCGCGTTAAGAGAGTTCTGGTTCGAATTTGATTTCAGTGGTTTTGAAGAACTCGATAGCAGCTTCGACGCTTTCGATTCAAGCTTCGATTCCTTTGCCGATTCGGGTGGCGATAGCGGCGGCGACGGTGGCGGCGATGGTGGCGGTGGCGATGGTGGCGGCGGCGAATAAGTTGCTAGGTGTGGAGGTAACGCTCCACTAAGCGCGTCGCATGCGCATCGGCCTGCTGTGGGTAGGCATAGCCCAAGCGCTCGGCGGTCTCGCTCGCCAACTCGCGAAACACGTCCATGGTGGCGAACAGTGCGCGGCGCACATCGGCCTCGTTGTAGTGGGCGAACGCATCGGCGAGCGCTGCTACCGCTCGCGGATCGCCCCATTGCTCCAGGAAACGGCCATTGTGCCAGGTATCGCTCTGCAAGCCGTGGGTGGCTTGGGCGTGCCATTGAAGCATCGTCAACAGCAGGCGCTTCATGTAGCCGTCGCAGGCGAACTTGGCCGTCCATAACTCGCCGCGCCGCAGCTTTTTGCTGGTCCACACCGCGTGGTACCAGAAGTCGTTCACCAGATTACTGAACGCTTCGGGGCTGGGTGGCTGCTTGGCGGGTGGCGCTCCCACCAACGTCATCATGCGCTGCAGCAGGGCGTCTTTGTCGAGCACGATCCGCGCGCCACGGCGGATCACCTCGGCCACTTCCTCCGGCAGACCCTGTTCGTTGAATTGTTGGGCCATCGCCAAAGGCAAGGGGATCAGATCAACATCGATTCCACCATCGAACAGGAAACGCCGCTCGATCAGCCCACCCGCAGCGGCAGGCTCCAAAAACGAGATCAGCGGCGTGCCGAGCGCCTCCAAGCAATCGTCGCTCTTCAGCAGGCGCTGTGGGTCGCTGATGCAGACCACCAAATCAAGATCCGACCAATCATCGGCGGGGCGTTCGGTGCGCGCTCGCGAGCCAAGCACGAATGCCCCACGAATATCGGGTTGGTCGTGAGCCCAAGCCACAAACCGATCAAGAAGTGCTGCGTATGCACGCGTAATATCGCTCATAGAATTCCTCCCTGCAAAGGTTGGCTCTGGTGTGATGGTGTGGATGATACCAAATCTGGTTGGGCTGCGACGCTATCAAACCCATTTTCGTCTGCGGCAGCATAATCGAGGGCAAGGTGGCGTAAAAATGGCCGATCGTCTGCTGTTGCAAACAATCGGCCATTGCGGAGATGCGTAAACTTAGCCGTTGACGCGCTGGAACTCGGCCATGAAGTCGGCGAGCACCTGGCAGCCCTCCAGGCTCATCGCGTTGTAGATCGAGGCGCGGATACCGCCGACCGAGCGGTGCCCTGCCAAACCGATCAAGCCAGCAGCCTTGCTCTCGGACACGAACTGCTTCTCCAACTCCTCGGTTGGGAGCCGGAACGTCACGTTCATGCGCGAACGGTAGGCCGGATCGGCGTGGCCGCTGTAGAAGCCGCCGCTCCTGTCGATGGCCTGGTAGATCGTGTTGGCCTTCTGCTCGTTGCGCTCCGCCGCCGCCTCAAGGCCGCCGTTCTGCTCGATCCAGGCCAGTGTCAGGTTCAGCAGGTAGACCGAGAACACAGGCGGGGTGTTGTAGAGCGAGTTGTTCTTGGCGTGCGTGGCGTAGCGCAGAATGGTCGGGAGCTTGCTGTTGGCGCGCTCCAGGAAGCTCTGTCGGATCACCACCACCGTCGCGCCCGAAGGGCCAAGGTTCTTCTGGGCACCGGCGTAGATCATATCGAAGCGCTGCGTATCGATCGGGCGCGACAGAATGTCGCTGCTCATATCGATCACCAGCGGGCGATTGCCCACATCGGGCCATTCCTGCCACTGCGTGCCCTGGATCGTCTCGTTCGAGGTCAGGTGCACGTATGCCGAGTTGTCGCTCAGCTGCAACTCGTCTTGGTGAGGCATGCGCTTGTAGCCGCCCGCCTTGGTGGAAGCCGCCTCGTGCGCCTTGCCGATCTTGTTCGCCTCCTCATAGGCTTTCTCGGCCCACGCGCCAGTAATGACGTAATCGGCCACCGCGCCTTCGGGCAGGAAGTTCATCGGCAGCATGGCGAACTGAAGGCTTGCGCCACCCTGCAAGAACAACACACGATAATCGTCGCCAATGCCGAGCAAGCGCTTCATACGCGCCTCGGCCTCGCTATTGATCGCCTCGTACTCCTTCGAGCGATGGCTGATCTCCAACACCGACATGCCGATCCCTTGGTAATCGAGCAGCTCTTGTTGAGCCTGTTCGAGCGCTGTACGCGGCAGTATGGCCGGTCCAGCATTGAAGTTATAGACCTTGGTCATCACCGGCTCCGATTGAACTAGTCGAGCTGTACAAACCGAGTTGTTCGTAAGCCCGAACAAAAGATGCAAGGGCTATAGTATACTCCCAAATTCAAACTCTGTGAATATCGGCACAAACCTTTGCATGTACAAAACCGCAGGATGCGTATGCGCCCTGCGGTTCTGTATTTCGCGTATCGATGCGAAAAGTTTTGGGTGTTGTAGGGACAAAAGGTCCCCACCCAGGAGCATTTGTGGTACCTTCGACGAAATGACTACACTTCGCTTACGGTTTCGCCCGCCGATTGGGTATCTTCAGCTCGCAGTTGGAGCCAAACACGAATACCTGCAAGCACTGGCGTGAGCAACATGAGAGCAATCCAAATAAGCCACAACATTGCTATTCTTCCTCCACGGTGTAAGCGCGTTCGCGTATGATAGCACTGAAAATGAAATACCAACCTGATAATTAGATTATCTTTACCTGAAATCCGCAACAGTCGCGAGCTTATGTTGACCTGAAAACGACGGTTTCAAGTACAGTTGGTTGAAGTCACAAGTGTCTACGCAAGAACCACGCCAGTATCGAGCTGAAGTGAAGGTCGATACATTGAGTATCTGCTGCAAGCATAACAAAACCGTGTGATAGCGCCAACTCATACAGATTACCAAATTATTAACGAAATCGAAACGAATAGTGGTGATTTGAAGCATTCCAATGCTTTGCGTCACAATTATGTCATTTTACTACACAAAGTATTTTTCTATGAGTTTGTACATACGAGTTGGGCACTGCTGCTCATTGTCGCTATCAGTTCAGTTTTCAGAGGTTTTCTAAAAGCATTCCTATGATGTGCTTCCTGTGCGAGAGCGTTGGATGCGCCATACGGCGAATGTGCGCGTACTCACGAGAACGTAGGCTGCTGCGCAAGCCCAAGGAATCTGCTCTGTTATGCCTGTATCGTTTGATGCCTCGGTATGGTCCTTGTTCGGTGGTCTGTATGCGTTTTTTTGCATGCTGACGCGTACGTGTCTCTGCTCATAACCTCCTGATGCTTTTCAGAAGGCTTCTCATACCAACTCCGGTTGGTTGTTGTGATTGAAAACCAGTTGTATCCTGCTGCAACAAGGTTGCCACATGTTGTGGGCAGACCAACGCCAGCGCCCGCAATCGCAAGCACTGGCGTTTGTGCGAAAAACAGACCGCTTGATTAGTCGGCGTTGTCGATCTGAGCGCGCTGGAGGCCGCCCGAGTAGTCAACGTAGATCGACTTCCACTCGCTGAACACGTCGAGCACTTGCGTGCCGCCCTCGCGGTGCCCGTTGCCCGTGCCCTTGGTGCCACCGAACGGCAGGTGAATCTCCGCGCCGATGGTGGGCGCGTTCACGTACACAATGCCCGTGTACAGGTCGCGCATCGCTTGGAAGGCGTTGTTCACATTGCGGGTGTAGATCGACGACGAGAGGCCGTAGGGCACGTCGTTCGCGATGTCGATGGCCTCCTCCAGGCTGTCCACCGGAATGATCGACAGCACCGGGCCGAAGATCTCCTCCTGCGCGATCCGCATCGAGCGCTTCACATCGGCGAAGATCGTTGGCTGGTGGAAGAAGCCGTGCTCGTGCGCGCCACCCGTGAGCCGCTCGCCACCCGTGATGAGGCGTGCGCCCTCCTCCCGACCGATCTTCACGTAGCTGATCACTTTGTCGAGCTGCATCTGGTTGATCGACGGCCCCATCTGTGAGGCGGGATCGAGGCCATTGCCGACGACCAACTTCTCGGCGCGCTCGGCGATGCGCTCGGTGAGCTCGTTCACTACGGCTCGGTGCGCGATCAGGCGCGAGGTGGCGGTGCAGCGCTGGCCCGTGGTGCCGAACGCGCCCCACACGACGCCCTCGACCACCAAGTCGAGGTCGGCGTCCTCCATCACGATCATGGGGTTCTTGCCGCCCATCTCCAGCGAATAGTGCTTCATGCCCTCGGCGCTCAGGCGCGCGACGCGGCTGCCCGTGGCGGTCGAGCCGGTGAACGAGACGACCTTGACATCCGGGTGCGTGACGAGCGCTTCGCCGGGGACGCTGCCGCCAGTCACAATGTTGATCACACCATCGGGCACGCCAGCTTCGAGCAGGCATTCTACGAGGTTGTAGGTTGAGAGTGGCGTATCGGGGGCGGGCTTAATGACGACGGTGTTGCCCACGATCAGGGCCGGCAGAATCTTCCACGAGGGGATGGCCATGGGGAAGTTCCAGGGTGTGATCAACCCACAGACGCCGAGGGGCTGACGCACCGACATCTGGAACTTGTTCGGCATTTCGGAAGGCGTGGTCTGGCCGTAGAGCCGCCGACCTTCGCCCGCCATGAAGAAGCACATGTCGATCGCTTCTTGCACGTCGCCACGTGTCTCGGCGAGCACCTTGCCCATTTCGCGCGTCATCTCCTGGGCGAACTGCTCTTTGCGCTGCACCAAGAGCTGTGCGGCCTTGAACAAGATCTCGCCGCGCTTGGGCGCGGGCACCAGCCGCCACGAAGCATAGGCCTTCTGCGCTGCTGCGACAGCATCGGCAACATCCTGCTCGTTGGAATCTTGGAAGATACCAATAAGATCGCGCGTGTCTGCAGGATTGCGATTCTCAAACGTTCGCCCGCTGGTGGACTCGACCCAGCGCCCGCCGATCAGGTTCTTATAGATGGTTGGCTCGGACATCAGCGTCCTCCTCTAAACGGTTATTAAAATACTGTGCTGCGATTATAGCATTCAGGTTGTTGGCACGCCAATTGACGCAGCCACCCGAGTTGCTGCGCCGATTGGCTTGAGATTCCGAACCTAGTGGGATCGTGTGAAGGGTGTGCGTGCGGGAGCAAGGTGGTTCCGCAATAGGTGATGGGATCGGCCTTTCGCTACGCGCCGAATCGATACCAGGTTGCAGCTGGAATGTGCTCAATGGCAAAGGATGTCCTTCGAGATTGTTGTTCGCTCAATGACCTTTGGTTCACATCGCATTAGCGGGTGGTTCCCGCCAGATACTTCTCTGGTTCGCGTTGGAACGAGCGTCGGCAGCCGGGGCAGCAGAAGTAGTACACCTGCCCTTCGTGTTCGTGCTGCCAGCGCGCAGTGGCGATCTCGACCAGCATGTTGCACACCGGATCGACGGCGGTGGCGGAGTTGCCGATCTGCGGTGGCGCGGCGGCCATCAGCGTGATCGTTGGCTGCTTCGGCTGGAGCGTGATGGTCGCGGCAGGCTGAGCGGGTGGTTGCGCGACGGGCGGAGCGGCTGGCTCGGCGTCGGGCTTGGCCTGTGCAAGGGTTAGCGCGTTTTTGCGGCGCACTTGCACAATCTCGGCCATAATGCTGAGCGCGATCTCGGCGGGTTGGCTCGCGCCGATGTCGAGCCCGGCTGGCGCACGCAGGCGGTCGAGTTGTTCGGCTGCCACACCGCCTTGGCGTAGCCCTTCGATGATCGCCTTGGCGCGGCGGCGGCTGGCGACCAGCGCCACGTAGGCCGCTTGGCTGGCGAGCGCCTGCTCCAGCACCACTTCGTCGTAAGAGCCGTGCGTGGCGATCACCACGTAGCTCTGCGGCGTGAAGAGCACGCCGACCTGCTCAAACTCGGTGTGCACCTGGCTGGCCAACGGGAACCGCTCGGCGGTGGCGTTCGGGTCCACCACGACCACATCGAAGCTGAGCGCCGAGCCGATCTGCACCAGCGCCTGCGTCACACCCGATTCGCCGAACAGCAGCAGTTGCGGGCGCGGTGTGAACGGCTCGATGTAGACCTCGATCGTGCCGCCACTGTGACAGGTCATCGCTTGTACCACAACTCCTTCACCGCGTTCGGGCATAGCACCATCAACGCCGACCAGGCAGAGCAGGCGCGGTTGGCCATCGGCGAGTGCGGCGCGGCCTTCGCGGGCCACGGCAGGCTGCGCGCAACTGCCGCCGACCCAGCCCTCGATGCTGCCATCGGCGAACACCAACGCCTTCGCGCCGGGCCGCGCCGACGCGGGCCGTGATACCCGCACAACGGTGGCGAGCGCGAAGGGCGTATGCTCCTGCTGGAGTTGGTGCGCCCGTGTCAGGATTTCGTCCATGATTGTGTCCAATCTGGCATTTCAAGGGATAACGAACGAGTGTGAGCGGTTACCCACACTCGTTCGTGCCGCCGAGTTAGTCGGTGACGCCTGCCTGTTGCAGCAGCGCCCAAACCTTCTGCGGCGTGATCGGGATGTCGATGTGGCGCACGCCCAAATGCCAGAGCGCATCCACAACGGCGTTGGCGATCGCAGGTGGCGCGCCAACGGTCGCCGATTCACCCACGCCCTTCGCACCAAACGGGTGATGCGGCGAAGGCGTGCAGGTCTTATCGGTCTCCCAGCGCGGCGTCTCGACAGCCGTGGGCACTAGGTAATCCATAAAGCTGCCGGAGAGGTTCGCGCCGTTCTCGTCGTAGACGATCTCCTCGTACAGCGCGGGGGCCAAGCCCATCGTCAAGCCGCCGTGGATCTGGCCCTCAACGATCATCGGGTTGATGATGTTGCCGCAGTCGTCCACCGCGATAAAGCGGCGAATATGCACTTCGCCTGTGCCCTTGTCGATATCGACCACGCAGATGTACGAGCCGAACGGGAAGGTGAGGTTGGGCGGATCGTAGTACGAGACGGCTTCGAGACCTGCCTCCATGCCCTGCGGGTGATTGGTGTAGGCCGCGAAGGCGATCTCGGCCATGGTCTTGGAGCGGTCGGGCGAGCCCTTGACCGAGAACTTGTAGTCCTTCCATTCGATGTCGGCCTCGTTGGCTTCGAGCAAGTGCGCGGCCAGTTTCTTGGCCTTCTCGCGAATCTTGCGGGCAGCCATTGCGGCGGCGGCGCCTGCGGTCGGCGTACTGCGGCTGGCGTAGGTGCCCAAGCCGTAGGGCGCCGTATCGGTGTCGCCGTGCTCGACCTCGATGTTCTCGACTGGCAAGCCCAATTCCTCGGCGAGGATCTGGGCGAAGGTCGTCTCGTGGCCCTGGCCCTGGCTCTGCACACCGATGCGTGCCACCACCGAGCCGGTTGGGTGGATGCGCACTTCGCAGCTATCGAACATCTTGAGGCCCAAGATGTCGAAGGTGTGCGAGGGGCCAGCGCCGACGATCTCGGTGAAGGACGAGATGCCGATGCCCATCAACTCGCCGCGCGCTCGCTTCTCGGCCTGCTCCTTGCGCAGTTCCCAGTAGCCTATGCGCTCCATCGCCAAGTTGAGCGCGGCCTGGTAGTTGCCGCTATCGTACTCCCAGCCAGTCGGCGATTTGTAGGGGAACGCCTCGGGCGGGATGAAGTTCTTTTGGCGCAGCGTGGCCGGGTCCATATTCAGTTCGTGCGCAAGAATATCGGTCATGCGCTCGATCATATGCACGGCCTCGGTGACGCGGAACGAGCAGCGGTAGGCCACGCCACCCGGCGGTTTGTTGGTGAACACACCATCGACCTCGACGTGTGCGTGCTTCAGATCGTACGAGCCGGTGCAGATGCTGTAGAGGCCTGCTGGGAACTTCGAGGGGTTGGCAGCGGCGTCGAAGGCGCCGTGATCGGCGAGCACCTTCGTGCGCAGCGCCGTCATCGTGCCGTCCTTCTTGGCGGCCAACTCCGCCGTGATCCAGTAGTCGCGGGCGAACGAGTCGGCCTGCAGGTTCTCCATGCGGTCTTCGATCCACTTGACTGGCTTGCCCGTGGTGATTGCGGCCACCACCGAGATCACATAGCCCGGATAGACGGGCACCTTGCCGCCGAACCCGCCACCGATGTCGGGCGAGATCACGCGGATTTTGTGCTCGGGGATGCCGGAAACCAGCGAGAACACCGTGCGGATGGCGTGCGGTGCCTGGGTCGTCATCCAGACCGTGAGCTTGCCGCTGATCGGATCGAATTGCGCCACGCTGCCGCAGGTTTCGATCGAGGAGACGTGGATGCGCGGGATGTACATATCCTGCTTCACCACCACCTCGGCTTCGGCGAAGGCTTGCTCGGTGCTATCGCGATCTCCCGCCTCCCAATGCCAAATATGGTTGGTCTTGGCCTCGCGGTCGTCGCGCACGAGCGTTGCGTCGGGCTCAAGGGCTTTGTGGGGGTCCACCACCACTGGCAGCGGCTCGTACTCCACCTCAACAGCTGCCACGCCATCGGCGGCGATATAGCGGTCGGTGGCGACCACGGCGGCCACTTCTTGCGATTGATAGACGACCTTATCGACGGGCAAGACCATCTGTCGGTCGGACATCAGCGTCGGCATCCAGGCCAGGCCAGCGGCATCGAGATCCTTCCCCGTGATCACCGCCAGCACGCCGGGGATGGCGAGCGCTTTGGATGTATCGATATGTTTGATTTTTGCGTGGGCGTACGGGCTGCGCACAATATCAAGGTAGACCATGCCGGGCAACTTCACATCATCGACGTAATTGCCCTTGCCGCGCAGGAAGCGGGGATCTTCCTTGCGTTTGACACTGTGGCCCATACCACGAATTTCGGTTGTCATTTGGCACTCCATTCGAACGCGATTGCGCTACGAATGCGGAACGGCGCGCGTTGAGTCGCGAGCCGAACGCTCGGAACGCAGAACGGCTTAGCCTGCGACAGTCTCGGCCTCGGCTTGCTGGCTCTCTGGCGCGCTCTCGCTGCCATACATCTTCTCAGCAGCGAGCTTAATTGCCTCGACGATATTGACATAACCTGTGCAACGGCAGAGATTGCCCGAAATCCCCCAGCGAATCTCCTCCTCGGTGGGATGGTGATTCTGCTCAAGGAGCGCGCAGGCTGTCATCATCATGCCGGGCGTGCAAAATCCGCATTGGAGCCCGTGCTTCTCGAAAAAGCTCTCTTGGATGGGATGCAGGTCTTTGCCCTTCGCCAAGCCCTCGACCGTCTCGATGGAGTGGCCATCGGCCTGTACGGCGAACACAGTACACGACTTCACCGCCTTACCGTCCAAACGCACCGTGCAAGCGCCACAACTGGTGGTATCACAGCCGATGTGTGTGCCGGTGAGGCCCAAGGTTTCGCGGATGAAGTGTACAAGCAGCAAGCGCGATTCCACCTCGGCTGTCTGTGTTTCGCCGTTGATCGTCACGCTAATTTGGTGTTTCGACATTGCTTCGATCCTTACATCGGTTGGGCACGTTGAGGGTACCCGTACTCGGTTACAAAGCCTAACACGCGAGAAGCGTTAGCTGTTGGCGCGTTCGCGCGCCTTGGTCAGCGCACGCCGCGTCAGTTCTTTGACCATCGCGCGTTTGTACTCGACCGAACCGCGTAGGTCGGCGGTGGGGTCGCAATCTTCGCTTGCAAGCTGGGCTGCGTGCCGAATCGCTTCGTCGGTCAACGGTTGACCACGCAGCGCATCCTCCGAACGGGTGGCCTTGAGCGGCACACTGCTCACAGCCGTCAGGCCGATGCCAACGTACTGGCAGACACCCGCTTCATCGAGCGTGATCTGGGCTGCTACAGCGGCGGTGGCGTAATCGCCGACTTTGCGCTCGAGCTTGATGTACGCGCCGCCGCTGCGGGCGGGAGGCGTGGGAATGCGAATCTCAGTGAGGATCTCGTCTTGTCCGAGATCGGTGAGGAACAGGTCGATGAAGAAGTTGGTGATCGGGATGACACGTTCGCCGCGTGGGCCAACCACCACAACCGAGGCGTTGTAGGCCAGCATCGTGGCGGGGTGATCGTTGGCGGGGTCGGCGTGGGCGATATTGCCACCCACCGTGGCGAGGTTGCGCACCAGCGGGTCGGCGATCACGCGGGCGGTATCGGCCAACAGCGGGTAGCGCGTCTGCACGAGTTGTGAGGCATCGATGGAGGACTCGCGCGTGAGCGCACCGATGCGCAGTTCGCCATCTTGCTCCTTGATGTAGTCGAGGCCGGGAATCTTGTTGATGTCGATCAGGTAGGCGGGCTGTGCAAGGCGAAGCTTCATCAGCGGGATCAAGCTGTGCCCACCAGCAAGGATTTTGGCGTCCTCGCCGTGTTGCTGCAGGAGCGCGATAGCTTCGGGTAAACTTTTTGGTGCCGCGTATTCAAACGCTCCAGGAATCATAGAACCTCCTTGTTCGTTTTCCAACCAACCGCGACAGTGAGGTGATCCACTCCTTTCACTTCATTTCAAACGGCCTATATGCGAAACGATCTGTTCGGTATGAAAGCACTGCAATGTGACTCTTCACGTGTAACAAATCGTTTGCTGACAGAGGAGCAATGAAAAGACGCTTCGCGCTGTGTAAGACACTATTCCCGCTGTTATCGTGATGAATGGATGAAGAAACGTATCTTTCGCGCTGAGCGACGATTCGTAAAAAC